>NZ_JH164968.1:180157-195851 GCF_000227275.1 Neisseria sp. GT4A_CT1
TGCCCTTTCAGGCTGCGGGCATAGGGACGGAACAGGTAGCGATCAAATCCTGTTTCATCCAAATAAACACGTTGGTAGTCGGAAAATTCGGCCAGCTGTGTCAAATAATGCGTTACTTTGGCTGGGTCTTGTTCTTTGTAAGTGGTGGTCTTTTTTTGCGCGTCATCCCCATCTGTTTGAGTGCATAGCAAACGGCGGCTGGCGTACAATCAAAATGTTTGGCGATTTCATGTAGATAGGCATCCTGGTGTTGCTCAACATATTGAGCCAGTTTTTGCCTATCCAATTTGACGGCATTTAGACCGGTAACTTGATGTTTTAGGCTGCCTGTTTGTTTTTTAAGGCGAATCCACAGGTAAAGCGTGTTTCTTGACAAGTTAAACGTTGCTGCGGTTTGGCTGATGTTTTTGCATTGTTCGTAATAGTTTAAAGCTTTGTTTCTTAAGTCCGCAGAGTATGCCATGGTTAGACCTTCAAAGTTGAGTATTGTACTATTTTATTTTTAATTGACTATACTACCCGTACACGGCGGGCGTTGCCGCCTTGTCTCATTTTTATTTTAATCCACTATAATTCCCCGCTTCTCAACCAAAGGAATCCCCACCATGTCCCTCCCACCTTGCCCGCAATGCCAATCCGAATACACCTACGAAGACGGCAGCCAATACATCTGTCCCGAATGCGCGTTTGAATGGACGGAAAACGACGGCGAAGCCGCAGAAGAAACCATGAGCGTCAAAGATGCCAACGGCGCCGTGTTGCAAGACGGCGACACCGTCGTCCTGATTAAAGACCTCAAAGTCAAAGGCAGCTCCATGGTCATCAAGCAAGGAACCAAGGTAAAAGGCATACGCCTGCAAGAAGGCGACCACAATATCGGTTGCAAAATCGACGGCAGCGCGATGAATTTGAAATCAGAGTTTGTCAAAAAAGCATGATGTTGGTATAATAACCGTTGGTGGGTCGCTAGGCCGACCTGAAAACCGTTTGTAAAGCTACTTGTCTCCGTAAGGGTTGCTTTCAAACGGTTTTCGCCTTTTTCGGCAGGAGGAAATAGGCGTTGCACCAATTGACGGCAGCGCTATTTCGTCCGCCACATCAAACAAAGGTCGTCTGAAACCTGTTTTCCGGTTTCAGACGACCTTTTTCATGGTTCGGCAAAATGGCTGTATTGAATCAAAACGCATCCGCAGGCATTTTGCCGTATCGGGATTTTTCGTTATCGGACTGTTGCCCGATTGGGCTTAGTCCAACAACGCGTCCACAAAAGCGCGCGCGTTAAACGGGCGCAAATCGTCTATGCCTTCGCCCACGCCGATGTAGCGGACGGGGACGGGGCGGTCGGAGGCAAGCGCGGCGAGGATGCCGCCTTTGGCCGTACCGTCGAGTTTGGTCACAATCAGACCGGTTAGTCCTAACGCTTCGTCAAAGGCTTTGACTTGGTTGACGGCGTTTTGCCCAATGTTGGCATCGAGGACGACGATGATTTCGTGCGGCGCGTCAGGCATGGCTTTTTGCAAAACGCGCTTCACTTTTTTGATTTCTTCCATCAAATGAAGCTGCGTGGGCAGGCGGCCGGCGGTGTCGGCCAGCACGATGTCGATGCCGCGCGCTTTGGCGGCTTGGACGGCATCGAAGCAGACGGCGGCGGAATCGCCCGTGGTTTGCGAGATGACGGTAACGTTGTTGCGTTCGCCCCATGCTTGAAGCTGCTCGCGAGCGGCGGCGCGGAAAGTGTCGCCGGCGGCAAGCAGCACGGATTTGCCCTGCGCTTGGAAATATTTGGCGAGTTTGCCGATGGAAGTGGTTTTGCCCGCGCCGTTGATGCCCGCCAGCATGATGACGAACGGCTCTTTCGTGTCGGGCAAGACCAGCGGTTTTTCCAACGGCTTAATCAGGTCGTACAAGGCTTCTTTCAATGCGCCGCGCAACTCGTTGCCGTCTTTCAGCCCCTTAAGGCTGACGCGGTTGCGCACGTCTTTCATCAGGTATTCCGTCGCTTCCATGCCCATGTCGCTGGTAATCAGCACGGTTTCCAGCTCTTCGTACAAATCTTCGTCGATTTGCCCGCCGCCGAACACGCCCGCCAGCGATTTCGCCATTTTGTCGCGCGATTTGGTCAAACCCTGTTTCAAACGCGCCGCCCAGCCGAGTTTGGGTTCGGTTTCGGATGGCTCAGAGGTTTCAGACGACGTGGCGACGGCTGTATTTTCAAAGGCTGCTACGGAATGTTCTTCGGATGCGGCAGGCGCGGCTTCAGCTTGGGTTTCTAAGGCTTCGACAGCTTCTGCGGTTTCAGACGACCCGTCGCTGACCGCTTCCACGCGTTCTTCCACTTTTTCGACCGTTTCAGACGACGTTTCGCCGACTGCCTCGCGGACGTGTTCGACCGTTTCGGAAACATGTTCAACCACAGTCTCGCAGATTTCTTCGGTGCGCTCTTTGGCACTTTCTACCGCCGTTTCGACTGCCGCCGTCAGCTCTTCCGCTTTTTCGCCGATATTTTCCTGAACCGTTTCAAGCGTTTGCGAAACGGCAGCTTCAGCGTTCTCTACGGCTTCGGCGGCGGTTTCCTGAATGCGGGTTTCTTCTTGAGCGGGCGTTTCCTGTTTTTTCTTGCGGCGGAAGAAGCTGAACATTGAATTTTCCTTTTAATTTTAGAAACTTGAAATAGGGCGTATTGTAGCGTATTTTGCGCGGCAAGGTCGTCTGAAAACGTGATAATCGAATAAGGTTTGCTGACGTGTTCCGCGGATGGAAGTACAATACCCGTCTTCTCGGTTTCTGCTATTCGGAGTGCCGCATCGTTCCCAAGTGGAATAAGGCCGTTTTACTCCGTATCGTTTTGATTTTTAAAAGGTAAGCCAAAATGAAAAGAATATTTTTTACCATCCTGTTTTTGTCTACGGCTGCCTATGCCAGCCACACCTACTCATCAGACAAGTTGACTTGCACATACCAAGATTTGACCGCCCCAAACAGCCAACCGCAAACAACGGCTTGCAGCAGCCTGGCTTGGGAAAGCGCACAAGTCTATGATGAAAAACGCGGCGGCTATATCGCGGGGAACGGGGAAGAGTACAAATTGAAAAATGGAAAAACGATTGTTTTTTCGTATGAAGCCTTTATGAAAACGAAAGAATCCAACTCGACAGGCGGAAAATGGACTCATTCGACCAAACTGATGAATAACAAGACTTACACCACCTCCGAGCGTACCTTAAAAGGCAAAAGCTGGACCTGCTACCGCTCGGAAAAAGAAGAATTATGCGTAGATGCCCCAAGCCTTTACGCCATCTTATCGGCTGTTAATTAAAGCTCTTCTGCGTTTAGCTTTGCCTAATGTATCGATATGAAAAAAGGTCGTCTGAAACCGGATTTCCGGTTTCAGACGACCTTTTGTTTACCGCCACGCCCTCCTGCATCCATATCCTTTGCCTCGCGCTTTTTGTTAACCTTTAAAGATTATAGTGGATTAACTTTAAACCAGTACGGCGTTGCCTCGCCTTGCCGTACTGTCTGCGGCTTCGTCGCCTTGTCCTGATTTAAAGTTAATCCACTATATATTCGGGCGGAGGCTGACAGCTTGCCGATTCCGGATAAACCTGCCCAACCCATTGCCGTTTCCGTGCGGGCGGAAGGGATGGAAAGCAAGGCATCAAAACAATATCCCCATACGACCCTTTTAAAAGAGGTCGTCTGAAAACACGGCATATATTTTCACCGAGCAACAACCTTATCGGGAAATGCGAACTTGCCGAACATACCGTTTATGTATATGATAACGAACACCGTGCCGGTGTAGCTCAGTCGGTAGAGCAGCGCATTCGTAACGCGAAGGTCGGGGGTTCGATTCCCTTCTCCGGCACCAGATTGGATAAAGAAAGGTCGTCTGAAAACTTGGTTTTTGGGTTTTCAGACGACCTTTTTTATTGGGGAGTTTTTTCAAGGTTGAGGACTAGGAATATGTCTTTTAGTATGGCTAAAACACCATATATTCCGTCTACTCCTTGGGGAAAAATGGCGGAATTTTTGAGAAACATTCTATCCATATGAAATTGCCAATATTCCTCATCATATCTTATATTTGCTATAAACCGCTTATCGCTAAGATTACTGTGTCTAATCAACATTACAGCCATAAGATCGGCGCAATTAAACCTTTTTCTATCCTCTGGCATACTAGGCCAAGACTGAATATTGAATAATTGAGCAATATCTTTGGCATCCATACGTTCTTTATAAATATCATTGATTAAACTCGGATAGAAGCAAAAGATAAATACACCCAAAATAATCAAGAGATTATACTCTATCCTTCTTTCTTTGTTTAGCTCTCCTCTTAAGGTAAGGTATATCTCCAAATGGTGGACGAATCGTTCCGTTTCTCTAAGCGAGATATTGTTTCGTTCCATCATATCGCTAATAAAATATATGTTGTATTCATTATAAATTGAGTCTTTAAATTGATTAAACATAGGGCTACTTCGTATCAATTTATGAAAATAGATAATCGTAACTAAATAATACTTTCTCACAAGATAATTTGTCCCCCCAATTACTTCCGGCAAAGCAAAGCAAAGCTGTACTTCAAAAATTTATCTAAATATTTTTGCGCATCCACTTCCACCCCATACCGATGATCAATCGCCGCGCGCAGTTGTTTGGTGTTCGTCACCAGCACGACTTTGACGTTTTTGACATCAAAGACATGCTTGATAACCTCCAGCATATCGACGGCGTAATCAGGGCGGCAGCGGTCGAGTTCGTCGATAAACAGGATAATCGGTTTGTCTGCTGCCAATTCTTTCAGGCAGGCTTTGAGCGTTTCCAGATTTTTTTCCGCTTCGATTTGCTCTTTCAACAAGGCTTCGACGGTTGCATCAATGGTGTGGCTGGCGATTGTGGCAGCAGCATCGGTTACGGTTTCGGCCAAACTGTCTGCATCTTGGCCGTCATTTATTATCTGTTGTAATCCTTCTGCCAAATCGTCTGTATTTTGCTTTAGAACATGACCAACCGCTGCCTTAGCAACGGTTTTCATCACGAATCCTGCGGCTTTCGCGACTTTCCTCGTAATATTTTTGCGCTGTTCAGACGGCTGCTCGCCAGTATCTTCAGGCGTATAGGCTTTGATGATTTCGGCAAGCAATGCCAGCAGAGGCTCTCCGCTGTGGTCTGAACGGAAAGCGTCGATATAGACGGGCCGGTAATCGGGATGTTGCTGCTGCATGAGCCGAATCAGTTTTTTGCAAAATTCAGTTTTACCCGTTCCCCAGCTGCCGTCGATGACCATAGGGGAAAGGCGATGGGCGAGGTAAGTAGCCTGATGATGTTTTCGGCAATAGGCTTACGCTTGAATTCGTCTTGTGTATCGAAAGTGGGGTTTTCTAAAGTTTGGGTTTCCATGTCATCCCTTTGTTTAATCATAAATTCAAATAAGAATACCCGCATCGTCATTCCCGCGCAGACGGGAATCCAGACCGCAATTATTTAATCGTAAGTCGGATACTTGTATCCGACACAGCCGTCCAAGATGTCGGATTCCAGAATCCGACCTACGACTACTGAAAAAATTAAATTGAAAAAAAAATCTAAATCTATAAAATATAGAAACGGAAATAAAAGTCCGTGTATCTGAAAACTTGAGTATAGAATGGAGCAATAATGGCAAATAATCAGACAGGCAACAGTAACCCAAACTGGCCAAGCAAAACAGGTAATCCGTCAGGCGGCGGACGTGGTAACAATCCCCCGTCAGGTAGCGGAAAATCTGGTGGTGGCAAAAAATAAACAATTTCTTTAAGCCCTACTTTTTTAAGTAGGGCTTTATTTTATCTGTTGTTTGTATCACATAGTTTTCAGGCAGCCTGAAACTACTCTTTCGCCCCCTTAAACCCGCGCTTCAAATGCACCATCAACAGCGCCACTGCCGCAGGTGTTACGCCTGAAATTCGGCTGGCCTGTCCGACGGTTTCGGGTTTGTGCTGGTTGAGCTTTTGCTGCACTTCGGCGGATAAACCTTTGACTTTGCTGTAATCGATGTCGTCGGGCAGCTTTAGGGTTTCGATGTCGCGGCGGCTGTCGATTTCTTCGTTTTGGCGGTCGATATAGCCTTGGTATTTGACTTGGATTTCGACTTGTTCGATGATTTCGGCAGACAGGTTTTCAGACGACCTTGCGCCTTCGAGCGTCATCAGTGCGGCGTAGTCGAGGTTCGGACGGCGCAGGAGGTCGTGCAGGTTGGCTTCGCGGCTGAGTTTTTGTCCGAACACGCGGATTTGTTCGTCTTCGGCGAGTTTTTGCGGCGTGTACCATGTTGTTTTCAAACGTTGGATTTCGCGTTCGATGGCTTCGCGTTTTTCGTTAAACATGCGCCATTGCTCTTCACCCACCAAGCCGATTTTGTAGCCGTCTTCGGTCAGGCGCATATCGGCGTTGTCTTCCCTGAGTTGCAGGCGGTATTCGGCGCGGCTGGTGAACATACGGTAGGGTTCGTTCACGCCTTTGGTGATGAGGTCGTCCACCAATACGCCTAGGTAGGCTTGTTCGCGGCGCAGCAGGAGCGGGTCTTGTTCGCGGACGTATTGCACGGCGTTTGCACCTGCGAGCAGGCCTTGCGCGGCGGCTTCTTCGTAACCGGTCGTACCGTTGATTTGTCCGGCGAAGAAGAGGCCTTGGATGGTTTTGGTTTCGAGGCTGGCTTTGAGGTTGCGCGGGTCGAAGTAGTCGTATTCGATGGCGTAGCCGGGGCGTAGGATGTGGGCATTTTCCAGACCTTTCATGCTGCGCACGAGCGCAATTTGGATGTCGAACGGCAGGCTGGTGGAGATGCCGTTGGGGTAGTATTCGTTGGTGGTCAGGCCTTCGGGTTCGAGGAAAATCTGGTGGCTGTCTTTGTCGGCGAAGCGGTTGATTTTGTCTTCGATAGACGGGCAGTAGCGCGGGCCGACGCCTTCGATTTTGCCGGTGAACATGGGGCTGCGGTCGAAGCCTGAGCGGATAATGTCGTGTGTTTTCAAATTGGTATGCGTAATCCAGCAGGACACTTGGCGCGGGTGCATTTCGGCGTTGCCGCGCACGGAAAAGACGGGCACGGGCGTGTCGCCGGGCTGTTCGGTGAGCTGGGAGAAATCAATCGTGCGCCCATCAATGCGCGGCGGCGTGCCGGTTTTCAGACGACCTTGCGGCAGGTTCAATTCGCGCAAACGTCCGCCGAGCGATTTGGCGGCGGGGTCGCCCGCGCGGCCGCCTTCGTAGTTTTCCAAACCGATGTGGATTTTGCCGGACAAAAACGTGCCTGCGGTCAGCACGATGGCGCGGGCTTTGAATTCCACGCCCATCGCGGTGATTACGCCTGAAATGCGGTCGCCGTCGAGCGTTACGTCGTCAACCGACTGCTGGAAGAGGTCGAGGTTTTCTTGGTTTTCCAGCATTTCGCGGATGGCGGCTTTATACAAAATGCGGTCCGCCTGCGCGCGCGTGGCACGAACCGCCGCGCCTTTGCTGGCGTTCAGACGGCGGAACTGGATGCCGGATTTGTCGGTGGCCAACGCCATCGCGCCGCCGAGCGCGTCGAGTTCGCGTACAAGATGGCCTTTGCCGATGCCGCCTATGGAGGGGTTGCACGACATTTGTCCGAGCGTTTCGATGTTGTGTGTGAGCAAAAGCGTCTGCGCGCCCATGCGTGCGGCGGCAAGCGCGGCTTCCGTGCCTGCGTGGCCGCCGCCGACGACGATGACGTCGTAGGTTTTGGGGTAAATCATGTGGGTCATGTGTGTCAACGTGCCTAATGGTTTCAGACGACCTCTTTTCTCTGACGGAGGTCGTCTGAAAATATAATGAATTCAAAAATAAACGTGGAATTGTACGCTTTTTCGGGGGGATTTGACAGGTGGAAAGGCGCTTGCGGGAACAGGGCAGGAAAAAGGTCGTCTGAAAACGGGTGTAGAACAGGTTTCTCTACAAACCCGAATCTCAAGGTTTTCAGACGACCTCGTTTTTATTCGCAACCTGCACTCTCTCCCGTCCGGCGGGAGAGGGTGGCTCTTAGGGCTGCACGAATTCGATTTGACCTAAACCCACAAAGCCCCCCCATCCTGGCCTTCCCCCACCAGACGGGGGAAGGGACAAGTTGCTGTTGCAGCCACCCGTAGCGTGGGCTTTGCCCACGAGATAAATAACGTACACGGTTTCCCGATTCAGGTTATCAGACTGTGGATTTCGTGGGCAAAGCCCACGCTACCTGAGTTATTCCAACCTCGTTTTGATTGAATAAATAAGGTCGCCTGAAAACGGGTGTAGAACGGGTTTCTCTAAAAAACCGAATCTCAAGGTTTTCAGACGACCTCGTTTCAACCTGTAACCTACCCCCTCTCCCGTCCGGCGGGAGAGGGCTGGGGGCGGCTCTTAGGGCTGCACGAATTTGCTTTTACCTTAAACCCACAAAACCACCCCCATCCTAACTTTCCCCAGACAGACGGGGGAAGGAACAGGTTGCTGTTGCCGCAACGAGTAGCGTGGGCTTTGCCCACGAGATAAATAACATACACGGTTTCCCGATTCAGGTTATCAGACTGTGGATTTCGTGGGCAAAGCCCACGCTACCTGAGTTATTTCAATCCCGTGTTGATTGAATAAATAAGGTCGCCTGAAAACGGGTGTAGAACGGGTTTCTCTAAAAAACCGAATCTCAAGGTTTTCAGACGACCTCGTTTCAACCTGTAACCTACCCCCTCTCCCGTCCGGCGGGAGAGGGCTGGGGGTGGCTCTATGGGCTGCACGAATTCGATTTGACCTAAATCCACAAAGCCACCCCATCCTAACTTTCCCCCGCCGGACGGGGGAAGGAACAGATTGCCGTTGCAGCCACCCGTAGCGTGGGCTTTGCCCACGAGATGAAAGCAAATGAGATTATTGTCTGACATGGTTAGACAGCAGGTTTCACGGGCAAAGCCCACGCTACAAATTTAGTTTGTCCCAACCCGCTTGGATTAAACAAAAAGGTCGTCTGAAAACCTCAACATTCGGTTTTCAGACGACCTTTCGCTCAGTTCAACGTAGAAAATCCATCCCAACGCCGTCAGGCATTATTCATAAACTTTCAACAACTCTACTTCAAACACCAACGTTGCGTTAGGCGGAATCACGCCGCCCGCGCCGCGTGCGCCGTAGCCCATTTCGGCAGGGATGGTCAGCTTGCGTTTGCCGCCTTCTTTCATGCCGCCGAAACCTTCGTCCCAGCCTTGAATAACCTGACCCACGCCCAGCGTAATCGTCAGCGGCTGACGGCGGTCGAGGCTGGAGTCGAATTTGGTGCCGTCTTCCAGCCAACCGGTGTAATGTACGGTAATTTCCTTGCCTTTCACGGCCTCTTTGCCGTGGCCTTCCTGCAAATCTTCAATAATCAAACCGCTCATGTTTTATCCTTTCATAGCGTTTTCAATCGGTTAACAATATCGACTCTTCGATATTCCGCGCTGAAGGGTATCATAGCTGCCGTTTCCGATAAAGCAAAAGGTCGTCTGAAAACGGATGGATACGTTTTCAGACGACCTTTCAACTTCAACCGATGGGCAATCAATTTGAGCCGTTTTGCAACGAGCGGGCATAGGTGTCGTTGTAGCCGATGTCGGTGATTTCGCGCACGCCTGTGGCAGGTGCGGTGAATTTCACGCGGTCATCATCCTTACGCATATCGTGCGCATCGTGATATTCGACTTGGGTTAAACCCGGAATGGGACCGGAGTCGTTGGCATGGTTCCATTCAGGAATGCGGCTGTCGGCGAAAGATGCGGCGGTGGCAACGGCGATGAGGGAGGCGAAGAGTGCTTTTTTCATGATACTTTCCTTATGATGTTGAATATAAAAGATGAACTGCGTAGGCGTTCAAGCGATGGAAAGCATTTTATTGATTTCTTTTTGATTGATAAATATCTATTTTGTTGAAAGAATATTTACCAATAAGAAACAATATGCCCTAGCCCGTTTTCAGACGACCTCCGGTCAAAACTTATCCACAATAGTGCAGCGGCGTAGTCCATTCTTGTTTCACGGTTTTATAGTGGATTAAATTTAAATCAGGACAAGGCGACGAAGCCGCAGACAGTACAGATAGTACGGCAAGGCGAGGTAACGCCGTACTGGTTTAAAGTTAATCCACTATATTTTTTTCGTAGCGTCGCCATGCCTGTTCGTGGAAATAGAAAACGACGGTGTTGGCAAGCGGCTCGACCAGCGCGACTGCGCTTGAAATGCCGATGCTGCCGGTCAAAATATAGGCAACGCCGAACGCGGTGGCGAAATGTAAAATGGCAAAGGTCATGGTTTTAATCATGATGGTTTCGTGATATGGTGATGTCTGTATGATTCGGATAATAACTATTCTCAACTACGCCGTATATTTTGAATATTTTATTCAAAATTAGTTTATTTAAATCATTATTTTATTTTTGATAGGTAAAACATGAATCCGCTGTGCATTGCCGTTCTCGACCGCGACACGCTTGCCGACCGTCCGTTTGATTTTGACTTTCCGCATACTTTAAGCAGCTATGGTTCGACTGAGGCGCATCAGACCGCCGAGCGCATACAGGGCGCGGACATCATCATTACCAACAAAGTCGTGATTTCCGCCGAACACATCGCCGCCAACCCGCAGCTCAAACTGATTGCGCTAGCCGCGACGGGCGTCAACAATGTTGACCTTGCTGCTGCCAAGCAAGCGGGCGTGAGCGTGTGCAACATCCGCGCTTACGGCAATGAATCCGTGGCGGAACACGCGTTTATGATGATGATTACCCTGATGCGCAACCTGCCTGCCTATCAGCGAGACGTTGCAGCAGGCTTGTGGGAAAACTCGCCGTTTTTCTGCCACCTCGGCGCACCGATGCGCGATTTAAACGGTAAAACACTGGCGATTTTCGGTCGCGGCAACATCGGACAGACGCTGGCAACTTATGCACAGGCGTTCAAAATGAAGGTCGTGTTTGTCGAACACAAACACGCCGAAACCGTCCGCGACGGCTACGTTTCCTTTGACGAAGCCGTCCGCACTGCCGACGCGCTGTCGCTGCATTGCCCGCTCACGCCGGAAACGGCAAACATGATAGGCGAAGCCGAGTTGCAACAGATGAAGCCCGGCGCCATCCTCATCAACTGCGGGCGCGGCGGCTTGGTTGATGAAGCCGCTTTGGTTGCGGCGTTGAAATACGGCCAAATCGGCGGGGCAGGTTTTGACGTGTTAACACAAGAGCCGCCGCGCGACGGCAACCCTCTGCTGAAAGCTCGACTGCCCAACCTCATTGTCACGCCACACATTGCATGGGCAAGCCAAGAGGCCGCCAACCGTCTGTTTGACATCCTTGTGGACAACATCAACCGCTTCGTCGCAGGTAATCCGCAGAATCTGGTTTGATGCCGATAGCCCTAGCCCTGTTGATAATTTTGTGAACAATTTAAAAAGTCGTCTGAAAATTTTCAGACGACTTTTTTGTATGTTGATAGTTTTCAATGAATTAGGTTTGGTTTGATTGAATTGGGATGAAGTTCAGATTGTGGATAAGTTGTGAGCAATCCGTGGATTTTATCAAAAACCGATGCTTTCAAACGGCAAAGGTCGTCTGAAACCTGAATCTTGGTTTTCAGACGACCTTTCGCGTATGGATAAGGTTTAATCTTATTTGCCGATGCAGAAGCGCGAGAAAATCACGCCCAGCAAATCGTCGGCGGTAAATTCGCCGGTGATTTCGCTGCACGCGTTTTGGGCGAGGCGCAGGTGTTCGGCGAAAAGCTCGATTTGGTTGTTGTCACAGAGGGCGGCATTTTCCAGCTCGGCTTCGGCTTCGTGCAAGGCGTTGAGGTGGCGGCTGCGGGCGAGGAACAGGCTTTCGCTTTCGCCCTGCCAGCCGACTTCCTGCAACAGCACGTGTTTGAGCAAATCGAGACCCGCGCCGGTTTTGGCGGACAGGCTGATGACGGTGTCCGCACCGGTTTGCGCGAGGCCGTCTGAACGGACGGCGACGGGTTCGCCGGTCAGGTCGGCTTTGTTGTGGATTTCGATTTTTTTCAAACCTGCGGGCAGGCTGTTCAAAATGGCTTGGGTTTTGGCGTTCACGCCTTCGCGCGGGTCAATCAGAATCAGGGCGACATCGGCTTCGGAGACGGCTTTGCGGCTGCGCTCGATGCCGATTTGTTCGACCACGTCGTCGGTTTCGCGCAGGCCGGCGGTGTCGATGATGTGGACGGGCACGCCGTCGAGGGTGATTTGTTCGCGCACGGTGTCGCGGGTGGTGCCGGCGATGTCGGTTACGATGGCGATGTCGTCGCCCGCCAAGGCGTTGAGCAGGCTGGATTTGCCGACGTTGGGCGCGCCGACGAGGACGACGTTCATGCCTTCGCGCAAAATCGCGCCTTGTTCCGCGCTGGCGAGGACGGTTTTCAGACGGCCTTGCAGGGCTTGGAGCTTGCCGCGCGCGTCGGCGGCTTCGAGAAAATCGATGTCTTCTTCGGGAAAGTCCAACGTGGCTTCAACCAGCATCCGTAAAGTAATAAGGTCGTCCACCAGCTCGTGTATGTGTTCGGAAAACGCGCCTTTGAGCGAACGCAACGCCATGCGGGCGGCGGACTTGCTGGAGGCGTCGATGAGATCGGCGACGCTTTCGGCTTGGGCAAGGTCGAGTTTGTTGTTGAGGAAGGCGCGTTTGGTAAATTCGCCCGGCTCCGCCATGCGCGCACCCAGTTCGAGGCAGTGTGCGAGCAGCATGTCCATCACGACGGGGCCGCCGTGTCCCTGCAATTCAACCACATCTTCGCCGGTAAAGCTGGCGGGCGCGGCGAAGTAGAGCAGGATGCCGTTGTCTATCGGCTGCCCGTCGCCGCCGAGGAAGTCGGTGTAAAGCGCGGTGCGCGGTTTGGGCGTTTTGCCGCCGCTGAGGGTTTGTGCCAAAGGCAGCAGGTTTTTGCCGGAAAGACGGATCACGCCGACGCCGCCGCGTCCGGGTGCGGTGGCGATGGCGGCGATGGTAGGTTGGGATGCGGACATGGCTGGCTCGTATCGGAAACTGGGTGAGCGGTATTATAGCAAAGGGTTTCTAAAATCTTTGAACTTGCTATTGATATTAAGTGAGAATAGCAAGATAGACGTATAAGCAATTAGTAACACATATCAAATAAAACAATTTCATATGGTATTGCATATAAAAAGCTCATGAAGTAATATCTTCAATTATGAATACTAAGCCCCAAACCATTTTTTCGGACTTGATAGGTCAAATTAGGGATATGCGCAGCAAAACGTGCATTCGACCATTTGATTTGACTCGTGCAAAAAGAGATGCAGAGAAATTATTAAAAACACACGCTCCTCATCAAGGTTATTTATGTTTAGCAGAACTTGCAGTCTTTGAAGATGCACCTCTACAAACTCGTCTGAAAAGTGTGGAAGAATACTTGAATAAAGCTTCTCGTTTGCCACATGATACTCGTAATTATTATATAACTTATTGTAATTGTTTAGTTAGACTTGGTGAGCGCAAGTCTGCTTATTCAGTTCTTGATAAGTATGTTGATATTTTGGAGGATGACATTGAAGCTTTGAGAGGATGTTTTGAGTACACTAGGTTTACTGGTCAAATCTCTTTATCTGAAAAAGTTATAAATAAACTGAATAAACTAGGAAAAGATATGACTAAGGAAGCTGAGGAAATAAAAAGAATTAAAACAGTAATTAATGAATCATATCTAAAAGAACTATTAGTATATGCTGGGGAGGTTCTGCGTAGTTACAGCTTAATTAATGATGGCTTAAATTTGGATTGTAGCTATGCTGAGGATGAAATTTTCTACGAATTAACAGTGCTGGCTGACTCAGATGAAGACAAAGTTGCTTCTTGTGATATTGAGTTGAGTCGTTTAAAGATTAAATTTGCTCGCGAAAAAGGGATTAATCTTAGCCGTTTCGTGTTGGGTTGTGCTGTAAGGGGTATAGATTAATGATTACTGCGCTGGATTTCTTAGATTTTGCGGATAGTTTATGTCAAAGTAGTGACAGTGAAACAGATGATAGAGTATGTATCAGTAGAGCTTACTATGCAGCCATGCATCATGCTCTAGAAAACGCAATAAATAACGGTTATCAGCGAGATACGTATGATGCAGGGGGAACACATAATAATTTGATTTTCTATTATGAAAGACAGGCTGATGATGATAATTCACTTATTGTGGATTTATTAAGAAAACTAAAAAAAGCTCGATCTCGAGCAGATTACGAGTTAGTTGAATCAATTTATTCAAGTCATGCAAAGACTGCAATTAAGCAGGCTAAAGAGATATTCTCCCTTATTTGATAAGAATCCAAATCATAAAAGGTCGTCTGAAACCCGGTAAACGGTTTTCAGACGACCTTTCTATCTTTTTCTTCGATGAGCCGGAAGGATTAACGTTTTTTCTTGGCGTTTTTCTTTTCGGCGGCGGCAAGGCGCATGGCGACGAATTCGACCATCAGTTCTTTTTTCGTCCAGAAGAAGTTTTTCATTTTTTCCAGAGAATAGATTTTGCGTACCATCATGGGCAGGCCGGCATGGATGATGGCGGCGACTTCGCCGTTGCGGGTTTCGTCCGCCATGGCGGTTTTGAGGTCGGTCTGGTTGGCGGCGAGGTAGTCGCCGAGTTGTTTTTGAACGCTGGTGCTGATTTCAAATTGCTTAATCATGTTTTCTTTCCGTTTTGTGTTTGTTCCGCGAGGTAGGGCGGCTATTGGTTTTAATTACATGTGCATTTTAACAAATTTTAATTTTATTGCATATCAACTGTGCGAAATTATGACGTGATTTACAATTTTTCGGGCGTAAAACAGACAGTCGTTGACATAAAGAAAACAGCCGCTGCGGTTTGGCGGGTAAAATACGCGTTTTCGAGCATGAGGTCGTCTGAAAATGTATTTGTGGTTTAAGCTCTTGCATGTGTTTTTTGTGATTTCGTGGTTCGCCGGGCTGTTTTACCTGCCGCGGATTTTTGTGAATCTGGCGCAGGTCGAAGCGGCGGAGCAGCCGGTGGAATATGAGCGGCTCTCGGCGATGGCGCGGCGGCTGTATAAGTTTATGTCGCCGTTGGGGTTCGGGACGCTGGTGTGCGGCATTGTGATTCCGTTTGTGACGGGCTGGTGGGGGCAGGGCTGGCTGCATGTGAAGCTGTTGATGGGCCTGCTGCTTTTGGCTTATCAATTTTATTGCGGCGCGCTGCTTCGCGGCTTTGAGGAAAAACGCAATACGCATTCGCACAAGTGGTACAGGGTGTTTAACGAAGTGCCTGTATTGATGATGGTCGTCGCTTTGTATATGGTGGTGTTCAAGCCGTTTTAAGGTGTGTGCGAAACCTGTTTTCAGACGACCTTCTTTTATATTGGAATCAAACAGATGACTATTGAAATCGAACGCCGCTTCCTGTTGAAAAACGATGACTGGAAGCGCGAAGCCTCCGCGCCGCAGGTGTTGCAGCAGGGCTATTTGAGCGTGGAAAAAGAGCGCACCATCCGCGTGCGCATTATTGACGACAAGGCTTGGCTGACTTTGAAAGGCTATATTTCGGATGTCAGCCGCAGCGAGTTTGAATACGAAATTCCTTTGGCGCACGCGCGGCAGATGATGGAGACGATGTGTCCGTTTAAGATGGAAAAACACCGTTATCGGGTGGA
>NZ_JH164968.1:195956-206646 GCF_000227275.1 Neisseria sp. GT4A_CT1
CGAGCTGCCTGCGGAAGATACGCCGTTTGAAAAACCGGACTGGCTGGGCGAGGAGATTACGTCGGAAGGAAAATTTACCAATGCGTATTTGAGCAAGCATCCTTATTCGACTTGGTAGGCGGGTTGGGGAATAACGGCGCCGCCGATACTGGACGCGGATTGTAGGATTGTAGGATTGTAGCGTGGGCTTTGCCCACGAAAAACGGCTTGAACGATTGTTCGGTTCGGGATTTGATCGGCAGACTCGTGGGCGAAGCCCACGCTACGGCTGGCTTAATTTAATTCACTGTATCGGCTGTTTGAGAATCACAAAGGTCGTCTGAAAACTGTTTTTCAGACGACCTTTGTGATTTTAGATTGTAGCGTCTTTGCCCACGGAAAACGGCTTGGTTGATTGTCCGAATCAGAATTTGATCGGCAGATTCGCGGGCGAAGCCCACGCTACGGCTGGCTTAATTTAATTCACTGTATCGGCTGTTTGAGAATCACAAAGGTCGTCTGAAAACTGTTTTTCAGACGACCTTTGTGATTTTATTGATTCATCGCATCGTTGGCGGACGGTTTGACGGCAAACTGCCTGTTTTTGCTTATCGGATGCGGGTGTAATGGACGAACGCGTAGCCTGTGCCGTTGGCGGAGGTGTGGGTTTCGCGGGCGGCTTCGCGCCATTCTGATGGCGAAAATTCGGGGAAAAACGCATCGCCTTGGACGTCTAATGCCACTTCGGTAATCCGCAAATCGCTGGCAAGCGGCAGGGCTTGGGCATAGATTTGTGCGCCGCCCATGATGATGACTTCTTCCGCAGCGGCACATAATGCCAAAGCTTCTTCAAGGCTGCCAACGGTTTCCGCGCCTTCTGCCGGATAATCTGCCTGACGGCTGATGACGATATTGCGGCGGCCGGGCAGCGGCTTGCGGGGTAGGGATTCCCAAGTTTTCCGCCCCATCACGACGGGTTTGTCGAGGGTATAGGATTTGAAAAATGCGAAGTCCTCGGGCAAGTGCCAAGGCATGGTGTTGTTGATGCCTATGCAGCGGTCGGGCGCGCAGGCGGCAATCAGGGTGATTTTCGGCATGAGGTGGTCTTTTGATTGAGAAGTAGCTGTATTGTAAACGATATGTAAACGCAGGTGTTTAAAAGGAGGTATAAAAACCATATGGCAATGAATGATAACTATTATTTTAGAATATAGTGTTTAGTTTCAAAATAATGCTCAAAACTATTAATATGTAGACAAAAATTTACATACCGTTTATCATTAAAATAGACCGCTTAGATGGTCCTTTATTTATTTGAGATTTTGCATTGTTTGATGCACAAGGGAGCAGTTTATGGCAGGCTCTTATGCCTTATATCGTTGCGCGGTATTGTCTACGTCGAGTGGCTCTTTGTCGGGCATACTCGATCGGGACAGCCCGATTCAGATTCTGCATCTGAATGTATTTATGGAACAACAAGAGTTCGCTGACGGACTGGAAATCAGCAATGAAGAATATTGCAATTGGCGCCGCGAGCATTTGGACAGCGATGTTTCTACAACACCACCGTCGTCTGAAGATTTATTGAGGACTTTTCAATATTTGGTCGGTCAAGGTTATCACGAAGCCATTGTGACGACGTTGAGCCACAAATTAAGTGATTCTGCCGATATGGTGCGTCAAGTTGCCGAGCAGGTTCCGCAGTTGAAAGTCCATGTCGTCGATACAGGGACATGCTGCATGCCCGAAGGCTTTTTTGCTTTGGAAGCAGACCGCCTGTTGCGCGAAGGAAAAACGCCGACGGAAATCGTTGCTTACTTGGAAGGTTTAAAAGAACGTTGCAACATCATTTTCGGACTGTCCACAATCAAATCTCTTGTCGGCAGCGGCACGATGGCAAGATTGGGCGCTTCGTTGTGCGACTGGTTGGGGCTGCGCGCCGTATTGCGCTTTTCGCAAGATCAGTTGTGCCGGGTCGAATCCACTTCCGATGACGAAAAAATGTTTGATGCCATCATCGACCAAGTGTTGAAACTGATGCAAGGCAAAAACAGGGAACAATTTATCCTCGGCGGTCTTTATACGGGCGAACGCGACCGGTATCGGATATTTGCAGAACGCTTCTTCAAGCGGACCGGTATCTGCTTGGATGATAGCGTTCCCGTATCGCCGGTGGTGGCGGTGCACGTCGGCATCTGCGGCGTCGGTGTCGGCATGGTCGAAAAACTCGAAGCGGCAGCATAAGGAACGACACTGAATCTGCCTGCATTCCTGATGCTTATTAAGCGGCAATTCAACATTGTGTAAATTAAAAAAGATCGTCTGAAACCCCGATTCAGGTTTCAGACGACCTTTTTTTGTCTGAGGTAACGGCTTATTGCTGCTTCGCCGCCCATTCCGCAGGCGTGGCGGCAACGGAAATCGACAGCGCGTGCAATTCGTTGCTGGCCAGTTGCGCCTTCAGACCGTCTTTGATCAGGCGGTGGCGGGCGAGGCGGGCTTTGCCTTCAAACTCGGAAGAGACGATGACGGCGAAGAAGTGATGTCCGTCGCCTTCGACTTCAACGTGTTCGCAAGCGGCGACGCCTTCAATCAGCGATTTGACTTGTTCTGGGGTAAGCATTTGTATTCCTTGTTTCAAAAACACTGCGGCATTATACAGAATAATGCCGCTTAACATCGCCAACTTGCTAAAGATGGTATCCGAAACATAATTCATTAATATTGAATTAACATAAGGATTACAGAGGTCGTCTGAAACGTTTTCAGACGACCTCTTTTCTTATTTTTGGATTCCGGATACTTAAAAATATCATTTTTTTAGTACGAGTGAATTCAGGCAAAAGGGTTTTGGCATATAAATTGCTTTCAGATAAAAGATAAAGTTTCACTTTGATTGCAAAATAAAGTTAAGAAAATAGAAGTTATCAAAGATAAGCGGATAGATAAATAGCCAAAAGGTCGATAAATCAGTTTTGGGAGATTGTTATCTGAGGTATAGATAAATCCTGAAATTTGTTTGAAAGTGACAATATACGTCATATCCGTTGAATAAATTTTGCAATCGAAATATCGGCATCAAATACGATATTTTCATTTTTGGTTATTGGGTTGGATGTTTGAAAAGCAGGTTATTCTATCAATTCAATAATATATTAAATTTATTTGTTTAACATTTTAAATCAGAGAGTCAGCATGAATAAAATCTATCGTGTCGTATGGAACGAAACCACACAGACGTGGAACGCGGTGGCGGAATTCGCCAAAGCGCATGGGAAAACGGCTTCATCAGGCATAGGCGGCATCGTTGCCTCCGTAGGCGTGCGCTTCGCGTTTACCGCCATCATGTCCGGCCTGCTGCTCGCCAGCGGTCAAGTCATGGCTGCAGAAAATAGCGGCAAAACCCTTGCCAATGGTAAAGCCGTCACTGCGGCTGCCGAAGGTACTGATTACCACACCTGCTATTTCGATACCACCAGCTACAACGTGGTCTGCGGCGACGATAGTACAAAAGCCTTGGATGTCGTACCGGGAGTCACACCCAAACAAGGCAAGTCCGTCGTGATGGGACAAGGGGCATCTTCCAAAGGGGAAACCAATGTCGTTATCGGTGCCAATTCTTCCACTGCGGGTCCGAGTGATGAGCCGTCTCGTGCAACCGGTGCGATTGCCATTGGTGCGGCGGCAAGTGCCAACCACAATCAATCTATCGCCATGGGTCAGACGGCATCAGCAAAAGGTGAGGCTGATGTCAGTATCGGAAAATTGGCAGGCGATACCGTTTCTTCCGGCGGCCGCAATATTTCCATTGGCGAGAGCGCACTGAAAGGCGGTTCGGGAGTCAATAATGTCATTGCCATCGGTTCGTCGGCGGGCGTTGATTCCAACAGCAGTCATTCGGTTTATATCGGAACCGGTGCGACCGGTAAGGAACATAAAAACGTTTCCATCGGATATTTGGCGAACACCAAAAGCGGCAGTATTGCAGTTGGTGACAACTCAAATGCGCAGGGCAGTTCGTCCGTTGCCATCGGTACCAAATCCGTTGTAACCGATGTAGCATCTAATGGCGTTGCCATTGGTTTCAATTCCAATACTTCGGGATTGAGTGCTGTCGCCATCGGTGGTTCAAGTTCGATCGGTAAAGGTGCCAATGCATCGGGTCCTGCCAGCCTGGCAATAATGGGTACTGCCGTCGCTTCTGCACAGCGTGCCATCTCCATAGGCGAATTTACGGTCGGTTCAGGAGCTTATGGTATTGCCATCGGCGGTAAAGCAAATGCACAGGGCACGTCCTCCATCGCGATTGGCGGCAGTCAGGCGACGGACAAAGCGACGAACGCAACCGGTAATTTCTCAACTGCTATCGGTTATGGTGCCAAGACCGTCAATCATGATACCACTGCCGTCGGTAAAAACAGCACGGCAAACGGCCTGCGCGCCACAGCCTTCGGTGTAGACAGCAATGCAGGTGCTGAAAACGCCTTGGCTGCCGGTCCGCAAACCACTGCTTCTGCCAAAGGTGCAATTGCTGTCGGTTTTGCCACTCAGGCAACCGGTTTGAGCAGCATTGCAGTCGGTAAGGAAGCCATTGCCACTACAGAAACTTCTACTTCACTCGGTCAAAACAGCCAAGCCACCGCCAACAACGCCGTTGCCATCGGTAACAAAGCCGTAGCGGCAGGTACGGGCAATATCGTAGTGGGTACGAACGCAGGTGTGTACGACGCTACCGTTTCCGCAGGGCGCACAGTCGGTGCGGACACCGTCTATATCGGTGCGGACAGCGGTCGCAATGCCTATACCAACGAACGCCAAATCTCCATCGGTAAAGGTACGGGCAACAACGCTACCGGCGTGGACAACATCGCCCTCGGCTTGCGTTCCGGCGCATTTGTGTCCGGTGCAAACAACGTCGCCATCGGTAGGGAAGCAGGCATGGGTACGGATGCCCAAAAACTGAGCGTCACTTCCACTGTCGCCATCGGTGAGGCTGCAAAAGGCAGCTTCAGCAACACCGTAGCCATCGGTAAAACGGCCTTGGCAGAAAAAGAATCCGCAGTTGCCGTCGGTATGGTTTCCAAAGCCAGCGGCGACAATTCGGTAGCCATCGGTAAGACTGCCAATGCCAGCGCACACGAAACCGTCGCCATCGGTCACGAGACTGTTGCCGGAGCCGTTTCTTCTGTCGCGGTGGGTCAGCGTGCCAACGCATCGGGCAGTGAGGCGGTCGCATTGGGTATCGATTCCAATGCCTCCGGTCGTTTTGCCGTGGCCATCGGTAACATGGCGAAGGTAACCAACAGCAAGCTCAACGGCATTGCCATCGGCAGCAATGCTGTCGCTTCAGAAGACTATGCAATGGCGATGGGTCTCGACACCCAAGCAACGGGTAACAGCTCGATTGCCTTTGGTAATACGACTAAAGCACTTGCAGCAGAAGCTATTGCTATCGGTCATTCCGCCAATGCTGCGGAAGGCAATACTGTCGCCTTGGGTGTATCTGCGACTTCGGCAAAAGCAGGTGCGGTTACTTTGGGTGCATACACCAAAGCTGATGCTGTCAAAGCACTTGCCTTAGGTTACGAATCCCATGCCGTCAATGAAAACGATGTTGCTTTGGGTGGCGGCAGTTTGACTGAAGCGCATCACAGTGGCGATTACACACTGAACGGTAACTACACAGCCGCCGGTACATGGTCTTACGGTACGGTTTCCGTCGGTAAAGTCGATGCAACCACCCCTGCCAACAACTTCACCCGTCAAATTCAAAACGTCTCTGCGGGTGTTATCAGCGCAACCAGCACCGACGCCATCAACGGCAGCCAGCTTTACGCGACCAATTCTTACCTGCTCAACTTGGGTAAAAACGTCAAAGATGCCTTGGGCGGCGAAACTGCAATCGACAATGCAGGCAACCTGACCCTGAACAATTTGGGCGGTACAGGCAAAACCAATGTTCACGACGCTTTGGAAGCGATGAACAACAAAATCGACCAATTGGGCGGCGGCAGCTCCAGCCATTTTTACAGCGTTAAGACGACCTCCAATGCCCGAGGCAATTACAACAATGACGGTGCAACCGGACTGGATGCTTTGGCAGCAGGCGCGGATGCCCAAGCTGCGGGCGATTTTGCCGTAGCCGTCGGTACAGGCGCGCAGGCGGTGATTTCCAACTCTATCGCCATCGGTAAAAACGCCTCCGTCAACGAAGATACCGACTCTGTTGCCGCCGTCAACGGCGCAACCAAAGGTGAAGGTTCCGTTGCCATCGGTGCGAACACCAAAGCCAGCGGCACCAACGCTACCGCGGTCGGTCAAGCGTCCAACGCCTACGGTCAAAACTCCTTCGCAGGCGGCCAGTCTTCCAAAGCATTGGGCAAATCCAGCGTAGCGGTCGGTGACGGCGCAATCGCCAACCAAGATTCCGCCACCGCAATCGGCGCATACAGCCAGTCCACGGCGGCAGGTGCGACCGCGTTGGGCTTCAATACCCGCGCAACCGCTTCCGGTACTGTCGCGGCAGGTCGGAACAGTAAAGCCGTTGCCAACAATGCCTTAGCATTGGGTAACGAAGCAGACGCGCAAAGAGAGGATACCATCGCCATCGGCTACAAAGCCCAAGCCACGCAAAACCGTGCCGTAGCTTTCGGTAAAAACGCCCAAGCCACCGCAGGCGATTCCTTTGCCTTCGGCGATTCAGCAAAAGCTTCTGCAAGCAATGCCATTGCGCTCGGTAAAAAAGCCAATGCCGCTCATGCAGACTCCATCGCATTGGGTGTCAATTCTGCGACTGAAGCAGCCGTTCAGACGACCTCTGCCACTGTTGGCGGTCTGACCTTCGGCAACTTTGCAGGTAACGCACCTTCATCCACACTCAGCATCGGTACGGCAGGCAAAGAGCGTACGATTACCAACGTCGCCGCAGGCCGCATCAGCGATAGCAGCACCGACGCAGTAAACGGCAGCCAGCTTTATGCGACTCAAAACGTCATGAACAACATCGGCAAGAGCGCAGTCGGCGTATTGGGTGGAAACGCAGCCATTGCGAATGACGGTACTATTACGATGTCCAACATCGGCGGTACGGGCGCATCCACCATTGAAGGCGCGATTTCCGCCATCAACAACGCCTCTTACAAGTCGTTCAAGCTGAATACGGCTAAAACCAGCGGTACCAACGGTGAAGCCTACAACCACTCGCTGAAAGAAATTACCAACGGTTCGACCATCACGTTGGAAGCGGGTAAAAATATCGTGCTGAACCAAAACGAGTCCACCGTCAGCATCAATACTGCCGATGCGCCCGAGTTCGCCGGCAAAATCACCGCTAAAGACGGGTTGGATATGTCCAACACCAAGATTACCAATCTGGGCAAGGGCGAACAGCCGACCGACGCGGTTAACTTGAGCCAGTTGACCGATGCCATCAATAACGTTCACGTGACTACCTTGACGGCAGTTACCAATGAAGCTCCGTTTGCTTATGTTGATGAAAATGGCAAAATCTTGAAACGTACTGTGGATGCTTCGTCAGGCACAAGGCAGATTTCCTTCGTTTACGCGGAAGATCCAAGCCAAACCTACAACGGTAACGTAACCATTGCTGCGCTGAATCCGACCGATCCGCAAACTACCGTTCCGACCCAAGTTGGCAACGTTGCTGCAGGTAAGGGACAAAATGATGCGGTAAACGTATCCCAGCTGGACAAAGTTGCCAAAGCTTTGGGTACTTCCGTCAACAGCGCGACCGGTGAAATCGCCGCGCCGAAATACTCTGTGATTTCCAGCAGCCCCGCGACCTCAAGCGTAGCTGATTACAACGATGTCGGCAGCGCATTGACTGCCTTGAGCAATGCCGTCCGTGCGCCTCTGACTTTTGCAGGCGACAGTGGTACGCCTTCAACACGCCAATTGGGTAGCACTGTTACTGTTAAAGGCGGCGAGGCAGATGAAGCTAAACTGTCTGCTAACAACATCGGCGTGGTTTCAGACGACACTACCGGTACGCTCAACGTCAAACTGGCGAAAGAGCTGAAAGGTTTGACCTCGTCTGAATTCATCGATGCAGCAGGCGGCAAAACCACCGTTGCTGCAGACGGCGTGACCGTCGGTACAGCGGCAAACCCTGTCAAACTGACGACCGAAGGTCTGTCTAACGGCGGTAAGAAAGCAACCGACATTGCTGCCGGTGTGAGCAATACCGACGCCGTCAACGTTAGCCAGCTCACTCCATTGGCAACCGCATTGGGCGCAACCGTCAATCCGACTACCGGCGCGGTTGAAGTACCGAATTTGGTAGTAACCAAAACCGACGGCACGCAGGCTGCACCTGTCAACACCGTACAAGGTGCGTTGGACAATATCGGTACCGAGCTGCAAAAAGGTCTGACTTTCGGCGGCGACAACGCAGACAAGAATTTCGAGCGCAAACTCGGCAACCAAGTCTTGGTTAAAGGCGGTGCAGACGCAGCGAAACTGTCTGACAACAACATCGGCGTGGTTTCAGACGACGCCAACGGTACGCTCAACGTCAAACTTGCCAAAGAGTTGCAAGGTTTGAACAGCGCACACTTTGAAACCGACGGCAACGTGACCACCATCAACGGCGGCAATGTTTCAGTGGCTGACAAAGACGGCAATATTGCCGAAACCACAGCAAACGGCATCACCCTGACTCCGGTGCCAAGCAGCGGCAAAGAAGCCGTCAGCCTGACCAAAGACGGTCTGAACAACGGCGGCAACAAGATTACTAAGGTTGCCGAAGGCACACTTGCTGCTGACAGCACCGATGCTGTTAACGGAGCGCAACTGTATAAAGTTTATCAGAAAGCCGATACCAACGCTGGTAATATTGCCAAAGGCATCAATATCGGCGGTACAAGCGGCAGCAACAAATACGCTCTGGGCGACACTGTCAACATCAAAGGCGACAGCAACATTGTCAGCGAAACCGTTGAAGGCGGCGTACAACTGAAACTTGCCGATACCGTCAAAATCGGACAAGACAGTGGCAAACCTGTCAGCATCGACGGCGTAAACGGCACAGTCAGCGGTCTGAGCAACAAAGCCTTGGGCGGTGCGGACTTCGCTACCAAAGGTCAAGCTGCGACTGAAGAGCAGTTGAACGCAGCCCAAGCCAACCTGGCGAAAATCTTCGGCGGTAACGCAGCCAACAACAATGGCAACGTCACCTTCACCGACATCGGCGGTACAGGCAAAGCCAATGTTCACGACGCGATTGCCGCGGTGAAAGAAACTGCTGAAAAAGGTTGGAACCTGAACGCCAACGACGAAACCTCGTCTGAAAAAATCGCCGCGGGCGACACTGTAACCTTCAAAGAAGGCAAAAACATCAAAGTCAGCCGCAACGGTAAGAACATCACCGTAGCGACTTCAGACGACGTCTCCTTCAACAAAGTCACTGTTGGCGACAGCGTACTGACCGACAACGGACTGACTGTGGGTAACGGCAAAGCAGGCAAACCTGTCAGCCTGACCAAAGACGGTCTGAACAACGGCGGCAACAAAGTGTCCGACATCGCCGCAGGCGAAGCCGATACAGACGCAGTGAACGTTGCACAGCTCAAAGCAGCCGCAGCGAAAGCGACATCCAAAGTGGACAGCGGCAACGACAACATCGTTGTTACACCAGAGCAAAATGCCGACGGCAGCACCACTTACAAAGTGGCGACCGCACCTAACCTCAAAGCCGACAGCTTCACCGCAGGCGATACCGTTGTGAACAACGACGGCGTCAACGTCGGCGACAAAGTGGCGCTGGGCAAAGACGGTCTGAAAGCAGGCGATGTGAACATCACTGCCGACGGCATCAATGCAGGCAACAAAGCCATCAGCAACGTTGCCGCCGGTGTGAAAGACACCGATGCTGCCAACGTCGGACAGCTGAACCGTCTGACCGCCGCCGCCAAGACCGAAGTCGAAGCCGGCACCAACATTGCCGGCGTGACCGGCAAACAAGGCGCGAACGGTCAAACCGTTTACACCGTTAACGCCGACGGCGCGAGCGTCTCCGCAGGTTCTGACAACATCGTCGTGACCAAAGGCAACAAAGACGCCAACAACGTAACCGACTACGCCGTTGACCTGTCTAAAGCCGTCAAAGCCGACATCGCCAAAGGCGTAGCGGCGAAAGACGCAGTAGACAACAAAGGCATCAGCTTCGCAGGCGACAGCGGTACGACCATTGCCAACAAACTGGGCGATACCGTCGCCGTTAAAGGCGATGCCAACATCACCACCACCGCAGGCGCGAACGGCATTCAGGTCGGCCTCAACAAAGACCTGAAAGTCGACAGTGTCAAAGCAGGCGATACGGTTGTGAACAACAACGGCGTCAACGTCGGCGACAAAGTGGCTCTGAGCAAAGACGGTCTGAAAGCAGGCGATGTCAACATCACTGCCGAGGGTATCAACGCAGGCGGTAAGAAAGTGACCGGCGTCGCCGCAGGCACCGTCGCCGCAGGCAGCACCGATGCCGTCAACGGCGGACAACTGCACCAAGTTTACGAACTGATCGGCAGCAACGGCGGCAACGTCAACACCGCACCGCCGGCAGTCGAAGCAGACGGCAAAGCAGGCTTGGGTAATATCAAAAACATTACCCTGGTGGACAACAGCACCAACCCGAACGTGACCAACGTCACGAACGAGACCAAGATTGCCCAGTCCAACGGTTACAGCCTCGTGA
>NZ_JH164968.1:207699-209830 GCF_000227275.1 Neisseria sp. GT4A_CT1
GCGAAATGGTAAAGGAAATGCTCGAAAAGCCGCACCCGGCTGACTGGCGAAGGAACGATGCTTCATTCGGACCAAGGTGTGCTGTACCGTACGGCGGGATATAGGGAATTGCTTGCGGAGCATTCCATGGTTCAAAGCATGTCGCGAAAGGCGAACTGTTGGGACAATGCGCCGATGGAAAGCTTCTTTGCGGTGTTGAAGACGGAGTGTTTCTATAACGCAGGTGAATTGACGGTAGATGAATTGATGAAGCAGATAGATGACTATATGGATTACTACAACCGGGAGCGTTGCAGTTTGAAATTGAAAAAGCTGAGTCCTGTCGCATACAGAACCCAGCTTGCACAGAGCGCCTGAATAGGCTTTTATGAGTGTCCAAGATTTGGGGGCCAGTTCAAACCCGAAACAGGGTTTTCAGACGACCTTTTTCTATATCGGATGGAATCGGAACGGGTTTGCTTCCCAAACATATTCGGTTTCGCAAACATTCGCTTAACACAAAACGCTAAGGTTTGTTTTCAGACGACCTTGCAGTCATATCCGCCCCTTTTCTATGGCAAAATTCAGCTTGTTCCACATGGTCAGTCTGCGTATTCAAATTGAAGAAATTTCAAGCCGGCTGACGAAACAGTTTACAAGGAGAAACAGACATGAGCCGCATTTTATCCTCGCTGCGTTATCCGCTGATTCAAGCGCCGATGGCGTTTGCACATGATACAGAGCTACCTTTGGCTGTCGGTAAAACCGGTGCTTTGGGTTCGTTGGCGGGCGCGATGTACGACGCCGCGGGCTTGGACAAAGCGTTGGCACGGATGAAGCAGGAGGGTGGAGACCGTCCGTACAACCTCAATTTTTTTGCCCACCGCACGCCGTCTACCGACCGCGCGCAACATGACGCATGGTTTGGCGTGTTGCGTCCGTATTTCGAGGCTTACGGGCTGACGGAAAACGATATTCCCACCGGCGGCGGACGGCAGCCGTTTGATACCGCCGCGCTGGAATGCGTGGAACGTTACCGCCGCCTGTGGTCAGCTTCCACTTCGGTTTGCCCGCGCCCGAATACTTGCAGCGCGTCAAAGCGACGGGCGCGGAAGTGTGGAGCAGCGCGACGACGGTCGAAGAAGCCGTCTGGCTGGAGCAAAACGGCGCGGATGTCGTGATAGCCCAAGCGTGGGAGGCGGGCGGTCATCGGGGTTGGTTTTTAAACCGCCATCCCGACAGTCAAAGCGGCTTGTTCGCCCTGTTGCCCGCCATCCGTAACGCCGTGCACCTGCCCGTTATAGCCGCAGGCGGCGTTTCCGATGCCGCTGCTGTCCGCGCCGCGTTGGAATTGGGCGCATCCGCAGTGCAGGTCGGAACCGCTTTCCTGCTCGCAGACGAAGCCCTGACCAAACCCGCCCACCGCGCCGCCATCCAAACCGCCCGACCCGAAGATACCGTGGTGACCAACTTGTTCAGCGGCGGCGCAGCGCGCGGACTTTACAACCGTTTCATACGCGAAGCCGGTCCGATGAATGACGCGGCACTCCCGTTTCCCTTGGCGGGCGCGGCCGCCGGTGCATTGAAAGCCGCCGCCGAAAAACAAGGCTGCTACGACTTTTCCCCATTTTGGGCAGGACAAAACGCAGGATTGTGCCGCCCTGGCAGCGCGGCGGAAATCGTCGAACGGTTGTGCGGCAGCATCGAGCGTTAGGACGGTTTGAGCACAGGCAAGGTGGACGTTGCAAAAAGGTCGTCTGAAAACTGAACTGCACCCCAAAAGTTGGACATCCCCTCCAACTCACAAGGTGCAGTTTTTTTATGAGCAAATATACATTACACTTCAAATACCAAGCCGTACTCCACTACCTGCATATACGCAGCCAACAACGTACCGCAGACCACTACGGCATTTCCCGAACCCACCTGAGACGATGGATACGCGCCTATCAAGAAGGCGGTATCGGCGCACTCGAACATCCCCAATCCAAAACCATGCCCCAACACCGCAAAAACCCCTTCATCGCAGATAAACCCGACCACGAAAAAACACAGGCAGAGCTTATCGAAGAGTTGTGCTATATGCGCGCAAAGGTCGCCTACCTAAAGGAGTTAAAAGCCCTCAGCCAAAAACAGACCGAAAAGGACAAAG
>NZ_JH164968.1:210239-214814 GCF_000227275.1 Neisseria sp. GT4A_CT1
GAAATCGTCGCCTACGCCATGAGCCGCAGAGCCGACAGCGAAATGGTGAAGGAAATGCTCGAAAAAGCCGCACCCCGTCTGACTGATAAAGGAACGATGCTGCATTCGGACCAAGGCGTGCTGTACCGTACGGCGGGGTATAGGGAATTGCTTGCGGAGCATTCCATGGTTCAAAGCATGTCGCGAAAGGCGAACTGTTGGGACAATGCGCCGATGGAAAGCTTCTTTGCGGTGTTGAAGACGGAGTGTTTCTATAATGCAGGTGAATTGACGGTAGATGAATTGATGAAGCAGATAGATGACTATATGGATTACTACAACCGGGAGCGTTGCAGTTTGAAATTGAAAAAGCTGAGTCCTGTCGCATACAGAACCCAGCTTGCACAGAGCGCCTGAATAGGCTTTTATGAGTGTCCAAGATTTGGGGGCCAGTTCAGTTTTCAGACGACCCGTAGCGTGGGCTTTGCCCATGAGATAAATGCCGAAATGGATGCCCATTCGGCTGTTGTCTGATTTGGATTTTTAGATAGCAGATTTCGTGGGCAAAGCCCACGCTACTTGGGTTATCCCAAGCCTGTATTGATTGAATAAACGAGGTCGTCTGAAAAATCGGGAGCGAGTTTCTCTAAAACTCAAATCCCAAAGTTTTCAGACGACCTCGTTTCGACTGGTAACCCGCTCCCTCTCCCGTCCGGCGGGAGAGGGTTGGGGAGAGGGTGGCTCTACGGGTTGTACGAATTTATTTGACCTAGACCCATAAAGCCACCCCCATCCTAACCTTCCCCCGCCAGACGGGGGAAGGGACAGGTTGTCGTTGCCACAACGAGTAGCGTGGGCTTTGCCCACGAGATGAAAGCCAAAATGGATACCCATTCGGCTGTTGTTTGATTTTGATTATTGGATGATAGATTTCGTGGACGCTGCCCACGCTACGGGTTGGATTTCCAATTTAATTGAATAAAACCTGCGTTGATTGCATAAAAGATGAATCCAAGGTCGTCTGAAAATCCCCAACTGCCATCACTCAAGCCGTATTCCTGTTTGCTGGGCATACGGCTTGTCGTTTTCCTGCGGGTTTATTTTTTCTGCCACGCTTGGCGGAGGTATTCGATGTGGTCGGGGAGGGCGTAGAAGGGGGTGTTGCCGTGGTTGGCGTTGGGGTAGAGGGTAAATTGTGCGTCTGCGCCGAGGTGTTGGAGGGTGCCGGCAAGCAGTTTGGCTTGGGCGACCATTTCCCTGCCGATTTGTTCGGGGCGGTTGCTGCGGCCTTCGTGTTCGCCGACGCTGATGCGGACGGCGGTGTCGGTGGGAAGGGCGGACGGGAGGAAGTCGAGGACGCGGCGGTTGTGCCACCAGACGGAGGGGGAGGCGAGCAGGTTGTGTTTGAAGCGGTCGGGGGCGGTGAAGAGGGAATAGAGTCCGAACAATGCGCCGAAGGAGTGTCCGAACAGGGCTTGTTCTTTGGGGTTGACGGGGTATTTGGCGGCAAGGGTCGGGGCAAGTTCGTGGTCGAGGAAGGTGGCGAAGCGGTCTGCTTGTCCGTATTGGCGGCGTTCTGCTTCGGTGGCGGTTTCGGGCAGGGGCGGGGTGTAGTCGAGAGCGCGTTGGGTCAGGTCGCGGACTTCGCCGTTGGGATAGCCGATGCTGACGATGAGGCAGGCGGCGCGGCTTCGGGTCATGGGGTTGATGAGCAGGGATTGCGCCATGCTGAGGGCGGCGGGAAAGAAGGCGTCGCCGTCGAGGATATGGAGGACGGGATAGCCTTGCGGGGGCGGGTCGCCGACGGCGGCGGTTTGGATGCGGTAGCTGCGGCCGGTGTGCTCGGAGCGGATGTGGGTTTCTTCGGCTTGCAGCAGGCGGGCGGCTTGCCAGTGTGCGGTGCGTGAGGTCATGGCGGGGTTGTCGGTTGTGTTGGTGGGGTGTGTTGTGTGTGTTATCGGGTTGTCGGATGTTTCAGACGACCTTTGGGCTATATCTGTTGTTTTTTCTATGTCAAACATGGACATAAATGATAAAACCGGACAGGTGGTGTGCCCTGCCTGTCCGGTCTGTTTCCGTAATGTGTTGGTCTTCTGGTTTTTGGCGGTGATTTGTTTTCCTTTTGCTTTTCCCGTTTTTAGAAGTCGTAGCGGAGGTTTGCCATCAGGCTGCGCTCCGAGCCGGGAATGTTGAAGGTGTTTGCGCTGCCGACGCGGGCGTAGTAGTGGCGGTTGAAGATGTTGTCGGCGTTGATTTGCAGCTTCAGTTTGGGCGTGAAACGGTATGCCGCCATGGCGTCGAATGTGGCGTAGCCGCCTGCACGCAGGCCTGCCGCCGAGGAGATGCTGCTCATCGCGTTCACGCCGCCGCCGAGGGTCAGCTTGGGCGTAACTTCGTAAGTCGTCCACAGGTTTGCGCTGTGTTTGGGCATCAGCAGGAAGATGCCGTCGTCGCGCGAGTTGGCGGCGGTTTTGATTTGGCTGTGCAGATAGCTGTAACCTGCGTGGATTTGCCATTTCGGTGTAATCGCGCCGCTGATTTCGGTCTCAACGCCTTCCATCACGCGTTTGCCCAAGGCGGCGTAACGGGTGTTGCGGTTGTTCGGGTTCAGCGGTGCGGCGGCGTTTTTGTCTTTCAGGCGGTAGAGGGAGACGCGGGTGTTGAGGCGGTCGTCCATGTAGCTGCCTTTGTAGCCGACTTCAAACTGGTTGCCTTCGCGCGGTTTGAGCAGGTTGCCGTCAGTGCCGAGGCTGGTTTGCGGCGTGTAGAGTTGGGAGAAGCTGGCGTAGAGGCTGTTGTTGTCGTTCAAGTCGTAAACTGCGCCTGCGTAGCCGGTGAACTTGGTTTTGCTGGCTTTGTGCAACTCGTCGCCTTCGCCCGCTTCGATTTTGTAGTGTCCCAAACGCCAGCCGCCGATGAGCGACAGCCTGTCGACCGGATGGAAGACGGATTTGCCGTAAACGCCGAATTCGTCAAGGTTTTCGGTAGCGACGGTATGGCTGTAACCGCGCGCGCCGGCACGGGCGTTCTGCATCAGGTTGACATAGGGAACGGAGTGGAAATCGCCCAAGGCAACATTACGCGCAACGGCTGCACGGCCTTGCTCGTTGGTGCTGCGCAAGCGGTTGTAGTCCGCGCCGACGACGAGTTCGTTTGAGGTGTTGCCCAAGGCAAACGGACGGCTGTAACTTGCGTCAACCGCGAAGGCTTTTTGTTTGATTTCCGTGCCTAAGCCGACGACGTTTGCCTTATTGTCGGCAGAAAGTTTGTTGGCGGCGAAGGTGTAGTTAGAGTCGGCATCGCGGTCGGAATAGCGCATACCGATTTTGCCGTAGCCGCCGTCGTCGAAATAATGTTTCAAATCGGCGAACACGTCATGGCTGTTCATTTTGAATTTGTTCCAATCCGCGCCGACAAAGGTGTGGTTGGGCAGGGACAGCAAATTGCCGCTGCTGCCGACGGGCAGGCCGTTGTACGGCGCGAGGTGGCGTTGTTGGTAGAGATAGCCTACGCCCAAAGTCGTGTCGGGGTTGATGTCCCAATCCGCCGCCGCATAGAAGGTTTCGTGGTGGTTGTTTTTCTCGGCAGGACGGGGAGACGCGCCCGAAGTCTGCGCCATCACACGGCCGCGAACGCTGCCGTCGGCGTTCAGAGGACCTGAAACGTCGGCTTCGGCTTTATATTGTTTGTGCGTACCGAACCCTGCCGCTGCATGGCCTTGGAACTCTTTGGTCGGGCGTTTGCGCACCAAATTCACAATGCCGCCCATCTCACCGCTGCTGTCGAACAAGCCGCTCGGGCCGCGCATCACTTCGACGCGGTCGAAGGCGAACAGGTTGGGCAGTGTGCCGTTGATACTCTGCATTTGCGCAGGCAGGCCGTCGATATTGTATTCGCTGTATTCGTAGCCGCGCGCGTAAACCGAAGAGCGGCCGTCGTCATTGCTCAACACGCGCAGACCCGGCGTTTTGCGCGCCAACTGGTCAAAGGTATCGACGTTGCGGTCTTTTACCTGCTGATTAGTGATGATGCTGACGGATTGCGGAATTTCGCGTAAAGATGCGGGGATTTTTGTGCCGACAGTGGCGGCAAACGAGCTGTAATCGCCGTTTTTCTCGGTGGCAATCGCGTTATACGAACGCTGCCCCTTCACATGGACAGTATCCAGCTCGACCGTTTCGGCGGCAAATACAGTGGAAGATAAAGCGGCCACAACGGCGGCAGCGGTCAGATTGGGTCGGAACATCAATTTCTCCGTTCATTGTACAAATGAGAATGGTTGTATTTTATAAGCTTGATGTCTGAAATTGTAGAAAAAAACTATCGTTTTCCCGACAATCTCTTGTGAATATGCGACAAGGTCGTCTGAAAACTGAACTGCACCCCAAAAGTTGGACATCCCCTCCAACTCACAAGGTGCAGTTTTTTTATGAGCAAATATACATTACACTTCAAATACCAAGCCGTACTCCACTACCTGCATATACGCAGCCAACAACGTACCGCAGACCACTACGGCATTTCCCGAACCCACCTGAGACGATGGATACGCGCCTATCAAGAAGGCGTATCGGCGCACTCGAACATCCCCAATCC
>NZ_JH164968.1:215418-222064 GCF_000227275.1 Neisseria sp. GT4A_CT1
GATAAAGGAACGATGCTGCATTCGGACCAAGGCGTGCTGTACCGTACGGCGGGGTATAGGGAATTGCTTGCGGAGCATTCCATGGTTCAAAGCATGTCGCGAAAGGCGAACTGTTGGGACAATGCGCCGATGGAAAGCTTCTTTGCGGTGTTGAAGACGGAGTGTTTCTATAATGCAGGTGAATTGACGGTAGATGAATTGATGAAGCAGATAGATGACTATATGGATTACTACAACCGGGAGCGTTGCAGTTTGAAATTGAAAAAGCTGAGTCCTGTCGCATACAGAACCCAGCTTGCACAGAGCGCCTGAATAGGCTTTTATGAGTGTCCAAGATTTGGGGGCCAGTTCAAACTTTAATTTGGTTTTCAGACGACCTTGTCCGTTTTGCCTGCAAATTTTGTTTGAAAGGTTGATTTGTAATTTCGATACAAAATTCAAAAAATTTCATTTTCATATGAATTGCGGCGGGCAAAACAATAGCAATATGGCAAAAGGGGAAGACTCGGCGGCCTCTTTTATCAAACTCATTAAAATGATTTTATTTCAATGTATTAAAAACAGAAAAATCCTGAAAGAGGTCGTCTGAAAACAGCATGCATGGTTTGTGATGTAAGTCAAAGAGAAATGTAACAAAATTACTTATAGTAATCGTAGTGAAAATTTATCGTCTTTATTGCCACCTTATATCAAGGAGATACACCATGAACGCATCAGCCGACAATGTCGTCAGCCCCGCCGTAGCCGAGGTCAACAGTTTGGTTGAAAAGGGTTTGCGCTCGTTGGACGAGTTTCGCAAGCTGAATCAGGAGCAGATTGATTATATCGTTGCCAAAGCCTCCATTGCCGCGCTGGACAAACATGGTGTACTCGCCATGCACGCGGTCGAAGAAACGGGACGCGGTGTATTTGAAGATAAGGCGACCAAAAACCTGTTTGCCTGCGAAAACGTCGTGCGCCGCCTGCGCGATTTGAAAACCGTGGGCGTCATCAGCGAAGACGATGTAACCGGCATTACCGAAATCGCCGATCCGGTCGGGGTCGTCTGCGGTATCGTGCCGACCACCAATCCGACTTCCACCACCATTTTCAAATCCCTTATTGCGCTGAAAACCCGCAATCCGATTATTTTCTCGTTCCACCCTTCCGCCCAGCAGTGTTCCGCCCACGCCGCCCAAATCGTGCGCGATGCCGCAATTGCCGCCGGCGCGCCGGAAAACTGCATCCAGTGGATTGAAAAACCGTCTATGGAAGGCACTTCTTCGCTGATGAAGCATCCGGGCGTGGCGACGATTTTGGCGACCGGCGGCAATGCGATGGTGGAAGCCGCTTATTCCTGCGGCAAACCCGCGCTCGGCGTCGGGGCGGGCAACGTGCCTGCCTATGTCGAAAAAACGGCAAACATCCAACAGGCGGCACACGACATCGTGATGTCCAAAGCGTTCGACAACGGCATGATTTGCGCCAGCGAACAAGCCGTCATCGCTGACAAAGAGATTTATAAAGAGCTGGTCGAAGAGTTCAAATCCTACGGCGTGTACTTCGCCAACAAAAAAGAAAAAGCCATGCTCGAAGACTTCATCTTCGGCGTCACGGCAAACTGCGCCAACTGCGGCGGCGCAAAACTCAATTCCGCCGTTGTGGGCAAACCGGCGGCGTGGATTGCCGAACAGGCAGGGTTTAAAGTCCCCGAAAAAACCAACATCATCATCGCCGAATGCCGCGAAGTCGGCCCCAACGAGCCGCTGACCCGTGAAAAACTCTCGCCCGTACTGGCGATGCTCAAAGCGGATTCCACCGAACAAGGTTTGCAGTTTGCCGAACAAATGGTCGCCTTCGACGGCTTGGGACACTCCGCCGCCATCCATACCGCTGATCAAGAATTGGCAAAAACCTTCGGCACCCGCGTCAAAGCCTTACGCGTGATTTGGAACTCGCCCTCCACCTTCGGCGGCATCGGCGACGTTTACAACGCCTTCCTGCCGTCCCTGACCTTGGGCTGCGGCTCTTACGGCAAAAACTCCGTCGGCGGCAACGTCAGCGCAGTCAACCTGTTAAACATCAAAAAAGTAGGCCGTCGGAGAAACAACATGCAATGGTTCAAAGTACCCGCCAAAATCTATTTCGAGCGCGATTCCATCCAATACCTGCAAGACATGAAAGACTGTGAAAAAGTCATGATTGTGACCGACCGTTCGATGGTCGATTTGGGCTTCGTCGATAAAGTGACCCACCAGCTCCACCAACGCAAAAACAAAGTAACCATCCAGCTTTTCACCGATGTCGAAGCCGACCCTAGCGTCCAAACCGTCTATAAAGGCACGGATTTGATGCGCAGCTTCCAGCCCGACACCATCATCGCACTGGGCGGCGGCTCGCCGATGGACGCGGCAAAAGCCATGTGGCTCTTCTACGAACAGCCCCAAGTCGATTTTGAAGACCTCGTCCAAAAATTCATGGACATCCGCAAACGCGCCTTCCGCTTCCCCGAATTGGGCCGCAAAGCCAAATTCATCGGCATCCCCACCACATCGGGCACCGGCTCCGAAGTTACGCCGTTTACCGTCATCAGCGACGGCGACAAAAAATACCCCATCGCCGACTACTCGCTGACCCCGACCATCGCCATCGTCGATCCCGCATTTACCATGACCGTTCCCGCCGGCGTAACTGCCGACACCGGTCTGGACGTACTGACCCACGCCGTAGAAGCATACGTTTCCGTGCTTGCCAACGACTTTACCGACGGCCTCGCCCTGCAAGCCATCAAGCTCGTGTTCCAATACCTCGAACGCTCCTACAAACACGGCGCGTCCGACCCCGAAGCGCGCGAACACATGCACAACGCCTCCACCATCGCAGGCATGGCGTTCTCCAACGCATTCCTCGGCATCAACCACTCGATGGCGCACAAAATCGGCGGAAAATACCACGTTCCGCACGGCCGCGCCAACGCCATCCTGCTGCCGCACGTCATCCGCTACAACGGCACGCGCCCGCAGAAAACCGCCACCTGGCCGAAGTACAACTACTACAAAGCCGACCTGAAATATCAGGAAATCGCCCGTACCTTAGGCCTGCCGTGCACCACCCCTGCCGAAGGCGTAGAATCTTTCGCCCGCGCCTGTCACGAACTGGCGATCAACGTCGGCATCAAAATGTCGTTCAAAGAGCAGGGCATCGACGAAAAAACCTTCATCGACGGGCGCAAAGAGCTGGCAATGCTGTCCTTCGAAGACCAATGCACTCCCGCCAACCCGCGTCTCGCATTGGTCGCCGATATGGAAGAAATCCTGACCAAAGCCTATTACGGCGAATAAGGTTCGCGTAAACCATAAAGCGCAAGAAAAGGTCGTCTGAAAACCACATTTCGGGTTTTCAGACGACCTCTGTTTTTTATATTGTGCCCCACTTATAGTGGATTAAATTTAAATCAGGACAAGGTGACGAAGCCGCAGACAGTACAGATAGTACGGCAAGGCGAGGCAACGCCGTACTGGTTTAAAGTTAATCCACTATATTTTTAGCAGCCGTAGCGTGGGCTTTGCCCACGAATGAACATAAATAATTTGATTCGGATGTTCGGGCAGAAGGTCGTGGGCGAAGCCCACGCTACGATTTGCTGCAACGGCAACTTGTTCCTTCCCCCGTCCGACGGGGGAAGGTTAGGATGGGAGTGGCTTTATGGTTTTAGGTAAAATCAAATTCGTGCAAACCGTAGAGCTGCTCTCTCCCTCCAGACGGGAGAGCCAGCCGCCCGTAGCGTGGGCTTTGCCCACGAATGAACATAAATAATTTGATTCGGATATTTGGGCAGAAGGTCGTGGGCGAAGCCTACGCTACGGATTGGTTTATCTCTTGAATCTGTATCCACTTGACGAAGGGTCGTCTGAAAATAAAAATCCTCAATTTTTCAGACGACCTCAATAACAGACTTTCAATTCAATCTACGCTTGCTGGATAGCACTAATAAGAAGGTAATTTTTACAATTGAAATTTACGGCAACTATTTACATTATCCACGCCATAATAATTTTCCGCATCCAATTTATTATTTCTATAAAATATAGGTATTCCTCTAAAATATTTATTTAAATCAATATCTCTATCTCCATCCCCATCACTTAAGGTATGTTTTCCTTTCCAATTAACGTAGTATTTAGAAGGCGCCATAACCAAACACCCGCTTTTATGATTTAAAATCAAAATATTATTAGTTTCATGGTAATGCGAAGAATTTTCTTCCAAATCCTCTACCATGCCTCCTTCTATATGCATAAATATCGAATACTTGCCATCAGGTGAAGATTCCAGATAAACCATTTCAGATACACAATTATCTACTTTATCTTTTTGATAACAGCCATCTTGTAAGGAATATGTTTTTATTCCTTTATTTTTCATCGTATAGCGCATAAAAATATTTTTTTTATTTGGCTTTAAAAACTCTAACTGCCCATAACCCAACAAATTTTGCACTTCATGAACAGGAAAAATATTTTGTTCTGCCATAGCGAAACTACTATAAATAAAGAATAATAAAACGATTTTCTTCATATCAATCCACCCTTTCCGTATTACTCCTACTCGTGCTTAAGCTTCTGCTCCCGCGCCCAGTCCACCATATCTTTAGGATAGTACAGATACTGCCGCAGGGAGGTGTCGTCCAAGTCTTTTAAATAGGCGACTGCGGCGGATTCAAAGCTCCAGTAGCCGATATAGCCGTAGTATTTGGGATCTTGCTCCAAATGGGTGTCGATGAGGGGATTGCCGATTTTTCGGTTGCCTTCGTACCAGCTGGAGAGGTAGGCGTTGAGGTGTTTCAGGGTTTCTTCCTTGCTCTCCGCCATGATTGCTTGTAGCAGGGGTTTGCGGAAATTATAACCACCGCGCCGGAATTTGGCTTTCGGATCAAAATCCATCGGAATAACCATATTGATCAAGGCATTAAAAGATGTATCAATAAAGCCGTCCAATTCATAGCACCGTTTGACAATTTCCAGCCAGTCAGCCTGTTCAAACAGAAGGCACAAGCCGATGGCATTTGCTAGAAAATCATCATAATCCTCACCACCACCCCAAACGGACATCGTCCAGCCTTCTTCGATCAGTTTGGGATCGTCCACGGGATATTTTTCATCGATTTCCAAACACAGGCGGCTGTATCCGATTGCCTGGGCGAAGCGTTCGCGGACGGTTTCGATCGGATAGCCAGCGGTGTATTCGATTATCGCAACTTGATAGATTTTAGTGGGTAGTACGCTTGGGTTATTGTCTACATATTCCCCATTGTTTAAGCGGAATTTGTCATACTCTGCTTCGCTTATCCATTTGTTCATTAACCATAGGTTATCTGAATACAACTTCTTAAGACAACCTTCTTTAAATAATCCCTGACGGTCTTTGTTACGATCATATTTAACTTGATTGGTCATTTTAGTCCTTTAAATAGACAAGTAAGTTATTTAAATCATCTTGGGCTGGTTTCTGCATTTTCCTGACGTTTTTTGCATTTTCATAGTCTGCTTGCGCTTTTAGGGAATAAAACAATCAATTCTTTACCTAGAGAATGTGGTCGGCAGGTTTGTGATGGCGGTGTATCAAAACCATATGAACAATTGAACAGGACGACTGCTATTGGCAAAGAGGTCGTCTGAAAACTTTCAGACGACTTTGATAGATGTTGGATTTCCGCCCTAATCTACGCTTACTACACATCCTTCGGATGTTTTGAAAAAAGCGTTTTCCAGAATAGGCGTCTGCGCTTTTAATGTTTAGATCGACGGTATCGGTATTTTTGCCGGAGATAAACTCTACTGGCTGTGACACACTGCCGAACAACACAGCATTATGATAGGAATAGTCCGATTACTCAAAATAGTTATCATAAATCTTCCTTCAAGCTTTTATCGCTGCGCATAATATCCCATATCACTTTTTGACGCTGTTTTCTTTGTTTCCGCCAATCTGGAAACCAAAAATTTCGTTATAAAATGAAAACTTTGTTCAAATATTTGCTGATGATTGAAATTTTATCTTTTAGGACGGTAGAATGCGGGGTTATTGGATAGGAGACATCCTCTAAATGTTGGGACTACCTGATTTGTGGTTCCGAGTGTCAAAATTTGAACGATGAAAGTACCGATCATGCAGGAACCTTATTCTCGTGAGGGGAATAATCCCTCATCTCATTCCGGCTCGTTTTGGGAGCGCGAAGTATTGCGCGAAGTATTGCTGGCTTCTTATAAAGAGCAGCGTAGCGCACGTATTTGGCGCAATATTTGGCGTGTTATCGGTGTGATTTTATTTCTCATGTTTATTGCGTCACTGTTTGGAGACGATACCGATGCAGTGCAAAGCAGCGGGGAGCATACGGCAGTGATCGATTTGAAGGGCGAAATCGGCAATGAACTTGATGATCAGGTTGAGATGCTGCGCACCGGTATGGAGGCGGTTTACAATAACCCCAATGCTAAAGCGATTATCATCCGCGCCAATAGTCCGGGCGGATCGCCTGTGGTTTCCAATATTGCGTTTAACGAAATCCGCCGTATGAAGTCGGAGCATAAAGACATTCCTGTGTATGTGGTGGCGGAAGATATGTGTGCATCGGGCTGTTATTACATTGCGGCAGCGGCTGACAAGA
>NZ_JH164968.1:222340-267179 GCF_000227275.1 Neisseria sp. GT4A_CT1
AAAATCGGTATCAAACGTCGTCTGAAAATCGCAGGCAGCAATAAAGGCATGGGTGATCCGTTTTCTCCTGAAACGCCCGCACAAACTCAGATTTGGGAAAAAATGCTGACCGATATCCATAAGGAATTTATTAAATCGGTTAAACTCGGACGCGGAAAGCGTTTGAAAGATCAGCAGTATTCTGATGTTTTCAGCGGCCGCATCTATACCGGTTCGGAGGCTAAAGAAGTAGGATTGATTGATGATTTCGGCAGCGTATATAGTGTCGCTAGAGATGTCGTCAAAGCCCCTGAGCTGGTGAACTATACGCCTGAAGAGGATTTCGGCAAAATATTGGGTCGCCATTTGAGTGCTGAAATGGAGACTAAAGTTAAAGAAAAACTGTCGAAAATATGGTAACAGGATTTGTCTATTATTCGTTTGTTGCCGCCCTAAGCCATTGTGAGGTCGTCTGAAAACGTATCTCTTGATGTGTTTGATGATGTTCCATATGCCATTTATAGGTTGGAAGGTAACAAACCAATGACAAAAAAGCGGCTTGGAAGATGTCCTTGCCGCTTTTTTAAGTACGCTGATATAGGGTAAAGTTATCCGTCCTTCTATTAAAGCGACCGCAGAAGCAGTTTTTTGTATGTCAAACAGTTTTTTGTTGATAATACGAAGGCTCAAGATCGGAGCGGCTGAGGCTGAATGTTTATCATGAAATGCCAAGAAATGTTTGAGGTCGTCTGAAAAGCCATTTTGTCATTTCATCCGTGTGATAAAAGTTTATCAGTCGGCGTTAGCGCCCCCGATTTTTGCATCCAACCCCTTCATATCTTATAAATATTATGATTAATGTCCAACATCTAGATTTTTACTACGGCAATACGCAGGCATTGTACGATGTCTCGGTCGAGCTTCCGCAGGGCAGTATTACCGGATTAATCGGACCTAATGGTGCCGGCAAATCCACTTTGATGCGCTGTATGGCAGGATTGGAAATCCCGACATCCGGCGATGTCTTGCTTGACGGTCTGCCTATTCTTGATAATCCGCGCGACAGTTTTTCCAAGCTCGGCTACCTGCCTGATTTTTTTGGGTTGCCGGATGGTTTGAGCGTGATCCAGTGCTTAACGTATGCCGCCAAATCCCGCGGTATTCCTGATGCGCGACTTCCCGATTTGCTGCTGGAAACCGTTCGCCTGCTTAATTTGGAACATAAACTGTATGCCAAAGTCAGCGACCTTTCCCGCGGTCAGAAACAGCGTGTCGGTATCGGGCAAGTCATCATCCATCGTCCTAAGTTTCTGCTTTTGGATGAACCTGCCAGCGGTCTTGACCCTGAGGCACGACATGAATTGTCTTTGTTGCTGCTGAAGCTCAAAGATGAAGGCATGAGCATTTTGGTGTCGAGCCATATTCTTTCCGAGCTGGACGAATATTGTTCGCATATGCTGGTTATCAAAGGCGGACGTGTTCAGGCATTTCAATCTGTTAATGATGATGTTAACGAAGATCAGACTGTTTCGCTGCAATTTGTCGGTTTGGATGAATCCATATTCGAGCGGGTCCGCAATACGGAAGGCGTGAAGCAGGCAGAATGGAACAATCATGCCGTTACCGTCATATTGGATGCGGGAGAAGAAGCGCGTGCGGCCTTGTTGCGCAAGCTGTTTGAACAAAACCTGCCTTTGAGCGAAGCGTCCGTCATTAAGGCGTCGCTGCTAAACAGTTATCAAAACAGCCTCAATCTCCACAAGCAGGAGCAACAAGAGCAACAAGAGCAACAGGAGCAAGCCGATGGACAATAAATTGAATATTCCCAAAATCCGGGTTAACGCCGAATTTCAAAGGCTGATGTGGCTCAACATGAGCTGGGGCATGATTGCAGGCATCATCATACTCTACTGCCTGTTTGTTTTTGCCAATGCCAATTCTGAAAACCTGGTGGAATATATTGCCAGCGTCGGTGCGTTCGGTACCGGCATTTCAAATATCGCCCTTTATCTGCAGATTGAGCGCAGTTTGCGCCAAGATGTATCCAGCAATGCATTTGATCAGTTGCGCATGTCTTCTTTGTCTCCGTGGCAGATGGCTTGGGCGAGGATTGTTGTCGCGCCTTTGACCGGCTGGGTTATTTTCCTTGTCGGCTGGATACTGATCGGCCTAACGATGTTTCATTTCAACCATGAAGACAGCGATGTTTTCATCATATGGTTGACTATGCCGCTCAACTCATGGGCACTCGCCTGCATGATATTGGTTAATGCTTTGCAGTTCAAACGTGGCAACGATCAATGGGAAGGGTCTCTATTACAACTCCTATTGCTGTTTGTCGTCATGGTCATGTTCGTCACCAGTATGTTGACCGCTTTGGAAGATATTCCGGGTTTGCGTGACAATGTGTCCCCAGTATCCCCAATTATTGCTTCCATTATTTCTGTTGTCTTATGCAGCGTTGCCGCCCGCGCGGCTATGGCAGAACGCCTGCACCTGCGCTCTTCCCGATTGACTTTTATCGTACTTGGACTTCTTACGCCTTTGCCTTTGGCTTTGATCAGCTTCGTAAGCAACTATCAACAAGCGCTGTATATTTGCGCCGTAGCTTATGGCGGTATAAGTATTTTGTCTTTGATTACGCAGAAGCAGACAGCCTTTTCTTCTGTTGGAGAATTTGTCCGTGCACGCAATAGAAAACCGAAGTGGGCGATTGCTTCGTTGCCTGCTTGGATGATTCTTTTGCCTTTGGGATTGATTTGTGCCGTATTGTTGTCAGCAGACATGGTATGGGTATACATAGGACAATTCTTTCTCCTCATACTGCTGGTTTTTTCCATCAACCAAATGAAATGGCGATACAACAACATTACCATCACATTATTGATATACCTGCTTCTTCGAGGTCTTTGGTTCGTGATTGCATCGTAACAGGAGCGTATTTTCCTGTTTTGCACCCTGCCTTTCGCCATAGAGAGGTTGGAGGCGGAATAGGATAAAGGTCGTCTGAAAACCGGTTGACAAGGTTTTCAGACGACCTTTTTGTCTATACGCAAATGAATGCGGCTGTATCGAGGCCGTCCATGCTTTTCCGCCCCAAACTCATGTGCAACGGCATTTAAATATCAGTTAAGAAACAAGGCCCAAAACCGCCCCTGCCTTGTCGGAATCGCCGAATGACGGTACTATGCGCAGTTAACAGCTTGATTTGCCGTTCGGATGGTCATGCGTCCGGGCGAGGTTTTAAATTCAGTATCTTATTTGAAAGCAGAAAATGATTAACGATATTCAAAAAACAGCGGAAAGCAAAATGCAGCGCTCGGTAGAAGTGCTGAAAGAGAATTTGGCGAAAGTGCGTACCGGCCGTGCGCATACCGGTCTGTTGGACCAAGTGGAAGTTGAATACTGGGGCAGCATGGTTCCGGTCAGCCAAGTTGCCAACGTGACGCTTCTGGACGCGCGCACCATCGGCGTAAAACCTTTTGAAAGCAATATGGCTGCCAAAGTCGAGAAAGCCATCCGCGATTCAAACTTGGGTCTGAACCCGGCAGCCGTCGGCGATTTGATCCGAGTGCCTATGCCTATGTTGACCGAAGAGCGCCGTAAAGATTTGATTAAAGTCGTACGCAGCGAAGCGGAAGAAGGACGCGTGTCCATCCGCAACGTGCGCCGCGATGCAAACGATCACATCAAAAAACTCTTGAAAGACAAAGAAATTTCCGAAGACGAAGCACGTCGTGGCGAAGAGGCGGTTCAAAAACTGACCGACAAATACATCGCCGAAGCCGACAAAACGCTGGCTGCCAAAGAAGAAGATTTGATGGCGATTTAAACCCTTGTCCGCGGCGTTTCAGACGACCTTTGAACCGCCGCGCTGCGAAAGGCAGAGATGAAGAGCAGCACGCAGACCATTTTGGAACATACTTCGGTTCCGAAGCATATCGCCGTGATTATGGACGGCAACGGCCGTTGGGCGAAAAAGCGTTTCCTTCCCCGCGTGATGGGGCACAAACGCGGCTTGGACGCGTTGGAAAATATGGTGAAGCATTGCGCCAAACTGGGTGTGCAATATCTGACCGTGTTTGCCTTTTCAACTGAAAACTGGCGCCGTCCCGAAGACGAAGTGTCGTTCCTGATGGGGCTGTTTTTGCAGGCTTTGCAAAAGCAGGTGCGCCGTCTGCACGAAAACAATATGCGCCTGAAGGTGTTGGGCAGCCGCGAACGCTTCAACCGGCAGATTCTGCAAGGCATCGAAGAGGCGGAAGCGTTGACGGCGAACAATACCGGTCTGACCCTGAGCATCGCCGCGGATTACGGCGGCCGCTGGGATATTTTGCAGGCGGCAAACAAACTGATTGCCGAAGGCGTATCCGAAATTACGGAAGACGCGCTGGCGAAACACTTGATGCTGGGCGATGCGCCCGAGCCGGATTTGTTCATCCGCACCGGCGGCGAAACACGCATCAGCAATTTCCTGCTTTGGCAGATGGCGTATGCCGAACTTTATTTTACCGATACCCTGTGGCCCGATTTTGACAGCAAAGCCTTGGACGATGCTGTCGCCTCGTTCCAAAAACGCGAACGGCGCTTCGGCCGCACTTCGGAACAGCTGCCGGTAGAGCAGCAAAGGGGTTAAAAATGTTGAAACAACGGATTATCACGGCGCTGTGGATGCTGCCGTTGATGCTCGGTATGCTGTTTTACGCGCCGCAATGGCTGTGGGCGGCATTTTGCGGGTTGATTTCCCTGGTTACGCTGTGGGAATACGCCCGCATGAGTGGATTGGAAAAACTGAAAACCAATCATTATCTCGCCGCGACGCTGGTGTTCGGCGTCATCGCCTATGCAGGCGGTTGGACGCTGCCGGATATCGTCTGGTACGCCGTTTTGGCGTTTTGGCTGGTCGTTATGCCTTTGTGGCTGAAATTCAAATGGAAATTGAATGGCGGCTGGCAGGCTTATACCGTCGGCTGGCTTTTGGTCATGCCGTTTTGGTTCGCACTCATGTCCCTGCGTCCGCATCCCGATTACGCCTTGTCGCTGCTCGCCGTGATGGGTTTGGTGTGGGTTGCCGATGTTTGCGCGTATTTCAGCGGCAAAGCGTTCGGCAAACACAAAATCGCACCGACCGTCAGCCCCGGCAAGAGCTGGGAAGGCGCAATCGGCGGCGCGATTTGCGTGGCAGTGTACATGACTGTGGTGTGGTGGGCTGGTTGGCTCACGTTTGACGCAGGCTGGTTCAATACCGTGTTAATCGGTTTGGTGTTGACCATTGTCAGCGTATGTGGCGACCTGTTGGAAAGCTGGCTCAAACGCGCGGCGGGCATCAAAGACAGCAGCAATCTGCTGCCCGGACACGGCGGCGTGTTTGACCGCGTGGACAGCCTGATTGCCGTCATCAGCGTCTATGCCGCCTTTGAAAGCTTGTTCTGAAGCGGTTATAGTGGATTAAATTTAAATCAGGACAAGGCAACGAAGCCGCAGACAGTACAGATAGTACGGAACCGATTCACTTGGTGCTTCAGCACCTTAGAGAATCGTTCTCTTTGAGCTAAGGCGAGGCAACGCCGTACCGGTTTAAAGTTAATCCACTATAAAAATCGTTGGAACACATCAAACACAATATCGAATAAGCGTTTTCAGACGACCTTTTCGACCTCAAGCCCAAAGGTCGTCTGAAATCCGAAAGCAGTACATAAAGAACACACCATGACACCACAAGTCCTGACCATATTAGGCAGTACCGGCAGCATAGGCGAAAGCACGCTGGACGTTGTTTCGCGCCACCCCGAAAAATTCCGCGTATTCGCGCTGGCGGGGCATAAGCAGGTTGAGAAACTGGCGGCTCAATGTCAAACATTTCGCCCAGACTATGCCGTCGTTGCCGATGCGGAACACGCCGCCCGGCTTGACGCACTGTTGAAACGCGACGGCACGGCGACGCAGGTTTTATATGGCGCGCAGGCATTGGTTGATGTGGTGTCTGCCGATGAAGTCAGCGGTGTCATGTGCGCCATCGTCGGTGCGGCGGGCCTGCCTTCTGCGCTGGCGGCGGCGCAAAAAGGCAAAACCATTTATCTGGCGAACAAAGAGACGCTGGTGGTTTCCGGCGCGTTGTTTATGGAAACCGCCCGCGCAAACGGCGCGGCAGTGTTGCCCATCGACAGCGAACACAACGCCATTTTCCAAGTTTTGCCGCGCGATTACACAGGTCGTCTGAACGAACACGGCATCCGCTCGATTATCCTGACCGCTTCCGGCGGCCCGTTTCTGACGGCCGATTTAGGCACGTTCGACAGCATTACGCCCGTGCAAGCGGTCAAACACCCCAATTGGAGCATGGGGCGCAAAATCTCCGTCGATTCCGCCACCATGATGAACAAAGGTTTGGAGCTGATTGAAGCGCATTGGCTGTTCAACTGCCCGCCTGATAAACTCGAAGTCGTCATCCATCCGCAATCCGTGATACACAGCATGGTGCGCTACCGTGACGGCTCCGTGCTGGCGCAACTGGGCAATCCCGATATGCGTACGCCCATTGCTTATTGTTTGGGCTTGCCGGAACGCATCGATTCGGGTGTCGGCGACCTGGATTTCGACGCATTGTCTGCGTTGACCTTCCAAAAGCCCGACTTTGACCGCTTCCCTTGTCTGAAGCTCGCCTATGAAGCCATGAACGCGGGCGGAGCCGCGCCCTGCGTCTTGAACGCCGCCAACGAAGCCGCCGTCGCCGCCTTCTTAGACGGGCAGATTAAGTTTACCGACATTGCCAAAACCGTCGCCCACTGTCTCGCACAAGACTTTTCAGACGACCTCGGCAACATCGAAAACCTGCTGGCGCAAGACGCCGTTACCCGCAGGCAGGCGCAGGAATTTATCGCCGCATTGGGATAAACCGTGCCGCAACGATAAAAAATGACAGGTCGTCTGAAAACCCGCCCACCCGTCATGTGTGGCGGACAAAACGGCAGACTGACTTTATAATCGGCAAAATAAAGCCAATAATATTTTCTACACATTGCGAATGTTTTTCAGACGACCCCTGCCTTGATACGTCGTCTGAAACATCGACAACGTCAACCCATACCCAACCAGAGAGATTCTTTTGCAAACCCTTCTAGCTTTTATTTTTGCCATCCTGATTTTGGTCAGCCTGCACGAGTTCGGACACTACATCGTCGCCAGATTGTGCGGCGTCAAAGTCGTCCGCTTTTCCGTCGGCTTCGGCAAACCATTTTTCAGCAGAAAGCGCGGCGATACCGAATGGTGTTTGGCGCCCATCCCATTGGGCGGTTACGTCAAAATGGTTGATACGCGCGAGGGCGAGGTGGCGCAGGCAGACCTGCCTTACGCTTTCGACAAACAGCATCCCGTCAAACGTATCGCCATCGTTGCCGCAGGTCCGCTGACTAATCTCGCGCTGGCGGTTCTGCTTTACGGCTTGAGTTTTTCCTTCGGCGTTACCGAAATCCGCCCTTATGTCGGCATGGTCGAGCAAAATACCATTGCCGCCAAAGCCGGTTTTCAGCCCGGAGACAAAATTATTTCGGTTAACGGCGTTAACGTCGGCGAGTGGGAAAAAGCCCAGCAAGAAATCGTGTTGAACATCGAGTCAGGCAAGGTAAATGTTGCCGTTCAGACGACCTCAGGGCAAAAAACCATGCGGATTATCGATGCCGCCGGCACGCCCGAAGCAGGTAAAATTGCGAAAAACCAAGGCTATATCGGGTTGTCGCCTTTTAAAATCACCACCCGTGTCGGCGAAGTGACAGAAAACAGTCCGGCTGAAAAAGCCGGTTTGAAAAAAGGCGACAAGCTGATCAGTGCCGATGGACAAGACATCGAGTCTTGGCAGCAATGGGTGGAAATCGTAAGCCAAAGCCCGGGCAAGAAAATCGAATTGAGCTACGAGCGCAATGGCCAAACTTTTCAGACGACCATCCGCCCCGACAGTATCCAGCAACCCGACAGAACGCTGGTCGGCAGGGTAGGCTTCGGTCCTCAAGACGACAAAGCGTGGATAAAAGAAATCAAGCGCGAATATAAGCCGTCTGTCGCAGAAGCATTTGCGATGGGCTGGGACAAAACCGTCAACAACGCTTGGATGACGGTAAAATTCTTCGGAAAACTGATTACAGGCAATGCCTCCCTGAACCATATTTCAGGCCCGCTGACCATTGCCGACGTCGCCGGAAAAACGGCACAGCTGGGATTTCAAAGCTATTTGGAATTCCTCGCGTTGGTCAGCATTAGTTTAGGCGTGTTGAACTTGTTGCCCATTCCCGTGTTGGACGGCGGGCATTTGGTGTTCTACACTGCCGAATGGATACGCGGAAAGCCCTTGAGCGAGCGCATACAGGCAATCGGCCTGCGCCTCGGACTGGCTGCCATGCTCTTAATGATGGCACTGGCTTTCTTTAATGACATCAACCGTTTGTTTGGATAATTTTATGAAATTGAAACAGATTGCTTCTGCTTTGATGGTATTGGGCATGTCGCCTTTGGCGTTTGCCGACTTCACCATTCAAGACATCCGCGTCGAAGGTTTGCAGCGTACCGAACCGAGTACGGTCTTCAACTACCTGCCCGTCAAAGTCGGCGACCAATTCAGCGACGCACGCAGCGAAGAAATCATCAAAAGTCTGTATGCGACCGGTTTTTTTGACGATGTCCGCGTAGAGACCATGGGCAATCAGGTCTTGCTGACCGTTATCGAACGCCCGACCATCAGCACGCTGAACATTACCGGCGCGAAAATGCTGCAAAACGATGTAATCAAGAAAAACCTTGAATCCTTCGGTTTGGCGCAATCCCAATACTTCAATCCGGCCACGCTGAGCCAGTCTGTCGCCAGCCTGAAGGAAGAATACAAAAGCCGCGGCAAACAGTCGGTCCAAATCACGCCGACCGTCACCAAACTCGCGCGTAACCGCGTTTCCATCGACATCGCCATCGATGAGGGTAAAACCACCAAGATTACCGACATCGAATTTGAAGGCAACAAAGTCTATTCCGACCGCAAGCTCATGAAACAAATGTCTTTGAGCGAAGGCGGCATGTGGACTTGGCTGACTAAGAGCAACCAGTTTAACGAGCAGAAATTCTCGCAAGACATGGAGCGCGTCAGCGAGTTCTACCAAAACAACGGCTATTTCAATTTCCGCATTCTGGATACCGACATCCAGACCAACGAAGACAAAACCAAGCAAACCATCAAAATCACGGTTGACGAGGGCGAACGCTTCCGTTGGGGCGACGTGCGCATAGAAGGCGATACCCGCGAAGTGCCGAAAGAAGAGCTGCAAAAACTGCTGACCATGAAAAAGGGCAAATGGTACGAACGCGCCCAAATGGTCAAATCGCTCGAAGCCATCCAAAACCGCATGGGTACGGCAGGCTACGCGTTCAGCGAAGTCAACGTTCAGCCAGTGCCCAATGCCGAGACCCAAACTGTCGATTTCGTCCTGAATGTCGAACCCGGCCGCAAAATCTATGTGAACGAAATCAACATCACCGGCAACAACAAAACCCGTGACGAAGTCGTACGCCGCGAATTGCGTCAGATGGAATCCGCGCCTTACGACACTTCCAAGCTGCAACGTTCCAAAGAGCGTGTCGAGCTGCTGGGTTACTTTGACAACGTACAATTCGATGCCGTACCGGTTGCCAATACGCCCGACCAAGTCGATTTGAACATGAGCGTGAACGAGCGTTCTACCGGTTCGCTGGATATGAGTGCGGGCTGGGTTCAGGATACCGGCTTGGTCATGTCCGTAGGCGTTTCCCAAGACAACCTGTTCGGTACGGGTAAATCCGTTTCTCTGCGCGCCTCACGCAGTAAAACCACGCTGAACGGCTCGCTGTCGTTTACCGATCCGTATTTCACACCCGACGGCGTGAGCCTCGGTTACGATATTTACGGCAAGTCTTACGACCCGCGTAAAGCCTCTTCCAGCGCGAAACAATATAAAACCACCACCGCAGGCGGCGGCGTGCGCATGGGCATTCCCGTGACCGAATACGACCGCGTCAATTTGGGTCTGGCGGCGGAACACCTGACCGTGAATACCTACAAAGGCGCGCCTAAACGTTATGCCGACTTTATCAACCAATACGGTAAAGGCACGGGCGGCGTGGGCAGCTTCAAAGGCTGGCTGTACAAAGGTACGATTGGTTGGGGACGCAATAAAACCGACAGCGCATTGTGGCCGACCCGCGGTTACATGACCGGCATCAACGGCGAAATCGCCCTGCCGGGCAGCGACCTGCAATACTACACGCTGACCCACAACCAAACTTGGTTCTTCCCGCTGACCAAAGACTTCACCCTGATGCTCGGCGGCGAAGTCGGCGTCGGCAACGGTTACGGCAAAACCAAAACCATGCCGTTCTTTGAAAACTTCTACGGCGGTGGCTTAGGCTCCGTACGCGGTTACGAGAGCGGTACGCTGGGTCCGAAAGTCTATGACGAATACGGCGAGAAAATCAGCTATGGCGGCAACAAAAAAGCCAACGTTTCCGCCGAGTTGCTGTTCCCGATGCCGGGTATCAAAGACTCCCGCTCCGTCCGTCTGAGTCTGTTTGCCGACGCGGGCAGCGTATGGGACGGCAAAACTTATAACGACAGCAGTAGCAATACCTACTACACCAACAATGCCGCTCAAAACCCATACGGCTTAGGCAAGACCCACAAATCGACCTTCAAGGAAGAGTTGCGCTACTCTGCCGGTGCGGCAGTAACCTGGCTCTCGCCGCTGGGTCCGATGAAGTTCAGCTACGCTTACCCGATCAAGAAAAAAGACAGCGACGAAATCCAACGCTTCCAGTTCCAATTGGGTACCACATTCTGACGTAGGCAGAACAAGGTCGTCTGAAAATCGAAATCCCTATGCAGATAAACATTTTCAGACGACCTGAAGGAAAAGGGACAGGGCGTTCTGCCTCTTTTTAAAAACAAACCGATATCCCGCTGATTGGCGGGATACAAAATCAAGGAAATCCAGATGAACATCATTGCCAACGCCTTCCGCCTCGGCGGCGCGGCTTTATTGGGCTTCGGGTTGATGAACCAAGCTGCGGCGGCGGAAGCCGTACAAAAAATCGGCTTTATCAATACCGAGCGCGTTTATCTTGAGTCCAAGCAGGCGCAACGCATTCAGACGACCTTGGAAAAGGAATTCCGCAGCCGTCAGGACGCTTTGCAGAAATTGCAGCAAGAAGGTGAAAAGCTCGAAAAATCCCTGTCCGAAGGCAAATTGCAGGGCAAAGAGCGTGAAGCTGCGGCAAAACGCTGGGGCGAGCTGGTTCAGCAGTTCCGCAAGAAACAGGCGGAGCTGGCAGAAGACTACAACCTGCGCCGCAACGAAGAATTTGCCGCCCTCCAGCAAAACGCCAACCGCATTATCGTCGATCTTGCCAAACGCGAAGGCTACGATGTCATTTTGCAGGACGTGATTTACGTCAACGCGCGTTACGACATTACCGACAGCGTGATTAAAGCCCTGAATACGCGTTAATCGGAAGGCTGAACGAGATACAGCAAACCTGTTTTCAGACGACCTCTTTCAAGCGAAGGGTCGTCTGAAAATCCAATAAACGATATAATTACCTGTCTTATCACTCCTGCCGGCATACGTTTTAGGCAAACCGTTCTGTCCGACTGCTCCCGCCGTCCCTTTCAGACGACCTCATCCCAAAGCTTACGAAACATCATGACTTCAAAAACCTACACCCTGTCCCAAATCACAGCGCAGCTTGGCGGCGAATGGCGCGGCGAGGACATTTCCGTCGCCGCCGTGCGCCCGCTCGCAGACGCGCAGGCGGAACACATCAGCTTCCTCGCCAATCCGAAATACAAAGCCGAAGTCCACGACAGCAGCGCGGGTGCGGTCATCGTTTCTGCCAAAGCAGTGGACGAATTTGAAGGGCGCAACCTGATTGTCGCCGACGACCCCTATCTCTATTTCGCCAAAGTCGCCCGCCTGTTTTCGCCCATCGTCAAAGCGCGCGGCGGCATCCATCCGACCGCCGTCGTCGAGGAAAGTGCGACCGTTCCTGCAAGCTGCGAAATCGGCGCAAACGCCTACATCGGCGCGAACACCGTGCTTGGTGAAGGCTGCCGCATCTTGGCAAATGCCGTTGTCCAACACGATTGCAAACTGGGCGACGAAGTCGTCCTGCATCCCAACGCCGTCGTTTATTACGGCTGCACACTGGGCAACCGCGTCGAAATCCACAGCGGCGCAGTCATCGGCGCGGACGGATTCGGACTCGCCTTCGCCGGCGATTCATGGTTTAAAATCCCGCAAACCGGCGCGGTAACGCTGGGCGACGACGTAGAAATTGGTTCGAACACCAACATCGACCGCGGCGCGATGAGCGACACCACCGTCGGCAACGGCACCAAAATCGACAACCAAGTCCAAATCGGACACAACTGCAAAATCGGTTCGCACACCGTCATCGCCGCCAAAACCGGCATCTCAGGCAGCGTTACCATCGGCAGCTACTGCATCATCGGCGGCGGCGTCGGTACGGTCGGACACATCGAAATCGCCGACAAAACCACCATCGGCGGCGGCACGTCCGTCACCCACAGCATTACCGAAAGCGGCAAACACCTCGCCGGCATCTTCCCGATGTCCACCCATAAAGAATGGGCGCGCAACGCCGTTTACATCCACCGCCTGAGCGAAATGAACAAACGCCTCAAAACATTGGAAAACCGTCTGAGCGACAGCGAAAAAGACGAATAACCCCACAATCGGTTTACATGGCGGATGCGCTTTAAATCCCGACAAAGCGGCAAAGCCTATCGTTTTAAAGCCTCCGCGATGAAACCGCCCAGCCAACCCCGAAATACCAAGGAATACGACGAACATGGACGTACAACTCCCCATCGAAGCCAAAGACATCCAAAAACTCATTCCCCACCGCTACCCGTTTTTGCAACTCGACCGCATCACCGCCTTCGAGTCCATGAAAACCCTGACCGCGATTAAAAACGTCACCATGAACGAGCCGCAGTTCCAAGGCCATTTCCCCGACCTGCCCGTCATGCCCGGCGTACTCATCATCGAAGCCATGGCGCAAGCCTGCGGCACACTCGCCATCCTCAGCGAAGGCGGCCGCAAAGAAAACGAATTCTTCTTCTTCGCCGGCATAGACGAAGCCCGCTTCAAACGCCAAGTCATCCCCGGCGACCAGCTTGTTTTCGAAGTCGAGCTGCTGACCAACAAACGCGGCATCGGCAAATTCAGCGCCGTCGCCAAAGTGGACGGACAAGTCGCCGTCGAAGCCATCATCATGTGTGCCAAACGCGTGGTTTGAGTGTTCAGAAAAAGGTCGTCTGAAAGTTTTCAGATGACCTGTTGCCGTCGCGCATCTTCGCGGCAACACGACAGGAAAGGAAAAACATGACCCTCATCCACCCGACCGCCGTCATTGACCCCAAAGCCGAACTCGACTCCAGCGTCAAAATCGGCGCGTACACCGTTATCGGCCCCAACGTCCAAATCGGCGCGAACACCGAAATCGGCCCGCATACCGTCATCAACGGCCACACCACCATCGGCGAAAACAACCGCATTTTCCAATTTGCCAGCCTCGGCGAAATCCCGCAGGACAAAAAATACCGCGACGAGCCGACCAAGCTGATTATCGGCAACGGCAACACCATCCGCGAATTCACCACCTTCAATCTCGGCACGGTAACCGGCATCGGCGAAACCCGCATCGGCGACGACAACTGGATTATGGCGTACTGCCACCTCGCACACGACTGCGTCATCGGCAACCACACCATCTTCGCCAACAACGCCTCGCTCGCCGGACACGTTACCATCGGCGACTACGTCGTCTTGGGCGGCTACACGCTGGTGTTCCAGTTCTGCCAAATCGGCGACTACGCCATGACCGCCTTCGCCGCAGGCGTACACAAAGACGTACCGCCTTACTTCATGGCGGCAGGCTACCGCGCTGAACCCGCAGGCATCAACAGCGAAGGCATGCGTCGCAACGGTTTTACCGCCGAGCAAATCTCCGCCGTCAAAGATGTTTATAAAACCATCTACCACCGCGGCATCCCGTTTGAAGAAGCCAAAGCCGACATCCTCCGCCGCGCCGAAACTCAAACCGAGCTGGCGGTGTTTAAAGACTTCTTCGTCCAATCTACGCGCGGGATTATCCGCTGATTGGGAGAAACCATACCGACAGGCAGGATTAAGGGCTGAAAGCCGTAACGGCGAAAAGGTTTGAATAGAAACTGGGTGCTGTCCGTAAACCGTTTCAGACGACGTTGTCGCACCGCTAGCCCTTGTCCTTTCCCTGATTGGCGCGGGAATGACTGCCGTCCAAACATTCGTCTTCAATCCAATAGAAAAGGTCGTCTGAAAACCGGGTAAACCAAGTTTCAGACGACCTTTTGATTTTATGGCACGATGTCCGTCATGCGGATTTCAGGGGAATGGGGCGGCATCTTCTGCGTGGGCAATGCCCGTTGTTCCGTTCGCTTTAGTGAACGTGGCTGCTTTCTACGCCGCCTTTGATTTCGCCATAGACTTGTGCAGAGCTGCCTTGTCCGGATTGGGCGGCGCAGGCGTTGAGGAGCAGGATGGCGGTGGTGAGGAAGAAGAATTTTTTCATGCGGGTTTCCTTTGGTTGGAGGGGAAAGGAGGTCGTCTGAAACGCAAACATACGGTTTCAGACGACCTTTTTTACCAATGCGACGCCATATTGTCGCGATGGATGAGTTCGTCTTCGTGGGCGTAGCCTAATTTTTCGGCAATGAGCTCGGACGGGGTTTGCAGGATTTTGGCGGTTTCGCCGCTGCTGTAATTGGTGAGGCCGCGTGCGATTTCTTTGCCCTCGGTATCGAGGATGGCGACGAGTTCGCCGCGGTGAAAATGGCCGTCCGCGCGGATGCAGCCGACGGGCAGCAGGCTGGCGTGTTGTTCGGTCAGGGCTTTTACCGCGCCGTTATCGACGGTCAGGCTGCCAGCGGTTTGGACGTGTCCGAGCAGCCATTGCTTGCGGGCGGCGACGCGGCTGTGCGCGCTGGTAAAGAGCGTGCCTATGCTTTCGCCTTGTTTGAGGCAAACGAGGACGTCGGGTTCGCCGCCCCATGCGACGACGGTGGCGGCTCCGCTGAGTGCGGCGCGTTTGGCGGCTCTCACTTTGGTATACATGCCGCCGGTGCCGACGCTGCTGCCCGCGCCGCCCGCCATGCTTTCGAGGTCAGGATGATCGGCGGCGATGGTCGGAATCAGTTTGGCTTGCAGATTTTTGCGCGGGTCGCTGTCGTACAGGCCTTTTTGGTCGGTCAGAAGGACGAGGGCGTCGGCTTCGATGAGGTTGGTCACGAGCGCGCCGAGGGTGTCGTTGTCGCCGAGTTTGATTTCGTCGGTGGTAACGGTGTCGTTTTCGTTGATGACGGGGACGATGCCTTTGGACAACAGGGTTTGCAGGGTGCTGCGGGCGTTGAGGTAGCGGGTGCGGTTGCTCAGGTCGTCGTGGGTGAGCAGGATTTGGGCGGTGCGGATGCCGTGCGGTGCGAACGCGGCTTCGTAGGCTTGGGCGATGCCGGTTTGTCCGACGGCGGCGGCGGCTTGCAGTTCGTTGATGGCGGTGGGGCGTTTGCTCCAGCCCAGCCGTTTGATGCCTTCTGCGATGGCGCCGCTGGAAACGAGGACGGTTTGCACGCCTTGTTTGCCCAGCTCGGCGATTTGCGCCGCCCAGCGGTCGAGTGCGGCTTGGTCTATGCCTTTGCCGCCCGCGGTAACGAGGCTGGAACCGACTTTGACGACGAGGGTGCGGATGTTGGAGAGATTTTGCAGGGACATGGTTTTTCTCGCGAAGGATATGGGGGCGGCTTCGGACGGGTTCTTAAATGTAAAAAGGTCGTCTGAAAGTGCGAAAACTGATTTTCAGACGACCCCTATGGGGCTGTCAATACGCGGTATCGTGAAATTGCTAAAAGACAGGCGGGATTCGGTGAGCCGACTGTTGATGCCGACACGATACAAAAAGGTCGTCTGAAAACCACGATACAGGTTTTCAGACGACCTTTGATTTATTTGGCGTACACGAATATCAAATATAGTGGATTAAATTTAAATCAGGACAAGGCGACGAAGCCGCAGACAGTACAGATAGTACGGCAAGGCGAGGCAACGCCGTACTGGTTTAAAGTTAATCCACTATACTCTGCGTATAGCCAGCCTACCTACATCGATACGGCGGATAGCAGATACCGTATCGGCAATCAGGCGGGCCGGCCATCTCGACTACGCGTTACCGAACACCTTCTCCAAATGCGCCCGATAATCCGCCAAATACCGCTCCACTTGCGGATTCTTGATCACATCGTTGCAGATGAACGAGGGCAGTCGCGTGGTGCCGAGGAATTCGTTGGCCTTGTGGAAATGCAGGTACACGCCGTCCACGCCCGCGCCCTCAAAGAAATCGCCTTCGCGGGTAAACGCCTCAATCGGCGCGTTCCAAGTGGATGAAATCATGTGTTTTTTGCCATGCAGTAAGCCGCCCGTGCCGTAGCCTTCCGTCGGGTTGACACGGTGGCGTCCGTCGTTGGCCACCAGCTTGTTCTCGCCCACGCCTGCGGTAAACACTTCATCGATATATTTTTTCACCGTCCACGGTTCGCCCATCCACCAGCCGGGCATCTGCCAAACCACCGCGTCCATCCACAGCCATTTTTCCACCTCGGCATCTTTGTCGTAGCCTTCTTCAATTACGGTTTCCTTCACCGCATGGCCGAGTGCGGTCAGCGTGTCGCGTGCGGTTTGGTGCAGCGTGTGGTTCAGGCGGCCGGCGGAATGGCCAAAATGTTGGCCGCCGTCAATTAACAGAATATTCATGTTGGTCCCTCAAATATTTGCGTTGAAAAAGCATTATTGTACTCCGATGCTTTATAATGAAAACAGCAATAATTGCAAAACACTTTTCTAGGAAAAGCAACAATGAAAACCCATTCAGACGAACTGGCCGTGTTCGTGCAGGTGGTGGAAAGCGGCAGTTTCAGCCGCGCGGCAGAGCGGCTCGGGCTGGCCAACTCCGCCGTCAGCCGCACCGTGAAGCGGCTGGAAGACAAACTCTCCGCCAACCTGCTCAACCGCACCACGCGCCAACTGCGGCTCACCGAAGAAGGCTGCCGCTTTTTCGAGCGCGCGCGGCAGATACTGCACGACATCGAAGCCGCCGAGGCCGAAATCCTCTCCGCAGGCGGCGCGCCGCAGGGCGTGCTTCGGGTGGATTCCGCCACGCCCACGCTGCTGCACCTCGTCGCTCCGCTGGTACGCCCGTTCTGCGAACGCTACCCGCAGGTGTCACTGCTGCTCACCTCGTCCGAAGGCTACATCGACCTCATCGAGCGGCGCGTGGACATCGCCATCCGCGCAGGCAGCCTGCACGACTCCGCCTTGCGCGCCCGCCATCTGTTTGACAGCCGTCTGAAACTCGTTGCCGCCCCCGATTATCTCGCCCGCTACGGCACCCCCCAAATACGTCGCCGACCTGTCGCAGCATACCCTCATCGGCTTCTCCGAGCCCAAAACCCTGAACAACTGGCCGTTTGCCGACACCGGCCACACTCCCTACGCCGCCGTGCCGCAACTGTCCGCCAACAGCGGCGAAACCATCCGCCGCCTGTGTCTGGAAGGCAACGGCATCGCTTGCCTGTCGGATTTCACCGTCGCCGCCGATATTGCAGCGGGACACCTGCACGAACTCCTGCCCGAGCGCGCCTTAAACGAAGCCAAACCGTTTTACGCCGTCTATTACGGCGACAATGCCGTCAGCCCGAAAATCCGGGCTTTTGTGGATTTTTTGGTAGAACAAGTCAATTAAAGTACGTTTTTAAACACTAAGTTCTTCTGAACTTGCCCAAGATACAAAAAGGTCGTCTGAAAACCAAGATACAGGTTTTCAGACGACCTTTGCTATGACGGAACGGCTTTACGCTTCGACCGGTTTGCCGCGCAGGGAGAAGGTGTAGGCTTCGATGATTTCCAAATCGATCATTTGGTTGATCATATCGGGCGTGCCGGTGAAGTTGACCACGCGGTTGTTGGCGGTACGGGCTTGGAGCTGGTCGGGGTCTTTTTTGGAGATGCCTTCGACCAGACAGCGTTGTACGGTGCCGATCATGGTTTGGTTGATGCGGGCGGTTTCGGCTTCGATGACTTCGTTCAGGGCTTCGAGACGGCGCACTTTTTCGGTGTGCGGGGTGTCGTCCGGCAGGTTGGCGGCGGGCGTGCCGGGGCGCGGGCTGTAAATGAAGACGAAGCTCAAATCGAAGGCGATGTCTTTCACCAGCTTCAGGGTCTGCTCGAACTCGCGCTCGGTTTCGCCGGGGAAGCCGACGATGAAGTCGCTGCTCAGGCACAAGTCGGGGCGGATGGCGCGCAGTTTGCGGATGATGGATTTGTATTCCAAGGCGGTGTAGCCGCGTTTCATCGCGCTCAATACGCGGTCGGAACCGCTTTGAATCGGCAGGTGCAGGTGCGACACCAGCTTGGGCAGGTCGCGGTAGCACTCGATAATCGAGTCGGTAAACTCGCGCGGGTGGCTGGTGGTGAAGCGCATACGCTCGATGCCGGGGATTTCGTGGACGATGCGCAGCAGGGTGGCGAAGTCGCAGATTTCGCCGTCTTCCATTTCGCCGCGATAGGCGTTGACGTTTTGTCCTAAGAGGTTGATTTCTTTAACGCCTTGTTGGGCAAGGTTGGCGATTTCGGTCAAAACGTCGTTCAGCGGGCGGGAGAATTCTTCGCCGCGCGTGTAGGGGACGACGCAGAACGAGCAGTATTTGGAACAGCCTTCCATGATGGACACGAATGCTGCGCCGCCTTCGACGCGGGCGGGCGGCAGGTGGTCGAATTTTTCGATTTCGGGGAAGGAAATATCGACTTGCGACAGGCCGCTGGTTTCTTTATCCACAATCATTTTGGGCAGGCGGTGCAGCGTTTGCGGGCCGAAAACGACGTCCACATAAGGCGCGCGTTTGATGATGTTTTCGCCTTCTTGGGAGGCGACGCAGCCGGCAACGCCGATGATGAGGTCGGGATTTTTTTCTTTGAGCGGGCGAACGCGGCCTAAGTCGGAGAACACTTTTTCCTGCGCTTTTTCGCGCACGGAGCAGGTGTTGAAGAGGATGATGTCGGCTTCGTCGGCTTCGGTCACTTGTTCGATGCCGCCGTTTTCTTCGGCGAGTACGGCGAGCATTTTTTCGCTGTCGTATTCGTTCATTTGGCAGCCGAAGGTGCGGATAAATACTTTTTTCATGGTTTGTGTCTTTCTCAGGTAGCCCGTAATTGCGGGGCTGATTGTTATAGAAATCTTTATTTCAGACGACCTTTGGAACGTGGACAGGTCGTCTGAAACGCAGATTCGTCAGGGCGCAAAAATGCGCGGTTGCGCTGCTGCGGCTGCAACAGCCAACCACGCGGTGTGTGTGTTTGGACCGTCTGAAACGGGCAAACGACGGCTTATTGCGCGTCTTTTTTAACCTCGTCGCGGACTTCTTTTTGCACGGTAAAACGGGAGGCTTCGTCGTCGGTCAAAACCCACACTTCGCGCACGAGGGCGTTGGTGTCGTTGTGTTTGAACGCGATGGTTTTGCCGGTTTTGCCTGCCAGCCGCCCCATCGGGATGAAGCGGTCGTTTTCGTCGTGGATTTTGGTGAAACGGGTAATCTGCAGCTTGGAGGAATTGCCGTCGGCAAGGCCCAGCGTCAAGAGGCGCGTCCATGAGAAGCCGCCACGGCTCACTTTCAGATAAGGCAGTTCGACCTGTTTCAAAACCGCCGCGTCCATATCGCTCGGCAGCTTGCGCTGGGCGGCGTAGGAGACGGTGGAAACCAAAAGGGTAAGCATTAAAATGAATCCGCGTAACATGATGTTTTCTTTATGGTATAAATGGGTGCGGATTATAGCACAAACGCTTCAAATATGAACAGAGTGATTGTTTTTACAGAACAATTTTCATTTTCAGATACGGCGTTCAAGTCTTGGCGGTTTGGGCTTTAGGGGTCGTCTGAAACGGCTGGCACGGGCAATCTGATGATAAAATACCGCTTATTTTTCAGACGACCTCAGAAAGAACCCGCTATGAACCGTAACGAAATCCTGTTTGACCGCGCCAAAGCCATCATCCCCGGCGGCGTAAACTCCCCCGTCCGCGCATTCGGCAGCGTCGGCGGCGTGCCGCGCTTCATCAAAAAAGCCGAAGGCGCGTATGTTTGGGACGAAAACGGCACGCGCTACACCGATTACGTCGGTTCGTGGGGGCCTGCGATTGTCGGACACGCGCACCCCGAAGTCATCGAAGCCGTGCGCGAAGCGGCTTTGGGCGGTTTGTCGTTCGGCGCGCCCACCGAGGCGGAAATCGTCATCGCCGAAAAAATCGCCGAACTCGTGCCCAGCGTCGAACAACTGCGGCTGGTCAGCTCCGGCACCGAAGCCACCATGTCGGCCATCCGCCTCGCGCGCGGCTTTACCGGCCGCGACAAAATCATCAAGTTCGAAGGCTGCTACCACGGCCATTCCGACAGCCTGCTGGTCAAAGCCGGCAGCGGCCTGCTCACCTTCGGCAACCCTTCTTCCGCCGGCGTGCCGGCCGATTTCACCAAGCACACGCTGGTGCTCGAATACAACAACACCGCCCAACTGGAAGAAACGTTTGAAAAAATCGGCGGCGAAATTGCCTGCGTGATTGTCGAACCGTTCGCAGGCAATATGAATCTGGTCAGGCCGTCTGAAAACTTCGTCCGCGCCCTGCGCTCCCTCACTGCAAAACACGGCGCGGTGTTGATTTACGACGAAGTGATGACCGGTTTCCGCGTCGCACTCGGCGGCGCGCAGTCGCTGCACGGCATCACGCCCGACCTGACCACGATGGGCAAAGTCATCGGCGGCGGTATGCCGCTGGCGGCGTTCGGCGGGCGCAAAGACATCATGGCCTGCATCTCCCCGCTGGGCGGCGTGTATCAGGCAGGTACTTTGTCGGGCAACCCCATGGCCGTGGCGGCCGGACTGAAAACACTGGAAATCATCCGGCGCGAAGGCTTCTACGAAAACCTGACCGCCTTGACCCGCCGCCTCGCCGACGGGCTTGCCGCCGCCGCCAAAGCGCACGGCATCGAGTTCACCGCCGACAGCGTGGGCGGCATGTTCGGTCTGTATTTCGCCGCCCATACCCCGCAAAACTACGGCGACATGGCGCGTTCCAATATCGACGCCTTCAAACGTTTCTTCCACGGCATGCTCGACCGCAACACCGCCTTCGGCCCGTCCGCCTACGAAGCAGGCTTCGTCTCCGCCGCGCACACGCCCGAGCTGATTGACGAAACCATCGCCACCGCGCATCAAGTGTTCGCGGAAATGGCGAAGTAAGGCAGGAATCGGTTTGCCGTCAGGGCAGGGCGGGCGACGCCGCTTGATTCGCGGCAATCCGTCCACAAGACAAAAAGGTCGTCTGAAAACCTAAATTCGGGTTTTCAGACGACCTTTCGTTTGGGGAAGGCAGGTTTGCCCTTAAGCCTCTTCGCGCGTCAGATGGCGCACAGACGCGGCGATTTCGTCCGCCATCCGACGGCTGGCGCCTTGATGGCCGGCGACAAAGCGTGCCGCCTGTTGGGCGAAATGGCTGCGCTCGCTCGGGTTTTCCAAACAGGCTGAGACGAAGGTGCGCCATTCGTCCGCATTCTGCACCTGCACCGCCGCTTGGGCTTCCAGCGCGCTGCGGCAGGCGGCGGCAAAGTTGTAGGTGGAAAAGCCGAACACGGTCGGAATGCCGCAGGCTATCGGCTCGATGATGTTTTGACAGCCGCTATCCACGAGGCTTCCACCGACAAAGGCGACATCCGAACTGAGGTAGTAGGCAAAGAGTTCGCCCATGCTGTCGCCCACCCAGACTTGTGTTTGTCGGGAAACCGGCAGGTTGTCGCTGCGTTTTTGAACGGTATAACCCAATGCCTGCGCCGTTTCAAAGGTCGTCTGAAAACGCTCCGGATGGCGCGGGACGACGACCAGCAAGGCATCGCCGGTATATTTTTTCCATGCTTCGAGCAAGAGCGCCGCTTCGTCTTGGTCTTTGTAAAAACGGGTGCTGGCGCAGACGGCGACGGGGCGCGTGCCTATGCGTTCGCGGAAGGCCGCCGCCAGTGCGCGCATCCGTTCGGGCGGGGAAATATCGTATTTGGTGTTGCCGCAGACATGGACGTTGGACGCGCCGATCAAGTGCAGCCGCTCCGCGTCTTCGGCGGTTTGCGCGAAACAGCCGCTTAAGGTTTGCAGCGCAGGCTCGAACAGGTTGCGGATTTTCAAATAGCCGCGCTGTGATTTTTCAGACAGGCGGGCGTTGGCGAGAAACAAGGGGACGTGCGCGTCGGCGCAGGCGTGCATGAGGTTGGGCCAGATTTCCGTTTCCATCAGTACGCCGAACAGGGGGCGGTGTTCCTTTAGGAATTGGGCGACCCATTCGGGTTTGTCGTAAGGCAGGTAACGGCATTGCGCGTCGGGGAACAGTTCTTTTGCGGCGGCGCGTCCGGTCGGCGTCATTTGGGTCATGAGCAGCGGCGCGTCGGGGAAATGGCGGCGCAGCGCTTCCACCAAAGGCTGCGCGGCGCGGGTTTCGCCGACCGATACGGCATGCACCCAAATCGGATGCTGCACAGGCCGGTCAAACGGCTCGCCGAAACGCTCGCCCCAATGGTAGAGATAGGCAGGCGATTTGATGGCGCGCTTTTTGAGATAGTGGCGGATAAGCGGCGGCGCGATGCGCCATAATTGCGTGTAAAACCAACGATTCATGTATTCCACTCGAAAACGGTACGGACGGGGTGGCGGACGGTGCGCGGCGGGGCGGAATGTAGGCGGTTGACGGTTTCAAGCTGCCTGTCGCCGAACCTCCGGTTTCCCGAGCCTATTCTAGCCGATTTTGCCGCTTCGCCCACGCCTCTTTTGAACTGACTTGATGTAACGGCGGAAAAAGGTCGTCTGAAAACCCGAAATCCGATTTTCAGACGACCTGTCTTGGTTGCGTCGCAGCGGTTTACGCCGTTTTCTTTTCGCGTATCGGCAGGTTCAGCAAAGCCGCCGTCCCCGCCAACACCGCGTCGGCATACCACATCCAGCCGTAATCGTTGAACCGGTAAATCACGATGCCGCCGATATACGAGCCTAAAAAACCGCCGATTTGATGGCTCAACATCGTCAGTCCGAACAACGTCGCCAGATAGCGCGTGCCGAACAGCTTGCCCGTAATCGCGGCAGTCGGCGCGACGGTGGCGAGCCAAGTGAAGCCCAGCGCGGCGGCGAAAATGTAGAAATTGACGTCGGTTCTCGGGGCGGCAAGGTAGATCAGCACCATCGCCACGCGCGAGGCGTAGAGTCCGAACAAAACGTATTTGCCCAAAAACCGCCCCGTACACCAGCCCGAAAAAATGCAGCCCGCGATGTTCGCCAGGCCGATAATCGCAATCGAAGTCGAAGCGACCGAAGCGGGCAGGCCGCAGAGCGCGATTTCGTTGGGCAGGTGGGTCACCAAAAACGCAATGTGGAAACCGCAGGTAAAAAAGCCCAAGTGCAGCAGGATGTAGCTGCGGTCTTTAAACGCCGCTTTGACTGCCTGCCCCAGCGATTGCCCGTTTTCAGACGACGTGTGGTGCGTGGCGACAGCGTTTTTGCCGCCCGCCAGCCACCACGAAATTGGCAGGATTAAAAGCGCAATCCCGCCCCAAACATAAAACGTCCCCGTCCAGCCGACGGCGGGCAACACCAGCAAACCCTGCACCAGCGGCGCAAACAGAAACTGCCCCGCCGAACCGCCCGCGTTGACCAGCCCCGAAGCCAAACCGCGTTTGTGCGGCGGCACTTTCGCCGCGACCTGCCCCATGATGATGGAGAAACCGCCCGCGCCCGTTCCGAATGCAAAAAGCAGCCCGATTGCTAGCATCAGCCCCCAATAAGTCGGCATCTGCGGCACCATCAGGCAGGCGCAAGCCAACAGCAACGCGCCGCCGCCCAAAACCTTAAACGCGCCGAAGCGGTCGGCAATCGCGCCGGAAAGCGGCTGGGACACGCCCCACATCAACTGGAAAACGGCAATAATCAGGCTGAACTCTTGGATACTCAGCTCGGTAGAGTCGACGACGGGACGGACAAACAGTCCCATAGTCATGCGCATACCGATGGTAATCAGCAGGATGGCGGCGGCAGCGGCGGTCACCAGCCAAAGGTTGGGGGATTTTTGCTGTGTGGGTCATGGTTATTGTTTGTTTCTATTGGAAAATGCCGTTCAATCAACCGGCAAAACAACGGATTTTAACAAACGGGCTGACGCAGGCTAAATAACTCCTGATGCTTTGGATATAGCCAAAACCTCTATCCGCGCCGCATTGACCGTTCCCCTTTATCCGCAAGGCAGGACATGGAACGCGGACGGAAATTCAGTGCGTAAAGAACGGCAAAGGTCGTCTGAAAACCCGAAATCCGATTTTCAGACGACCTTTGTCCCGAGAGCGGATAAAATCCGTATTGATGAAGCCATATCGGCTTCAAGCGGATTCCCGATATAGTGGATTAAAATTGCAATGATACGGCGTTGCCGCCTTGTCTCATTTTTATTTTAATCCACTATATAATCCGCCCTTTTCAGACGACCCCGACCCGCAACCGCCATGACGCCCATTTATCTCGCCGACACCGCCACCGAACACGCCCGCCGTTTGGCGCGGCAATTCCAGCTTCCGATTTTGTCCGACCTGCCCGACAGCGGCGAATACCTGCTTGCCGATGCAGAGGGCGTCAGCTTGTGCCGCGCGGGGGAGAAGGGGCGCGTCCGCGTCGATTTCGGCGGCGGTGCAGCCCAATACCGGCGCACCAAAGGCGGCGGCGAGCTGATTGCCAAAGCGGTCAACCACACAACCAAACCGACCGTCTGGGACGGCACCGGCGGACTCGGGCGCGACAGTTTCGTCCTCGCCTCGCTCGGTTTGAACGTCCACACTTTCGAGCAGCATCCCGCCGTCGCCTGCCTGCTCGCCGACGGCCTCGAACGCGCGCTGCAAGAGCCTGAAATTCAAGATATCGCCCGCCGCATGACTTTCCATTATGGCAACGCCGTCGAATTGATGCGGGAACTCGCCGCCCAATCGCGCCCCGACATCGTGTACCTCGACCCCATGTACCCCGAACGCCAAAAATCCGCCGCCGTCAAAAAGGAAATGGCGTATTTCCACAGCGTCGTCGGTGCCGCCCAAGAAGAGGCCGAGCTGCTTGCCGCCGCCCGCGCCGTCGCCAAAAAACGCGTCGTCGTCAAACGCCCGCGTCTCGGCGAATATCTCAACGGCGAAAAACCCGCCTACCAATACACGGGCAAAAGCACCCGATTTGATGTGTATTTGCCTGATTATCCGGTTAAAGACGGGGAATAATTTATAGTGGATTAACTTTAAACCAGTACGGCGTTACCTCGCCTTGCCGTACTATCTGTACTGTCTGCGGCTTCGTCGCCTTGTCCTGATTTAAATTTAATCCACTATAAAACGCAAAGGTCGTCTGAAAACTGAATTTCAGACGACCTTTGCGTTTCTGCGTCCTGCGTTAGAACGATTTCACCAGCGACAGACCGACTTCGTTTTGCTTGTAGCTGTACAGCCAGTCGGTGTTGCCGTGGACGCGGCGGTGTTTGTAGCTGAGGACGGGCTTGAGGCCGGCGAATTTCCAGCGGTCCGCGCCTATGCTGAGGCGGTAGGTCTGTTCTTTGTCGCGGCGGCGTTGTTCGAGGACGGCGTTTTCTTCGCGGTGGCTGCGGATGCCGAAGGTGGCGGAGGCGGAGGCGTCGAAGCCGGCTTCAAACATTTTTGCCGCGCCCAGCCGTGCGGAGATGAGGCGGTAGCTGTCTACCGGCTCTTTGGCTTTGCGCTGCTGCCAGTCTATGCCGCCGTAGAGCATGAGGTCGTTGCGCGGGAAGTAGGACAGGGTGTTGTAAACGGAGAAGAGGCTGCCGTCGAGTAGGCGGGTTTTGTCGGAATAGGAAAGGTATTTCCACTCGGCTTCGGTATTCCACGTCCAGCTGCCTTTGTCGAGGTTCCACTCGCTGCGCACGCCGTAGGCGCGGTTGAGGGTTTTGCCGCCGCTGCCGTTCCATTCGACGAGCGGGGCGAGGGCGAAGGTGTGGCGGTGGTTTTCAAACTGATAGCCTGCGCTGAGGTTGAGTGTGTGTTCGTTGAAGTCTTTATGGTCGCGGTAGAAGCGGCCGTAGCCGAGCGCGCGGGCGGCGATGCCGTGGTGTCCTTTAATCTGCCAGCGGCGGACGGCGGCGGCTTCGTATTTGATGCCGTTGGCGGAAATGGGCTGGTCGCCTGAAAATTCTTCCCAGCATTCGCCGTCTATTTCGGTTTTACACCACACTTTGCCGCTGGCTTCGTTGATGTTGCTGTTGTGGACGGCGCCGACGGAAAGGCTGCCCTGCCAGCTTTGGCGTTGGTTTAGAGAGTCGCGGAAATGGCCGATGTTTTCTTTGACGGCTTCGGGCAGGTCTTCGTTTTGAAGGCGCATAAATTCGGAAGTGGCTTCGCGGTTCAGACGACCTTCAAAGAGCAGGCGGGCGTAATCGAGCCGTCCGCGCGTGAAGTCGGGATGGCGTTGCAGCAGGGTTTCGTAGTCTTGTTTGGCATCTTTCCACCTGCCTTCGCCGCGGGCGAGCGAGGCGCGGGCAAAGAGGGCGATGTCGGGGTCGTATTCGGTTTGCTGGGTATAACGTTCAAGCAGCGGGCGCACGGTTTGCCAGTCGCTGCGGTTGACGGCGTTAAACAGGGCTTCGCCTTGGTCGGCTTCGGGGTCGGTTTCGGCTGTCTGCCCGATGTTTTCGGAGGGAATGTCGAGGCGGTATTCGCGCACTTTTTGTTCCTGCTCCTGCATGGTTTGGCGGGTGTTTTGCCACAGGCGTTGCGCGGTACGGTCGTCTGAAAAGTCAGAACGGGGCGCGGCAAGGACGGGGGCGGCGAGAAACAGGAGAAGGCAGGCAGACGGTTTGTACATGGTGTCGGCTTTCCGGTCGGCGGGTTTCAGACGACCTTGAGAAGGTTGGCGGGCTGCTGTTTAAAAAAGCCTGCGTGAAGCAGGCTTTATTTTACTTAACTCATTTTACTTAACTAGGGATTTTAGCGTTTTACACCGCCGTATGCCGTATCCAAGTTACGGTCGGTTTTAAACTTGGCAACACCGGCCAGCGCGCTTGCGTTGTGACCGAAGAAGTGGCCTTCGGTTTTACCGAAGTGGCCGTTGGCGCGGGCGTAGCCTTCAAACGATGCGCTGGATGGTTTGATGCGTGAATGGATGTCCATCTGTACAGCGTTGTTTTTCATAGAACCTGCCAAGACGCGTTGACCGAAGTCTGCGCGCAAAGTACCGACCATCGGGTTGTTGCCGGTGTAGTTGTTGATACCTTTGACGGCGTAGTTGGCTACACCGGATACCGGCATAGAGGTGGCGCGTTTGTCGCCTGAGTAGAAAACGCCGCGGTTGGTGCCTTTGGCGTATTCTTTGCCGACCCACTCGCCGTAATACACTTCCGAACCACCGCTCTTGATGGTGTTGAATGCATAGCGGCCGAGGTTTTGACGGGTGTATGCGTCGTTGACCTGTACGGTTTTCACGCCGTTGCGGTCTACATTGCCGGGCATGCGGTTGACGTTGGTGTAGTGCACGCCCGAACGGTAGGCAGCGTGTTTCATCACTTTTTCGCCTTCGGCTTCAGAGGCGGGTTTGCCCCATTTTTTGCCGTATTTGTGGTTTTGGTAACCGTAATCAAATGGATTGTAGGCATTGTTGGCGGCAAATACGCCTGCGCTGAACAAAACAGCCAAAACAGCAGCGGTGGTTTTTTGCAGATTCAGTTTCATGATACGCTCCTTAGGGGAAAAACGATGGTGGGGAAAATGATGTTCCGTCCGTGTCAGTGTGAGCAGACTATCGTTATGTGAGGAGACTTGTTTTTCTTTTTCTGAACATCATTCTAGGCTGGGAGTGTTAGAGGAGAATTAGCGGATGTTTTAGGGAGTGTCTTAATGAGATAAGAATATTTATTTTTGGTTAAGATGTATAGTGGATTAACTTTAAACCAGTACGGCGTTGCCTCACTTTGCTACTATCTTACTGTCTGCGGTTTCGTCGCCTTGTCCTGATTTAGTTAATCCACTATATTTGGAATCGGTGCAGATGGAATGATGCTGTCCGCCAAATTGTCCGTGGTTACGTCGTTTTGTCCCGATGGATATTCGATTTGCGATTAGGCTGGTGTGTCAGAGGGAAGTTGTCCTCAAACAAAAAAAGGTCGTCTGAAAAGTTTCAGACGACCTTTTTTCAACAACATCTTAGCGGATATTGACGTACGCGCCCGAGTGCAGGTCGCGCAGCAGGTTTGCTGTGGCTTGTTGGGCTTTTTGTCCGGACATGTATTGGCGTACGGCGTTGCGTTGTCGCTCTTCGGGCGTACCGGCGTCACGGACGTCGTTCAGCTTGATGATGTGCCAGCCGAATTGCGTGCGTACGGGCGGGCTGATTTGACCGGGTTTGAGCTTGTGGACGGCTTCTTCAAACGGCGCAACCATCATGCCGTCGGCGAACCAACCCAAATCACCGCCGCTGTTCGCGCTGCCGTCTTGCGAATATTGGCGCGCCAAACCGGCGAAGTCTGCGCCGCTGCGGGCCTGTGCGTAGATTTTGCGGATGGTGCTTTCCGCGCCGGCCGCCGCGTTGTCGTTGTCGGCTTTAATCAGGATGTGCTGCGCGCTGTATTGGCGCATCGGTTCGCCTTCGGGCAGGGCGACACCTTGTTGGCGCGCGCGCTCGATGAAGCTGTTGACTTCTGCATCGCTGACGCGGCTGTTTTGCATCACGGCCTGCTGGCGCACTTTTTCCATAATGATGGTGTCGGCGATTTCGCGGCGGGTCTGTGCGGACGGATTTTTCAGCGACGGCGTTTGGGCGATGACGGCATCGATTTCGGCATCGGTCGCTTGAATGTTGCGGCGTTTGCCCGCTTGAACAATCAGGGATTGGTTGACCAGTTGCGCCAAAACTTGCTGGCGGAGTTCGTCTTCGCTGATTTGCGTGCCTTTGGGAAGGTGTTGGCGTGCTTCGGCAATGGCATGTGCCAGCTGGCGCTGGGTAATGACTTCGTTGTCGGCAATGGCGGCGATGCCGTCGGAAAGGCGTACGGCGCCCGAATCGGCAGGCGTGGCTGCCGCTGCCTGTTTTGCCGCTTTCTGCGTTTTGACCGGCTTGCCTTTGGATGCGGCTTTGGGCGCGGCGTGTGCGTTCAATGCCAGACCGAGTGCGGCGGCAAGAATCAGGGGTTTGACGTTCATGGGGTAACTACCTCGTTGGTTTTGCTGTAGCCGGGAATGGCCAAGCGCAGTTTTTCAAATGGGTTGTTGCCGAGATTGCTCAGGTCTTTGAGTTGGAGATTGAAGAATACGGCATTTTTGCGGCTGTTTTCGCCGGTTACGTAGCGTTGTCCGACGAGGCTCGCGCTCCAGCAGCCGCAATCGCTTTTGTATTCCGCGCCAACCGAGATTTCAAGCGGTTTCTTGGCTTGGATTTCGTAGTTGTAACGTGCGACGGCGTAAAGGTTTTTACGGATGGGCCATTGCGCCGCCAAATCGATTTGGCGGATTTTGTCGTAGAAATAGTTGCCGTCCGATTGCAGGTAAATGCGTTCGTTGCGGCCGTATTTGTAACGCGCGCTCAATACTTTGCCCGGTTCGGGATTGTAGCGGACGGTCGCGGCGTAGCTTTCGGCGCGGCTTTCGTTTTGGTTGTAGTGGATATCGAAGCCGGCATGGATGCTGTCGCTCAGTTTGCCGTGCGCGAAGCCGACCCAGTCGGATTGGCTGCGTTCATAACGGCCGACGCTGCCGTCCAGCAATACGTTGTCGTTTTTGAAATAAAACTTCTGTCCGATGCCGGCACGGAACAGCTCGGCACCGTTGTTCGGATTGAGGAATCGGGTTTGCGCGGCGGCGGTCAGGCTGTTGGCGGAGTTGATGCGGTCGTTGCCGACGTACAGATTTTCACGGAAAAGTTGGTTGTAAGAGAAGCTGTTTTCCGAGGTGTCGAAATTGGGTAAGTCGTTTTGGGACTTGGTCGGGATGTAGTTGTAGAACAGGCGCGGTTCGAGGGTTTGAAGATAGGCTTTGCCGAACACATTGGCGTTGCGCTCGAAGGTCATGCCGGTATCGACGTTGAATATCGGCAATACGCGGCTGACGCGGCGGCTGGATTGGTTGCCGAACGAGCCTAAGTCGTAATAAGTCGCGTGTACGCCGATTTTCGGACGGATATAACCCCATTGGTTGTTGAAATCCCAACGCACGCTGGGATACAGCACGGTACGACTGCCGTCTTGTTTGCTGTCGTGGACGAAACGGGTGAACTGGCTGAATACGTTGATATTCGCCTTGCCTATGGTTTTCTGCCAACGTCCGGTCAGGCGCGGCATGATGGCGTAGGGTTCGTCTTTGTAACCGTTTTGGTTGGCAAGGGTTTGGTATTTCTGTACGTTCAACGCGCCGTCAAAAGAGCCGCCCCAGATATTGTCGCCGTAGTTCAGCCACAATTGGCGGTTGAGGTTGACGTTGCTGGCAATGTCCTCGCGACCGTAGAAGTCGCGGTAGTAATTGTCGTCTGAAACCTGATTGAAGTTGATGCCGCCGCTGAGTTTGTCGGTCAGTTGGTGGTTGTGGTCAAACTTGATTTGATAGCGGTTGTTTTCGTGGCGTTTTTTATCGTGCGGCATCCAATCGCCGTCAATGACGCCGTTAAATTTCGGCTCGAGATAGCGGACCTGTCCGCCAAGCTGCACGCCGCGCGAGCTGATGATGCCGGGGCGGAAGGTGGCGTCCAAGTTGGGGGCGAGGTTGAAATAATAGGGAAGGGCGAGTTCCAAACCGTCCGAACCGGTTGACAAGGTCGGCACCAACAGACCACTCTTGCGATGGCCGTTGATCGGGAAATCCGCCCAAGGCGTATAAAGTACGGGAACGCCGCCGAACACCAGCGATGCGTCTTTTGCCACGCCTATGCCCGTTTCCTGATCGGTTTCGATGCTTTTCGCTTTGATGTACCAACTTGCATCACCGGGCGAGCAGGTATTGAATTTGGTATTGATGAGCTTGTACAGCCCTTTGCCCTTCATTTCTGCCTTTTCGCTGACGCTTTGGAGGCGGCGGCCGTCTTTTTCGGCATCGACGCGGACGTATTCGCTCGAGCCGGTATTGTCTTTCAGGTTGTACACCAAAGTATCGCCGCTGACGGTCGAACCGTCTTGATACAGCGTAAAGCGGTCGCCCGCCCTGACGGTATCGCTGGTTTGGTCGTAATCTGCCCAATCGGCGTTCAACACTTCCTGATTGCGCTCGATGATGACATCGCCTTCGGCGCGGACGGCGACTTTAGACTGTCCGGCAACCTTGTCCGCAATCACGCGGGTGTAGTCCTGCGGCAGGGGTTCTTCGCCGCTGCGTTTGATTTCAGGCTGCTTGTTTGCTTCGGAAGCCTGATGCTGGCAAAACAGGCAGGTATCGCCCAAGGACAATTTATCCTGATCGGCAGGACGACGGTTTTCCCCGCTCTGAACCGCAGGCGGGGTGGCCCTTACCGGCTCGTAATCGGCAGGTTGCGGCAAAGATGCATTTTGCGCATATGCCCCTCCCGCGCCGAAGCCGACGCTTAACGCCAAAACCAATGGTTTGAGTGAAAATAAACGAGCCAAAATCGCCCCTTAAATCGGTTTGCCAGTTAGAATAGCGGTTATTTTAACCTGAAAATCCGCGACACCGCTATGCAACGACAAACCGAATTACAAAATTGGCTTCGCGCCGTCTATCCCGAACAAAACTTCGAATTGAGCTTCGCCGCCGCCGATGCCGACTTCCGACGCTACTTCCGCGCTGCTTTTGCCGACGGCAAGACCGTCATCTGCATGGACGCGCCGCCCGATAAAATGAGCGTCGCTCCTTACCTAAAAGTGCAAAAACTTTTCAATATGCTTAACGTTCCCCAAGTATTGCATGTGGACGAAGCGCAGGGATTTATGGTGCTCAACGACTTGGGCAGCACCACTTTCCTGACCGCCATGCAGCAAGAACAAGGCGCGGAGGCACACAAAGTCCTGCTGCTTGAAGCCATAGACGAACTGGTCGAGCTGCAAAAAGCCAGCCGCGCGGGCGAATTGCCCGAGTACGACCGCGACATCATGCTGCGCGAAATCAACCTTTTCCCCGAATGGTTCGTCGCCAAAGAACTCGGACGCGAACTCAACTTCAAACAACGCCAGCTTTGGCAACAAACCATAGACACCCTGCTGCCGCCGCTGCTTGCCCAGCCGCAGGTGTACGTCCACCGCGACTTCATCGTCCGCAACCTCATGCTCACCACCGGCCGCCCCGGCGTACTCGATTTCCAAGACGCACTCTACGGCCCGATTTCCTACGACTTGGTTTCCCTCCTGCGCGACGGCTTCATCGAATGGGAAGAAGAATTCGTCTTGGACTTGGTCATCCGTTACTGGGAAAAAGCCCGCGCCGCCGGATTGCCCGTACCCGCCGCGTTTGACGAGTTTTACCGCTGGTTCGAATGGATGGGCGTACAACGCCATCTGAAAGTCGCCGGCATCTTTGCCCGCCTGTACTACCGCGACGGCAAAGACAAATACCGCCCCGAAATCCCGCGCTTCCTCAACTACCTGCGCCGCACCTCCCGCCGCTACACCGAGCTTGCTCCGTTGTATGCGCTGTTGGTTGAACTGGTCGGCGATGATGAATTGGAAACCGGGTTTACGTTTTAAAAGGCAGATGGCTTTGTGCCATTCTTGATGATGAAAGAGGTCGTCTGAAAATCCTGAAATGGGGTTTCAGACGACCTCTTTAAGTCTTCTCTCCGTCTGTTGAGGATGTTGTGGATAGGATTTCGGATATAGTGGATTAACTTTAAATCAGTACGGCGTTGCCTTGCCTTGCCGTACTATCTGTACTGTCTGCGGCTTCGTCGCCTTGTCCTGATTTAAATTTAATCCACTATACATGGCATGAGAGTTCGCGTAGCCCATTTCTTTTTCACTATAAAAAGGTCGTCTGAAAACCTGATTTCAAGTTTTCAGACGACCTTTCGCATTCATGCCGGTCCAGCCTTAGCGAAAACTAAGCCTCCGCCACAGAATCGCGGCTGAAGGTTTTTTCGCAGTAGTGGCATTTGAGCTTGGTCTGACCGCTTTGTTTGCGGACGTAGAAGCGGCTTTTCACCGGCTCGCCGTGGCTGGCGCAGTTGGTGTTCGGGCAGCGGAACACTTCGGCGATTTCGTCGGGCAGGGTGAGCCGGCGTTTGTTGATGACTTTGAAGTGGTCGATGGTGTTGACGACGGCTTCGGGGGCGAAGAGGGCGAGGCGGTTGGCGGCGTTGTCGTCCAGCCAGACGCCGGTGATTTTGATGATGTCTTTGCTGCCTTGGGTTTTGCTGGGCAGGTTGAAGCCGACGGTTACGGCGCTGCCGTAATGCAGCAGTTTGAATTGGCGCAGGATAATCAGGCCTTTGCCGGCGGGGATGTGGTCGATGACGGTGCCTTTTTCGATGGCTTCGACGCTGAGTTTTGGGGTTTCCATATTTGCTCCTTATACTTCTTCGTTCAACACCAGCGACAAAATCGCCATGCGGGCGTAAACGCCGTTGGTCGCCTGCTCGAAATAGTAGGCGTGCGGCGTGGCATCGACGTCGGGGTGGATTTCGTCAACGCGCGGCAGGGGGTGCAACACGCGCAGGTTGGGGCGGGCGTTGGCGAGCATGGCAGCGTTGAGGTTGAATTTGCCTTGGATTTTGGCGAACTCTTGTTCGTCGAAACGTTCGCGTTGGACGCGGGTCATGTACAGGATGTCTGCCCATTCGACGGCGGCTTCGAGGTCGGGCAGGATTTGGTAGCGGCAGCCTGCGGCTTCGAGTTCTTCGGTGATGTATTCGGGCATGGCGAGGCTGGGCGGGGAGACGAAGGCGAATTCGCAGTCCCAGCGTTTGAGGGCTTGGCAGAGGGAATGGACGGTGCGGCCGTATTTGAGGTCGCCCGCCATGGCGATTTTGAGCTTGTTCAGACGACCTTGGGTTTCGTAGATGGTCACGAGGTCGAGCAGGGTTTGGCTGGGGTGTTGGTTGGTGCCGTCGCCGGCGTTGATGACGGGGACTTTGGAAAACTCGGCGGACACGCGCGCCGCGCCGTCTTTGGGGTGGCGTTGGATGATGGCGTCGGTGTAGCTGGAGATGATGCGGGCGGTGTCGGCGAGGGTTTCGCCTTTTTTCGCGCTAGTGTTCGCGCCGTCGGAAAAGCCGATGACTTTGCCTCCCAATCGTTGTACGGCGGTTTCAAACGACAGGCGCGTGCGGGTGGAGGGTTCGAAAAAACATGAGCCGATAAGTTTGCCTTCGAGCAGGTCGTCGCGCGGGTCGGCTTTGAGCTTGAGGGCGGTTTGCAGGAGCAGTTCGAGCTGTTCGGTCGTCAGGTCGGAAATGGAGATGACGTGTTGTCGGTAAAGCGGGTTGGGCATTCGGCTTCCTTTCTTCAATTCGGCAAAAACCCCGCTAAGGCGGGGTTTTACGAAACAACGACGAACGCGCCGCGGCGTGCGGTACGGGCAAAACGGGCGGGGCGGGCGTTAAGGCGCATGGGTCGTCTGAAATCGGTTTGAGGTGGCGGTATTATCGCATATTTGACGGGGTGGGGTTTCGGATTTTCGTGAAAAGGGGTCGTCTGAAAAATGGGGTTTCATCCTTTTCAGACGACCTGCTTTATTCGGTTTTGCCCGTCAGGGCTTTCATACAAAGCTGATATTCCGCCTTGCCCGTATCTCGGGCGAAGATGGCGTAGTCGGATTTGGGGACGGCGTTCAAAGCCGATTGCGGAAAGTGGTAGATTTCTTGCGCCACGCGCTCGGTTAGCCCTTGAATGAAGGAGCGGCTGTAATCGTTTTTGGCAACAACCATAAAGCGTTCGTTCATTTTTTCGACGGTTTGTCCGAGGCCCGTACCGGACAAACGTTCGCCCATAGCGGTTTGAGCCATCAGTCCGACCAGGGCGCATTGGTCTTGGAAGGATGCTTCTTGCGGTTCGGCGTGTACAACAGAGAATGCGGCGGCGAGCAGGAGGGTTGCGGTATATTTTTGTATGTTCATGGTGGTTTTTTTGGAATAGAGGTTGTTGGAGCAGGCGGAAATTTACATGAAGTATTCTGTGGTGGCAACAACACGAAGACAGCAGGATTTCAAGCGTGAAAAAGCGAGAAGGCGAAACCGTTTACCGTTTGGGCATTATCCGCGGGCGAAGCGGCGACGAACATCAGACGCAGGTCGTCTGAATTTTACTTGCCGGAATGATTTAAGGCTATTTGAAATAGTTTCAGACGGTCTTATGTTATTCCCTATGAATTTAAGCAGTTGCCGGAAATTTTGTGAAAACATCATAGGACGTACCGATAATTTGAGAACTTATCTTCCTGTTTAATAGTCTATTTTATTGTCGAGAATACCCCGACAGGATTCCATGATATGCAAAATCAAAATGAAGCATTCGTTAGGTGCGGGTCGTCTGAAACCGCTGTTTCCCGACTTTCTCTGCTGCTTTGGGCGGGAATTGCAGCGGCGGTGTGCTGGACTGTTGCCGATATGCTGCTGGTCGGATTCGTGCAGACGCCGGAACGTTATCCCCTGCTTTCGCAGACGCTGGCGCCGCAGTTGGGTGAGGCGGCGGATTTTGCCGTGCTGATGCAGGCAGGCTCGCCCGAACGGCTGCTGTGGGGCGTGTTGCCGGCGACGTTTTCTGCGGTGCTGTATCTGGCGGCGGCATTCGGCGTTTACCGGCTGATGCGGCCCGGACGCACGGCCAAGGTCGGTTTTGCAGTGCTGTTTTTCGGATATGCGCTGTCGCCTTTGGGGCATGCCGGTTTTTATTTTACGGGCATGGTTGCCAAGGTGCTGCTGAATGCCGTGCCGGACGATTATCCGCCGCTACTGACGCTGTTCCGTCATTTTTACCGGATGCTGGAGGTGCACTGGATGGCTTCGGTCGGTTCGATTGCGGCGGGATGGCTGCTGTTGCTGGTACAGACGCTGCGCCGTAGGGCGCTGCTTCCGCGTGTCACTGCATGGTGCAATCCGTTGCCGGTAGGAACGGTTATTGCGGTTTCGTGCAGCCTGTTTCCGCAATCACCCGTTGCCGCCGCGCTTGGCGGGGCGACGTTTAATCTGGCGCAGTTGGTGTTTTTTGTTTGTGCGGCGACGTGTGTCCTCAGGCGGGGAATGGGGATGCAGCCGGGCTGAAATAAAACGATGCCATCTTTGTCGGACGGCAATCATCCGCCTTGGCGCCGATGCTTGTAATACAGGTAATCCGCCGTTTCATCCCAAACACATCACACATCATATTGCCGCTACGGCTCAAAGGTCGTCTGAAATTTAACGTTCCATTTTCAGACGACCCTTGTCGTTTTTCAAAAAACAAAAAATCTGACTCCGGCCCCGAACGCCACGAAGCACGGACAGTAGGGTATAATTGCGAAATATATTCTTTTGTGAAATCAATAAAAAACAAAGACGAAAAGCAGTTTTTGAAAGGTTTCACCCTAATTTCAAACTCTACACAGGAAACCGCCATGTTAGTCTGCAACCCTTACGAAGTCGTGATTCACGGCACAACCAACAAAGGCAAGATTTTCCGTCCCAGCGACTGGGCAGAACGCCTGTGCGGCATATTGTCCTCATTCACCAAAGACAACCGGCTGTCCTACTCCAACTGGGTGCGCCCCATGCTGGTGGACAACGTCCGCTGCGTCGCCGTCGATAAGAAACTCGAAGAAGACAATCCGCAGATGTTCCGTTTCCTGATGGACTTTGCCGCCGACAATGACTTGCGCATCATCGACTGCAAAGAGCTTTTGAAAGAACAGGAAGCAAAAGCACAAGGCGAACCTGCCGAACGCGTCCCACTGGCACAAGCCATCGAAGAAAAACACGCCGCCGAAAAAGCGCCGGTCCAAGCCGCCGCTGCCGACTACATTTTGCGCGAAATCCCGCCCGAAGACACATCCACCGCCTTCGCCGCCCTCAGCGTCCTGCGTTCTTCATTGACCGACATCAGCAAGTTCACCGAACAAATCAACACCGTCCAACGCCCCGCCGGCTACCACCTCTTGGGTATTTTCGAAGAAGGCAAACACAACGCCGTCGCCGTCTGCGGCTTCCGCGAATCCTGCAACCTCGCCAGCGGCCGCCATATCCACATCGACGACATCGTTACCCTGCCGCAAAGCCGCCGCAAAGGTTACGCCTCCCGCCTGTTGGCAGAAGTCCGCAAAATCGGCGCGGAAACGGGTGTGACCAAAATCCACCTCAACGTCCACGTCAACCACGACCGCGTCGATGCGCACCGCCTGTATTTCAAAAACGGCTTCGAAATCTGCGCATACCATTTCCGCTGCGATCCTAAATAAACAAAAAAGGTCGTCTGAAAACCAAATACGGTTTCAGACGACCTTTATAAATTCAACCTGTACTTGCTTGAAACTTAGTCAAGGATTCAAATAATGAAGGATTTAACTCAATAATCGTCCTAAGCAAAATCCCTTAACTACTTTATCTTTAATTATCTCTCCACTATTCCCAATATAAATATGCCTCTCACAGAAATCGCCCGAGTCGCGATGAATTTCCATGAACTTCTGTTTTGGAGTTGGTACAGATTCATCTGTATAGAATACATCATCATTATCTGGCTGGAAAAAAGAAAAACCAAGATAGAGGGTTTCATTAATATTTTTTTTATTATATGAGAAGTAGATCGGGGAAGATTCGTTCTTCTCTAAATTGAAGTTCCAGTAATTTTCTATTGCTTCATCCTCAGTCTGATTGTCATACTTTCTATAAACGTTGACTTGCAGCCAATAAGGAGATGAATTATGGATGACGATTTGTCGCTTTTGTTCAGTAATGAAGTCATGTATCACAAAGGGAAACACACAAAGCAATATTAGGAAAATTATTTTTTTCATGATAGGTTAGAAAACAAAAGGTTCAAAGAGGGCTCTTTCCGTTCAATAAAACAATTCAACCAGCCACTGTATAATTTTTGCATCTATCCGTTGGAGGAGGTTGGGGTGCAGTGGCGCAACAGGACCGCCGTCAGGTCCACCACTCCAGCCGATATATTCATCATTGATAGAGGGTCTTGCAAAATTTTCAGGAACCCATTCCGAACCAAATGGGGATGTATCTCGATAATAGTAGAGCAAATTATCCTTTTCATCGGCAATAAAGATTGCTGTCCTAAAACCATTCCATCCTGTACAGGCAAAAGTTTTTCTATTCTTCAAAATTCTGCGATTATCTGCCAAAATCTTTTTTTCCAATTCTATTTGTTCTAAACGTTCTACTTTATGTTGATATAAATACTCACATTCGGGGTTATCTTTGTAGCGTAATTCCCGGTAAATTGCTTCAGGATTTTGCATGAAATATAGTCCGCAAGAACCTTCTTGATAGTTCACTAAATATTTATTTTGGTAACAATCACTGCTCACGGAAAGGTTTTTTATCTCTTCTCCCATCCCCGTTATTCGCCAATACTCAATTAACCCAAATATCAATATAAAGAAACCAAACCATTTCACTATTTTTTTCTTTTTCATAAACGTTGCCTATTATTTCAAAACTACTTCAATTGGAGGGTTACAACGATATTCTTTCAAAGACGAAAATATCAGCAGATCCCCGCCTAGTCTGTTTAAATTTCGCCATTTGTTGAAATGGCTGTTCCTAACAGGGTAGAAACGGTCTTCCGGCTTAGAATCGAAAAGAGAAGGGGGGCTGCTATATAGGCTGAGGCTGCTATAATCTCATTTTTCTTATCTGAAAGCTGATGGCTATAAAACACATCAAATCCTGTATGATTCCAATGCCCTAGATATTGATCTCCGCCATTATCGTTAAGAAAATCAAATGTATCTCGGATATAGAGATAAACACTTTCTATAATCAATTTATTTCCAGGCATGCGGTATTTTCTGATGGCAGCAGCTAATGTGCAGCCAGCAACCGTACCGAAAAATTCGTCTTTCAATACACTTTACAAATATTGAATATCTACGGTTTAATACAAAGTCCATCATATTGTTTAACATCGGAAATTTTCTGATTTTCATCCAGGTAAATTTCCATGGTACAAAAGGTTATATCTTCTTTTAAAAAGATAGTTGTTTCATGTTTTGATATTAAAATAATACCATCTGGCTCAGATGACCAATCGAATGGAAAATAAAAAGTTACATTATTAGTAAAAAAAGGACGCAAGTATTCCTTACTACCATCACTCCTAATTAAGGTGATACTAGTGCGCTTACCTTCATTATAGTAAAAATATGTTACCTTAGGGTGGAGATTTTTATAAAAATAACATAATAAAAAGATACATAAAACCATTAAAATTTTTTTATTCATAATCTATAACTTATTTTTACTTTCTAAATAAGTATGCCTTTTTCTTGCATCTGGCAATTCACAGAGAGATTTTTTTATCTCTTCTCCCATCCCCGTTATTCGCCAATACTCAACCAACCCAAATATCAATATAAAGAAACCAAACCATTTCACTATTTTTTTCTTTTTCATAAACTTTGCCTATTATTTTAAAACTACTTCAATTGGGGATTGAAACAATATTATTTAAGGATAAAAATACCGACAGATTCCCACCCGGCTTTTAAATAATTGAATTATATAAAATAATATAGATTAAAATTTTATTTATGGCATAAATTATCAATAAATTTTGCTTCTATCCTATGGAGAATAGATGGGTTTATAGAAAAGGATTTTGCTTGAGCATATAGACCTAAATCGAATATACCTTCTTCATCTAAGTTCAAGTCTAATGGCATTCCTAGCCAAACTTCATTATAGAGATAATAAAAAGACAGCAATTTACCTTGGTCATCATATAAATAGATACCGGAGTTGAGGCCGTCTATGCTTAAAAAATTTCCTATACTATCCAGACAAACAACAATTTTTTTATTTTCACTTACGCTAAACCTTTCACATTGGTCTCCATCACTAGGAACTTGATAACTAGGTAAAGTCTTTTCTTTATAATGGCAATATGCGCTATATCTAAAATAAAAATAAGAAAAAATTATAGTTAACAAAATGGTTATTAAAGCAAATTTTTTAAACATGATTCCATTTGCCTATTTTAATTCCAATTCAAAAGAAGGTCGTCTGAAAAGTCTCAGATGACCTTTATATAGTGGATTAACTTTAAATCAGGACAAGGCGAGGCAATGCCGTACTGGTTTAAAGTTAATCCACTATAAATTCCAGGTTTCAACTCAATCTGTACTTACTCAATACATTAATTAAGAAGAGCTTTCTTCTTATTTAAATATTTTTTTATTTCTCTGATATTTTTCAATTTAAATTTTGTTTTTACATCAGTACCACCATCATATCCTGAAACGTTTTTACCTAGAATATGATCTATAGATGTAAGTTGCAGTTCACTATTTTCTTCGCCTTTATAAATTTTATATAAATGAATCGTATAATCTTTGCCCTCAGGTTGAGGATAACAACAAAATTCCTCTGAAAATAGCGTAATAAGCAATGGGGGATGGCGATTATCCTTATACACGCTTACTGCTTCCAAGTTGATTTTCCTACTTGGACTATTTTCCTTTCTAAAACTTTTTAATTCATATTTTTTTCCATTAACCAATATACTGTTATGGATTATTTCTTCTATTCCATCTATTCCATTGATTTCGTCTATTTCTTCATTATGGATGGTAATACAGTGTGATGCCGAAAATAACGCATCATTCGTTTTGAAAAGGCTTAATTTGTAATTCTGATCATCACATGATTTATCTTCATTTTTAATAGACTGAATTTCCTGTGCGATGCAAAAGCCGGATGAACAAAACAGGATTATAGATATGATCAAAGATTTCATGATGTAACCTTTAAGAAAGAGGGTAAGTAAATGGACAAGTAGGTTGGGCGAGGCTCAATGACACCTTCAAATCGCTAAAAATATTGGGCTCAGCCCAATCTAGGCTTACAGCTCTTTTTTAAGCGTCCGTGTATCAAAATCGATGACAAAAGGCTTGGATCGATAACCGCGATCCATTCCCTCATAGAACACAGCTATACATTTGAATGTATATCTTTTTTGTTTAAATTTTTCCTGTACACAATTAAATCGGTCATCGTTGCTGCATAATCGTACACTTCCAGTCAAATTATCACTCCGGATATTTTTTATATCACTAGATTCCGAATCAACAAAACCCAATAACTTTACAAGATATACTCTTTCGCTGCTTTCGCAATTAGCGTGGTGTAGATTTGTTTTTCTTAAATTATTTATCATTTCCTGTTTTGTATTGATAAAATCCATATCAAATACAACTTCATCAAATTCTTTGTTGATCACATAATTTTTAGGTTGCAGCTCATAACCATTAAAAGAAACGATACATGAGGCCAGAAATAGAACTGCGATAAAAATTAAATATTTACCTTTCGACACTTTTTAACTCCTCTGGATAAGATGGTAAAAGCAGGTTTGTCTTTTTCCGAATAGTTTTTGCATAAACATCATGTTTATCATGGTTGCGGCTGTTGGCTGGGTAATGTTCTTGGGTGTTGGCGGTTTCAATAGAGGTAAAAGAACGGGGTAGGATTAGCGGTCAGCTATGACGGTTTGGATGGGTTTATGATGAAAGTCTGAATATAAGTCAAAATGACAGGTAGGATAAACAACGGATGATAAGAGGTAAAGATGTTGTATGGGTGGTTTGGGAGGGAAGGGGGATGAAAGGTCGTCTGAAACTGTATTTTTCAGTTTCAGACGACCTTTTGGTATTTGTGGGGTTCGTGGGCGGAGCCCACGCTACGGGTTGTGTGGTTTCAGCGGAGAATGGAGATATGGGGGCGTTTGCATTCGTTATATTTTTGAAATATTGGAATTGGTTTAGCAATGCGGGAGCGGTAGCGTGGGCTTTGCCCACGGATAATGGTTGTTTGGAGCATGAAAAGGTCGTCTGAAACTGTATTTTTCAGTTTCAGACGACCTTTTGGTATTTTTGGGGTTCGTGGGCGAAGCCCACGCTACGTTGGGTTTCAGACGACCTTGGGTCAGAGGTCGAAGGCGGCGTTGATGAGGCGTTTGGTGTAGTCCTTCTGCGGGTGGTGGAAGATTTGGTCTGCGCTGCCGTATTCGACGAGTTCTCCGTGCTGCATGACGGCGACGTTGTCGCTGACAGCGCGGACGACGGAGAGGTCGTGGCTGATGAAGATGTAGGTCAGTCCGTATTTGGTTTGGAGTCCGCGCAGCAGTTCGACGACTTTGATTTGGACGGAGCGGTCGAGGGCGGAGGTGGGTTCGTCGAGGAGGATGAACTTGGGCCGCAGGATGAGGGCGCGGGCGATGGCGATGCGTTGGCGTTGTCCGCCTGAGAATTCGTGCGGGTAGCGGTTGAGGGCGTCGGCGGGCAGGGAGACTTCGTCCAGGACTTTGAGGACGAGTTCGGTGCGTTGGGCTTTGGTCATTTCGGGGCGGTGGACGGTGAGGCCTTCGCCTATGATTTCGCCGACGGTGAGGCGGGGTGAGAGTGAGCCGTAGGGGTCTTGGAAAACGATTTGGCGTTCGGCTTTGAGCTGGCGCGCTCGCTCGGGGCTGAGGGCGGCGAGGTCGCTGCCGTCGAAGTGTATGCTGCCTTGGTAGGGGAGCATTTGCATGATGGCTTTGCCGAGTGTGGATTTGCCTGAACCGGATTCGCCGACGATGCCGAGGGTTTCGCCTTGGCGGATGGCGAGACTGATGTTTTTGACGGCGTGGAAGGTTTTGAGGGGTTTGCCGAAGAAGTTGTGTTTGAGGGTGAAGTGGACGTCGATGCCGTCGGCACGGATGAGCTCGGGCGGGTTGCCTTCTACGGGGTCTTTCATGCCTTTGGGGACGGAGTGGATGAGTTGGGCGGTGTAGGGGTGGGTGGGGTTGGCGAAAACTTGTTTGATTTTGCCGCGCTCGACGATTTCGCCGTCTTTCATGACGCAGACGGTTTCGGAGTAGTGTTCGGCGAGTCCGAGGTCGTGGGTGATGAAGATTATCGCCATGCCCATTTGTTTTTGGAGGTCGTGGAGGAGGTCGAGGATTTCTGCCTGGATGGTGACGTCGAGGGCGGTGGTGGGTTCGTCGGCGATGAGCAGGGCGGGCTCGTTGAGCAGCGCCATGGCGATCATGATGCGCTGGAGCTGGCCGCCTGAGAATTCGTGGGGGTATTGTTTCAGACGACGTTCTGCTTCGCGGATGCCGACGCGGTTGAGGAGGTCGAGGATGCGTTCGCGGGCGGTTTTGCGGGTGATGGTTTTGTTGTGGACGCGCAGGGCTTCCATGAGCTGGGTGCCGATTTTCATGAAGGGGTTCAGCGAGGTCATGGGCTCTTGGAAGATGAAGCTGATGCGTCCGCCGCGCAGGCTGCGGAGGGTTTTTTCGTCTGCGTCGAGGATGGATGTGCCGTCGAAGGTGATACGCGAGTCTTGTCCGTAGCGGGTGGTGTTTTCGGGCAGGAGGCGCATGAGGGACATGGCGGTAACGGATTTGCCGGAACCGGATTCGCCGACGAGGGCGAGGGTTTCGCCTTTGGCGACTTTGAAGCTGATGTTGCGCACGGCGTGGATGGTTTTTTCGTGGAGTTGGAAGCGGATGTTGAGGTTTTCGACGGTGAGTAACGGGGTGTTCATGGGTGTGTCCTCGTGGTGTGTGTCAGCGGTCTTTGGGGTCGAGTGCGTCGCGCAGGCCGTCGCCGATAAAGTTGAAGCAGAAGAGGGTGGCGACGAGGAAGAAGCAGGGGACGAGGAGCTGCCACGGGGCGGCTTCCATGGAGGCTGCGCCCTCTTGGAGCATGGAACCCCAACTGGTCTGGGGTTCTTGTACGCCCAATCCGAGGAAGCTGAGGAAGGATTCGAACATGATCATGCCGGGTACGAGCAGGGAGGCGTAAACCATGACGACGCCGAGTACGTTGGGGATGATGTGGCGGGTAACGATGCGGCGGCGGGATACGCCTGTGATGCGGGCGGCTTCGACGAATTCTTTGTGTCTGAGGCTGAGGGTTTGTCCGCGGACGATGCGGGCGACGTCCAGCCATGAGACGAGTCCGATGGCGACGAAGATGAGGAAGAGGTTGCGCCCGAAGAAGGTGGTGAGGAGGATGACGAAAAACATGAAGGGGAAGGCGTTGAGGATTTCGAGCAGGCGCATCATGACGGAGTCGAGTTTGCCGCCGAAAAAGCCTGCGAGTGCGCCGTAGAGTGTGCCGATGACGACGGCGACGAGTGCGCCTGCGATGCCGATGAGCAGGGAAATGCGTCCGCCGGCAGCGGCACGGGTGAGGAGGTCGCGTCCGAGCAGGTCGGTGCCGAAGTAGTGGCGGGTGGCGAAGGAAGGCGGGATTTGCATGTTGTCCCAGTCGGTGTAGTCGTAGGTGTAGGCGCTGATCCAGGGGGCGGCGACAACGAAGAGGGTGATGGCGGCAAGGATGAAGATGCTGCACAGGGCGGCTTTGTTGTTGCTGAAACGCCGCCATGCGTCCTGCCACAGGCTGCGTCCGTGTACTTGTGCCTGTTCGGCTGCGTCTGCTATGGCGCGGGAATTTTTCTTGTTGAATAGCATGGTGTTCTCCGTTTTTTGTTCGGGGTCGTCTGAAAACGGCAAAACCCTGAGACACGCAACAGGGGATAGGCAAGGC
>NZ_JH164968.1:267210-290370 GCF_000227275.1 Neisseria sp. GT4A_CT1
GTCTTTTAATAGCGGATTTTCGGGTCGATCAGGGCGTAGAGGATGTCGAGTATGGCGTTGAAGACGATGGTCAGTACGCCGACGAGGATGGTCAGCCCCAAGATCATGCCGTAGTCGCGGTTGAGCGCGCCGTTGACGAAGAGTTGTCCGATGCCGGGCAGTCCGAAGACGCTTTCGATGACGATGGCGCCGGTGATGATGCCGACGAAGGCAGGAACGAGATAGGAGAGGATGGGCAGCATGGCGGGACGCAGGGCGTGGCGCAGGACGATGCTGTTCATGGACAGCCCTTTGGCGCGGGCGGTGCGGATGTAGGGGCTGTTCAACACTTCTATCATCGCGCCGCGCGTGATGCGGGCGAGGCCTGCGACATAGCCGATGGAGAGGGCAGCGACGGGCAGGATGAGGCTGGTCAGCGCGCCGTCGTTCCAGCCGCCGGCGGGCAGCCATTTGAGGGTGATGGCGAAGATGAAAATCATGATGGGGGCTTTGACGAAGCTGGGGACGACGATGCCGGTCATGGCGGCGGTCATGATGGTGTAGTCCGCCCAGGTGTTGCGCCTGAGTGCGGCGATGGTGCCCATGAGTACGCCTAAGACGGTGGAGACGATGAAGGCGTACACGCCCAGTTCGACGGAGACGGGCAGAGCTTGGGCGAGCAGCTCGTTGACGTTGTAGTCTTTGTATTTGAACGAGGGGCCGAGGTCGCCGTGGGCGAGCTGTTTGAGATAGTTGAAGTATTGCAGGTACATCGGGTCGTTCAGGTGGTATTTGGCTTCGATGTTGGCCAGTACGGCGGGCGGTACGTTTTTGTCGCCGGTGAAGGGGCTGCCGGGTGCGAGCCGCATCATGAAGAATGAGACGGTAATCAGTACCAGCATGGTGGGGATGGCGGAAAGTATGCGGCGGATGATGAATTTCAGCATATCGTACCTGCTCGGGGCTTGGTGGGTCGGAATATGCCTGAATACGGGAAGGTCGTCTGAATGGGGTTCGGACGCTTGGGGTGGTTTTCTCTTCTTTGTAGTCAGGCCCTTGGTTTTTGGGGTGTGCGGGCTTTTGCTTTTATGGTTGTCTGAAACGGGATTTTGGGTTTCAGACGACCTTTTTGCTGATGTTTTTCGTGGGCAAAGCCCACGCTACGGCTTTTATGGTTGTCTGAACACTTTGGATGGGGTTTCGGACGGTTTTTTATAGTGGATTAACTTTAAACCAGTACGGCGTTGCCTCGCCTTAGCTCAAAGAGAACGATTCTCTAAGGTGCTGAAGCACCAAGTGAATCGGTTCCGTACTATCTGTACTGTCTGCGGCTTCGTCGCCTTGTCCTGATTTAAAGTTAATCCACTATATTGCGGCAGTCGCGGGTGGCAGCCTGCGTTATGGGTTTGTTTCGGAGGTCGTCTGAAACGGGATTTTCGGTTTCAGACGACCTTTTTGCTGGTGTTTTTCGTGGGCAAAGCCCACACTACGGCCGTTTTCAGACGACCTTTGGGATTGGTGCGGGTTCGTGGGCAAAGCCCACGCTACGGTTGTTTTTCAGACGACCTTTGGGATTGGCGCGGATTCGTGGGCAGAGCCCACGCTACGGCCTTTTTCAGACGATCTTTGCGGTTAACGCGCCAGCGGTTCGGTGCGTTTGATCAGCCATGCCTTTGCCGCGCCTTCGGTCAGCGGCTCGAGGCGGCGGCGGACTTCGGCGTGGTAGCGGTTGATCCAGTCGATTTCGCCGTCGGTCATCATGGCGGTGTCCATCAGGCGGGTGTCGATGGGGCAGAGGGTCAGGGTTTCGAAGTAGAGGAAGCTGCCGAACTCGGTTTCCTGCGGGTTGGCGACGGCTTGGTTGGCGGCGAGGTTCTCAATGCGGATGCCCCATTTGCCGGGACGGTAGAGTCCGGGTTCGATGGAGGTCACCATGCCTTTTTTCATGGCGTGCTGCGGGCCGGGAACGGCAGCGCAGGCGATGACTTGCGGGCCTTCGTGGACGTTGAGGAAATAGCCTACGCCGTGGCCTGTGCCGTGGCCGTAGTCGCATTGCGCCTGCCACAGGGGTTTGCGGCAGATGGCGTCTATCATCGGTGAGAGGATGTTTTCGGGGAACACGGCTTCGGCAAGCGCGATATGGGCTTTGAGGACGAGGGTGTTGTCGCGTTTTTGTTCGGCACTCGGTGTGCCGACGGGGACGACGCGGGTGATGTCGGTCGTGCCGCCTTTGTATTGCGCGCCGGAGTCGATGAGTAGGAGGCCGTTGCCGCTGATGGTGCTGTGGCTTTCAGGCGTTGCGCTGTAATGCGGCAGGGCGGCGTTGGCGTTAAAGCCCGCGATGGTGTCGAAACTCAATGAAATGAAGCCCGGACGTGCGCTGCGGTAGCGGTGGAGCATGGTGTCCACGTCAATTTCGGTCAGGCTGCCGCCGTTGTCGATGATGTCTTCAAACTCGGCGAAGAAGCCGCACAACGCCGCGCCGTCTTGTTCCATCGCTTCGCGGATGTGGGCGATATCGGCTTCGGATTTGACGGATTTGAAGAAGGTGAACGGGTTGATGCCTTCGATCAGGCGCACGCTTTCGGGCAGGCGTACGAGGGTGCTGACGGCGGTTTTGTTCGGTTCGATAAGCAGCGTGCCGCCGATTTGCGCGAGTTTGTCGGCAACTTGGGCGTAAGGTTCGACCGTGATGCCGGCGGTTTGCAGCGCGGCGGCGGCTTCGGCGTTCAGACGACCTTGGTCGGTAAACAGGACGGCGTGGTCTTTGCCGATAAGCAGGAAGGACACGAAAACGGGATTGAAAGGCACGTCGCTGCCGCGCAGGTTGGTCAGCCAAGCGATGTCGTCAAGCGAGGAAACCAAGTGGTAATCCGCGCCTTTTTCCGCCATGACGGCGCGCACGCGGGAGAGTTTTTCGGCGGCGGTTTCGGAGACGTAGGCGGGGTCGTGGATGAATACGGTTTCGGCGGGGATGGCGGGACGGCTGGTCCACACTTGGTCAAGCAGGTCGTCGGGGTGTTCGATGCGGATGTTTTTGGCGGTCAGGGATTGCGCCAAAGTGCGTTTGCCGGTGAGCGACACCATATCGGAAGGGATGCCGACGGCGGCGTTTTCGGGCAGGTTTGCCGCGAGCCATTCGTTATACGGCGGAACTTGCCCGCTTTTTTGCAATTCAATGCCGCTGCCCGCAAGCTGTTTAGTGGCTTGTTCCCAATAGCGGCTGTCCACCCACACGCCCGCTTCATCGACGGTAACGACGAAAGTGCCGACCGAGCCGGTAAAGCCCGACAACTCGCGGCGCGCCTGCCAGTGTGCGGGCAGGTATTCGGAAAGATGGGGGTCGGCGGAGGGGATGACGAGTGCGTCCAAGCCTTGCGCCTTCATGGCTTCGCGCAATGCGGACAGGTAATTCGATACGGTATTCATGAACGGGATTCTCCAATAGGGTTTCGCGGTTTCAGACGACCTCTTCAATTTAGTGTACGGGGAAGTCGTCTGAAAAACGTGTCTATGTTATCAAATCACTTCTTGGGTGCAAACGACCAATTCTTAACAGTATAGTTTTTCAGCGGGTCGCGGTCGGAGTAGCCTTGGATGTCGGGTTTCACCAGATTGATGCTGACTTGGTGATACAGCGGGATAAAGGCGTCGTCGCGTTGCAGCATCGCCTCGGCGCTGACGTAGCGGCGAGCGCGTTCTTCGGCGGAAATGCCCGCTTCGAGCGTGCTGTTCATCAGCTTGTCAAACTCGGGATTCTTGTAATGGAAGGCGTTGTTCGGATTGTTGGATTTGAAAATATTGAGCATGCCCGCAGGGTCGTTGTAGTCGGAACACCAACCCGCGAACGCCATGCTGAAATTGCCCTGCATGCGCTTGTCCAAGAAGGTTTTCCATTCTTCGTTCATCAACGTGGGGCGAACGAACGGCACGGTCGCCTTCCAAATGGATTGCAGCGCGGTAATTTGTTTCTTGGCGGCCTCGCTGGTGGTATAGACGATTTGGAACTCGAACGGTTTCTCTTCGCTATAACCCGCTTCGCGCAAGAGTTTTTCTGCTTCGGCAATACGCGCTTCGCGTTTCAGCGGCTTCCACGCAGGCGCAGACTCGCCGCCGCCCTGCATATTCGGCGGGGTAAGCTGGAACGCTTCCTTGTCGCCGCGTGCGGCAACCTTGGTAATGATGGCGCGGTCGGTCAGCAGGTTGAGCGCGCGGCGGACTTTGGGATTTTTAAATTCGGCGGATTCCAAGTTCGGCTCTAAAAACCAAGAACACAGCAAAGTCGCGCGCCGAACCTGACCGGGAAATTCTTTCTCGGCAATCTTAATCTGGTCGGAAGGGATGCCGTAGGTAACGTCCACTTCGTCGGCGCGGTAGCGGTCGTATTCTTTGCCGCTGGCGAGGAACACCGCCCGCGGGATGGATACTTTTTTGCTGTCGTAATAAGCGGGGTTTTTATCCATGGTGATGTGGCTGTTGACGTGCCATTCTTTGAGGATGTATGCGCCGCTGGAGACATAATTGCCCGGCTGCGTCCATTTTTCACCGAATTTCTCGACCGTGGCGCGGTGGACGGGATAGGTGAATTGCTGAATCAGCATGTCGGGGAAATACGGCACAGGCGCGGTGAGCGTGAATTGCAGCGTTTTCTCGTCCAAAGCCTTGACGCCCAAAGTATCCGGCTTCGCCTTGCCTTGCAGGATTTCCGCCGCCCCCTGTATTTTCGCATCTTCCAAATAGCTGCTGCTAGGCGCGGCGACTTCGGGATCGGCGAGGCGGCGGAAGCTGTAAACGAAATCTTCGGCGGTAATCGGGTCGCCGTTGCTCCATTTCGCATCGCGCAGGTGGAACGTCCAAACGCGCCCTTCGTCCGACGGCTCCCATTTCAACGCCAACGCGGGAATGGTTTTGCCTTCGGCATCCGTACTGACCAAGCCGTCCATCATCTGACGGATAATCGCGCCCGCCGCCATATCCGAGCTTTTTTGCGGGTCGAGCGTACTCGGTTCGACTGCGTTGCTGATGACGATTTTATTGTATTCGCTGCGTTTGAATTCGGGCGCGGGCTTGACTTCGCGATGACACGCCGACAGCGCAAGCACCACGGCAAGCGATAAAGCCGATACGGAATAAAGTTTGGTCGGCAGCACGTTGTTTCTCCTCTTTTCCTTATCTCCCCTCAGGTTTGAGTCTTGCAGAAATAAAAAAATTACATACGACTACAAAATAGGGAAATATTCTGAATTTAGGCGGATAAAAAGATTTATTCTCTATAAATATCTGAAATAATCCGCCTGTTCTTGGAATTGGTTTGCAAGATAACACAAAAAAACGCCATAAAAAACATTTTTGAAAATAAAAGTTACAAGCGATTACAAAAATATTGATTTTTTTGCACGCCTAAAATAGTATAAAACCCTGTCGAAACAAAAGTTCAGAAAAATCAAACAAAAGGAGAATAAAATGAAGAAGTTGCTGATGATTGCGGTTGCCGTCCCGCTTGCCGTTCCCGCTTTGGCATCCGACAATGAAGCCAAAATCGGCGGACGGATATTTACCTCCATCGAGCACGAACGCAACGGCAAAGGCCAATCCGCTACCGATATATCCGACAACAACAGCCGCATCTGGATTATGGGCAGTGAAAAACTCGACAAAGACCTCAAGCTCATCTACGGCGTCAATTCATTCGTCGCCTTCGACTACAACGGCTGGAGTACGGACGACTCCTATATCGGTTTGCGCGGCGATTTCGGTACCGTCCGCGCCGGCTGGCTCAGTACCCCCATGCACTACCTGACCGGCGAACAAGACGCGTTCAACGGCAACAACCACACCCAAACCATGGGGCGTATGACCCGTTTCGGCGGCCGTGAAATCGCCCTGAACTACGAATCCAAAACCTTCGACAACGGCTTCAACTACCGCGTCCAAATCGCGCCCGGTGCCAACAAATACAAAGACAGGAAACGCAACGGCGACTGGATGGCGGGCGTAGGCTTGCACTACAAACACCCGACCAACGGCTTCAACGCCCACTACGCCCTCGAATACGCCCGCAACGGTTCGCCTGACGATACGAAAGACAGACAGGTTCATTCCATGAAAGTCGGCTACGACAAAGACAACCTCTACCTCGCCGCCGGCATGATGTACGCCCGCAATGTCGCCGACAAATTCCACTGGGAAGACGAAACCAAAACCAATACCAACACCCGCGATTTCCAAGTCACCGCCGGCTACACCATGGGCAACATCACCCCGAAACTCGGCGTCGCCTACGGCCGCTCCGATACCGGCAAGAACTACAAACAGCTCGCGTTCAACACCGAATACAAATTCTCCAAACGCACGACTCTCTCGTTCAACTCAGGCGTAGTCAAAGAAAGCAAAGACCCGAAAACCGGCTGGGCGGCAGGCGTGTCGCTGGAACACAGCCTGCAATAACACGGGATTTGAAGCATAATTTGCGGCATAAAAGGTCGTCTGAAAACCTGAATATGGGTTTTCAGACGACCTTTGTGTTTATAGTGGATCAACTTTAAACCAGTACGGCGTTGCCTCGCCTTGTCGTACTATCTGTACTGTCTGCTGCTTCGTCTCCTTGTCCTGATTTTTGTTAATCCACTATATCAAACGCCTGTCAGACGCATTCTTGCAAACAATGTTTCCGATACTCAAATTCCCATGAAAAAACGTCGTCTGAAACCGATTTTCAGACGACGTTTGCCATTCACGCCCCTAGCGGATTCATTCCGCTTTCTCCAGCAGGGCGAAGCCTTCCACTTTGTTTCTCGGGCGCGCGCCCTGCCAGATTTTCGTCCAGCCCGGCGGCGCGTCGGTATTTTTAGGCTGCTGCACCAGAAGGTAGCGGCAGGCAGCGTCGTCGATATGGAGTGTCAAGTCGCTGTATTGCGCCCAAGCGATACGGGCGCGGTGGTCTTCGTTGGCGATGCTGATACATTCAAGGTCGTCTGAAAGCCGTTGTTTCAGTTCGGGAGAGAGGGCGGCTTCCATTTGGAGGACGACGGGTGCGTGGCTTTTGGCGGCGTCGAGCCACGGCAGGAACAGGGTCATCAGCAATGCCCACGCCAGCGTAACGCCTGCCGCCCAGTTGGTCACTGCCTGTCTGCCGCGGATGTTTTTGCGGGTAATCGCCCACAGCCACAGCGGGGTAAACAACAGGGCGACCGCCATCGGTATCGGGTCGATGTCAGGCGTGTAATACGGGCTGAAATAGGCGGCGCGTTCGGCGAGTTTGGCAGGCCAGCCGTAGTTCATGGCGAAGAAGCCCGTCCACAGGAAAATGGCGAAAAGTCCGAACGCCATAACGCCGAACCAGTTGATAAACGCCGCCGCACCGCGCCGCAGTCCGTCCAGTTGCGCCGCACCGAGCAGGGCGAGCGGGGGCAGCAGCCAAACGAGGTTGTCTTGCAGGCGTTGCGGGCTGACGGCGAGTATGCTGAGGACGATGAGGAACCACGAAATGCACAATACGCTCCAGTTTTTTTCGCGGATGCGGGGGCGGCTTAACGTCCATGCGGCGAGCGGCCATGCGGGCAGGGTAAACCAGAGCAGGTTTTTCAGGTAATAGAACAGGCTGAAGGTCGTCTGAAAACCACCCAATCCGCCGAATGCGCCGAGCGAGTGGTGTTGCAGCCAGATGGAAAACAGTTCGGGCTGGGTTCTGGAGAAAATGAGCGGATAAACCGTCAAGAGCGGCAGTCCGATGGCGAATGCGCCGACCAGCGTCAGGTAGTAGCGTTTGACGCGCCATTTCTCATCGAGCAACAGGGCGGGTGCTAAAAACATCAGCGCGGCGGTCATCAGATAGCCCGATGAAAGCGACAGCAACGCCCAGCCGAAGCCCAGCAGCAGGGAAGAGGTAATGACGCGGCGTTGCGCCAACGAAAAGCCGCACAATATCATGCCCGATGCGGCAAAGGCGACCGAAGCGGGGTTGAGGAAGTGCGCGACCGAGAGCAGCCCGATGCTGCCGATCAGAATGAGGACGACGCTGCGCCCGTGGTGCTTGCCCAAAAAGTTGAATCCGGCAAAACCGCAGGCGGTCAGCCCGATAATCGTAAAGAAGACGCCCGCAAAACGCGCGGCATCATAAGCGTCCGCCGCCCAAGGCGACAACAGGTGTTTGAACGCCGCCGCCACCCACAAATAGACGGGCGGGATCTGAAAATCCGGCTGTCCCAACACATGGGCGACCAACGGCGTCGCGCCTGCGTCTAAGGCTTCGACGGCGGTAAAGACGGTGGGTTCGGCGGGATTCCACAAGTCGTGCGAAAACACGCCCGGCCACAGCCAGGCAAATGCCATCAGCAGCAAGAGCCAGGGTTTTTCATGGGTTTTGGCAGGTTGTCGCGGATCGGGCGGGGTGTAGGTGAGCATAGGTTTGAGGGGGGTGAACGTATTTTCGTGTAGTTTAGCAAAGATTCGGCGGGAGGTCGTCTGAAAGGAGGGATTTGGGTTTTTATAGTGGATTAAATTTAAATCAGGACAAGGCGACGAAGCCGCAGACAGTACAGATAGTACGGAACCGATTCACTTGGTGCTTCAGCACCTTAGAGAATCGTTCTCTTTGAGCTAAGGCGAGGCAACGCCGTACTGGTTTAAAGTTAATCCACTATACTGCATTCAAACCACGTTTTCAGACGACCTTATATCGACCCTACCGCTGACGCAAATCAAGCGCAGGCAAATCCCGCCTTTACCGATGCGCCCCGTTCGCGGATAATTGAGAACATTCCCATTTCCGTTTCCAACCTTCACAAAGGATACATCATGGCATTTCTGAAACTGACCGAACAAAACGTGCAGGGCAAAACCGTCCTCATCCGCGCCGATATGAACGTGCCGTTCAAAGACGGCAAAATCAGCGACGACACCCGTATCCGCGCCTCGCTCGCGTCCATCAAATACTGCTTGGAAAACGGCGCGTCCGTTATCGTGATGACCCACTTGGGCCGCCCGACCGAAGGCGAGTTCCACCCCGAAGACGATGTCGCGCCCGTTGCCGCGCACTTGGGCAGCCTGTTGGGCAAAGACGTGAAAGTATTGAACGACTGGCGTGAAAACAAACCCGCCCTGAACGCGGGCGATGTCGTCATGCTGCAAAACGTGCGCATCAACAAAGGCGAGAAGAAAAACGATTTGGAACTGGGCAAAGCCTATGCCGCCTTGTGCGACGTATTCGTCAACGACGCGTTCGGCACCGCCCACCGCGCCCAAGCCTCGACCGAAGCCGTTGCCCAAGCCGCCCCCGTTGCCTGCGCCGGCGTATTGATGGCGGGCGAACTCGACGCTTTGGGCAAAGCCCTGAAACAGCCCGCGCGTCCGATGGTGGCGATTGTTGCCGGCAGCAAAGTGTCCACCAAACTGACCATTCTCGAATCGCTGGCGGACAAAGTCGACCAACTCATCGTTGGTGGCGGTATCGCCAACACCTTCCTGTTGGCGGAAGGCAAAGCCATCGGCAAATCGCTGGCGGAACATGATTTGGTGGAAGAATCCAAAAAAATCATGGCGAAAATGGCGGCCAAAGGCGGCTCCGTACCGCTGCCGACCGATGTCGTCGTTGCCAAAGCCTTTGCCGCCGATGCCGAAGCGGTCGTCAAAGACATTGCCGACGTTGCCGAAGACGACATGATTTTGGACATCGGCCCGAAATCCGCCGCCGCGCTTGCCGAGTTGCTCAAAGCCGCTGGCACGGTGGTGTGGAACGGCCCGGTCGGCGTGTTCGAGTTTGACCAGTTCGCAGGCGGCACGAAAGCCCTTGCCGAAGCCATCGCCCAAAGCAAAGCGTTCTCGATTGCGGGCGGCGGCGACACGCTGGCGGCGATTGCCAAATTCGGCGTTACCGACCAAATCGGCTACATCTCCACCGGCGGCGGCGCGTTCCTCGAATTCTTGGAAGGCAAAGAGTTGCCCGCCGTAGCCGCTTTGGAAAAACGCGGCGCGTAAGCGGTTTGATGTAAAAAAGAGGTCGTCTGAAAACCTATTTCAGTTTTCAGACGACCTCTTTGTATGGTTGCCGCGTTTTGACGGTAAGGCAGGATATGTTTTATTTCAACAGGTTTTTCAAAGCCAAGCGCACGCCTTCGCCGACTTCCGTGCCTTTGGGGATGCCTTTGATGGCGGCTTTTGCCTCGCGTTCGTTGTAACCCAGCGCAATCAGGGTGTTGACGATGTCGTCCGTTTCGTCGGCGGCAGGCGCGGCGGCGAAAAGCCCGTCGGCAGCGGTATGGGAAACCAGTTTGCCGCGCAGTTCCAAAACCATGCGTTCGGCGGTTTTTTTGCCGATGCCCGGGGCGGAGGACAGGCGTTTGATGTCTTCGTCGGCAACCGCGCGGGCAAGTTCGTCGGCGGACATGGCGGAGAGTATGCCCAGCGCGGTTTTCGCGCCGATGCCGCTGACTTTGACCAATTGGCGGAACGTCGCCCGCTCGTCGGCAGTCGCAAAGCCGAACAACAAATGCGCGTCTTCACGGACGACGAGCTGGGTGTAAAGCTGTACGGTTTCGCCCAAGGCGGGCAGGTTGTAGAAGGTCTGCATGGATACGTCGGCTTCGTAGCCGACGCCGTTGACGTCGATGACGATTTGCGGCGGGTTTTTCTCGATGAGCTTGCCGGTCAGTCTGCTGATCATGTGGATTCCGAGTGGCGTTGGCGGGGTCGTCTGAAAACGCGGTTTTGTATGATTGCGGCGTTTCAGACAGCTTTGATTGTTTGGTGGGTTAGTTTTAAACCGATACGGCGTTTTCGTATGGCTTGGTCTGCGTATATCTGAAAGATAATAAAAAAGCTGAGTTTTTCAACTCAGCTTTTAAAATTTGGTGGGTCGTGAGCGATTCGAACGCTCGACCAACGGATTAAAAGTCCGCTGCTCTACCGACTGAGCTAACGACCCGATAAGCCGTGCATTATATGGATGCGTCGGAAAGGTGTCAACTTATTTTTGCCGGTATTGCATAATTTTTTGTTTTCAATGGATTTTATCTTTCATTGTTCGGCGTGTCCGATGAAAAGCGATGCGCTTACAGCAGCCAGCCGCCGTCGAAACGGTTTAAAAATTCGCTAAATTGCTGTTGCGCCCTATGGATGACGATCGGGTCCTGCGTTTCCAATACGGCTTCAAAACGCGCCACTTCCGCAGCGATGATGTGCCGGTTGTCTCCGAGGAATTCTTCATACAGGCGTTTGGCTTTTTCCAACAGATAGATATTGTGCTGCTGATCGCGCGGATGGATTTTCAAGGCGGCGAGTTTGATCAGGGAAGCCTTGATTTCTTCAGGCGTCAGGCTTTGGCTGTTTTGACGGAAAACCTGATTGATGTGCAGATTCAGGTTTTTGTTGCTGATGTCGACTTCTAAAAGCCCGTTGACGTCGTAGCTGAAGCGGACGTCTATCGATACCTGTCCTTTCGGCTTGGGCGGGACGTTGACCGACAGTTCACCCAGTTTCAGGTTTTCTTTGGCAAGCATGGACTCGCCCTGCAAAACATCGACCAAAATCACTTTCTGCCCGTCGTGGGAAGTGATGAAAGTTTCGACGCGCGAAACGGGAACGGGCATATTGCGTTCAATAATCGGGAAAAACCGTCCGGTAACGTATTGGTCGCCAATGTCCATGCCGGCTTCCGTGCCGAGCGAGAAGGGCATCACGTCGGTAAGGACGACTTCTTCCACGCTTTCGTTGCGCGCAATCAGCGCCGCCTGCACCGCCGCGCCGCGTGCGATGGCTTCGTCGGGATTGACCGAAACAAGCGGGATGCGGCGGAACAGTTGGGCAATGGAATGCCGAATCATCGGCATCCGCGTCGCGCCGCCGACCAAGATGATGCCGTCGATTTGCGAAGGGTGCAGCTTGGCATCGCGCAATGCGCGCTCCAGCGGTTGACGCAGGCGGCCCATTAATGGCGTGGCGGCTTCTTGGAATTCTTCGCGGCTGATGACGGCGGTGTGAACCGTGTCGCCGTAATGGAAACGGATTTCTGCCTGCATTTCTTCGCCGAGTTTGCGCTTGGCGGTTTCCAATACCTGCCACAATTCGCTGTTTTGCGCCAGTTTGTCGCTTTCAGACGACGTCAGCGTCGTGCATTTTTTCAGGAAACACTGGCGCAGCACGTTGACGAAATCTTCGCCGCCCAAATGGTTGTCGCCCGCGCTGGCGGATACTTGGACGACGCCGTCGAAATAATCGAGTACGGATACGTCAAACGTCCCGCCGCCCAAGTCGTAAATCAAAAAGCGCGTGTCGTCGGGTTTTTCCTGCAATCCGTAAGCAAGGCCGGCGGCAGTCGGTTCGTTGAGCAAACGAAGGACGTTCAAACCTGCCATCTGTGCCGCGTTTTTCGTTGCCTGACGTTGGATGGCGTTGAAATAGGCGGGAACGGTCAGAACGACATCGCATACCGGTTCTCCCAAAAAGGCTTCCGCATCTTCTTTCAGGCTTTTTAAAATCAGCGCGGACAATTCTTCGGCGCGGAACGTGCGCTTGCCCAAATGGAAAGTTTTATCCGTTCCCATAAATCGCTTGAACGCCGAGGCGGTCAGCGTCGGGGCGGTGGAGAGGCGTTCGCGTGCGGCGATGCCGGTCAGGATGCTGCCGTCTTCGGCGACGCTGATGACCGACGGTGTCAGAAAATGGCCGTGTTGGTTGGGAATCAGGCGGGTTTCGCCGTTGTGGAACTGGGCAATCAGGCTGTTGGTCGTGCCTAAGTCGATACCGATTTGCAGGGTCATGAATGTCTCGTTTCGGAGGGGGGTGAATGTGTTTCAGACGACCTTTCACATCATCCGCACTGGGTCGTCTGAAAGAGGGAAGATTGCAAAATCATAACATTTCTTCCATTTATATGGAAAATCCGGCGGCGTTTCAGACTGGCGGATGGCGGGCTGCGTTGCCGTTTGGAGGAAGGGAAAAGGGGTTGGAATGGTTTTTATAGTGGATTAACTTTAAACCAGTACGGCGTTACCTCGCCTTAGCTCAAAGAGAACGATTCTCTAAGGTGCTGAAGCACCAAGTGAATCGGTTCCGTACTATCTGTACTGTCTGCGGCTTCGTCGCCTTGTCCTGATTTAAAGTTAATCCACTATATTTGCCGACGTTTCTAATCCGACATTTGTTCTTGTCAATATAAATATAAATAATAATTATTCTCTAATTTAGGAAAATATGTTAGGCTGATTTCTTTATTGTGTTAATGACTCAAGACGATGCCTGATATCAGCTCAACCAACCTCATCACCGCCTTCGGCATCGCCCTCGCCGCAGGATTGTTTACCGTACTGGGCAGCGGGTTGGTGATGTTTTCCAAAACGCCAAACCCGCGCGTATTGTCGTTCGGCTTGGCGTTTGCGGGCGGGGCGATGGTATATGTGTCGCTGACGGAGATTTTCAACAAATCCAGCGAAGCCTTCGCGCAGGTTTACGACAAAGACAAAGCCTTTGCCGCCGCGACGCTGGCTTTTCTGGCGGGCATGGGGGCGATTGCGCTGATTGACCGCCTTGTGCCGAACCCGCATGAAACGCTCGACCCGCACGATCCCGCCTTTCAGGAAAACAAACGCCGCCACATCGCCCGCGTCGGCATGATGGCGGCGTTTGCGATTACCGCGCACAACTTTCCTGAAGGTTTGGCAACGTTTTTCGCCACGCTGGAAAACCCCGCCGTCGGGATGCCGCTGGCTCTGGCGATTGCGATACACAATATTCCCGAAGGCATTTCCATTGCCGCCCCCGTTTATTTCGCCACCCGCAACCGCAAAAAAACCGTCCTAGCCTGCCTTGCTTCCGGGCTTGCCGAACCTTTGGGCGCGGTTTTGGGCTACACCATGCTCAAGCCGTTTTTATCGCCTTTCGTGTTCGGCGCGGTGTTCGGCGTGATTGCGGGCGTGATGGTGTTCCTCGCGTTGGACGAATTATTGCCCGCCGCCAAGCGTTATTCCGACGGACACGAAACCGTTTACGGGTTGACGTCCGGCATGGCGGTGATTGCCTTGAGTTTGGTGTTGTTTCATTTTTAAATCTGAACTAGACAGGCGCGGCAGAGTCAAACGCAGTGCCGAGGTCGTCTGAAACTTTAAGCAGGGCGGGTTGGCTAAGGAATGCGGATAAATCGAAAAGATAAATAAAGGTAGTAAGTATAATATGCTAAAAATGTATATAAAATCGCATATTTCAGCTGTAAATTAGGGTTTTTGTAACATAAATTTACGAAATTTTATAGGTTTGTTATTCAATAAAAATAGAATCTATGTGAAATTAATATCATTATTCTGCTATACTTAAAAACACTTTCTTAATTTTGACTATCCGTTTGGAGAAAAAATGTCCGAAAATACACCTCTGCAATCCCTTCCTACTACCAACAAACGCATCATCGCCGCGGCTTTGGCGTTCTTTTTAGGTTGCTTCGGAGCGCATAAATTCTATTTGGGCTTAAACAAAGCCGGTATCATCTATTTGGTGCTTGGCGTGGTGGGTATGTTTGTCTATCCTGCTTTGATAGCTGTTATCGTTTTATCTCTCTTCGACATCTTTAAATACCTGACATCTACGCCGGAAGAATTTGAAAAAGTTTATGTTGTCGGTAAGAAAGAGTGGTTTTAAGCATTGGCTGATGCCTTTGAATTTTGAGCGGAACGATAGCGCGAAGTTTCAAATATTCAGTACATCTTAAAAACCAAAAAAGGTCGTCTGAAAATTTTCAGACGACCTTTTGTTATTGCGGAGACGAATATAAACGATTGTGGAATCAAATCTGGAAACGGCATCAGCCGCCGTAACGCAGTGCGGGGGCGGTAGCGAAGTTGGGGATGCTCTGCACCGGCGGCGAGAAAATCAGATATGCCGGCATCGGCGACGATGGCAGTCGAGTCGGCAAACAGGATGCGTTTCAGGCGGGCAGTAAAAATAAAATCTGTGTGAAATTAATATCATTATTCTGCTATACTTAAAAACACTTTCTTAATATTGACTATCCGTTTGGAGAAAAAAATGTCCGAAAATACACCTCTGCAATCTTCTCGTATTACCGATGACAAACGACTTGTTGCCTCTGTTTTGGCGTTCTTTTTAGGTTGCTTTGGGGTGCATAAATTTTATTTGGGCGTAAACAAAGTCGGTATCATCTACCTGTTGATTTGTATTTTAGGTTCGTTTATTCTCGTTGGTCCGATGATTGTTTTTGTTTTCTGTATCATCGACATCGTTAAATACCTGAAATGTACGCCGGAAGAATTTGAACAAGTTTATGTTGTCGGTAAGAAAGAGTGGTTTTAAGCATTGGCTGATGCCTTTGAATATTGAGCGGATCGATAGCGCGAAGTTTCAAATATTCAGTACATCGTAAAAACCAAAAAAAGGTCGTCTGAAAATTTTCAGACGACCTTTTGCTATTGCGGGGAATGAAACGACTAACCTGGAAACGGCATCAGCCGCCCATAAACCAGAATTTCAATGCCCACAATACGGCGACTATCCATACCATAGGCGGCACGTCTTTGATGCGGTTGCATAAAAGTTTAATCACGGCGTAGCTGATGAAGCCAAAGGCGATGCCGTCGGCAATCGAATAGGTGAACGGCATGAACACGATGGTCAGGAAAGCGGGGGCGGCTTCGGTCATGTCGTCCCAGTCGATTTCACGCGCGCTGCGCAGCATTTGCGCACCAACGTAGAGCAGCGCGGGCGCGGTGGCGAAGCCGGGGATACTCTGCACCAGCGGCGAGAAAATCAGACACGCCAACATCAATACGCCGACGGTTACGGCAGTCAGACCGGTGCGGCCGCCTGCGGACACGCCTGCCGCGCTTTCGACATACGGCGTGGTCGAGGACGTACCCAGTGCGGCACCGGCGACGATGGCGGTCGAGTCGGCGAATAGGGCGCGTTTCAGACGAGGCAGTTTGCCGTCTTCCAGCAGGCCCGCACGGTGGGAAACGCCGACCAGCGTGCCGGTGGAGTCAAACAAATCAACCAGGAAAAAGACGAAAATCACGCTGATCATGCTGATTTTAAAGAGACCATTGAAATCCATCTGCATGAAAGTCGGCGCTATGCTCGGAATTTCTCCGACCACGCCTTTAAAATCGCTCAAGCCCAGTAGGGTGGAAATGGCTGTGATTGCCAGAATGGTCAGGATAATCGCCCCTTTGACGCGGAAATGCCCCAAAGCCACCACCATAGCGAAGCCTGCCAGCACCAAAAGCGCGGCAGGTTGGTGGATGTCGCCCAGTTTCACCAAAGTCGCGTCGCTGGCGACGATGATGCCGGAACCTTTGAGCGCAATCAGCGACAGAAACAGTCCGATACCGGCGGCAATCGACATTTTCAAACCCATAGGCAGCGCGTTCACCAGCATTTCGCGCACTTTGAAAAAGCTGAATAAAATGAAAATGATGCCGGAAACGAATACCGCGCCCAAAGCCACCTGCCAGGGCACGCCCATGCCTTTGACGACGGCGAAAGTAAAGTAGGCGTTCAAGCCCATGCCCGGCGCGAGCGCAATCGGATAGTTGCCGACGAAGCCCATCACGAAGCAGCCGATGGCGGAAGCGATACAGGTGGCGACGAATACCGCGCCCATGTCCATGCCCGTTTCGCCGAGAATCAGCGGATTGACGATGATGATGTAACACATGGCGAGGAAGGTGGTCAGACCTGCCGTCAGCTCAGTGCGCACATTCGTGCCGTTTGCGCTTAAATTGAATATACGCTCCAGCACATTTTGATTTGAAGTAGTCATGATTTATGCTTTTCAAAAAAAAGGAAATTTGCGGGCGGTATTATACTGAAAACGCCCTGTCGTCGGGTGAAAAATTGTCAACATTCTACTTGGGGCAACGTGCTGCCATTCCCGCTGTGTCTGTGCGTAAATGAGAACAGGGCAGAGCGTGAGGTCGTCTGAAAATCCGAGCGGCGTTTTCAGACGACCTTTGCCTTTTGAATACGGCGGCAAACACGGAAAGGTCGTCTGAAACCGTGTTCCGAATACATTGTCCGCACTGGCGCGCAAGCGTAAAATTTCCGTTTTCCCAAAATGTGCCACACTCATGGAAACCGCCCTGCTCCTCGCCGGCAAAATCACCGAGCTGACCCTGATTGTCCTGATGGGCATGGCGTTGGTGAAATCCAAGCTTCTGAATTCCGAACACAGCCGCACGCTCTCCGTCATCGCGCTCTACCTCATCAGCCCGTCGGTGATGATTCACGCCTTCCAAATCGAGAATACACCCGACATCATTGACGGGTTGAAACTCTCGGTCGCCTTGGCGGTCGTGTTCCACATCCTGCTGATCGCGCTGGGCAGGCTTTTTAAAACCCTGTTTAAGCTCGATACGCTCGAACACGCCGCCACGGTTTACACCAATTCCGGCAATCTCATCATTCCGCTGGTGATGTCCATTTTCGGACCGCAATGGGTGATTTACACCAGCGGCTTCATCATCGTCCAAATGTTCCTTTTCTGGACACATTTGCGCCTGCTGCTTTGCGGGCGCGGTAATCTTGCGTGGAAAACCGTACTCACCAATATCAACATCCTTTCCATCTTTATCGGCGTGCTCATGTTTGCCTTCCAAATCAAACTGCCGCACATCATCGACAACACGCTCGCCACGATTGGCGGCATGATAGGTCCGGTCGCCATGCTCGTTGCCGGAATGCTGATTGCCTCGCTGCCGCTTAAAGAAATCGTCCTCTCCAAACGGATTTACCTCGTCGCCTTCCTGCGTCTGATGCTTATCCCGCTGATTCTGCTGGTGTTTGTCAAAATTTCGGGCATTGCGCACCTCGGTGGGCACAGCGATACCGTCGTCCTCATCAGCTTCCTCGCCACCGTCAGCCCCGCCGCGTCCACCGTTACCCAAATGGCGATGGTTTATGGTCAGAACGCCCGTAAAGCCAGCGCGATTTACGGCATCACGACGCTGCTGTGCGTCATTACCATGCCGATGATGATTGCGTTGTATCAAGCGATGGTTTGAAAGGGTTGGGTCAAGAAAAAGGTCGTCTGAAAGACCCCGAACAGGGTTTTCAGACGACCTTTTGTTGTTATTCCCATCATGACGGACGGAATATATAGTGGATTAACTTTAAACCAGTACGGCGTTGCCTCGCCTTAGCTCAAAGAGAACGATTCTCTAAGGTGCTGAAGCACCAAGTGAATCGGTTCCGTACTATCTGTACTGTCTCGCCTTGTCCTGATTTAGTTAATACACTATGCAAGCAGCAGCGTACCTCAAAAACCGAAAGCGATTGGATTCCCAATCAGGCAAAACGCCGTGCCAACTGCTTTCGCATGATGCCTGCCGCCAATACGCCATCCTGTATGGCAACCGGCAACGCTACTATTCCAAACTGCCGTACTCCTGTTTTTCCGCATCCCAGCGGTAGATTTTCCGTTCGCCGTTTTTCATGCCCTTCGCTTGCCAAATGATGTCGTAAAATCCATGATGCTGCTGCGGCGACATTTTCAGGATGTATGTGTCGGTATATACATCATGTTGGCGTGTACCGTCCTTATTCCAGCTGCCGGCAATGTTTTCAAGCGTAAAGGTGTTGGCGTTCAAAACGGGTTTCAGACGACCTTCAATAACGGCAAACAGCACCATAAACTCTTCCAAGCTGCCGCCTCCTGCATAACCGACCGTGTTCTGCAAGCGCAGGCCGAAGGCATCAGTTTTATCGTTCAGGCGATAAGCGGCAAAATCGAGACGGGCGGGCAGCCCGATTTGCAAACCGCCATCGGGGATTTGCACGACAAACTGCCGCTTCCCTTCCATAGCAGGTTTGGGGGACGGATAAAATTCGTCTTTTTCTTCATAATCATAACGTTCGGTATAAGGCGTGGCGGCAAGGGCGAATTTACCATCGGTATCCTTTGTCAGCACGGCAAGGGTCATTTGAGCGACGGGGTTGCCCGAGTCGGCTCCGCATTGCGCGTAGTGATTCGGGTTTTCGCGGTAAAAATCGCCAAGCGGATGCTTATTCAGGCACACCAGCGCGACTTGGAGGCCGTTTTTCCAAGGCCGCAGCGACATCATATTCAGTTTTTCCACGTCTGCGTCAGGTGCAACCAAACTCAGGATTTCGCGTACGCGCGCATCTTGGCGCGACAGGCTGCCGAAGCCGTCGGCAAGCGGCTTGCCGTCCGTTTGTTTTGTATGCTGCTGCGTGATTTCCGTATTTTTGACCTGTGTCCGCCCTTTGCCGGATGAGTGTGCGGTTTCCGCCGTGGAAGGCGGGGCGGCGGCGAAGAACGCCAAGGAGAGAAATAATCCGGTTTTATTCATGTTTTGTATCCTGATTGTTCGAAGAAATGTAGCGGGTCGTCTGAAAACGACAGGCTGGAAATGAAGTCGGGATTCTAGCAGTATAGTGGATTAACTTTAAACCAGTACGGCGTTGCCTCTCCTTAGCTCAAAGAGAACGATTCTCTAAGGTGCTGAAGCACCAAGTGAATCGGTTCCGTACTATCTGTACTGTCTGCGGCTTCGTCGCCTTGTCCTGATTTAAATTTAATCCACTATACAAACTGAAAAAAGAATCAGGCTTGATTTTCAGACGACCTTTTCTTGCTACAATCCGTTTTTTCTCGTTGCCATTATCATGAAAACCAGCGTCTGCCTCTCCCTATTGTTCCTGCTCGCCGCCTGCCATCCCAATGCCGAAGTCGCCGATACCGCCGCGCCGACCGCGCGCAAGCCTTCTTATTTTGAGTCTGACAAACGCCAAGCCGCCACGCCGGTCAAAACGCAAACGCCCGCGCTGCCCGCCATCCGCAGCCGCGCCGATTTCGACCTGCTTTCGCGCGTTTACGAACAAGACAGCGAATACGAAATCCCGCACGTCCTCTTCCTTATCGACCGCGAAGACAACAACCGCACCGACTACATCAACACGCCGAAATACCGCCTGCACGAAACCTATCTCGCCGAGATTTTGAAGCCGATGCCGACGCGCAAAGAATTGTTCGAACAATACCGCAGCCCGAACCGCCGCTTCCTGTTCGGCACCATCAGTTGGCAGAACAGCACTCAAGAATACGTTTACGAATTTTGGGAAGGCGACAAAATCACGCCCGAATTGCTGAAATTGGCAGAAGGTCGTCTGAAAGACAGTTTCTTCGCCCCGCTGCGTTACAAAACCAATTCCCTGTGGCAGGAAACCGTTGCCGCGCAAAGCAAAGCCCCCTTTGTAACCCAAGAAAGCCTGATACAGAATTTCCCTTATTTGCCGTTGCACAGGGGGAAAGCGGTAGGCACATTGCGCGTCATCACTCAGGAAGACGACCTTTACGATGTCGGTGCGGACGACATCATCATCTTGAAAGAAGTGCCGCTGGTGTTGCCGCCCGTAGCAGGCATCATCAGCGAAAAACCGTCCACCGCGCTGTCGCATGTGAACGTCTTGGCGCGCGGCTGGGGCATTCCCAACATCTACCTCAAAGACGCGGAAAAAATCCTCGCCCCCTATATCGGCCGCCGCATCGAATTGGCAGCCGACGCAAAACAATACCGGGTCGCCCAAACCAACCGAAACACAGCCGCCAAAACCTTTTCAGACGACCTCTCCCTGCCGCAGCCCGACACTACCGATTACAACCTGCGGACGCTTGCCAACTTGCGCCGTGAAGACAGCCGCTACTGCGGCAGCAAAGCCGCCAACCTCGGCCATATCCGCGCCCATATCGCAGGCAGCAACGTCCCCGACGGATTCTGCATCCCCTTCGCCTACTACCGCGCCATGATGGACAAACTCGGCATCAATGCGGCAACACTGGCGCAAATCGAAACGCAAAGCGGCGGCGACAACCGCAAACGCCGCACCGCCTTACTCGCATTGCAGAAAAAAATCACTGATGCCGAAATCCCGTCCGAATGGAAACGCACCTGGGCGGAACAATGGCGCAGCCAGTTAAACAGCAAAGGCGTGTTCGTCCGCAGCTCGTCCAATTCCGAAGACCTGCCGAATTTCAGCGGCGCGGGGCTGTACACCACCGTGCCGAACGTAACCGGTGAAAACGCGCTGGCGGAAGCAGTGAAACAATCTTGGGCTTCCGTCTTCAATTACAGCGCGTACGAAGCCCGCCGCATCGCCGGACTGCCGCACGACAGCGTGAAAATGAGCGTCTTCGTCCAGCAAAGCATCAATGCCGACCTCTCCGGCGTACTCGTTACCGTCAATCCCTACGATACCGCGCAGAAAAACACTTCCTACATCGCCGCCAAACGCGGGCTGGGCATTCGCGTGGTCGAAGGGAAACGGGTGGCGGAACAAGCCGTTTACAACCGCCGCAACGACGCCGTACAACGCCTCAGCTCCTCCAACGAAACCACCGCACTGCAACTGGATGAAAACGGCGGCGTCAGGGAAGTGCCGATAACCGGCGGCAACGTCATGAACCACGACCAAATCCGCCGCCTCGACCAAGCCGGACAGCAAATCAAACAGCTTTTCGGCAACGGCGAACAAGACATCGAATGGGCTTTCGCAGGCGGCAAACTCGTCATCCTTCAGGCAAGGCCTTATTTAAACGGCAGGCGGTAACACGGAAAGGAAAGAGGCCGTCTGAAAACGCGGCTTCAATGGAGTTCAAAACCAAAACTCAGCTCAGTAAAGGAAAAATCATGAATTATCAATATCTTATTAGTTAAACCGAAACCCGCTACGGCGTTATATTGCCTGACCTGTACAAACACCTCTCCGCCGACGGTATGTTAGACTTTGGCGATTTTATTTTCTTATAGGGATAAATATGATGAATTCTTTTTATAACAAAAGACTATTACATATATCAGCAATTTTAGGTGGAATGTTATTAGCTACTCCTGCGATGGCCTACTGCCCGAACGGTTCAGAATCTGGTGGGCAATGTTGGGCGCCTATAGGACCCCAAGGTCGGATGGTTGTAATTGGACCTGCGCAACCAAATAATAGCTATAGAAATCAAATAACGGTTGTAGTCAGTCAAGTTCCGCCCCCTGACCCACGGATTAAATGTAAAGCACCGGTCAATGGCACTCAGCAATGCACAAAGTATTATGATTATGATTTAAAAAAAGTTGAACAAACTTATACCGCTCTTCTAAGTGGTGGTTTAATAGGTGAAGTTTCACATTACTACCCAAATGGCAAGTTGAAGAGTGTTATGAACTTTAATAAACAAGGAAGATTGCAGGGTAAAAGCACTCTTTATTGGGAGAATGGTCAGCTACAAAGTGTGATGAACTATAACGCACAAGAAAAATTGGATGGAAAAATAACGCATTATTGGGAAAATGGTAAATTAAAAGCAGCGATTGATTATAAAAATGGTTTAGCGGATGGTTTTTCTCATGAGTATGACCAAAGCGGTAAACTGATTGCAATTTGGCAATTTGAACGCAACCGTGAAGTTCATTTACAAGAAATGAATGGCAATGTTAAGCACGGAACTGAAATGTTTTTCCGTCTTAATAAAGATAAAAAAAATGAAGGTTACCACGGAATAGAATGGAATAATGGCAAAAAAGTACGAGAAGAGCGTCTTGAATAGCGTTACTCTTAAAAATGGCGTAAAACCTCATGCCTACATCGCCGCCAAAGCGGGCTGGGCATTCGCGTGGTCGAAGGAAAACGGGTGGCGGAACAAACCGTTTACAACCGCCGCAACGATGCCGTATGTAAGAAAACACCGCATTGTTTACATAACAGGCGTAGGTTGAATTGGAGATCCAACTTTCACAAAGATCGTCTGAAAGTTTGAACTGCACCCCAAAAGTTGGACATCCCCTCCAACTCACAAGGTGCAGTTTTTTTATGAGCAAATATACATTACACTTCAAATACCAAGCCGTACTCCACTACCTGCATATACGCAGCCAACAGCGTACCGCAGACCACTACGGCATTTCCCGAACCCACCTGAGACGATGGATACGCGCCTATCAAGAAGGCGGTATCGGCGCACTCGAACATCCCCAATCCAAAACCATGCCCCAACACCGCAAAAACCCCTTCATCGCAGATAAACCCGACCACGAAAAAACACAGGCAGAGCTTATCGAAGAGTTGTGCTATATGCGCGCAAAGGTCGCCTACCTAAAGGAGTTAAAAGACCCTCAGCCAAAAACAGACCGAAAGGAACAAAGACCAAACCGTCCAAACAACTGAGGCGCAACA
>NZ_JH164969.1:0-25280 GCF_000227275.1 Neisseria sp. GT4A_CT1
GGCTGACTGGCGAAGGAACGATGCTTCATTCGGACCAAGGTGTGCTGTACCGTACGGCGGGATATAGGGAATTGCTTGCGGAGCATTCCATGGTTCAAAGCATGTCGCGAAAGGCGAACTGTTGGGACAATGCGCCGATGGAAAGCTTCTTTGCGGTGTTGAAGACGGAGTGTTTCTATAATGCAGGTGAATTGACGGTAGATGAATTGATGAAGCAGATAGATGACTATATGGATTACTACAACCGGGAGCGTTGCAGTTTGAAATTGAAAAAGCTGAGTCCTGTCGCATACAGAACCCAGCTTGCACAGAGCGCCTGAAAAGGCTTTTATGAGTGTCCAAGATTTGGGGGCCAGTTCACTTTTCAGACGACCTTTTGCATGGAAACCGGATTAATCGTTTGCCGCATCATCGGCTGGTGTTACCGGTTTGGATAGGGGTGTATAAATAAAGGTCGGCAGTTTCGCCGGCAGAGGTATTGGAGGCATCTGCCCCGGCTTCGGCAGGCAGGTCGCTGTCCACCAATTCGTCGATGTCGATATTGTCATCCTCGCCTTGCGGTAATGTCCCGCCGGTTTGGCGGCTGCGCACTTTCATGTAGAGGTCGCGGGTGTAGCTGTATTTGTCGATGGCTGCGCCTTCGAGGCTGTCGGTCAGGTCGAGCAGTTCTTTACGGGTGTTGATGGCCTGCAGGCCGATTGTGCCCCAGCGTCCTGCTCTGGTGTGGAAGACGGCGTTTTTAACTGGGTAGACGGTGGTAACGGCGTTGCCAATGGTATCGCGTACGGTAGATGGGCCGAACAGGGGGACAACGAAGTAGTTGCTGTTTTTCCAGCCCCATGAGGCGAAGGTGTCGCCGAGGGTGTTTTTATTGCTGGGTACGCCGCCTGCACCGGCTACGTCGATTAAACCGCCAAGGCCGAAGGTGGTGTTGATGCCGACGCGGACGAGGTCTTCGCTGGCGCGTTTGACGTCAAGGCGCAGAACATTGCTGCCGAAGCTGACGACATCGCGCAGGTTGTTGAAGAAGTTGCTCACGCCGGTGCGGACGGGCTTGGGCGTTATTTTGCGGTAGCCGCGTGCGACGGGGGCGAGGACGTATTGGTCGGCCTTGTCGTTGAATTTGAATACGGCGCGGTTGTAGCCTTCGTAGGGGTCGGCGGGATTGGTTTCGGCAAATGCGGGGGTTGAGGCCATGCCGATGAGGAGTAGGAGTGAAGCGGTGGTTTTTTTCATGGGTTTAACCAGTCTTTGATTTCGTAAAGCTCGGACAGGGTACGCACGGATTCGGGTATGCCTTGCAGGGTGATTTTTCCGTCCGGACGGCGCAGTGCGTCAAGCAGCAGGGACACGCAGGCGGAATCAGCGCGTCCGACGCCGCTCAAATCGACCGCGCGGGTGTCTTTCAGACGACATTGCTGCCTGAAGCGGGTAAAGGCGTCGGCGGTCAAGGTTTTGACGGTAATGTCGCCGCTGATGTGCAACGTGCCGTCGCGAAGTTCGGTTTGCATGGCTGTCTTGTCAACTTAATCTTGGATGATAAAACCTGAAGGTTATTGTGTGCGAAAGCCATGTCGTCTGAAAACGGACGGCATGACTTATCTTTGCATTATTTGCTGCCGTTTTTGGCTTTCAGTTCGGCAATCAGTCCGTCCACGCCTTTGGCTTTGATGGTTTCGCCGAATTGGTTGCGGTACACGGTTACCAAGCTTGCGCCTTCGATGGCGACGTTGTAGGCGCGGTATTTATTGCCGCTTTGGTAGGTGGTAAAGTCCATGTTGACGGGTTTTTGACCGGGTACGCTGACTTCGGCGCGGACGATGATTTCTTTGCCGCCTTTATTGACAACGGGGTTGTCTTTGACGTTGACGTTGGCGTTTTTGAATTTCAACATGGTGCCGGAGTAGGTGCGGATCAGCAGGGTTTGAAATTCTTTGGTCAACGCTTGTTTTTGCGCGTCAGACGCGGTACGCCAAGGGTTGCCGACTGCCAGCGCGGTCATGCGTTGGAAATCGAAATAGGGAATCGCATAAGCCTCGGCTTTGTGGCGGGCGGTGTTGGCATCGCCGCTTTTTAAGATGCTCAATACTTGAGTGGCGTTTTGACGGATTTGGTTCACTGCGTCGGCAGGGGCGGCAACCGCCATGCTGATGCTCAAGATGCCGATGCTCAGTGCGCTGATGAAAGAGGTTTTTTTCATGATTAAGTGTCCTAGTATCAATATGATGATGTACGTTTATTCGGTGGTTTTTGCTGCATCGTTGCCGCCCGCCGCGTTTTTCTCGGCGAAGCTGGTCATGAATTTACCGATCAGGTTTTCCAGAACCATGGCGGAGCTGGTAACGGAAATGGTATCGCCCGCGGCGAGTGGTTCCGTGTCGCCACCTTGTTGCAGGCCGATATATTGTTCGCCCAACAGGCCGGAGGTTAGGATTTGCGCGGAAACGTCGCTACTGAACTGATATTTGCTGTCCAAATCGAGGCGGACTTTCGCTTGATAGGATTTCGGGTCAAGCTCGATGGAACCGACGCGTCCGACCAATACACCCGCAGATTTGATCGGCGCATTGGCCTTCAGGCCGCCGATGTCGCTGAAATCGGCATATACGGTATAAGTCTTGCCGGAATTGCCGAATGCCGCGCCGCCCGCTACGCGGAAAGCGAGAAAGCCGACCGCTGCCACGCCGAGCAGGACAAACAGTCCGACCCAAAATTCCAATACATTCTTTTTCATTAAAGTTCCTTGAATATCCAATGTTCTTTGTTTCGTTTTCAGACGACCTATCAATCCGTAAACATCAATGCGGTCAATACAAAGTCAATCGCCAAAATCGTCAGGGCGGACGAAACCACCGTACGCGTGCTGGCACGCAAAATGCCTTCAGAGGTCGGTACGCAGTGGAAACCCTGATGCACGGCAATCAGCGTTACCGCCACACCGAACGCGGCGGATTTGATCAGACCGTTGATTACATCGTAATGGATCGTGATGTTATTCTGCATTTGCGACCAGAAAATGCCGCTGTCCAAGCCCAGCCAGGTTACGCCGACCAAATACGCGCCGTAAATCCCCGCCACGTTGAAAATCGAAGCCAAAAGCGGCATGGAAAACACGCCCGCCCAAAAGCGCGGCGCAACCACGCGGGCGACAGGGTTGACCGCCATCACGTTCATCGCTTCGAGCTGTTCGGTCGTTTTCATCAAACCGATTTCGCTGGTCATCGCACCGCCCGCGCTGCTGGCAAACAGGATCGCCGCCAACACCGGACCCAGTTCGCGCAACAGCGAAGCCGCGACCATATAGCCCAAAATATCGGCGGATTTGAATTTCGACAACTGAGTATAGCCCTGCAAACCCAAAACCATGCCGACGAACAGCCCTGAAACGGCAACAATCAACACCGACAGCACGCCGGCAAAATACACTTGGCGCACGCTCAGGCGCGGACGGACGAAAGCCGTACCGGATTTCGCCAGAATGTTCAGCAGAAACAGCGTAATACTGCCGAGAGATTGAATAAAGCCGAGGGTTTTCGCCCCGACGGAACGGATAAAATTCATAGGTTTCCATTACGGATTAACGGGTTTCAGACGACCTTTTAGGATGATAGTGATGGGTCGTCTGAAAAGTATTTCTGAATAACAATACAGAAAGGGAATAGCTTTATGCAGAGCCGCCATAATATGCAGCCAACTTATCCAAAATTTTACGGATGAAAGCTGAAGTTTTAGGCATTTGTTTTAATTTTTCTGCAATTGGCGGGGAAACTTTGTAGTATATCCGGACGAAAATCTTACCAAAAATGTTTGTTAATAGGGTTTCATCACGGAAGCGCCGTAAAGCAATGACTTCTTCAGCATAAGGATCCCCATAAACTGCGGTAGCAATAAAACAGCTATTGAACTTTTGATAGGTATTGCCACAATATGGACAAACAGAGCGAAAAATACTGCCGTTGCTCGTAATAAGTCTTGGTACCATTTTTTTACCACAGAATTTGCAAGTTACCCGTGAATCGTTTTCTTCCCGTTTTGCCTGTCTCTCAGCCTCTCGTTTTTCTGCTGCTTTTTCCAAAATATCAACATTGCCTGCTACGGGACCACGTTTGCCGGGTTTGGCATCAAATGAAACAACATCGCCGTTTTTCGGAAGCTCCGCTCCTTTGACATGTTTGACCGTAAAGTAATATTCAGTGCCGTCATCGGAAACAATAAAGCCATATCCTTTACTTTCAGAAAACCATTTAACTTTGCCGTTCATAATGAGCCTTTAATGTTTAGGTTGAGTGATAACAGGTCGTCTGAAAACTACCCAAGCAAATCTTGCTGCAACGACGTTTGCGCCGGATAGCGGTATGCAACGGGGCCGTCTGCCAAGCCGCCGACAAACTGGCGCACCCAAGGCGAATCCAGTTCGCGCATTTCCTGCGGCGAGCCGGAGAACATAATTTCGCCGTGTGCCAAGAAAATCACTTGATCGACGATTTCCAAAGATTTTTCAATGTCGTGCGTTACCATAATGCTGGTCGAACGCAAAGCCTTGTTGACGCGGCTGATCAAGTGGGCAATCACGCCCAAGGAAATCGGATCGAGGCCGGTAAACGGCTCGTCGTACAACATGATTTCAGGGTCGAGCGCAATCGTGCGGGCAAGCGCGACGCGGCGCGACATCCCGCCAGAGAGTTCGGACGGCATCAGGTTTTCCACGCCGCGCAGACCGACCGCGTTCAATTTCAACAAAACCAAATCGCGGATAACCGCTTCCGGCAGGCGCGTCAGTTCGCGCATCGGAAAAGCGATATTGTCGAACACCGACAAATCGGTAAACAGCGCGCCGTGTTGGAACAATACGCCCATACGGCGGCGGTGTTCATACAATTCGTCAGCCGAAAAGCCCGCCAAATCACGTCCTTCAATCAAAACCTTACCCGACTGCGGATGAATCTGACCCGTAATCAGCCGCATCAGCGTGGTTTTGCCGCTGCCCGAACCGCCCATCACGGCGGCGAAGTTTCCTTGGGGAATGCTGAAATTGATATTGTTCAGAATCGGACGGTCGCCATACGCGAAGGCAACGTCTTTCATTTCGATGAAGGGTACGGAACTCATGAAGGGGAAGATAAGGCGGGATGTATTTTAATTACTTGCATTGTAAAGCTTATCAAGGTGTCGGGCAATTTTCAGACGACCTTATCAAGAAAACGTCTGTTAAGAAGCGTGAAAATCATGTGTTTGGCAGAAATTTTAAGACCATTGGAATGGTTAAGATTGAAGTCTTGCAACCTGTTGTCTTCATTTCAGAACGGGGCGCGTTACAGAACTTAATAATCCTAAACATACCGTTTTTCGCCGGCGCGTGAAGTTTTAAATTTATGGCAAAATTTTGTAGGCAAAGACACAACATTCTACAAACAAAACTTACATTTCAAATAAATTTGTGAAAGCCATCCCATTTAAACAAACCGGTCTGCCTGCAAAACAAAGTTTGTTTCACAGGCAGACCGGTTATTGGCCGCGTCAATTAAGCAGCGATTTTTTCGCACTCTTTGATGCAGGCAAGGCAAGACTCATAGCATTGTTTGCATTCTGCGTGGTGGCCTGCGTGTTGTTTGCACGCTGCGGAACATTGTTTGCACGCTTCAATGCAGACTTTTGCCAAAGATGGAGTCAGCGGAGAGTTTTGGGCGGCAAGGTTTTGCAGCGCGCCGCACAATGCCAGCATTTGGTTGACACCTGTTGCGCAATCTTTCATGGAAGTATCGCCTTGGCTCAGCAGTCGGATGCAGTGTGCCAAACAGATTTGACCTGCTTCAACACAGTGGGCAGCCGCTTTTCTGGCTGCTTCATAGGCTTTGGATGCAGCAGCAGGGGCAGCGTGGGAATGGCCTTTATGGTCATGATGTCCGTGGGCGTGGGCGAATGAGGCGGCGGCTGCCAAAGAAACGGCTGTACCACCCAAGAATTGACGACGGTTCATACTGTATTTCCTTATGTAATCATTGATATGAAGTGAAACATAACGAATCGCTAAAATCGAAGACAGCAGCTTTCTGCGCATCATTGATGTCGTCTGAAATCAGCCGTTTATGAAATTTTGAGCGATTGCACTACACTTACCGCCGCAATCCTATCATTCAACGGTTCGACAGACAATAAATAGAAAGTTGATAAATAATCAATGAAGTTATTTTATTTCTTATGTTGTTTACACAGCCTGAAACCGGCTCTGTTCAAATTTACTATGGCAAATCATTAAATTCCAAAATCCATTATCTTGCAGAAGTTGGTTTTATCCGGTTTTGAAGTGGTGAAAATCAAATCACACGGTAAAAGGGGCAGGCAAAGATTCGGCATCGGTTTCAGAAGCAGTCTTTTATGTAAATTTATGATTGCGGCACTTTAAAATGCTTTGAACGCTACCACTTATCCCCAAACGGCGACGTAGGCATATTTTTATGCCCAAGCCAATAATTTGCTGATAGAATCAGTACTCTTTTTGTTTTCACACATTTTTTCAGGAGCAAACGCCATGCGAAACGACGTTTACGACTATCCTCTTGCAGGACAAGTTTCCCAAAACATTGTCTTGCAAAAAACTTACCGCCTGCTGGGTTTGTCTTTCATTCCCGCTATTGCCGGCGCATTTGCCAGCAGCGCTTTGAACCTAAACCTGTACGCTATGTTCGGCGCACGCTGGATGGGTTTTGTAGCTGTATTGGCATTCTTCTACGGTATGATTTTCCTTATCGAGAAAAACCGTTACAGCAATACGGGCGTTGTCTTGTTGATGATTTTCACCTTCGGTATGGGTGTGTTGATCAGCCCGTTGCTGCAATATGCGCTTGCTATCCGTAATGGTACTCAAATCGTAGGTGTTGCCGCAGCCATGACCGCCGGCGTATTCTTTACGATGGCAGCAATGGCGCGCCGCACAACGATGAACATGAACTCGCTCGGACGCTTCTTGGCAATCGGCGGTGTGGTTCTGATGATTGCAGTGGTTGCTAACTTCATTCTGCAAATTCCGGCTCTGAGCCTGGCGATTTCCGGCGCGTTTGTTGTGTTCAGTTCGCTGGTTATTATGTGGCAGGTGCGTACCGTGATTGACGGTGGCGAAGACAGCCATATCAGCGCGGCCCTGACCATTTTCATCTCGATTTACAATATTTTCAGCAGCTTGTTGCGCATCTTGTTGGCATTCACCAGCGACGATTAATTGCTTAGATTCTGATATCGAGGTCGTCTGAAATATGAAAAGGTTTCAGACGACCTTTTTATATCCGTAGGTTTTGGTTGTGTGGATTTGCTTTAAATCAGATGGGTAATCATGCGGCGGTTCGTCAGGGGGTAGAAAGCTGATTGGCTTGGTGTTTGGTGTGGGGCGAAACATTGCTGAGAGGCAAATTTGATGGACTGTATAGTGAATTAAAATAAAAATGAGACAAGGCGACAACGCCCGCCGTGTACGGGTAGTACATAAGGGCGTTGGCAACGCCGTATCATTGCAATTTTAATCCACTATATTTGGAAAAATTAAAGGTTTGGCTGGAACTTCTATGTTTGAAAAATGTTTGTTTCAGACTTGTACAGCGTAATGCTGTATTGAGTTAGCTTGTTGAAGGTGCATCATTGGATTTTGCTCTTGTGATAACGAAACGCGGTTTCCGTCGATGTTCAGTGTTTCATCATAAAAGGCGTCGTTTTCAGACGACCTTTATGACCCATATAAAAAACGTCGTCTGAAATTTTCAGACGACGTTTTGTTGTCGGCAATCAATCAATATTTATTGATGTTGCTGTGGATATTGTATTGGTTGTGTTCCGTATCGTGGGAATCTTGCGGCTCGTTGCGGACGTGCGGTTTGTCGTCAGACATGTTGTCCAAGTCGCGGCCGGGTTCGGATACGGTGTCGCCGATGTTGATGCTGGTCAGGTTTTCCAAAATGATGGCGGACGAGAGATGTTCGCCGGTGCGGTATACCATGGCCAATGCGGTTTCTTCGGCAGGGATGGAAACATATTTAACGATGTTCTTACGGCCTTTTTTGCCTTCTTCCAAATCGACTTTCACTTGGCGGTCGCGTTTGTAAATGCTCAAGACCGTGCCTTTGTCCAAGCCGTCGGCGGAACCTTTGTTCAGGGTAACGGTTTGGAATTGTCCGGCTTCGTGTACGCCGTCGAGGATGGAGATGACTTTACCGTCGATGTGTTGCGTCGGCGCGTGCGGCATGATTTGAAAAGGCTCGGTTTCGCCGTCCATTTTCAGCAGGAAGTCGCCTTTGCGGATTTCGGAAACGGCTTCTTCCACAATCATAGGCTGCGCGGTTTGGGTTGGCACTTTCGCCAGCGGGTGCAGGCGGGTGTAGTATTCGCCGTCTTTCAGGTATTTGCGGTCTTCGTCGGAAGCGGAGTCCAGCGCGCTGTTGGTGTAGGGCAGGGTGCTGACGATGCCGCTGAAGACGACTTCTTGTCCGAGGTATTTGCGGGTATCGGGATCGGTCAGGTCTTTGACGGCGCGGTAAACCAGATAGCGGCCGGGTTCGGTAACGCCGTAGGCGTACACGCGTTCGCCTTTGCTGTACATGATGCGGTTGTCAGGACCGTCGATCAGGCGCGGTGCGTCTTGGGTCTTCATTTGGTCGATGAACTGCGGATGTTGCATGAACATGCGGTAGAAGTTCACGTTGACGGTTTGGATGCCGTAGCCTGAAGAGGTTTCGCGGACGCGCGGGCTGAGTTTGATGACCGGAATACCGTCATTGCCTGCGGAGCCGTTTTCGAAGCCCAGTTGCGGGCGGCCGTTGACGTAGCGCAAAACCAACACCTGCCCCGGATAAATCAGATGCGGATTGCGGATTTCGCCGCGGTTTGCGCCCCAAAGGCGGTTCCACTGCCACGGGCTGTACAGATATTTGCCGGAGATGCCCCAGAGTGTGTCGCCGTTTTTCACGACGTAGCGTTGCGGCGCATCGGGGCGCACTTTTAATGAAGCTGCTTGAGCGTGGGCGGAAATTGCCATGCCCGCGACACAAAGCAGGGTTATAATACGTTGTTGCATAACCGTTCCCCTTGAAATTGATTCGGTTTGTCTTTAAATAAACGGAGAAAATGAAATGGCCGGGAGTTTGCAAAAAACCGCCGTCCCCCTTTAAAAAACGTCAATAGGCGTTTCGTGCGCATTGAACAGAAATTCATTGACGCATATTTTATCATTGAATGTTAGTGTCATCACGGGAATTGTGAAGACAGGCGCAAAATTTGTATGAAAACACACACAATCTGCTTCCGGACGCGTTTGAATGCGCGTCCCAAGTATTGAAAAACGAAGAGAAAATTATGGCTTTACTGAATATCCTGCAATATCCCGACGAGCGTCTGCACACCGTGGCGAAGCCTGTCGAGCAAGTCGATGAGCGCATCCAAAAGCTGGTTGCCGATATGTTTGAAACCATGTACGAAGCGCGCGGCATCGGGCTGGCGGCGACGCAGGTCGATGTGCACGAACGCGTCGTTGTGATGGATTTGACCGAAGACCGCAGCGAGCCGCTCGTGTTCATCAACCCCGTCATTATTGAAAAAGACGGCGAAACCACTTACGAAGAAGGCTGCCTGTCCGTGCCGGGCATTTACGACACCGTTACCCGCGCCGAACGCGTCAAGGTCGAGGCTTTGAACGAAAAAGGCGAGAAATTCACGCTGGAGGCGGACGGGCTGTTGGCGATTTGCGTGCAGCACGAGTTGGATCACCTGATGGGCATCGTTTTTGTCGAACGCCTGTCGCAGCTCAAGCAGGGTCGGATTAAGACCAAACTGAAAAAACGTCAGAAACACACCATCTAAAAGCCGAATGATACGGTCGAACAGGTCGTCTGAAAGAGGGAAGCGGCAGCAAGCCGTTGTTTTTCAAACTTTCAGACGACCTGTCGCAATGTTTGCCGTTGCGCTATATAGGTCGTCTGAAACCCATTTCCAAGGAGTTTCCCCATGAAAGTCATCTTTGCCGGTACGCCCGATTTTGCCGCTGCCGCCTTAAAAGCCATTGCCGCCGCCGGTTTTGAAATCCCGCTGGTGTTGACCCAGCCCGACCGCCCCAAAGGGCGCGGGATGCAGCTTGCCCCGTCTCCCGTGAAGCAGGCCGCGTTGGAATTGGGTTTGCGCGTGGCTCAGCCTGAAAAACTGCGCAACAACGTCGAATCCCTGCAAATGCTCAAAGAAGTCGATGCCGACGTGATGGTCGTTGCCGCCTACGGACTGATTCTGCCGCAAGACGTGTTGGATACGCCGAAACACGGCTGTCTCAACATCCATGCCTCGCTGCTGCCCCGTTGGCGTGGTGCGGCGCCGATTCAGCGCGCGATTGAAGCGGGCGATGCCGAGACGGGCGTGTGCATCATGCAGATGGACATCGGTTTGGACACCGGCGATGTGGTCAGCGAACACTGTTACGCCATTCAACCGACTGATACCGCCAACGAAGTACACGACGCGCTGATGAATCTCGGTGCGGAAGCGATTGTTGCTGATTTGCAACAATTAAAGGCGGAGGGTCGTCTGAAAAGCGTCAAACAGCCCGAAGAAGGTGTGACTTATGCACAAAAATTAAGCAAAGAAGAAGCGCGTGTCGATTGGAACGAAAGCGCGGCAGTGATTGAACGCAAAATCCGCGCCTTCAACCCCGTTCCCGCTGCGTGGGTCGAGTATCAGGGCAAGCCGATGAAAATCTGGCGGGCTGAAGTAGTCGCGCAACAAGGTAGGGCGGGCGAAGTGTTGTCTTGCTCAGCTGACGGCTTGGTTGTTGCCTGCGGCGAGAATGCGTTGAAGATTACCGAATTGCAGCCTTCCGGCAGCAAACGGATGCCGATTGCGGCGTTTGCGGCAGGACATAAGATTGAGGTTGGGACGGTTTTGTAGAAGCTGTTTCGTCAACTAATTTAGAGCAAGCCCATCCCCCATTTCTTAGCTGCCATGCCTTCCCCGCCTACGCGAGGATGAGCTATGGCGGGAATCCATTGAAAATGCCAAGAAACGGGCGCTCGAAAAACGCTGTTGAAGTTCAAAGATGGATTCCCGCCTGCGCGGGAATGACGGTTGGCGGTAGGAGCAGTATCAAAAAAACAGCGGGCCGGTTATCAATTTTCAGACGACCTTTCTTCTGATGATTCAGAGGTCGTCTGAAAATATCGGCAGGGAAACGTTTGGTTTTGTTGAACTGACGACAAGATTCCCCACGTTTAGGAGCAGATCATGGCAGTGTTTGAAGTAGTCGAAGGCGATATTACGAAACTTGAAGTCGATGCCATCGTGAACGCCGCCAATGCCTCGTTGTTGGGCGGCGGAGGCGTGGACGGCGCGATTCACCGCGCGGCGGGACGGGAATTGTTGGAAGCGTGCAGAAAGTTGAACGGCTGCCGCACGGGCGAAGCGAAAATTACCCAAGGCTACCGGCTGCCGGCGAAATTTGTGATTCACACCGTCGGGCCGGTTTGGTTCGGCGGACACCGCAGCGAAGCGGTCAAGCTGGCGGAGGCGTATCAAAATTCCCTGCTGTTGGCGCAAGAATACGGCATCCGCAGCATCGCCTTCCCCTGTATCAGCACGGGCGTGTACCGTTTCCCCGCCGACTTGGCTGCCGAAACCGCTTTGGCGATTTTGAAAAAAACTTCGCCGCAGTGTCCGTCTGTCGAAAAAATCGTTTTCTGTTGCTATTCGCCGCAGGACGCCGAACGCTATCGGGCATTGTTGGAACGTGACGGGGTGGTCGTCTGAAATTCCCGAATCAGGCAAAACGGCAGATTAAATGTTTTTCAGACGACCTTAGGCAAGCTTGGGGTCGTCTGAAAACAGAAAAGCCGGACAGACAGTCCGGCTTCCTATAAGAATCCATTAATCAAGAATCGATTAATCGTCGCAGTGGTTGTCGGTATCGACTCTGATGACGCGGCCGCTTTGTGAGGAAACGTCCACATCGTATTCGGTGCAGCCTCTGCGGATTTCGATTTCCCAGCGTCCGTCGCTGTGGTCGATGTCGGTAACGCGGCCGCCGCCGACGCGTTTCTTGGCGATTTTGACGGCTTGCGCTTGGGAGATGGCGCGGGAATGTTTGTGCGGTGCCGCCGCGGCGGTCAGGCTGCCGGAAACGAGTGCGGCGGAAACGGCAAGCAGTGAAAGGGCGCGCAAAGTCATGATGAATCCTTATGTGTGTTGAAAAGAACGGACTATATGGATATTGTCATGAGCGGGCAATCGGATTAACACAATTTGAATCTTGCCCCGAACACCGCCCGAACCGCTTGTGCGGCGTTTACATTTTTAACGAACAAATCGAACCACAGCAGGTATTTAAGGAATTGAATTTATGAGTATGTCCCTCGCCCAAAAACTCGCCGCCGACAGCATTGCGGCGGTCGCCGAAGGGCGTAACCTTCAGGATGTGTTGGCGCAAATCCGCGCGGCGCATCCCGAGCTGACGGCGCAGGAAAACGGCGCGCTGCAGGATATTGCCTACGGCTGCCAGCGTTATTTGGGCAGCTTGAAATATATGCTCGCGCAGATGCTGAAAAAGCCGATTGACAATCCGCAGCTCGAAAGCCTGCTTTTGGCGGCGATGTACCAACTGCATTACACGCGCAACGCGCCTCATGCCGTGGTCAATGAGGCGGTCGAGAGTATCGCGAAAATCGGGCGCGGGCAGTACCGTTCGTTTGCCAACGCGATTTTGCGGCGTTTTTTGCGCGAACGGCAGAAGCTGGAGGCTTCGTGCAAAAAAGACGATGTGGCGAAACACAACCTGCCGCTGTGGTGGGTGGCATACCTGAAAAACCATTATCCGAAACACTGGCACAACATCACCACCGCGCTGCAATCGCATCCGCCGATGACGCTGCGGGTCAACCGACGCCACGGCAATGCCGAATCGTATTTGGAAAAGCTGGCGGCGGAAGGGATTGTGGCTAAGGCGTTGGACGAATATGCGGTAACGTTGGACGAGGCGGTTCCCGTCAGCCGCCTGCCCGGTTTTGCCGAAGGGCTGGTGTCGGTGCAGGATTTCGGGGCGCAGCAGGCGGCGTATCTGTTAAACCCTAAAGACGGCGAACGGATTTTGGACGCGTGCGCCGCGCCGGGCGGGAAGACGGGGCATATGTTGGAACTGGCGGATTGTCATGTTACCGCTTTGGATATAGATGAAGGTCGTCTGAAAAGGGTGAAGGACAATCTCGACCGCTTGGGGTTTCAGACGACCGCTCTGGCTTGCGCCGATGCGCAGGACTTGGCGGCGTGGTATGATGGAAAGCCTTTCGACGCCATCCTTGCCGACGTGCCGTGTACCGCCTCGGGTGTGGCGCGGCGCAATCCCGACGTGAAATGGCTGCGCCGTCCGACCGATGCCGCCAAAACCGCCCGTCAGCAGGAGGCATTGCTGGACGCGCTTTGGCAAACCCTGACGAAAAACGGCAGAATGCTGCTTGCCACCTGCTCGGTGTTCGTCGAAGAAAACGACGTTCAGTTGCAAAAATTCCTCAACCGCCACGCCGATGCCGAGCTGATCGAATCGCGTGTGCTTTTACCGAACAAACATCAAGATGGCTTTTATTACGCGCTTATCAAAAAGCAGTAAACGGCTGTTTGGAACGCTGTTGCTCGCCCTGTCGCTGAATGCGGCGGCGGAGGGCATTAGCGTGACCCGCTCCGAGGCGAAACTGACCGAAACCGGGCAGCTTTCCGTCAGCAGCCGTTTCCGCACCGATTTGCCCGACCAGCTCAAACAGGCGCTCCGGCAGGGCGTGCCGTTGAATTTCACTTTGAGCTGGCAGCTTTCTGCGCCTTCCATGCCGTCTTACCGTTTCAAGTTTGACCAGCTGCTCAACAGCGACAATACCATCCACTACAAACTTTCCTTCCATCCGCTGACCAACCGCTACCGCATAACCGTCGGCACGTTTTCCACCGAATACGACACGCTCGATACCGCCTTGCGCGGCGTAGGGGCGGTCGCCAACTGGAAAGTGCTGTCCAAAGGCGCGTTAAGCGGCGTCGCAGCGAAAGACACACAAGCCGAAATCCGCCTGCTGCTCTCGACGGCGAAGCTGCCTAAACCCTTCCAAATCAACGCATTGACTTCTAAAAACTGGCACTTGGATTCCGGCTGGAAGTCGCTGACCATCTCTCAGGAGTAAACCATGCGCCGCTTTCTCCTGATTGCCGTGTTGGCGGCGGTGGGACTGCTCTACGGACTGACCATTGCAACGGGCAGCACCAGCCCGCTGGCGGAATATTTCTGGTGGATTATCGCCCTGTGTGCGCTGCTGATGCTGGTGTTGGCATCGGTTTTGACGCGCTACGTCCTGCTCCTCATGCGCGACAAAAGCAAGGGTGTGTTCGGCTCGCAGATTGCGCGGCGGCTGTCGGGGATGTTTACGCTGGTGGCTGTATTGCCGGGCGTGTTCCTGTTTGGCATTTCCGCGCAGTTCATCAACGGCACGATTAATTCGTGGTTCGGAAACGATACCCACGAAGCCCTCGAACGCAGCCTGAACTTGAGCAAATCCGCGCTGAATCTGGCAGTGGACAACGCAGTCAGTAATGCTACGCCGGTGCAAATCGACCTGATCAGCACCGCGTCTGTGGACGGCGATTTGGGCAAGGCGCTGAAAAATGCCGCCAAATCGGGCGGCTTTACCCAGCTTTCGCTCTACGACGTCAAAACCCATAAAACTGAGAAAAGTGTCAATCCGCTGAAACTAAACCAACCCGAACTCGACAAAGAAGGATGGGAGAAGCTGGAGCAGACCGGCTCAATACGCAGTTTGGAAAACATAGAAAATGTCTTGTACGCGCAAGGCTGGATGCTGATCGGCGCGCACAACGGACGCGATTACGCCTTGTTTTTCCGCCAGCCCATCCCGCAGGATGTGGCGCAAGACGCGACGCTGATTGAAGCGGCGCGGGCGAAATACGCCGAATTGAGTTACACCAAACAAGGCCTGCAAACCTTCTTCTTAGCGACTTTGCTGGTTGCCGCGCTGTTGGCGATTTTCCTTGCCTTGGTGATGGCGCTGTATTTCGCCCGCCGCTTCGTCGAGCCGGTATTGTCGTTGGCAGAAGGCGCAAGGGCAGTGGCGCAGGGCGATTTCAGCCAGAAACGCCCCGTGTTCCGCAACGATGAATTCGGCAGGTTGACCCAGTTGTTCAACCACATGACCGAACAGCTTGCCATCGCCAAAGAAGCCGACGAGAACAATCGCCTGCGCGAAGAAGCAGCGCGCCACTATCTCGAATGCGTGTTGGAAAGTTTGACCACGGGCGTGATTACTTTGGATGCCGAAGGTCGTCTGAAAACCTTCAACAAAGCAGCCGAACGGATTTTGGGCATTGAATTGGTGCCGCTGTGGGGCAGCAACTGGCACGACTGGCGCGGACAATCGCCGCAGCAGACCCTGCTTGCCGAAGTGTTTGCCGCCATTGAAGAAACCGCCAATGCCGCCAAGCCCGTCCAAGTCGAATACGCCGCCCCCGACGATGCGCGCATTCTCTTGGGTAAAGCCACCATCCTGCCCGACGACAACGACAACGGCGTGGTAATGGTGATTGACGACATCACCGTCCTCATCCGCGCCCAAAAAGAAGCCGCTTGGGGCGAAGTGGCGAAACGGTTGGCGCATGAAATCCGCAATCCGCTCACGCCTATCCAACTTTCCGCCGAGAGATTGGCATGGAAATTGCATGATAAATTGGACGAACAACACGCCCAAATCCTCAGTCGTTCGACCGACACTATCGTCAAGCAGGTGGCGGCATTGAAAGAAATGGTCGAAGCCTTCCGCAATTACGCCCGCGCCCCGTCGCTGAATTTTGAAAAACACGATTTGAACCGTTTGGTCGAAGAAGTGTTGCTGCTGTACGAGGGCGGGGCGTGCCGCTTTGTTCCGAACTTGTCCGACAAGCCGCAGCCGATTTCCGCCGATACCACCGCCATGCGGCAGGTGTTGCACAATATTTTCAAAAACGCGGCAGAGGCGGCGGAAGAGGCAGAAGTTCCGCAAGTGAATGTCAGCGTCGGTGAAGATAACGATGGACAGGTTTTATTGACCGTTTGTAACAACGGCAAAGGTTTCAGCAAGGAAATGCTGCATAATGCCTTCGAGCCGTATGTTACCGACAAGCCGACAGGTACGGGACTGGGATTGCCCGTTGTGAAGAAAATCATCGAAGAGCACGGCGGCCGCATCAGCCTGAGCAATCAGAACGAAGGCGGCGCGTGTGTGAAAATAGCCTTACCCCGATTGGTAGAAACTTATGCGTAGCAGTGATATTTTAATTGTAGATGACGAAGTAGGTATCCGCGACTTGCTCTCGGAAATCCTCCAAGACGAAGGTTATTCCGTGGCTTTGGCGGAGAACGCCGAAGAGGCGCGCCAACTGCGCCACCAGACCCGTCCCGCCATGGTGTTGTTGGACATATGGATGCCCGACTGCGACGGGATTACCCTGCTCAAAGAGTGGGCGAAAAACGGACAGCTCAACATGCCCGTGGTGATGATGAGCGGACACGCCAGCATCGACACCGCCGTCGAAGCCACCAAAATCGGAGCGCTCGATTTTCTGGAAAAACCGATTGCCCTGCAAAAGCTGCTCTCTACCGTCGACCGCGCCCTCAAACACGGCGAAATGCAGATGGCGGCGGGCTTGTCCTTCGACAAACTCGGCAACAGCCCCGCCATTCAAGAATTCAAGCAACAACTTGAGCCTGCCGTGAAAAAAAGCGGACCCGTGCTGCTCAGCGGCGAAACCGGTTCGCCGTTTGAAATCGTTGCCCGTTATTTCCACAAAAGCGGCACGCCTTGGGTCGGACTCAGCCGCGTCGAACTCATTGCCGATGCGCCATTGGAGCTGCTGCAAAAAGCATCGGGCGGCACGCTCTATCTCGGTGATGCCGCGCAGTACAGCAAAAACATCCAAAACGGCATCAGCTTCATCCTCGGTAAGGCAGACCGTTACAATGTGCGCGTCATCGTCGCCGGCAGCCACGCCGCCGATGAAAGCCCGGCAGACGCCATTGCCGATGCCAAGTTGTCCGAACTGCTTTCCGGCAACGTCATCAGCATCCCGCCGTTGCGCAGCCAATCCGAAGACATCGCCTTCTTGGTCAACCAAGTCATGACCGAATTGGCGGACAGCGAAAAAATCCAGCCCGTCAAATTCAGCAACGGCTCGCTGACCGTCCTGTGCCAATACAACTGGCCGGGCAATTTCGACCAGCTCCGCAGCGTCGTGAAAAACCTGATGCTGGAAGCGGACGGACAGGAAGTCCACGAGCAGGCGGTCGTTGCCGCATTGGGACAAAAACGGGCGACGGTCGCCACCGAAATCGTCGGCGGTTTCAACTTCAACATGCCTTTGCGCGAACTGCGTGAAGAATTGGAGCGCCGCTATTTCGAGTACCACATCGCCCAAGAAGGGCAAAACATGAGCCGTGTCGCCCAAAAAGTCGGCCTGGAGCGTACGCACCTCTACCGCAAACTCAAACAATTAGGCATCAGCGTTTCCCGCCGCAGCGCAGCGGAAAAAGCAGAAGAGTAGGGCGGTAGTAGGATAAGAGGTCGTCTGAAAGCATACGGCACGCTGCGGTATGTTTTCAGACGACCTTGTTTGCCATCAAGCCGCCCGTTTTTGCCGTAGAGCCGACTCACTTTTGACACAATGGGCGACAACCATTCAAATGACAGATTTTCCTGCCGTATCGTGTAGAATATAAAAATATTACAAAAGTTACTAACGGGCTGCCGGCTGTTTGGCAGCATCCGCATGACGGTGAACAGGTACGAAACCGGAAGCAGGTGCGGGAACGCCGTATCGGTTTAAAGTTCGCCGGCTTTATCGTTAAATACTGACATTTATCCGTTTTCAGACGACCTCCCGAACAAAGGTCGTCTGAAAACAACAAGGGGACACAATTGATGACGGAAAACGACCGCCTTGCCTGGCTGCAACTGGCGTTTACGCCTTATGTCGGCGCGGAGGGCTTCTTGCTCCTGCTGCAACGTTTCGGCAGCGCGAAAGCCGCGCTGGATGCTCCTGTGGAGCAAATCGCCGCGATAGTGCGCCACAAGCAGGCAGCCGAATCTTGGCGCAACGGCGAAAAACGGGCGTTGGCGCAAAAGGCTGCGGAAGCGGCGCTGCAATGGGAAAAGCAGGACGGCTGCCGTTTGTTGCTGCTGCAAGATGATGATTTTCCCGAAATGTTGACGCAGGGCATTACCGCGCCGCCGGTTTTGTTCTTGCGCGGTAACGTGCAACTGCTGCACAAACCTTCCGCCGCCATTGTCGGCAGCCGTCATGCCACGCCGCAGGCAATGCGGATTGCCAAAGATTTCGGCAGGGCGTTGAGTGAACAGGATATTCCCGTCGTGTCGGGTATGGCTTCGGGTATCGACACCGCCGCCCATCAAGGCGCGTTGCAGGCGGGCGGCGGCACCATCGCCGTATGGGGGACGGGCATAGACCGCATTTACCCGCCGTCCAATAAAAACCTTGCCTATGAAATCGCCGAAAAAGGATTGATTGTCAGCGAGTTTCCTCTGGATACGCGCCCGTTTGCGGGCAACTTCCCGCGCCGCAACCGCCTGATTGCCGCGTTGTCACAGGTTACGCTGGTGGTCGAGGCCGCGTTGGAATCCGGTTCGCTGATTACCGCCAAGCTGGCGGCGGAGATGGGGCGGGAGGTGATGGCGGTACCCGGTTCGATAGACAATCCGCACAGCAAAGGCTGTCACAAGCTGATTAAAGACGGCGCGAAATTGGTGGAATGTTTGGACGACATCCTTCACGAATGTCCGGGGCTATTGCAAAATGCGGCAGTTCCATCATATTCTATAAATAAGAAAAACAAAAAAACGGAAAAACGCACTGCCGTCAGAGAGACGTCGTCTGAACCTGTTTTACCATTTTCAGACGACCTTCATGTCCGAAAACAGCCGGCGCAAGCCAATACGGTTGCCGCGCCGATAGCGGAAGACGGGCTGCTGGACGCCATGGGTTACGACCCCGTGCATCCCGATATATTGGCGCAGCAAACCGCATGGGCGGCGGCAGACGTTTACGCACGACTGCTGGAATACGAACTCGACGGCATCGTCGCCGCCTTGCCGGGCGGACGCTATCAGCGCATAAAAGCATAATTGATTCATTCATTAAGGAACCAGCATGACAGAAGTCATCGCCTATCTCATCGAACACTTCCAAGATTTCGACAATTGTCCGCCGCCGGAGGATTTGGGCCGCCTGTTGGAAGATGCGGGTTTTGACGTAACGGAAATCGGCAATACGCTGATGATGATGGAAGTGTTGTTCAACACGTCCGAATTCGCCGCCGCGCCGTTCGACAGCCATGCCCTGCGCGTGTATTGCAACGAGGAAGTGGAAAACCTGCCGCAGGAAGTCATGGGGCTGATGCAGTATCTGGTTGCCGAACGCGCCATCACTTACGAGCAGCGCGAAATCGTCATCCACGCCCTGATGCACATCCCGCCCGAAGAAATCACGCTCGATACGGCGAAAGTGCTGGTGTTGCTCTTGTTGTGGGCGCACAAAAGCGAATTGCCCGTCTTAATCGGCGATGACCTGATGGGCGCGCTCAACGGCAAAGCGACCATGCATTAAACCTTTTCAGACGACCTTTTGACGCAGCTTGTTCAGAAAGGTCGTCTGAAACGCATCATCCAATACATTAAAAGAGAACAAACAATGGCGAAAAACCTCTTAATCGTCGAATCACCGTCCAAAGCCAAAACCCTGAAAAAATACCTTGGCGGCGATTTCGAAATTCTGGCCTCCTACGGCCACGTCCGCGACCTCGTCCCCAAAAACGGTGCCGTCGATCCCGAACACGACTTCGCCATGAAATACGAGCTGATCAAACGCAACGCCAAACACGTCGATGCGATTGTCGCCGGAGCCAAAGAAGCCGAAAACATCTACCTCGCAACCGACCCGGATAGGGAAGGCGAAGCGATTTCCTGGCATCTTTTTGAAATCCTCAAATCCAAACGCGGCCTGAAAAACATCAAACCGCAGCGTGTCGTGTTCCACGAAATCACCAAAAACGCCGTGCTCGACGCCGTCGCCAACCCGCGCGAAATCGAAATGGATTTGGTTGATGCACAACAAGCCCGCCGTGCGTTGGACTATTTGGTCGGTTTCAACCTCTCGCCATTGTTGTGGAAAAAGATCCGCCGCGGTTTGAGCGCGGGCCGTGTGCAAAGTCCCGCCCTGCGTCTGATTTGCGAACGCGAAAACGAAATCCGCGCCTTTGAAGCGCAGGAATATTGGACGGTGCATCTCGACAGCCACAAAGGCCGCAGCAAGTTCACCGCCAAACTCGCCCAATACAACGGCGCGAAACTCGAACAATTCGACCTGCCGAACGAAGCCGCGCAAGCCGACGTGTTGAAAGAACTCGAAGGCAAAGAGGCAGTCGTTACCGCCATCGAAAAGAAAAAGCGCAGCCGCAATCCCGCCGCGCCGTTCACCACATCCACCATGCAGCAGGATGCCGTACGCAAACTCGGCTTCACCACCGACCGCACCATGCGTACCGCCCAGCAGCTTTACGAAGGTATAGACGTAGGGCAGGGCGCCATCGGTCTGATTACCTATATGCGTACCGACAGCGTGAATTTGGCCGATGAAGCGTTAACCGAAATCCGCCATTACATCGAAAACAAAATCGGCAAAGAATATCTGCCGAGTGCCGCCAAACAATACAAAACCAAATCCAAAAACGCCCAAGAAGCGCACGAAGCGATCCGTCCGACTTCCGTGTACCGCACGCCCGAAAGCGTCAAACCCTTCCTGAGCGCAGACCAGTTCAAACTCTATCAAATGATTTGGCAGCGCACCGTCGCCTGTCAGATGACGCCCGCCAAATTCGACCAAACCACCGTCGATATTACTGTTGGCAAAGGCGTATTCCGCGTAACCGGACAAGTGCAAACCTTCGCAGGCTTCCTCAGCGTTTACGAAGAAAGCAGCGACGATGAAGAAGGCGAAGACAGCAAAAAACTGCCCGAAATGAGCGAAGGCGACAAACTGCCTGTGGACAAACTCTACGGCGAGCAACACTTTACCACCCCGCCGCCGCGCTACAACGAAGCCACGCTGGTTAAAGCCCTCGAAGAATACGGCATCGGCCGCCCCTCGACTTACGCCAGCATCATCTCCACGCTCAAAGACCGCGAATACGTTACCCTTGAGCAAAAACGCTTCATGCCCACCGACACAGGCGACATCGTCAACAAATTTCTGACCGAACACTTCGCCCAATACGTCGACTACCACTTCACCGCCAAACTCGAAGACCAGCTCGACGAAATCGCCGACGGCAAACGCCGCTGGATTCCCGTGATGGACAAATTCTGGAAACCGTTCATCAAACAAGTGGAAGAAAAAGAAGGCATCGAACGCGCCAAATTCACCACGCAGGAACTCGACGAAACCTGCCCCAAATGCGGCGAACACAAACTGCAAATCAAGTTCGGCAAAATGGGCCGCTTCGTCGCCTGCGCCGGCTATCCCGAGTGCAGCTACACGCGTAACGTCAACGAAACCGCCGAAGAAGCCGCCGAGCGCATCGCCAAAGCCGAAGCCGAGCAAGCCGAACTCGACGGGCGCGAGTGCCCCAAATGCGGCGGAAGGCTGGTGTACAAATACAGCCGCACCGGCAGCAAATTCATCGGCTGCGCCAACTACCCCAAATGCAAACACGTCGAGCCGCTGGAAAAACCAAAAGATACCGGCGTCCAATGCCCGCAATGCAAAAAAGGTAACCTCGTCGAGCGCAAATCCCGCTACGGCAAACTGTTTTACAGTTGCAGCACCTATCCCGACTGCAACTACGCCACTTGGAACCCGCCCGTTGCCGAAGAATGCCCGAACTGCCATTGGCCGGTCTTGACCATCAAAACCACCAAACGCTGGGGCGTGGAAAAAGTCTGTCCGCAAAAAGAATGCGGCTGGAAAGAACAGATTGAACCGCCTGCACCGAAAGAATGATGAAAGTAGGTTGGTTTAAAGAGAAAAGGTCGTCTGAAAAAATTTCAGACGACCTTTGCTTTTCTGTGATTGTTTTATTTAAATCCGCGTGTCGTTTTAAAGTCCGATAAAATACGGTTCATTTCTGGTTCAAATAAGGCTATGTAATCGTAAGATAGACCGCGGCTGGCACTAGGGTGGGGCAGGCAGACGACTTCGCAATTTTCAAACGATTGGAATCTGATTTTGAAACGTGTACCGCTAAAATCTTTTTGTACTACTCGTAGCGGTTGAGTTTGTTTTCCGACAAGCTGCTCGAAGCGCGGCAATACATTTGCGCAATTAAGATAATTTGTCAGGTTGCTTCCCATGAAGAGAATCAATTTAGGACGTAGTTTCTCAATGTGGTAGAGAAAATTATCGACGTGTTCGGGCTGGAGAAATTTGTTTGGATTGTCGATTTTGTTGCCCTGAGTAGCTGCCCAGTTGGTTTGAACCAGGGATTTTTCAAATGCACCGCCCAATCCATTTTCGTCTAAGGGGTGTCCCCACATTTCAAACCAATTTTTTATTGTATTGTCGTAACGCCACTTTTTTGCCTGCTCACCATAATAGAGGGATTTATTTGCAAATGTATGGTCGATTTTGTTTTCAGGGAGTTTGTATTCACCTGCTACATAAGCAGCCTCATCGGCTTTACTCCAACCCCACTCATACCCACAAATCATTAAACCATGTTTGTCGTTGTAACCTTGGAATATACTGTTACTGAGATTCAGGTCTGACATGATAATAACCCTATATAAATATTTCACAGAGAGATACTCATTATAAATAAGTAAATGTAATTTATCTAGTTTAAGTTTAAAATGCACTTTACATGGTGAAACATAGTTCAGTATTTCATGTCGTCAAACTCAAACTGAAAAGGTCGTCTGAAAATTTTTCAGACGACCTTTTCAGTTTTATTAAGAAGAGATTTAACGCCTTGCAAAAACCAACGTGGCAAGAAAGAATAAACTGACTATCAAAGCAACGGTTTTACCGATCAAGGGCAGGCAAAAGACGAACCAAAGCAGACCGCGCCCCAAGTTCGGAATCAATCCCAAGTGGCGGTAATATTCGTCAAAAAAATGGGCGTGGGCGGTGAAGGCAATCACGCCGCCGATATAAACACCCAAAATAATTTTCCAAAGCGGCATTGTCAGCCATCCATATTTTCATTACGTATTATGACCAATAGACTGAAAAAACGGTGGGAAAGTTCTAATGGCGGACGTAAGCGACCTTTTTATTTGAGAAAATATTTTATGATTTATAAAATTTTGTAAGTTTAGCATCATAAAAAATAAAATTTCACGATGCGCCGATTTGTTTTCATGCGGCCTTAAATGAAAAAACGCTGCGGTATAATGGCTGCTTTGTCATTCTTTAGAGGTCGTCTGAAACTGTCGGACGATTTGTTTTAATTATGAGCAAACACAGCAAACATTCAAATCAAGTCCGCATCATCGGCGGGCAATGCAGGGGACGGAAACTGGTTTTTGCAGATGCGGACGGTCTGCGGCCGACGCCTGACAGTGTCCGCGAAAAACTTTTTAATTGGCTGGGTCAGGATTTGACCGGTCTGAATGCGTTGGATTTGTTTGCCGGAAGCGGCGCGTTGGGATTTGAAGCCGCGTCCCGTAACGCGAAGAGGGTGGTGCTGGCAGATAATAATCGCAAAACTGCCGATATGCTGCGGCAAAACGCCAGAGCATTGGGTTTGGATAAACTGGAAATCCTCAATACCGATGGCCTTGCGTATTTGCAGAGGTCGTCTGAAAAGTTTGATGTGGTCTTTTTGGATCCGCCGTTTGCGTGGCAGGATTGGGAAAATTTGTTTACTTCTTTGAAAAACAGCTTGAAAAACGGGGCAATGGTCTATATTGAAGCAGGGGAGCTGCCCGATTTCCCCGAGTGGCTGGAGCCTTATCGCGAAGGGCGGGCGGGTAAGAGCGGTTTTGTGCTCTTGCAGTTTGTCCAAGTGGCTGAATAGTAAGAGATTTGAGAATCATTACCAGGGTGTAAACATTCGCCTAAACGGATTGTTTTTGACGCGTTTGTGCTATAATCCGCGCCCAATCGGTTTTGATAATTTAAATGAAAAAGGAAAAGAAATGTCGCTCTTTATTACAGATGAGTGCATTAACTGTGACGTTTGCGAGCCGGAGTGCCCCAATGACGCCATCTCGCAAGGCGAGGAAATTTACGAAATCAACCCTAATTTGTGTACGCAGTGCGTAGGCCATTACGATGAGCCGCAATGTCAGCAGGTATGCCCCGTGGACTGCATCCTGATTGATGAAGAGCATCCGGAAACGCACGAAGAGCTGATGGCAAAATACGAAAAAATCATTCAGTTCAAATAAATTCTTTTTTAAAGCAATAAATTGAGTGATTTTAAGAAAACAAAATTAAAAAAGAACTTGACGAAAATCTGAGTCACGAATAAACTTGCGTTCTCTTTTGGTGGGATTCCCGAGCGGTCAAAGGGGGCAGACTGTAAATCTGTTGCGAGAGCTTCGAAGGTTCGAATCCTTCTCCCACCACCAAATTCCAATGTGTTGGAGCATTGATGCAGTAAGTCTGCGGGTGTAGCTCAATGGTAGAGCAGAAGCCTTCCAAGCTTACGGTGAGGGTTCGATTCCCTTCACCCGCTCCAATAGTCTATTGGCCCATGTAGCTCAGGGGTAGAGCACTCCCTTGGTAAGGGAGAGGCCGGCAGTTCAAATCTGCCCATGGGCACCAAATACCATTTTCTCAGTATTTTAAAGATAGGAAATTTGCCATGGCAAAGGAAAAATTTGAACGTAGCAAACCGCACGTAAACGTTGGCACCATCGGTCACGTTGACCATGGTAAAACCACCCTGACTGCTGCTTTGACTACTATTTTGGCTAAAAAATTCGGCGGTGCTGCAAAAGCTTACGACCAAATCGATAACGCTCCCGAAGAAAAAGCCCGCGGTATTACCATTAATACCTCACACGTAGAATACGAAACCGAAACCCGCCACTACGCACACGTAGACTGCCCGGGACACGCCGACTACGTTAAAAACATGATTACCGGTGCCGCACAAATGGACGGCGCAATCTTGGTATGTTCCGCTGCCGACGGTCCTATGCCGCAAACCCGCGAACACATCCTGTTGGCCCGCCAAGTAGGCGTACCTTACATCATCGTGTTCATGAATAAATGCGACATGGTTG
>NZ_JH164969.1:25522-42123 GCF_000227275.1 Neisseria sp. GT4A_CT1
CCGCAAACTGCTGGACGAAGGTCAAGCCGGTGACAACGTAGGCGTATTGCTGCGCGGTACCAAACGTGAAGAAGTGGAACGCGGTCAAGTATTGGCTAAACCGGGTACCATCACTCCGCACACTAAATTCAAAGCAGAAGTGTACGTATTGAGCAAAGAAGAGGGTGGTCGTCATACTCCGTTCTTCGCTAACTATCGTCCTCAATTCTACTTCCGTACTACCGACGTAACCGGCGCGGTTACTTTGGAAGAAGGTGTAGAAATGGTTATGCCTGGTGAGAACGTAGCCATTACTGTAGAACTGATTGCGCCTATCGCTATGGAAGAAGGTTTGCGCTTTGCGATTCGCGAAGGTGGCCGTACCGTAGGTGCAGGTGTGGTTTCTTCTATCATCGCTTAAGTTTAGAGGCCAATAGCTCAATTGGTAGAGTATCGGTCTCCAAAACCGAGGGTTGGGGGTTCGAGACCCTCTTGGCCTGCCAAATAAAAAATTAACCGGCCCTGTGCCGGTTAATTTTTTTGCATTTCTTTTTTAGTAATTAATTTAAACCATTGCATGAGTGAGATAGTGCGACTTTGATGCTGTGGTGAGTGAGTAAAGATGACTGAACATACATCTGAACATAAAGCAGAAAAGTCGGGTCAGCTTGTAACATCCGGCAATCATTCTACGCCGCCTAAGCGAGAAGGGCTGCTTTCCTATTTTAAAAACTCATGGTCTGAGTTTAAAAAAGTTGTTTGGCCTACGCGAGATGATGCAGTTAAGATGACGATCTTCGTCGTTATATTTGTTGCAATCTTGGCAGTATTTATTTACGCGGCAGACAGTGCTATTTCCTGGCTGTTTTTTGATGTGTTGTTGAAGAGGGGGTAAAAATGTCAAAACGTTGGTATGTTGTGCAGGCTTATTCCGGCTTTGAGAAAAATGTCCAGAAGACCCTAAAAGAGCGTATCGCTCGCGAAGGCATGGAAGGTTATTTCGGTCAGATTCTTGTTCCGGTTGAAGAAGTGGTCGATATTAAAAATGGTCGTAAAACCATTAGCGAGCGTAAGTTTTATCCGGGCTATGTTTTGGTCGAAATGGAAATGACCGATGACTCATGGCATTTGGTGAAAAGTACCCCTCGAGTTTCAGGCTTTATTGGTGGTACGGCAAATAAGCCTACTCCGATTTCTCAAAGAGAAGCTGATGCAATCTTGCAACAGGTTCGTTCTGGGGTTGAGAAGCCTAAACCTAAAGTTGAATTTGAAGTGGGACAGCAAGTTCGTGTAAACGAAGGACCTTTTGCTGACTTCAACGGTATTGTAGATGAAGTGAATTATGAGCGTAATAAATTGAGGGTTTCTGTTCAGATTTTTGGTCGTGAAACCCCGGTTGAGCTGGAGTTTGGTCAAGTAGAAAAGATTTAAGTTTTTAAATCCCTTGAAAAAAAATCTCTAAGTAAATATAATACTGAATTCTTTTTTGGGAAGCGGAAATGGTTCCGCGCTATACCCGTTTTTAGGAGTCCTATAAGTGGCAAAGAAAATTATCGGCTACATCAAACTGCAAATTCCTGCAGGTAAAGCCAATCCATCTCCCCCAGTTGGTCCTGCTTTGGGTCAACGTGGTCTGAATATTATGGAATTCTGTAAAGCATTTAATGCTGCAACTCAAGGCATGGAGCCTGGTTTGCCGATTCCAGTTGTAATTACTGCTTTTGCGGATAAGTCATTCACTTTTGTGATGAAAACTCCTCCAGCCTCTATTCTGTTGAAAAAAGCTGCTGGTCTGCAAAAAGGTAGTTCTAATCCTCTGACAAATAAAGTGGGTAAATTGACCCGTGCTCAGTTGGAAGAAATTGCTAAAACTAAAGAGCCTGATTTGACTGCTGCTGATTTGGATGCCGCTGTTCGCACTATTGCTGGTTCTGCTCGTTCAATGGGTTTGGATGTGGAGGGTGTTGTATAATGGCTAAAGTATCTAAACGCTTGAAAGCTTTGCGCTCTTCTGTTGAGGCCAATAAATTATATGCAATTGATGAAGCAATTGCTTTGGTAAAAAAAGCAGCGACTGCTAAATTTGACGAGTCTGTTGACGTATCTTTCAACTTGGGTGTTGATCCGCGTAAATCTGACCAAGTTATCCGTGGTTCAGTTGTTCTGCCTAAAGGTACCGGTAAAACAACCCGCGTAGCAGTATTTACTCAAGGTGCAAATGCTGATGCAGCTAAAGAAGCTGGTGCTGATGTTGTCGGCTTTGAAGATTTGGCTGCTGAGATCAAAGCAGGTAATCTGAACTTTGACGTTGTTATTGCTTCTCCTGATGCAATGCGCATCGTTGGTCAATTGGGTACCATCTTGGGTCCACGTGGCTTGATGCCAAACCCTAAAGTGGGTACTGTTACTCCTAATGTGGCTGAAGCAGTTAAAAATGCAAAAGCAGGTCAAGTGCAATATCGTACAGACAAAGCTGGTATCGTTCATGCAACTATCGGTCGTGCTTCATTCGCTGAGGCTGATTTGAAAGAGAACTTTGATGCATTGCTGGATGCTATCGTTAAAGCTAAACCTGCTGCTGCTAAAGGTCAGTATCTGAAAAAAGTTGCTGTATCCAGTACTATGGGTTTAGGTGTTCGCGTTGATACATCAAGCGTGAATGACTAATCTAAGAAATTTTCAAGCAACTCTTTCTGAGTTGCTTGAATTTGGGCTACTTAGAATTAAGTAGATGTCCAAGACCGTAGGGATCGCAAGATTTAATCGTAACTGCCCTACGCAGACGGTAGTCCTGAAACACATTGCAAGATTGCTTGTAAGATGTCTTTTTAGGTTACCGCGCTGGTGGGATATCATTCCGATATCCTGTTTATAAACAGTGGGAGGTAGACCTTGAGTCTCAATATTGAAACCAAGAAAGTAGCCGTAGAGGAAATCAGCGCAGCAATTGCTAACGCTCAGACTCTCGTGGTTGCTGAATATCGCGGTATCAGTGTTTCCAGTATGACTGAGCTTCGCGCTAATGCGCGTAAAGAAGGCGTTTACTTGCGTGTTCTGAAAAATACATTGGCTCGTCGTGCAGTAGAGGGTACTTCATTCGCAGCTTTGGCTGATCAAATGGTTGGTCCGTTGGTTTATGCTGCTTCTGAAGATGCTGTTGCTGCTGCTAAAGTGTTGCACCAATTCGCGAAAAAAGATGACAAGATTGTAGTTAAAGCCGGTTCTTACAATGGTGAAGTGATGAATGCTGCTCAGGTTGCTGAGTTGGCTTCTATTCCGAGCCGCGAAGAGCTGTTGTCCAAACTGTTGTTCGTTATGCAAGCTCCTGTATCAGGCTTTGCGCGCGGTTTGGCTGCTTTGGCAGAGAAAAAAGCAGGCGAAGAAGCCGCTTAATCAATTTTGTTTCTGTTAATCAATTATTTTTTAATACAATATTTGGAGTATAAATAGCATGGCTATTACTAAAGAAGACATTTTGGAAGCAGTTGGTTCTTTGACCGTAATGGAATTGAACGACTTGGTTAAAGCTTTTGAAGAAAAATTCGGCGTTTCTGCTGCTGCTGTTGCAGTTGCAGGTCCTGCTGGTGCTGGTGCTGCTGCCGCTGAAGAAAAAACTGAATTTGACGTAGTATTGGCTTCTGCCGGTGACCAAAAAGTTGGCGTGATTAAAGTAGTTCGCGCAATTACCGGTCTGGGTCTGAAAGAAGCTAAAGACATCGTTGATGGTGCACCTAAGACTCTTAAAGAAGGTGTTTCTAAAGCTGAAGCTGAAGACATTCAAAAACAATTGGAAGAAGCCGGCGCTAAAGTCGAAATCAAATAATTTGATGCTTCCTGTTAAGGCTGGCAGTTTTTCTGCCAGCCTTATTTTGCTTATTGTTATTAGGTTAATTTGTTATTTACATTTATTTGCAATTTATTCGCAAGCTAAGTTTAAATAAATGTAAATAACACAAACAATAGGCGTTATTTCAGACGACCTCTTTTTTAAAATTGCTTTTCGGAGTGTATATGAACTATTCGTTTACCGAGAAAAAACGTATCCGTAAGAGTTTTGCAAAACGAGAGAACGTATTGGACGTTCCCTTTTTGTTGGCAACACAAATTGATTCTTATGCGAAATTTCTGCAATTAGAAAATGCTTTTGATCAGCGCACTGACGATGGTCTGCAGGCTGCATTTAATTCTATTTTCCCTATCGTAAGTCACAACGGTTATGCGCGTCTGGAGTTTGTGCATTACACGTTGGGTGAGCCTTTGTTCGATATTCCTGAATGTCAATTGCGCGGAATCACTTATGCCGCCCCCCTGCGCGCGCGTATCCGATTGGTTATTTTAGACAAGGAAGCGTCTAAACCGACAGTCAAAGAAGTTCGTGAAAATGAAGTGTACATGGGCGAAATCCCATTGATGACTCCAAGCGGTTCGTTTGTCATTAACGGTACCGAACGTGTGATTGTTTCTCAGTTGCACCGTTCTCCTGGCGTGTTCTTTGAGCATGACCGTGGTAAAACCCATTCCTCCGGTAAATTGTTGTTCTCTGCTCGAATCATTCCTTACCGTGGTTCGTGGTTGGATTTCGAATTTGACCCGAAAGATTTGCTGTATTTCCGTATCGACCGTCGCCGTAAAATGCCGGTTACGATTTTGTTGAAGGCCTTGGGCTACAACAATGAGCAGATCTTGGATATTTTCTACGATAAAGAAACGTTCTATCTGTCTGAAAATGGTGTCCAAACTGATTTGGTTGTAGGTCGTCTGAAAGGTGAAACTGCCAAAGTTGATATCTTGGATAAAGAAGGCAACGTCTTGGTTGCTAAGGGTAAACGTATTACCGCAAAAAATATCCGTGATATTAGCAATGCGGGATTAACCCGTTTGGATGTGGAGCCGGAAAGCCTGATTGGCAAAGCTTTGGCCGCGGATTTGATTGACCCTGAAACGGGTGAAGTATTGGCTGTTGCCAACGATGAAATCACTGAAGAGTTTTTGGCAAAATTTGATATCCATGGTGTAAAACAACTTACTACGCTTTACATTAATGAATTGGATCAAGGTGGCTATATTTCCAATACTCTGCGTACTGATGAGACTGCTGATCAGCAAGCAGCGCGTGTTGCGATTTACCGCATGATGCGCCCGGGCGAACCGCCTACCGAGGAAGCAGTCGAGCAGTTGTTTAACCGCTTGTTCTTCAGTGAAGACAGCTACGATTTGTCTCGCGTAGGCCGTATGAAATTCAATACGCGTACTTATGAACAAAAATTGTCTGAAGCACAACAACATTCTTGGTATGGCCGTTTGTTGAACGAAACTTTCGCAGGTGCTGCCGAAAAAGGCGGTTATGTCCTGAGCGTTGAAGATATTGTTGCCTCAATTGCTACTTTGGTTGAATTGCGTAACGGTCATGGCGAAGTGGACGATATTGACCACTTGGGTAACCGTCGCGTGCGTTCGGTAGGTGAGTTGACTGAAAACCAATTCCGCAGCGGGTTGGCTCGTGTGGAACGTGCCGTAAAAGAACGCCTGAATCAAGCGGAATCAGAAAACTTAATGCCGCATGATTTGATTAATGCGAAACCTGTTTCTGCCGCCATCAAAGAATTCTTCGGCTCAAGCCAATTGAGTCAGTTTATGGATCAGACCAACCCCTTGTCTGAAGTAACCCATAAACGCCGTGTATCTGCGTTAGGCCCGGGTGGTTTGACCCGTGAACGTGCCGGTTTCGAGGTGCGAGACGTGCATCCGACTCACTATGGCCGCGTATGTCCGATTGAAACGCCTGAAGGTCCGAACATCGGTTTGATTAACTCATTGTCCGTTTATGCACGTACCAATGATTATGGTTTCTTGGAAACTCCTTATCGCCGCGTTATCGACGGCAAAGTAACCGAGGAAATCGATTACTTGTCTGCTATCGAAGAAGGCCGCTATGTGATTGCACAGGCGAATGCTGATTTGGACAAAGACGGTAATTTGATTGGTGACTTGGTCACTTGTCGTGAAAAAGGCGAAACCATTATGGCAACGCCTGACCGTGTGCAATATATGGACGTGGCAACCGGTCAAGTGGTATCTGTAGCGGCATCTCTGATTCCGTTCTTGGAGCACGATGATGCGAACCGTGCATTGATGGGTGCCAACATGCAACGTCAGGCCGTACCGTGCCTGCGTCCTGAAAAACCGATGGTTGGTACCGGTATCGAACGTTCTGTTGCCGTTGACTCTGCTACTGCAATCGTTGCCCGTCGCGGCGGTGTGGTTGAGTATGTAGATGCCAACCGTGTTGTGATTCGTGTTCATGACGACGAAGCGACTGCCGGTGAGGTAGGTGTCGATATTTACAACTTGGTTAAATTCACCCGTTCCAACCAATCTACCAATATCAACCAACGTCCTGCGGTCAAAGCCGGCGACGTTTTGCAACGCGGCGATTTGATTGCTGACGGTGCATCCACCGATCTGGGTGAATTGGCTTTGGGTCAGAACATGACCATCGCTTTCATGCCGTGGAACGGTTATAACTATGAAGACTCGATTCTGATTTCCGAAAAAGTGGCTGCGGACGACCGCTATACTTCGATTCACATTGAGGAATTGAATGTCGTTGCCCGCGATACCAAGCTGGGTGCAGAAGATATTACCCGCGATATTCCGAATTTGTCCGAGCGTATGCAAAACCGTTTGGATGAATCCGGTATCGTTTACATCGGTGCGGAAGTGGAAGCCGGCGATGTATTGGTTGGTAAAGTAACGCCTAAAGGCGAAACCCAACTGACTCCGGAAGAAAAACTGTTGCGCGCCATCTTCGGTGAAAAAGCATCCGACGTAAAAGACACCTCTTTGCGTATGCCTACCGGTATGAGCGGTACGGTTATCGACGTTCAAGTCTTTACCCGCGAAGGTATCCAACGCGACAAACGTGCTCAATCCATTATTGATTCTGAGCTGAAACGTTACCGTCAAGACTTGGGCGACCAGTTGCGTATTTTCGATAACGACGCATTCGACCGTATTGAGCGTATGATCGTCGGCCAAAAAGCCAACGGTGGTCCAATGAAGCTGGCCAAAGGCAGCGAAATCTCGACAGAGTATCTGGCGGGTCTGCCTAGCAAACACGATTGGTTCGATATCCGTTTGGCTGATGAAGATTTGGCCAAACAATTAGAACTGATTAAATTGAGTCTGCAACAAAAACGCGAAGAAGCGGACGAGTTGTACGAAATCAAGAAGAAAAAACTGACCCAAGGCGACGAACTGCAGCCTGGCGTACAAAAAATGGTGAAAGTCTTTATCGCCATCAAACGCCGTCTGCAAGCCGGTGACAAAATGGCGGGCCGCCACGGTAACAAAGGTGTGGTATCGCGTATTCTGCCAGTTGAAGATATGCCGTACATGGCGGACGGTCGTCCTGTGGACATCGTACTGAACCCGTTGGGCGTACCTTCCCGTATGAATATCGGTCAGATTTTGGAAGTTCACTTGGGTTGGGCAGCAAAAGGTATCGGCGAGCGTATCGACCGTATGCTGAAAGAACAACGCAAAGCCAGCGAGTTGCGCGAGTTCTTGAACAAACTCTACAACGGCAGCGGTAAGAAAGAAGATTTGGATGCCTTGACTGATGAAGAAATCATCGAACTGGCTTCCAACCTGCGTAAAGGCGCATCTTTCGCATCACCGGTGTTTGACGGTGCGAAAGAATCCGAAATCCGCGAAATGCTGAATTTGGCTTATCCAAGCGATGATCCTGAAGTTGAAAAATTGGGCTTTAACGACAGCAAAACCCAAATCACGCTGTATGACGGACGCTCTGGCGAACCGTTTGACCGCAAGGTAACAGTAGGTGTGATGCACTATCTGAAGCTGCACCACTTGGTTGACGAAAAAATGCACGCGCGTTCTACCGGTCCGTATAGTTTGGTTACTCAACAGCCTCTGGGCGGTAAAGCTCAGTTCGGTGGCCAACGTTTCGGTGAGATGGAGGTTTGGGCGCTGGAAGCATACGGCGCAGCCTACACGCTGCAAGAGATGTTGACTGTGAAGTCCGACGACGTAACAGGCCGTACCAAAATGTACGAGAACATCGTCAAAGGCGAACACAAAATCGATGCCGGTATGCCTGAGTCCTTCAACGTATTGGTTAAAGAGATTCGCTCACTGGGCTTGGATATCGATTTGGAACGTTACTAAACAGAAGTTTTCAGACGACCTCTCTAGGCCGTCTGAAAAAGCGGTTGCAGAATAAGAATGAATTAATCGGAATCTGAAAGAAAATATCAGGTCGTCTGAAACCGCAACGTACCGTTTCCAATATCGAAAATCCGCCATGCGGTAAAAATACTTCCTTCAAGGAGCAAAAATGAATTTGTTGAACTTATTTAATCCGTTGCAAACTGCCGGCATGGAAGAAGAGTTTGATGCCATCAAAATCGGCATTGCTTCTCCCGAAACCATCCGTTCATGGTCTTACGGCGAAGTTAAAAAGCCTGAAACCATCAACTATCGTACGTTCAAACCTGAGCGTGACGGTCTGTTCTGCGCCAAAATCTTTGGTCCGGTCAAAGACTACGAATGCTTGTGCGGAAAATATAAACGCTTGAAATTTAAAGGTGTAACCTGTGAAAAATGTGGCGTGGAAGTGACTTTGTCCAAAGTACGCCGCGAACGCATGGGTCATATCGAATTGGCCGCACCTGTTGCACACATTTGGTTCTTGAAATCCCTGCCTTCTCGTTTGGGCATGGTGTTGGACATGACTTTGCGCGACATTGAACGCGTATTGTACTTTGAAGCATTTGTTGTGACCGACCCCGGCATGACTCCGCTGCAACGCCGTCAATTGCTGACTGAAGATGACTACTACAACAAACTGGACGAATACGGCGACGATTTCGATGCCAAAATGGGTGCGGAAGGTATCCGCGAATTGTTGCGCACCTTGGATGTAGCAGGCGAAATCGAAATCCTGCGCCAAGAGCTTGAGTCGACCGGTTCAGATACCAAAATCAAAAAAATCGCCAAACGCTTGAAAGTGTTGGAAGCCTTCCACCGTTCCGGTATGAAACTGGAGTGGATGATTATGGACGTGCTGCCAGTATTGCCGCCTGATTTGCGTCCTTTGGTGCCGTTGGATGGCGGTCGTTTTGCCACTTCCGATTTGAACGATTTATACCGTCGCGTCATCAATCGGAACAATCGTCTGAAACGCCTGCTGGAACTGCACGCTCCTGACATCATTGTCCGCAACGAAAAACGTATGTTGCAAGAAGCAGTTGACTCGCTGTTGGATAACGGCCGTCGCGGTAAAGCCATGACCGGTGCCAACAAACGTCCGTTGAAATCATTGGCAGACATGATTAAAGGTAAGGGCGGTCGTTTCCGTCAAAACCTGCTGGGTAAACGTGTGGACTACTCCGGTCGTTCCGTGATTACCGTAGGTCCATACCTGCGTCTGCACCAATGCGGTCTGCCGAAAAAAATGGCTTTGGAACTGTTCAAACCGTTCATTTTCCATAAACTGGAAAAACAAGGTCTGGCCTCTACCGTTAAAGCAGCGAAAAAATTGGTAGAACAAGAAGTACCAGAAGTATGGGACATCTTGGAAGAAGTCATCCGCGAACATCCGATTATGCTGAACCGTGCGCCGACCCTGCACCGTTTGGGTATTCAAGCGTTTGAACCCATCCTGATTGAAGGTAAAGCCATTCAGTTGCATCCGTTGGTATGTGCCGCATTTAACGCCGACTTTGACGGTGACCAAATGGCGGTACACGTTCCATTGAGCTTAGAAGCGCAAATGGAAGCGCGCACCCTGATGCTGGCTTCAAACAACGTATTGTCTCCTGCAAACGGCGAACCGATTATCGTACCTTCCCAAGACATCGTATTGGGCCTGTACTACATGACCCGCGACCGCATCAATGCCAAAGGTGAGGGCAGTCTGTTTGCTGATGTGAAAGAAGTGCATCGTGCATACCATACCAAACAGGTTGAACTGGGTACGAAAATTACCGTACGTCTGCGTGAATGGGTGAAAAACGAAGCTGGCGAATTCGAGCCAGTCGTTACCCGTTACGAAACGACTGTCGGTCGTGCATTGTTGAGCGAAATCCTGCCTAAAGGCCTGCCGTTCGAATACATCAACAAAGCGCTGAAGAAAAAAGAAATTTCCAAGCTGATTAACGCATCGTTCCGCTTATGCGGTTTGCGCGATACGGTTATCTTCGCCGACCACTTGATGTATACCGGTTTCGGATTCGCAGCCAAAGGCGGTATTTCCATTGCTGTTGACGACATGGAGATTCCGAAAGAAAAAGCAGCCTTGTTGGCTGAAGCCAATGCCGAGGTTAAAGAAATCGAAGACCAATACCGTCAAGGTTTGGTAACCAACGGCGAACGCTACAACAAAGTGGTGGATATTTGGGGTCGTGCCGGCGATAAAATCGCTAAAGCGATGATGGATAACTTGTCCAAACAAAAAGTTATCGATCGTGATGGCAACGAAGTCGATCAAGAGTCATTCAACTCCATCTATATGATGGCAGACTCTGGTGCTCGTGGTTCTGCGGCTCAGATTAAACAGTTGTCTGGTATGCGTGGCTTGATGGCAAAACCAGACGGCTCGATTATTGAAACGCCGATTACCTCAAACTTCCGCGAAGGTCTGACCGTATTACAATACTTTATTGCGACACACGGTGCGCGTAAGGGTTTGGCGGATACCGCATTGAAAACCGCGAACTCCGGTTACCTGACCCGTCGTCTGGTAGACGTAACTCAAGACTTGGTCGTTGTTGAAGACGATTGTGGCACTTCAGACGGCTTTGTCATGAAGGCAGTCGTACAAGGCGGTGATGTGATTGAAGCATTGCGCGATCGTATTTTGGGTCGTGTTACCGCGTCTGACGTTGTCGATCCGTCAAGTGGCGAGACCTTGGTTGAAGCCGGTACGTTGTTGACTGAAAAACTGGTGGATATGATTGACCAATCTGGTGTCGATGAAGTCAAAGTCCGTACCCCAATTACTTGTAAAACCCGCCATGGCTTGTGTGCGCACTGTTACGGTCGCGATTTGGCACGCGGCAAATTGGTTAATGCCGGAGAAGCAGTCGGCGTGATTGCCGCTCAGTCTATCGGTGAACCGGGTACCCAGTTGACCATGCGTACGTTCCACATCGGTGGTGCGGCATCCCGTGCGGCAGCAGCCAGCCAAGTTGAAGCCAAATCCAACGGTACCGCACGATTCAGCAGCCAAATGCGTTATGTTGCCAACAACAAAGGCGAATTGGTTGTTATCGGCCGCTCTTGCGAAGTCGTTATCCATGATGACATCGGTCGTGAACGCGAACGCCACAAAGTACCTTACGGTGCTATCTTGATGGTTCAAGACGGTGAAGCCATCAAAGCCGGTCAAACGTTGGCAACCTGGGATCCGCATACCCGTCCGATGATTACCGAACACGCAGGTTGGGTGAAATTCGAAAATGTTGAAGAGGGTGTAACCGTTGCCAAACAAACTGACGATGTAACCGGTTTGTCCACTTTGGTGGTTATTGACGGCAAACGCCGCTCCGGCAGTGCATCCAAACTGCTGCGTCCTACTGTAAAACTGTTGGATGAAAACGGTCTGGAAATCTGCATTCCGGGTACCTCTACTCCGGTATCTATGGCATTCCCTGTGGGTGCAGTGATTACCGTGCGCGAAGGTCAGGAAGTTGGTAAAGGCGACGTATTGGCGCGTATCCCGCAAGCCTCTTCCAAAACCCGCGATATTACCGGTGGTCTGCCGCGCGTTGCCGAGTTGTTTGAAGCACGTGTGCCGAAAGATGCAGGTATGTTGGCAGAAATCACCGGTACCGTTTCATTCGGTAAAGAGACTAAAGGCAAACAGCGTCTGATTATCACTGATGTAGACGGCGTAGCATACGAGACTTTGATTTCCAAAGAGAAACAAATTTTGGTGCACGACGGTCAAGTGGTAAACCGTGGCGAAACCATTGTGGACGGAGCGGTAGATCCTCATGATATTCTGCGTTTGCAAGGTATCGAAGCACTGGCGCGTTATATCGTTCAAGAAGTGCAAGAGGTTTACCGTCTTCAAGGTGTGAAGATTTCCGATAAACACATCGAAGTCATCATCCGTCAGATGCTGCGCCGTGTGAATATTGTCGATTCAGGTGAAACCGAATTCATTACCGGTGAGCAAGTCGAACGCGGTGATGTCATGACAGCCAATGAAAAAGCTTTGGAAGAAGGCAAAGAACCAGCACGTTACGAAAACGTATTGTTGGGTATTACCAAAGCCTCCTTGTCAACCGACAGCTTCATTTCTGCCGCATCGTTCCAAGAAACGACCCGCGTTCTGACCGAAGCTGCCATTATGGGCAAACAAGACGAGTTGCGTGGTCTGAAAGAGAACGTAATCGTAGGTCGTCTGATTCCTGCCGGTACTGGTTTGACCTACCACCGCAGCCGTCGCCAGCAATGGCAGGAAGCGGAGCAAGAAGCTTCCGAAATCGAAGCAACAGATGAATAATCCGTAGGATGTTTGTTTGAAAGAAAACCGCAAGGCAATATCACTTGCGGTTTTCTTTTTCAGACGACCTGTGTGGATTATAGTGGCTTAACTTTAAACCAGTACGGCGTTGCCTCGCCTTAGCTCAAAGAGAACGATTCTCTAAGGTGCTGAAGCACCAAGTGAATCGGTTCCGTACTATCTGTACTGTCTGCGGCTTCGTCGCCTTGTCCTGATTTAAATTTAATCCACTATATCAATGCCGTTGTGAAAAGTACGGTAGGAAGGGTGGCTCTAATGGAGTTGCGAATTGACTTATTTTTGATAAAGGTCGTCTGAAATAGGGAGTGCAGAGTTTGAGAACTCTTTATCCATTTCAGACGACCTCAGTTGCTAAATAGTTCTTAGTAAATACAAAATACCAACTTTTCTCTACCGTTTGCTTGACTAAACTCTTGCAATAAAAATATAATTCCACTCTTGCCGACATGGTGTCGGCAAGTATTTAACTCAACAGGACGAGAAAATATGCCAACTATCAACCAATTGGTACGCAAAGGCCGTCAAAAGCCCGTGTACGTAAACAAAGTGCCTGCGCTGGAAGCCTGCCCGCAAAAACGCGGCGTATGCACCCGTGTATACACGACTACCCCTAAAAAACCTAACTCTGCATTGCGTAAAGTATGTAAAGTTCGCCTGACCAACGGTTTTGAAGTGATTTCATACATCGGCGGTGAAGGCCACAACCTGCAAGAGCACAGCGTCGTACTGATTCGCGGCGGTCGTGTAAAAGACTTGCCGGGTGTGCGTTACCACACTGTACGCGGTTCTTTGGATACCGCAGGTGTTAAAGACCGTAAACAAGCCCGTTCTAAATACGGTGCTAAGCGTCCTAAATAATTACAGGGACTTAAATAGGCACGTCGGCCGCCTAAGCTGAACAACGGCCGAGTAAGTGAATACTCTATTGGGTATTCATGGGAATTGACCCGACTGAATAGATTAAAGGAAATTAAAATGCCAAGACGTAGAGAAGTCCCCAAGCGCGATGTATTGCCTGATCCTAAATTCGGCAGCGTCGAGCTGACTAAATTCATGAACGTATTGATGATTGACGGTAAAAAATCTGTTGCCGAGCGTATCGTTTACGGTGCGTTGGAGCAAATTGAGAAAAAAACCGGCAAAGCAGCAATCGAAGTATTCAATGAAGCCATTGCAAACGCCAAACCTATCGTGGAAGTGAAAAGCCGCCGTGTAGGTGGTGCAAACTACCAAGTTCCTGTTGAGGTTCGTCCTTCACGCCGTCTGGCTCTTGCAATGCGCTGGGTTCGCGATGCGGCCCGCAAACGTGGTGAGAAATCCATGGACCTGCGTTTGGCAGGCGAGTTGATTGATGCGTCCGAAGGCCGCGGCGGTGCGTTGAAAAAACGTGAAGAAGTACATCGCATGGCTGAAGCCAACAAAGCATTCTCTCACTTCCGTTTCTAATTTTGAAAGGCTAATAAAATGGCTCGTAAGACCCCGATCAGCCTGTACCGCAACATCGGTATTTCCGCCCATATTGACGCGGGTAAAACCACGACTACAGAACGTATTTTGTTCTATACTGGTTTGACCCACAAATTGGGCGAGGTACATGATGGCGCGGCTACTACCGACTACATGGAACAAGAGCAAGAACGTGGTATTACCATTACCTCTGCTGCCGTTACTTCCTACTGGTCAGGTATGGCGAAACAATTCCCCGAACACCGCTTCAACATTATTGACACCCCGGGACACGTTGACTTTACCGTAGAGGTAGAGCGTTCTATGCGTGTATTGGATGGTGCGGTAATGGTTTACTGCGCGGTGGGTGGTGTTCAACCTCAATCTGAAACCGTATGGCGTCAAGCCAACAAATACCAAGTGCCACGCTTGGCGTTTGTAAATAAAATGGACCGTCAAGGTGCCAACTTCTTCCGCGTTGTCGAGCAAATGAAAACCCGTTTGCGCGCAAACCCAGTTCCTATCGTCATTCCGGTAGGTGCAGAAGACAGTTTCACCGGTGTTGTTGACCTGCTGAAAATGAAATCTATCATCTGGAATGAAGCCGATAAAGGTACAACCTTTACCTATGGCGACATTCCCGCTGAATTGGTTGAAACTGCTGAAGAATGGCGTCAAAACATGATTGAAGCCGCAGCTGAAGCCAGCGAAGAATTGATGGATAAATATTTGGGCGGCGACGAGCTGACCGAGGAAGAAATCGTAGGCGCATTGCGTCAACGTACTTTGGCAGGCGAAATTCAGCCGATGTTGTGTGGTTCCGCATTTAAAAACAAAGGTGTTCAACGGATGTTGGACGCAGTTGTAGAATTGCTGCCTGCTCCTACCGATATTCCTCCGGTTCAAGGTGTTAACCCTAACACTGAAGAAGCCGACAGCCGCCAAGCCAGCGATGAAGAGAAATTCTCTGCATTAGCGTTCAAAATGTTGAACGACAAATACGTTGGTCAGCTGACTTTCATCCGCGTTTACTCCGGTGTCGTGAAATCCGGTGATACCGTATTGAACTCTGTAAAAGGCACTCGTGAACGTATCGGTCGTTTGGTACAAATGACTGCTGCAGACCGTACTGAAATCGAGGAAGTACGTGCTGGCGACATCGCAGCCGCTATCGGTCTGAAAGACGTTACTACCGGTGAAACCTTGTGTGCAGAAAGCGCGCCGATCATCTTGGAACGTATGGAATTCCCTGAGCCGGTAATCCATATTGCCGTTGAGCCGAAAACCAAAGCCGACCAAGAGAAAATGGGTATCGCCCTGAACCGTCTGGCTAAGGAAGACCCTTCTTTCCGTGTCCGTACAGACGAGGAATCCGGTCAAACCATTATTTCCGGTATGGGTGAGCTGCACTTGGAAATTATTGTTGACCGTATGAAACGCGAATTCGGCGTGGAAGCGAATATCGGTGCGCCTCAAGTGGCTTACCGCGAAACCATCCGCAAAGAAGTCGAAGCCGAATACAAACACGCCAAACAATCCGGTGGTAAAGGTCAATACGGTCACGTTGTGATCAAAATGGAACCTATGGAGCCGGGTGGTGCAGGCTACGAATTTATCGACGAAATTAAAGGTGGTGTGATTCCTCGCGAATTCATTCCGTCTGTCGATAAAGGTATCCGCGATACCCTGCCTAACGGTATCGTTGCAGGTTACCCAGTAGTTGACGTACGCGTACGTTTGATCTTCGGTTCTTCACACGACGTCGACTCCTCTCAACTGGCCTTCGAATTGGCTGCTTCCCAAGCCTTCAAAGAAGGTATGCGTAAAGCCAATCCTGCTCTGCTTGAGCCAATCATGGCAGTTGAAGTGGAAACCCCTGAAGAATACATGGGTGACGTAATGGGCGACTTGAACCGTCGTCGCGGCGTCGTATTGGGTATGGATGATGACGGTATCGGAGGTAAAAAAGTCCGTGCCGAAGTACCTCTGGCAGAAATGTTCGGTTATTCTACCGACCTGCGTTCTGCAACCCAAGGCCGCGCTACTTACTCTATGGAGTTCAAGAAATATTCTGAAGCTCCTGCCCACATAGCTGCTGCTGTAACTGAAGCCCGTAAAGGCTAATCAGGCAAATAGGTCGTCTGAAAGGCTGAAATGATTTTTCAGACGACCTCTGTTCTTTAATCGATCTTTAATGTAAAGGAATTAGCTCATGGCAAAGGAAAAATTTGAACGTAGCAAACCGCACGTAAACGTTGGCACCATCGGTCACGTTGACCATGGTAAAACCACCCTGACTGCTGCTTTGACTACTATTTTGGCTAAAAAATTCGGCGGTGCTGCAAAAGCTTACGACCAAATCGATAACGCTCCCGAAGAAAAAGCCCGCGGTATTACCATTAATACCTCACACGTAGAATACGAAACCGAAACCCGCCACTACGCACACGTAGACTGCCCGGGACACGCCGACTACGTTAAAAACATGATTACCGGTGCCGCACAAATGGACGGCGCAATCTTGGTATGTTCCGCTGCCGACGGTCCTATGCCGCAAACCCGCGAACACATCCTGTTGGCCCGCCAAGTAGGCGTACCTTACATCATCGTGTTCATGAAT
>NZ_JH164969.1:42524-44995 GCF_000227275.1 Neisseria sp. GT4A_CT1
CTCCGGTCGCGGTACCGTAGTAACCGGCCGTGTAGAGCGCGGTGTTATCCACGTTGGTGACGAGATCGAAATCGTAGGTCTGAAAGAAACTCAAAAAACCACTTGTACCGGTGTTGAAATGTTCCGCAAACTGCTGGACGAAGGTCAAGCCGGTGACAACGTAGGCGTATTGCTGCGCGGTACCAAACGTGAAGAAGTGGAACGCGGTCAAGTATTGGCTAAACCGGGTACCATCACTCCGCACACTAAATTCAAAGCAGAAGTGTACGTATTGAGCAAAGAAGAGGGTGGTCGTCATACTCCGTTCTTCGCTAACTATCGTCCTCAATTCTACTTCCGTACTACCGACGTAACCGGCGCGGTTACTTTGGAAGAAGGTGTAGAAATGGTTATGCCTGGTGAGAACGTAGCCATTACTGTAGAACTGATTGCGCCTATCGCTATGGAAGAAGGTTTGCGCTTTGCGATTCGCGAAGGTGGCCGTACCGTAGGTGCAGGTGTGGTTTCTTCTATCATCGCTTAATTGAAGGATATCGATAAATGGCAAACCAAAAAATCCGTATCCGCCTGAAAGCTTATGATTACAGCCTGATCGACCGTTCTGCTCAAGAAATCGTTGAAACTGCAAAACGTACCGGTGCCGTTGTAAAAGGTCCGATTCCGTTGCCGACTAAAATTGAGCGTTTCAACATTCTGCGTTCTCCACACGTGAATAAAACTTCTCGTGAACAATTGGAAATCCGCACCCACTTGCGCCTGATGGACATCGTGGACTGGACTGACAAAACTACCGATGCACTGATGAAACTGGACTTGCCGGCCGGTGTTGATGTAGAAATTAAAGTTCAATAATCGTTGCTTTTGATAGAAAGCCGAATGGTTTATCCGTTCGGCTTTTTATTTTTTAACCCATTGAAGCATTTATGGTGGATTCAAATAGAAATAGGGCATTCTGTTGATTGGTATAGCGGATTAAATTTAAATCAGGACAATGCGACGAAGCCGCAGACAGTACAGATAGTACGGAACCGATTCACTTGGTGCTTCAGCACCTTAGAGAATCGTTCTCTTTGAGCTAAGGCGAGGCAACGCCGTACCGGTTTAAAGTTAATCCACTATGGTGCAGCTGGTCAAAGAAACCATGTTGAGGTCGTCTGAAAACAGATGATTGGTGAAATTCATTTGAGCTTTTGCGAAAACCAGTCTTGAAGAGCGGCAAATTTGGATGGGTTATTGCGATTCGGCCAACTCTTGTCCAAAGGATGCAATAAGCTGGCGGTAAATTTGATAAGCTGATAAACGGTTGCGATTTTCCTCTTTTGCGGGGGAGAGGAATAGGGAAAATACGGAAATAGCGGAAATATAGTGGATTAACTTTAAACCGGTACGGCGTTGCCTCGCCTTAGCTCAAAGAGAACGATTCTCTAAGGTGCTGAAGCACCAAGTGAATCGGTTCCGTACTATCTGTACTGTCTGCGGCTTCGTCGCCTTGTCTTGATTTAAATTTAATCCACTATAAATTTAATCCACTATAAAATGAAACGGCTTTGCAGCAAGTTTATTGATACAAAAAGGTCGTCTGAAATCCGATTTTCGTTTTCAGACGACCTTTTGAGCAAATGATGACGTTATTTTGGCTCTTGCGGCACATAACCTTGAACGGCATCTGCACCGTCGCCGAAGAAATACTGTTCCATTTGTTGTGCCAGATATTCGCGTGCGCGCGGGTCGGCGAGGCTTAAACGGTTTTCGTTAATCAGCATGGTTTGGTGGCGCGTCCACGCATTCCAAGCTTCTTGAGATACATTTTCAAAAATGCGCTTGCCCAATTCGTTGGGCAGCGGTGGGAATTTCATACCTTCGGCTTCTTTGCCGAGTTTGACGCAGTGAACCATACGGGTCATGGCGGGTTTCCTTAAAAAACGGGGTTTCAGACGAGGCATATTTTAACGTATCGGCCGACGTTCGGAAAGGCAGGGCGGTTTACCACATTGCTTTTCTGCGCAAAGGCTCGTTATGGTCGCCTTTGACCAGCTCCCAAATGGTCAGGCCCATTTGGGGTCCGAGAAGTGCTTTTTGTGTCCGTACTCCTTCTCCTTCAGGGAAAATTTCGCCTTTATTGAAATGGCGGGTCTCACCGTCAAAGCTGGTGATTTTCCACATACCTGAAATTGGAACTGGCTCTTCCTCGACGCCGATGATTTCCTGCGGCGCTTGGGTGTAGATCCGCTTGCCGTCCTTTTCTTCCACTTCCCAGCCGTCCCATCTTCTCGACCAATAATACATCTGTTCGCGGGTAATGCCGCCCATATTTTCGCGCGGATATTTTTCGCGTATCGGTTCTAAAGCTCGGTTTAGCGCAATGTAGTCCAAGGGTAAATCTTCGCGGATATCCCCTGTTTCGGGCAGGCTGCCGATTTTAAAAACCTTGATACCGGCAAAGTCGCGCAGAGTAATATCGGGATGATTTG
>NZ_JH164969.1:45270-55498 GCF_000227275.1 Neisseria sp. GT4A_CT1
CGCAAAGGCTCGTTATGGTCGCCTTTGACCAGCTCCCAAATGGTCAGGCCCATTTGGGGTCCGAGAAGTGCTTTTTGTGTCCGTACTCCTTCTCCTTCAGGGAAAATTTCGCCTTTATTGAAATGGCGGGTCTCACCGTCAAAGCTGGTGATTTTCCACATACCTGAAATTGGAACTGGCTCTTCCTCGACGCCGATGATTTCCTGCGGCGCTTGGGTGTAGATCCGCTTGCCGTCCTTTTCTTCCACTTCCCAGCCGTCCCATCTTCTCGACCAATAATACATCTGTTCGCGGGTAATGCCGCCCATATTTTCGCGCGGATATTTTTCGCGTATCGGTTCTAAAGCTCGGTTTAGCGCAATGTAGTCCAAGGGTAAATCTTCGCGGATATCCCCTGTTTCGGGCAGGCTGCCGATTTTAAAAACCTTGATACCGGCAAAGTCGCGCAGAGTAATATCGGGATGATTTGCCAAAACAGACTCTATCCTGCCTGCCGGAAGCTGTCGGTAAAGTTCCCTACCGACCAGTGTGTACCAACTGATACTGCGTATGTTGTATCTATAAAACGTTGACAGATAATCGGTCGTGACCGGAATCAGCCCCAAATTTTCGCGGCAAACCCCGTATTCATACGGCGCACCGTCGTAATAATTATGCGGTGGAATTGCTGCCAGTCCGATATAACCGTGGAAAACATCCAGCTTCTCTGAAATCTTACCGACAAACTCATCCAGTTTTGCCAAATCTTGGGGAGAAGACAAAATTTCCAGTGGCAGATTAAAAAGCAGGGTGCCTAACGGCATATACGGCTCATTTGCCAAACCTGCAGCAATAGAGGTGATATTGAAATAATAGGATGCACTGGTATTTGCATGCTCGCTTTGCATTCCCCACTCGATGTTGGGCGGATTTTTCTCCCGACTATCCAGCCAACGGTAGATTTTATCGCGTTCTTTCAGATATGATTTTTCGGTCAGTTTGACTTCCTTAATATCCCTATGACCTTTTTCGTGCCAAGCTATTGTCAGCTTGTCTTTCGCCCATTCGTAATAGAAATCCATCAAACCGGTTAAGGCATCGGCGACATCATCGCGGGTATTGAAATAGACTACGCCGCGTATACCCAGTTTCAACAGGGTAAAGCCATGTTCGTTGTAGCGTTTGGTGCGGTCGGCGGTGTAGCGGATGGCGGCGAGTTGCTTTTCGATGTCGCTCATGGAATGTCCTTATGGTGATATGACAGACGTCGTCTGAAAGAGTGTAGCGTTTTCAGACGACTTTTACCGTCAAACAGGATTATTCGGCAGGAATATTGGTTAAACGGAATGATGCGGCAAGGGGTGGGGTCGTCTGAAATCCGTGTCCGGCTTCGCAGCATAACCAGCCCGCCTGTTGGTACAACTTTTCACTTACGCTTCAAACGTATCCAGCCAAATCCGCCAGCTTTCGTCGGTATCGGCGCAGACGGTCAGGGTTTCGCCGTTTTCGATACTTTGGAACGAGAGGCTGCGGGCGTGGAGCATGAGGCGGGTGGGACCGAGGTGGGCGGCGGTGGCGTGGTTTTGGCGCAGGTCGCCGTAGTTGGTGTCGCCGACGATGGGATGGAAGATGTGTTTCATGTGGCGGCGCAGTTGGTGTTTGCGGCCTGTGTGCGGGATGAGTTCTGCCCACGAGTAGCGCGAGGTCGGGTAGCGGGCGGCGGATTGGAAGGGCAATTCGGTGCGCGCAAGACAGCGGTATTGGGTTTGGGCTTCTTGGAGGGTGGCTTCGGTTTGGGATTCGGCGATTTTGTCGGGCTGATATTTGAGGGGGTAGTCGATGAGTCCGTCGTCAGGCAAATATCCGCGCACGATTGCCCAATAGGTTTTGCGTGTGGTTTTTTGTTCGAACTGCTGTGTCAGCAGGCGGGCGGCTTCGGAGTCGAGGGCAAACAGGAGGACGCCGGATGTAGGGCGGTCGAGGCGGTGGGCGGGATAAACGTGTTGTCCGATTTGGTCGCGCAGGGTCTGCATGACGAATTGTGTTTCGTGGCGGTCGAGCCAGCTTCGGTGGACGAGCATTCCGGCAGGTTTGTTGACGGCGATGGTGCGGCTGTCGCGGTAGAGAATTTCGAGCATGGTCTGATGTGGGCGGAAATGGGGGATTGTAACGCAAGCGGCGCGGCTGAGACGGCAATCTTGTTCCCTTTTACCCGGGTTGGCGGGCTGAAACGCACGATTCGGTTCAAATAAGGAACACTTGCCGCCATTCCTGCCTGCGTTTTCAGACGACCTTGGGTTCTGTCGGTTACAATGTGGAAGTTTAACAAGATGAAGGAAAAATCGTGAGCCTGCTCAAAAAACTGCCCAAGCCTATGCTGCCCGATGAGGCGCGCCGCGAGATTCAGGCGCGGGAGTCGTATCATGTTTTGAAGATTATTTCGGAATTTGTCGAGGCGGGCGAGGAGCTGCGGGCAATTCAGCCTGCGGTCAGCATTTACGGCAGCGCGCGCACGCCGGAAAACCATCCCGACTATGAATTTACGCTGCGTCTGGCGCGCAAGCTCTCGGATGCCGGTTTTTCCGTCATTTCGGGCGGCGGGCCGGGGATTATGGAAGCGGCGAACAAGGGCGCGTTTGCGGGTGCAAGCCCTGCGGTAGGGCTGAATATCGTGTTGCCGCACGAACAAAAAGCCAATCCGTATCAGGATTTGTCCATCAAGTTCCAACATTTCTTCCCGCGCAAAGTGATGTTTGTGAAACACGCGGTCGCGTATGTCGTCATGCCCGGCGGCTTCGGCACGCTGGACGAACTGTTTGAAAGTCTGACGCTGGTGCAGACGGGCAAAACACCCGACCGCCCGATTATCTTGGTGGGCAAGGATTTTTGGTCGGGCTTGTTGGACTGGATACGCAAAGAGCTGCTCGGGCGCGGGCTGATTTCGGAAGCCGATATGGATTTAATCCGACTGATCGACGGCGAAGACGAAATCATCGAAGAAATCTTCGCGCACTACGAAAACCGTTTGGAAGATTTTTCCGAAGGCGTCAACGCGTGGTCGCTCGGCTTGTGATGGGCTGGGAGGTCGTCTGAAAACCGTTTGAATCTCGCGGGATGAGTTGAAATCAAGACAAGGCGGCAACGCCGTATCGGTTTCCAGTTAACCCGATATAGAATCGTTTCAGACGACTCAGACGACCCCTGCCTATTTCGGTACAATACCTTTTCGCCGCAAGGCACCACGCCGCTGCGAACATTCCCTTTATCCACTCCACCCGACCCAACCATTTATGACCGATACCGCCCAAATCATCACCAGCTACGGCCGCCGCTACATCGTGCGCACGCCCGACGGCAAAACCTACGAAGCCAGCACGCGCAAAAAGCGGGTGGATTTCGCCTGTGGCGACCGCGTGCATATCCAAAACATCAACGCCGAACAAGCCGTCATCGAAGACTATCTCCCACGCGAAAGCCTGCTCTACCGTCAAGACGCTTGGAAAACCAAGCTCATCGCCGCGAATGTTACCCAGCTTCTTATCGTTACCGCCGCCGTTCCCTCACCCAGCGAAGCCCTGCTGCAACGCGCGCTCCTTGCCGCCGAAGCCGCGGGTATCCAAGCCGTCATCATCCTGAACAAAGCCGATCTGCCCGAAACCGCACTCTGGCGCGACAAACTCAAATTCTACGAAACGCTGGGTTATGCCGTGATCGAAACCCGCGCACTGGAAAACGCCGACATCCTGCGCCCCGTCCTGCAAGGGCATACCAACATCCTGCTCGGACAAAGCGGCATGGGCAAATCCACCCTGACCAACGCCCTCTTGGGCAACCAAACCGCCCGCACCGGCGACATCTCCACCGCGCTCGATTCCGGCAAACACACCACCACCCACGCCCAGCTCTACGATTTAAACGAAGAAACCCAATTGATCGACTCCCCCGGTTTGCAAGAATTCGGGCTGCACCACCTCCAAGCCGCCGACCTGCTGCAATACTTCCCCGACCTGAACCACCTCGTCGGGCAATGCCGCTTCCACAACTGCACCCACCGCGCCGAACCCGGCTGCGCCGTCAAAGCCGCCGCTGAAGCAGGCGAAGCCAAGCCCGAACGCATCGAGTTTTTGCAACGGATAACGGATGAATTGTTGAGATAGGGGAAGCGGTTGGTTTAGGTGAAATAAAAAGGTCGTCTGAAAACTTGGGAAACAGGTTTTCAGACGACGTTTTTGTTGACGATTGAATAATTTATTTTGTCATTGCCGAGCAGGAGGGAAGGATGGTCTCAGGAGGCAGCAAGCCGTAATGCTTGCAGCGAGTTGTAGCGTGGGCTTCGCCCGCGAAAAAAAACGGTTCAGATTATGGTTCGGTTTGGGGTTTGATTGATAGATTTCGTGGGCGAAGCCCACGCTACGGATTGGCGGTAGGTTTTAGGTTTAATTCAAACCGATACGGCGTTGCCTCTCGGTTATCTGGCACACACTGCCGTTTTGCTCAAAGAGGTCGTCTGAAAACAGCCAAATGTAGCAAGCCGTAGCGCGGGCTTTGCGCGAGACGTGCCAGTCCGAGCCAAAGCCGAACAATAAACCGAGTTTTTTCGTGGGCGAAGCCCACGCTACGGATTGGTGGTGGGGCTAGGGTTTAATTCAAACCGATACGGCGTTGCCTCTCGGTTATCCGTCACACACTCTGCCGTTTTGCTCAAAGAGGTCGTCTGAAAACAGCGAAACGTAGCGTGGGCTTTGCCCACGAAAAAAACGGTTCGGATTATGGTTCGGTTTGGGGTTTGATTGATAGATTTCGTGGGCGAAGCCCACGCTATGGTTTTGCAGTCTGTTTTTTAAAGGGCTTTTGTCCCGTTTTAAGCCTTGCCCGCCCAATCAAACGTTTCCAAAAAATCGGGCAGTTCGGAAAGGCTGTCGAGGATGGCGAGATGCGGGGCGGTGTGCAACATGGCAGCGGAGTGTGCGCCTGTGGTGAGGGCGACGGCGGGAGCTTTGGCGTTGGCTGCCATTTCCAAGTCGTGGGTCGTATCGCCGACCACCAAAGTTTCCTGCGGCGTCAGTCCCAGTTCGTCGCAGAGTTTGAAAATCATGTCGGGCGCAGGTTTGGAGGCTTGCTCGCTGGCGCAGGTGGTCGCCATCCAAAAATCGGCTGTACCGGTTTGCGCGATAGAGCGGTCGAGTCCTATCCTGCCTTTGCCCGTGGCGACGGCGAGCCAGTAGCCTTGGTTTTGCAGGGTGTGCAGGCAGGGCAGGGCTTCGGGGAAGAGCGTCATGTTGTGGTTGTTGGGGTTGAGATAGTGTGCGGCGTAGGTTTCCGCCAATTCTTCGCGCATGTGTTCGCCGGCATGAGGGGCAAGGCGGCGGATGATTTCGGGCAGGCTGTAACCGATGAGGGCGCGGACGGCATCGTCATCGGGAACGGGCATGCCGCAGTCGGCAAAACTTTGTTGGAAGGTGCGGATAATCGGGCGCGTTGTGTCTGCCAGCGTTCCGTCCCAGTCGAAGATAATCAGTTTAGGTTTCATCGTGCGCTTTCTTTCAGACGACCTTGAGGCAAGATAGAAAAATCATAGCAGAAAATCCGATGCCTGCCTGCTGACAGATTGATGCAAACTTTAAAAATTATGCCTGAATTCAAACGCTAAGGTCGAATGAGTTGGGTAAAGGGGTCGTCTGAAAAGTTTCAGACGACCCTTTTTATGGGTTTTCTTGCTGAAGAACATGAAGGAGGGCGGTGTCCCGATTTCCTGCTGTCAGGCTTATCTTTTCATTTTATGGAAGATGATGGGTTGCTCCGGCGCGCGGGTCAGTTGGCGCGGCAGCGTCAGCATCGCCAATATCCAGACGCTCAAGGCGTAAAGAAATATCCCGCCTTGCCGCATGCCGCCCAATGCCGCGCTGCCCAGTAAAGATTCCAAGATAATCACGACCAAAGCCGCCGCACACGCCGCCGCACCGCTTAAAAACAGGGCGTAGCGGAAATGGCGGCGCATCATTTTTTTGTAGGCGAGCTTGGTCAGACCGCCCGCAATCATCAGGTTGAAAAAGCCGAATACGCCGCAGATAAACCAAACAATGGAGTCATCCCAGCCCGCAACTTGCCGCAACTGCCCGTCTTGTAAGGTCAGCAGCAGTCCGGAATGGCGGAACAGCCCGACTGTGATGATTTCGTGCAGCAGCAATGCCAGAGGCAGGTTCAGGAAGATCAGGGCAATCAGCAGCGGGCGGTAGGGTTTTTCTTGGGTGAGGTACATGATGGATAGGGAGGGGGGCGGATGTGATGCGGGATATGTTTGGAACGCTGTCGGCGTGCCTTAATTCAGTATCTGCCGCACTTGTTTCAAAACCTGCCAGGCTTTTGCTTTGAGCTGCGGCTGGCGCAGCAGGTGGGCAGGGTGGGGAAGGATGAAACGGGGCGTGTCGCCGCAGAGGGTGTCTATTAATGGGGCAAGTTCGGATTTTTCAAAGATTTGTCCCACCAATAAAACAGCCTTCGCCTGCGTATCGGCAAGCTCTCGGGTAAGCTGTGGCAGCTCGGCTTGGATTTGTTCGTCAGTAGGATGCGGGCTGAAAACAGGTGCCGCTTTGACCCAGCTGGTTTTGTATGCCTGCTGCGGCGTCAGGCGGATGGCGGCAAGCATATTGTCGAGTAGGACGCCGACCGTGCCGTGAAAGAGCTGTCCGTGCAGGCTGTCTTCGGTTGCGGGGCAGATGCTGATGATGATGACTTCGGACGGACGCGCTTCGGTTTGCAGGCGCGGGAGGTCGTCTGAAACGGTTGCGGCGGAAGCTTTGCCGGTGTTTTCGGGTGCGGAATGCGTCCGCGCGGATGGGGAGGGTGCGTCAACTGGCGCGGCAGACGGCGGGATGGGGGGCGTTGTTGCGGAGGCGGTTTTTTCGTGTTGAACCTCCGCCATCGCCGCCATGCGGGCATGATGTGCCGATGCGGAAATCGTGCGGACGGCTTCGGCAACTTGGGCGGCAGCAGGTTTCTGCGGCTGCGTAACGGGTGCATCACCCGCAGGCGGGATGACTTTGGCGTGACGGTTCAGCCACATCGGGCCTAAGCCTAATGCCTGATGCAAGTGGAGATAGCGGCTGCTTAACATGGTTTTTCCATCAATACGGCGTCTTCATGCCCGCCTTCGGGCAGGGAATAGTAATGTTTGCGGATGCCGACCGCGGTAAAGCCGTATTTGAGATACAGCGATTGGGCGGCGGCATTGCCGGCGCGGACTTCCAACAGCAGGCGCGTGATACCGGCGGTTTGGGCGTGGCGGAACCAATGTTCCAAAAGAGCGGCGGCAATGCCTTGGCGGCGGTATTCGGGGGCGGTGGCAATCAAATGCAGCTCGGATTCATCTAATATATCCTGCCACACGATAAAGCCGCCGATGACGCCGTCGGTCTCGCAGACCCATAATTTATCCGTACTCTGCGCCAGCGCGGAGGCGAATTGTTTCACAGACCAGGGCGACGGGTTGCTGACTGCGTCAATCGCGGCAAGGGCAGGGCAGTCGTCTGAAAAAGCGGGGCGGATATTCATGCCTGCGCTTTCCGTTCTGCCTGCTCTTTGGCGGTCAGCGCGACTTTGTTGCGGACATAAAGCAATTCGGCGTGCGCGGCATCGGACGCGGGATAACGCCCGCTGAGTGCCAGCTTGAGATAGTCGGAAGCGGCAGGCATTTGCGGCGTTCCGGCAAAGGGCGGCGCATCGGTCAGCGCAAACGCATTGCCTATGCCGCCGGTAAACGCACGGCCTTCGGGTTCGACAATTTCAGCCGCTTTGCCAACCTGATAATCGCCGAACCGCCGGTGCGCGCCCGTGTCGAACCATGCGTAAAACACTTCGCCCATGCGCGCGTCGGTCGCCGCCAGTACGCAGCTTTGTCCGGGCAGCAGATACGCCGCCGCATCCAGACAGGGGATGCCGATGAGGGGCGTACCAAACGGCGTCGCCAAACCTTGCGCCACGCCTGTTCCGATACGCAAACCGGTAAACGCGCCGGGACCTTGTGCATAGACGATCACACCCAAATCCGCCGCCGCAATACCCGCTTGTTCAAACAAAACACGAATCTGCGGCAGAATCAAATCGGATTGTTTCGTGCCGACATCTTCATGAAACGAAACAATCTGTCCATCGGTTTGCAACGCGAGGGACAGGTAGGAAGTGCTGGTGTCGATGGCAAGGACAGGTCGTCTGAAATCGGCTTGCATGGCGTGTTCTTCAAGATAAAAATTTTAGGATGGATTATAGCATTGTCGTCTTGATTCATGCCCGATAGGGTTTTCAGACGACCTCGATAACGTTTCAACACTTTAGAAAATGACTGTCTCGAAACTGGGGCAGGGCAGGCAAGCCGCTACCAAACCGATTTCCCAACTCAGGTCTGCCTTGCGCAGAATAGTCAATTTGTTCCCAACAGGATTGACGACAATCAACCGGCGGCTTTAAAATGAATTCAAGAATCGTTATTATTTTTTTACTATCATCAGGAGAAAATTTATGGCAAAAAAAGTCAGCATTTTAGTAGGCAGCCTGCGTAAAGGATCGTTCGCCCGCAAAGTGGCGCAAAACGTCATCCCCATGTTCCCCGAAGGCTACGATGCCCAAATCGTCGAAATCGGTCATTTGCCGCTCTACAATTTCGACTACGACGACCCCGCCGAAACCGACTTCCCTACGCCCGAAAGCTATACCGCCTTCCGCGAAACCATCAAAGCTTCCGACGGCGTATTGTTCGTTACCCCCGAAAACAACCGCACCGTCCCCGCCTGCCTGAAAAACGCGATAGACATCGGCTCCAAACCCAACGCCGACGTCGCCTGGAAAAACACGCCCGCAGGCATCATCAGCCATTCCGTCGGCAAAATGGGCGGTTACAGTTCGCAAAAAAACCTGCGCCTTGCCTTGTCCTACTTCAATATGCCGCTGACCGGACAGCCCGAAGTCTTCCTCGGCAACTCCCCCACCTTGTTTGACGACAACGGCAAACTCATCGAATCCGCGCGCAGCTTCGTTCAAGGCTACATCGACCAACTCGTCGCCCTCATCGAGAAGAACCCCAAATAAAACCAGCAGAAAAACTGCCGGACTTTAGAAAATAGCTGATTTTCTAAACATCAAAGGTTTAATGCAGAAAGGTCGTCTGAAATCTAAGGTTTCAGACGACCTTTCTTTTAAATCAATAGCATCAGAGAAAACACACATCAAAGCTCGTCTGAAAGAAGCAAACCCAACGGGTCTGCAACCATTCAGACGACCCATCAGCCGGTTATCCCATTCGCTTTACCCATTACATCGTTCAAGCTACTATACGAACCACTTTGTCATTTAAAAATGCGCCGCACTGAGCATTGTGGCGGGCAAAAAGGAAAAAAATGAAAAAATTATTTAGGTTTTTAGGCTTGGTAGGTTTAGTCGCCGCTCTTCCGGTTTTATCGATCTATGCCTCTTCGGGAAAAGAAATCTTCAATCAAAAGGATGATTTTTTGTGGATACCGATAAGGAACGCTCGTTTGCATTTATGCTAAGCAACTATTCTGACCAAGGTGTAATGATAACTTATCACAAGGCTGGAGAGACATGGACTTTAAACGATATAGGGCCTTATTCAGAGGAAGGGGGAGGACAATGTTACGTTTCCATCCCTTGCTGGCATGAGGGAATGACGCTGCCACTGACTTTGATGATAAGCACGGATACAAATGAATTTGAAGAGTGTAACGTTAATGTGAAGGTAGATAAATTTACCGATGAAGACAACGGATTATTGCAGTTTCACATTTTGCCGGATTATTCAGTGCGTGTATTATAGTCAATTAAAATCAAAATAGGACAGTAGCGCATCGTCAAATCGGGCGTAATCAGACAAAACGGTTCGCAGATACCGCTTAATATTCGCCCACACCTTCTCAATCGGGTTGAGCTCAGGTGAATAAGGTGCAAGAGGCAATACCTTATGTCCAAATTTTTCCGCCATTTCCCGTAAGACACCCATACGGTGAAATCGTGCATTATCTAAAATAATCACCGATTTTTGAGTCAATGCGGGCAGTAGGCATTGCTGAAACCACGCTTCAAAAAAGACTCCGGTCATCGTATTTTGATAAACCATCGGAGCAATCAGCCGGTTGCCGACTTGTGCGGACACCAGAGATAAGCGTCGGTATCTTTTTCCACTTATCTGCGCTTTCACTATTTGCCCTTTCGGGCTGCGGGCATAGGGACGGAACAGGTA
>NZ_JH164969.1:57202-63492 GCF_000227275.1 Neisseria sp. GT4A_CT1
CCTACGCCTACATCGACGACATGGGCCGCTACCGAGTCAAACTGCCGTTTGATCTGGACGAATGGAGTCCCGGCGGCGAAAGCCGTCCTGTCCGACTGGCCAAACCCTATGCCGGTCCCGAATACGGCATCCACTTCCCCTTACACGAAGGCACCGAAGTCATGCTGTCCTTCGTACAAGGCAATCCCGACCGCCCGTATATCTCCGGCGTCATGCACGACAGCGCCCATCCCGACCACATCCCTGCCGATTGGAACACAAGGAACGTCATCCGTACCTGGGCGAACAACAAACTCAGGATGGAAGACCAAAAAGGTCAGGAGCACATCAAACTCGCCACCGACTACCAAAAATCCCAACTCAACCTCGGCCACATCGTCGACTCAAGTCGGGAAAAACGTGGAGAAAACGGCGAAGGCTTCGAACTCAGAACCGACGGCTGGGGTGCCGTACGGGCGGGTAAAGGTATCTTTATTAGCACCGATAGTAAAAGTCCTGACGATAAAGTATTGGATATGGACGAAGCATTGGAGAAGTTGCGTCGAGCTGTTGAAGAGGTTGAAAACCTTAATAATGCAATACAGGCAGCTAGAGCAGAGTTGGCCGATATAGAGGATCAGAAAAACCAGTTAACAAATGTCTATCAACAACTGCAACAACAAGCTATCGTGTTGAGTGCGCCTGATGGAATTGCTGCAGTTAGTTCGGGTAGTATACAGCTAACAACAGAAAATAATCTTTTACAAGTTAGTCAGAATAATACCGATTTGCAGTCCATGAATAATCTAACTGCTTCTGCAAAAGAAAAAATCAGTTTATATAGTTATAACGGTGGAATGCAAATTTACTCGTCGAGACAAGATATTGATATTCAGGCTCAAGGTGGAGAATTAAAGCAGACTTCTAAAGGGCAGATGACATTGATGAGTACCGATAATAAAATCGTTTTGGCAGGGAAGGAAGAGATTTTATTGACTAGTGGTACAGCTTATATCCGTATCAAGGATGGAACAATTGAAATGGGATCTCCAAATCAGATTTGGCATAGAAGTGGAGGTCTCATAGAAACGGGTGTGAATACGTTGGATTATAGTTACCCCCAATTTTCTGAAGCAGTTTGTAAAGAATGTTTGAAGAAAGCTTTGGAAAGCGGAACTCCACTGGCAGGGAGGGAATAATGCATTATTTACATTCAGCTCCTGATATTGAGGTAATCGAGGAAGCAATTAGTTGGGTTGGGCAGAGAACTCATGAAACCATCATTTTGATAGATGGCTCTATGTTAAATGATGATGAGCGGGCAATTTTCGAATTAGCCGGTTTTTCTCGATTATGGCAACGTGGACACATATTTTCCGACATAGAAGAATTAGGACCACTTTTTATTCGTGCAGAGCACTTATCTTTGGATGATTTTGGATGGTTGAGGGGGATTTTGAAGAATTATGCGGCAGAATTACCCCTTATCAGTTTTATACGGATAAAAAACAACGCTCCCAATAAGTGGCCGGATATTTTAACTTGGATAGCAAATGTACATACAGAAGAAGGATTAGCATTGTTATTAAGGTATTTTGATACCCGAGCACTTTCCATCATATTTAATCCACAGAATAAATTTTTTACTGCTTCACAAGAAGCTGCTATTGCTGGTGTAATCGAGAAATTTGCATGGATAAACCGCTTCGGGAAATTTTGCAGTTATGCCCCTGCCTATAGTAATCAGGCGGCAACCGCATTAATTTTAAATGATCATCAATTGGAAATGCTGTACAGTCAAAGTCTGCCCGATCAGATTTGGGCAGAAATACAGAAAAATAATCCAGGCAACAGCACGGTCTCTGCAGCAATATATAGCAGGATTTTTGAATTGTTGGAGAAAACGGATGTCATACAGGGAAGCTTTACTAATTTGGTTCATTTTATCCAAGAAAATATCAAAGATGTTTGAACACGCCATTTTGAAAAATTTAGCTGTAAGAAATTAAGGAGTAAATAATGAATATGAAAAAGCTGATCACTTTACTATTTACAGGATTGTCAGCACTGCTTACTGCATGCAGCGGCTATTCCGATACCAGTGTGCTACCTGTCAAAATATATAATCATACATCCAAAGCCATTAATTTCAATATGACTGATGCCACTAAAAAAGACTGGAAGGGATGGGAATTGGGTTATGGAGGGGGGGGGTATGGGGTGTCTGCATACGATTCAGCTTCAGGTAGCGGGTGGAGAGTGCCTAAAAAATGGGATCCCAATTACACCATTTTTTTCCAATGGGCGGGTAATGATGAGATCTATACCAAACCGAAACGGGCATTTGTCAAACTGCCGAAATATAAGGATGAAGAAAAGATTTATTTAGCCATACATTTTTTTCCGAATGATAACATCAAGGCTTTTGTAACAAATATGACACCCAATTACTCGGATTATCCTTTTGGTTGGCCGCAAGATGACGACCCAAAACGGAAAAAGAAAATTGGTAAGCGTCATGCAGTTGAGTAATATGTAATAAAGGAATAAAGATATGCCGACCGGAATAGCACAGAAATTTTTCTGCCAAAAGGAAATCCAGCTTGGGTTGTTTTTTGACGGTACAGGAAATAACAAGGATACGGATGAAATAAAAACCAAGGTCCACCTTAAAAGGCTTAATATTGATAATTATGACTCGCAACAGTTACAAAAAATTACCAGTTATTTAAGCAATGTAGCGAAGTTGTTTTTATTATTTAAGGATGAGGTAAATTCCATATATAAAGAATATATTCCTGGCGTAGGTACCCCTTTTTCTGAGAATGACGAAGGCAAACCCAATGAAGGAGAGGGTAGTATTTTGGGCTCGGCATTTGGCTACGGAGGAAATGCGCGGATTTGTTATGCTTTTTGGAAACTTTATTCCATAATAATTGAAAAAGAAGAAATTAAAAATATCATTCCGTGGAATAAGAGTGATCGGGCAGAAAAAGTTGAAAATGATGTTGATACCTTTCCTGAATATCTGAATAAGCACTTAAGGGAAACTATTGAAAAGTCAGGAAAAGAAAGGAAGAAAACCAGCAAGGTCAGCAAAATCATCCTGTATGCGTTCGGCTTTTCGCGCGGTGCGGCAGAGGCTCGCAGTTTTGTCAACCGCCTTTCCCGATTGAGTGGTAGCTTGCCGGAGCAGTTGAAATTTGGCGGTATCGATGTTGAAGTAAAGTTTATGGGTATTTTCGACACTGTGGCCTCGGTAGGCATGGTCGATATCAAGTCATTTCGTGGCAACGGCATTCTACCTCGTTGGTTTGGTAGTTTAGTGGATGGTCATTGGTCTTGGGCTTCTCCTGAAAATCTAGTTGTACCAGATAATATTCGCTGTGTACACTATATTGCCGGTAACGAGGCTCGAGCCTGTTTTCCATTAACCATGACGGAGCATCAAGGTAATCATACTCTCAAACTTTACCCTGGAGCCCATTCGGATGTAGGTGGTGGTTATGGTTTTATGGAGCAGGGTAAATACGATATGTCCGTTATACCAGGTAGAGAAATGTATGATGAAGCTATTAGTGTAGGTACCCCATTTAAAAATCTAATGCCTTACAATATCAATCAGATGAAATTAGATGATGTACATACTCTTTATGGTGAGATATTAGCACATCATGATTTTTTTACAGCGTTTAATGCAATAAAAGATGATATGAGACAAATGCTTAAAGGGGTTGATATTGCTCAGGAAGGAGGAGATGTTTATACTCATGCTAATAATATTGCTCAGTATAACCAAAGTTATTTAGTGTACCGAGGCATTATGTTACGTAAAATTTTCCTTTCAAATAAGGCTCCATCTAAATATCAAACCCAAACTAAAACTTGGTATGGTAGGTCACAGAATGTTCCCCGTTTTGAGTGGCAGGATTTTTATCTTCGCGCAAATGGTGATGCAGAGAGGACGCAAGCTCAAGAGTCGACTAAGAAACCAACTTCCGAAGTGCCTGCAATGTCACCCAGCAAAGCAAAGAAAAAACTTGAGAATGAATTTGATCCAAATAAATTGGAGCAGCATTTGGAGAGGCAACCGCCAAATTATAATTCTGTGATTGGGCTTAAGGTGGTTAATGATTTGTTGGAAGAAGGTTTGAGTGTTTTTAATCGTCGGTGGCTATCTACCTTTGGAGTTAAACATAGCTATCATCCAACTGTAAAAGGTATTTTGGAAAAATATCGGGAGAGGCCTCGTATATATCTTGATGAAAAAAATGATGAATACGAAAAAGATTTATATGGGGAGAAAGCTATAAAGCTGTTTTATAATGACTATGTTCATGACTCTCAAGCTAGTTTTTATATTGGCATGGGATTGTTGGAATATAGTGGTAGGGTTAGGATAGGCAGTAGTTATTGGTCAACCTTTGTTTTTGGTAATGGTCAAGGACTCGCACGCTATCGGGGAATTTACCGTATTGAAGGCAATACAGCTACTTGGATGAAATACGACCCCGAAGGAGATATTTCTCAACATATTGGATTGAATGGTAAAGCGAATTGACCCATATCTGAAAGAGTTGCCGGAAATGGAAATATCCGTTTTCGGCATCTTTTGTTATTTAATTTTTAAAAATTTATTAAAATATGAAACGAACCCGTTGGCCAATCCCTGAAATTCCAGAATTCAAAGCACCAAAACCAATAAATTGGCAGAAATGGTTACTTATTCTTATAGTTATTTCTATTGTTGGTGTATTGGTTGCTATAAGTATGACCTACTCTGGTATCCCATTGATTACTGGATTAGGTATTGCTGCACTTCCTCCTTTGTTCGTGTGCTTAGTATTTTTCTATTTGCAGTTCAGTTATAAATATAATAAACAGCAGCAACATGAAGCATGGGAAGTGGAAAAAGAAAATATTCACCGGAAATGGCAGCAGTGGGCGCAGATGTATTGGCATGTTAATGATTACACTCTTATTTTGCCAGATAATATAGATATTACTAAAATTCCTTTAATAGAGGCTGTTAGTAGTGGAAAAATCCGTCATAATTTTCAGCAAGTAATTACTCCTTTTTCATTTTTTGATACGGGAAAGGATTTATTTACCAAACGTTATGATAAGAAAGAAATTATTTTGGAAAAAATTCTTTTCCATCATTTGCCTGATTTAGAAAAAATACAGGATTTAGAGGGTGAAAATCTAAAAATTATTATTGTGGAGGACAAATTTCATAGTGAGAAAGATCTGATAAATCGTCGTTTAGGGGAAAATAGCGTTGATTTAGTAATCCGTTTATTAAAGGAACAAAATTGTCAAAAAATGCCTGATATCCTACTAAAAAATGCTGCAGATTTTCAACCTGACGAAATTCAGGATTGGTTGGAAAAAGAAAAAATTAAACATGCTTTGATCATTGCTTTATCTGTAAATAGTACTAATGCTAATGAAGCAGCATGTTCCTTGTTACTTGGAAAAACATTAATTCGAGAAGAATTAATTAAAATTCGTATGCTTCGATCCAATAGTACGATTAAGGGAAACTTAAATGAAATGCTTGAACAAATAATCCAATATCAATTGAATAAACAGTCAACTTTTGGATTATGGTTAAGTAATATGGATTCCAATAGTCAGACTGAGTTGATACAGGTACTATATAAACATAATATTGATTTGATTTCGTTAGATTCTGCTCATCCAATGAATAATTTAGATAGGTTGTGTGGTAACTTGATACCGATTCAAGGGTGGATTAATTTAGTTAGTGCGGCAAAATTTGTTGGAGCAGGAAAGGGGGAGCAATTAGCTATTACACAAATAGATGGGCGTTACGGGATACATTTTTTTCATTCTGTTTTAGATATATGAGTCTTTATTTTTGGGAAGTCTTTACTATCTTGTTTTTTGATTTTATTTTTTAAATATTATTTTGGGGCGCTTAGGAAGCAAAATCACTCAATAGTGATTTTGTTTCCTAAGCCCCTAATAAAAGGCCGAGTGCAAAAAAGCCCTTCCCCCGACAGCCGAAACCTAAAAACAGGTTTTCGGCTGTTCCCATCCCCAATCCCTCCTCCCCAATCCCTCCTGATTCTACCCAAATCCCCCCTTAATCCTCCCAGGAGACCTTTGCAAAATCCCCTAAATTTCCATCAAGACATTTAGGGGATTTTCCATGAGCACCTTCTTCCAGCAAACCGCACAAGCCATGATTGCCAAACATATCGACCGCTTCCCACTATTGAAGTTGGATCAGGTGATTAATTGGCAACCGATCGAACAATACCTGAATCGTCAAAGAACCCGTT
>NZ_JH164969.1:63989-78502 GCF_000227275.1 Neisseria sp. GT4A_CT1
GCCGAAGGTACGACCGTCTATGCCGACAAAGGCTACGACAGTAAGGAAAACCGGCAACATCTGAAAGAGCATCAGTTGTTAGACGGCATTATGCGCAAAGCCCACTGCAACCGTCCGCTGACGGAAGCGCAAACCAAACGCAACCGATATTTATCGAAGACCCGTTATGTGGTCGAACAAAGCTTCGGTACGCTGCACCGTAAATTCCGCTACGCCCGAGCAGCCTATTTTGGTCTGTGTAAAGTGAGTGCGCAAAGTCATCTGAAGGCGATGTGTTTGAACCTGTTGAAAGCGGCTAACAGGCTAAGTGTGCCTGTTGCCGCCTAAAAGGCGGCCCGGATGCCTGATTATGGGGTATCCGGGGAGGATTAAGGGGGTATTGGGGTAGAATTAAGGAGTGATTGGGGCGGAAATAGACGAAAAACTGTGTTGAGGTTTCGGTTGTCGGGAGGAGGACTTTTTTGCAAAGGTCTCGGAACATATTTTTCATGGGGAAATTAATCGTAAAGGGCAGGCAACGGGATTTCATCATGAAGGATCAATTGGGCATAATACTAGAGCAAGAATTACGAATATTACTCAGAAACAGAATCTACATGGGGTATATGTAGGAAATGTTGAAATTTTTGATTTCACAAAAGGAAAATGGATTAAAAAAACGGTAGATTCATCGTTTTATCCTAAAACATGGTCTCGAAGTCGAGTAATTTCTGAGATTAAAAGTGCATATCATAATGGTTGTATTACTGGAAATAAATTTTCTGGAGTATCAACTAGCGGTGTTATAATCTCAGGATATGTTAATCAAAAAGGATATGATATTAATACAGCATATCCGATTTATTAAGGATTTTTATGTATTTTTATATAGATAGTTATAACATCTGCAGAGTCAAACGTAACAATTTAAAATTTTCTGATGAAATAATTGCAGATTTTCTGGAAGAAGATGTCATGGGAGTAGAAAATACTGTTGATTTAATAATAGACAATATTAGTCAAGTTCAAAACGGTAAGATAGAAATTTGGGAAGGTACGGGTAATGCCCACACAATTTCCATAACAAAAGATAAGATAAATATTTTTAACGAATTTACTGAAATGGAAGTAACTATTTATGACTTTGAATACTTTTTGTCCCTTTTATATCAATGGAAAAAATTGATTGAAAGTAGGAAAGAAGTATCTATCTAATTGCCTAATATAGTTAGTTCTATCGCTGACAACGGTAATAAACTGCTTCCAAGGTCAGTATTACGACGAAGAAAGCAGGCTACACTACAACCGTTTCCGCTATTAAGACCCTGAAATCGGGCGGTTTGTAAGTCAAGATCCGATTGGTTTGAAAGGCGGGGGAAATTTGTTGCCTATGTTGTCAATCCAACTTTATGGATTGATCCATTGGGATTGGATCATAGAAGTGTTTTCTGGAAAGCTGAGACTTTTACAAAATAGACAATACAAAATATGGAAATAACATTATTCATGGTAAAATTGCTTAGAAAAATTTTTAGATAACCTTCCATCTTTTATAGTTATTCACGCTACCAGTATTTAGATGATGTTTTTTTAAAAGGAATTTTATGAAAAAATTATTGATTGTTTTATTTGTTGCAGGCGCATTGAGTGCCTGCTCGGCAATTAAGGATAATTCGGCGGAAAGTTTTGCATCGCATCATCAAACTAGCGTATACAAAACAGGCAAAACTGCGCTTCCTATTCCTGCCAGTGCGCAAGATTGGGAAAAATATTCCGTCGCTAAAACATCCAAATTAATTGATGTTCCGTTACAAGAGAAGAAAGTCTATTACTTTACGCCCAAATTCAAACTGGTAAAACGTCCTGCTAAAGGAGGTTTTTATCGCGAGATTTTGGGTAAGACCGCTGATGGAAACTTAGTGATTCAGGATTTTTATCAGGATAGTGGAACTAAACAAATCGACCCGGCTGTGATCTCGGTTAAAAATGAGAAAAACTTTAATTCTTCAGAAGCTGTAGACGGTGTCGTAACTTCATACTCAGAAGATGGGAAACTATACAATTTCAAGCAAAAAAATGTTGCGCGCAATGAAGTTGTCTATGGCAATTATGTGGATGGCAAACTGGTCATGGCGAGTGAAACCGATCTTGAAGAGAAAAATGCACTCACTACGTTTTTTTATCCTAATGGTAAGAAAATGATTCAAGTTCATGGATCCGTTTTTGGTGGAGAGGAAGAATATTTTGATGATGACGGGAAATTGTTATTTAGCCAATTAACCAACGAGTTTCCCAAAGAAATAATGGAGTCGGAAGAAAAATATAATAAACTGATCGAGAAACTAAGTGAGTTAAGTCTTAAAAAAGTTGAAATTCTTGAAAAATTAGGTGTTTTACCTTAATAATGTGTTGAAAGGTCGTCTGAAATTTATAAATTTCAGACGACCTTTTCAGTTAAAAATAGTAAACCGCCTCGAAACGCGGTAAAATACGCTCCGTTTCCAACACGACGCCTGAATCAGCAGGCTTTTATTATGGACCTTCCCAGTTCGTTTTTACTGAACTTCCCTTCCGGTTTATCCCGAAATACACGATAACCATCCCGCCGAAATGCCCTCCCGCATCCGGCGGGCGGAGCATTTATGAGCATCGAACAAACCCCTCCGAACCTTGAAAACGACGGTATCGAAAGCGACGTAGAGCGCGTTTCCGCCGATTTCGACCGTATCCACGCGCTGTGCGAAATCCTCTCGCCCGCCTTCCCGCAGATTGAGGAAGGCGTGCCGATTGAGGACGAGGCGTTGCGCGAGAAATTTACCGAGCTGACCGTCCTTTTGAACGAGCTGCACCCTGCCGACGTGGCGGCGGTGTTGGAATCGTTGCCGCCGCGCGAGCGTAATATCGTCTGGCTTCTGGTTACGCCTGAAGACGACGGCGAAGTGTTGCTGGAAGTCTCCGACGCGGTGCGCGAAACGCTGATCGAGTCGATGGACAAAGACGAGCTGTTGGCGGCGGTCGATGATTTGGATGCGGACGAACTGGCGGAGCTGGCGGGCGATTTGCCGCACCAAGTGGTCTATGAAGCCTTGCAGACGCGCGACGAGGAAGAGCGCGCCCAAGTCAAGGCGGCGATGTCGTATGAAGACAACCAAGTCGGTGCGATTATGGACTTCGAGTTGGTCAGCATCCGCGCCGACGTTGCCTGCGAAGTGGTGCTGCGTTACCTGCGCCGCTTCGAGAGCCTGCCCGACCATACCGATAAGATTTTCGTGGTCGATGAAAACGACATCCTGCAAGGCGTGCTGCCCATCCGCAAACTTTTGGTTGCCGATCCCGAAGACTTGGTGGCGGACGTGATGGCGACCGAAGTCGTGCGCTTCCGTCCCGAAGATGACGTGGAAGAAGCGGCGCAGGCGTTCGAACGTTATGACTTGGTTACCGCGCCCGTTGTCGATGAAAACAAAAAGCTCATCGGCAGGATTACCATCGACGAGATGGTGGACGTTATCCGCGAAGAATCGGAAGCGGATATGTTGAACATGGCGGGTTTGCAGGAAGAGGAAGATTTGTTTGCGCCTGTGTGGGATTCGGTGAAAAACCGCTGGATGTGGCTTGCCGTCAACCTCTGCACCGCCTTTCTCGCCAGCCGCGTTATCGGCGCGTTTGAAGGCAGTATCGAGAAAATCGTCGCACTCGCCGCGCTGATGCCCATCGTCGCCGGCATCGGCGGCAACTCCGGCAACCAAACCATCACCATGATTGTCCGCGCGATGGCGATGGGGCAGTTGACGGGGATGCAGGCGGGACGGTTGTTGAAAAAAGAAGTCGGCGTCGCCTTGGTCAACGGCATCATCTGGGGAACGGTCATGGGCGTGGTGTCATGGCTGCTGTACGGCAGCATCGGCATCGGCTTGGTGATGGTCGCCGCGATGACGCTGAACCTCTTGCTCGCCGCCTCGGTCGGCGTACTCATCCCCGTCATCATGGAAAAATCCGGCCGCGACCCTGCTTTGGGCAGCTCGGTGCTGATTACGGCGGTAACGGACTCCGGCGGTTTTCTGATTTTCTTAGGGCTGGCAACGATGTTTTTGCTGTGAGGTCGTCTGAAAAGTGGATGGGAAAGATAAAAGGTCGTCTGAAACCATGTGATTATGGGTTTCAGACGACCTTTTTAACTTTTATGGTGGATGAACGTGAATCCAATAGAAGCAAAGAACTCTCTCACTGAATACTACAAAAAAACTTCCCTGACGGATAAATCCACCACGACGGCGGGTAGGGCGCGTGATACTGCCGCGGATCGTAGCGTGGGCTTTGCCCACGGAATCATCTGTTTGGTTTTCGAGTCGGGCGATAACATGGCGTTTTTTTCGTGGGCAGAGCCCACGCTACGGCTGGGAGTGGAGAGGTCGTCTGAAATCATGGGGTGATGGGTTTCAGACGACCTTTTATATTTAAAACTACATATGACTACATTTTTAAATATTATAGTTTTAATTGTAAATCATGATGTTATTTTAGTTCTGGTCGTCTGAAAAGGGAGTAGGTGGAAAATAGGGCGGTTTGGGCGATTTGGATGCCTATTTTCTTGTTTGAATAAAAATTCCTGATAAATGAATTAATTATATTTGTTTTTGAGATGGATTGTTTAAAATTGTTTTGATTGGCTTAGAGCGATGCAAACTTTGCCAGGTAAAGATTTAGGTTGTTTTGAGGCGGGCGTTTGGGGTTTTGTTTCTGAAGTATTGTTTATTAATGATTGAATTTTTAAAAATATTTTAGAAAAAGTATTTGACAGCCTGAAAATTATTTTTTAAATTTGTCCATACTTATAAAAACTACATAGCACTACAAAGGAACCCTATCATGAATCTGTACCAAACTTCTCCGTCTTGTTATAGATCGTCTTCTATCTCTGCCGCATCCGTCGTCGTCTGCTTTTGGGCAGTCGCGGCGGTCTGACGGCTCTTCGCCCGAATCGGGGTTTCCGCATTTCTGCGGACGGTTTGGGTTTTGAAAATTCTGTCTTTCCAACTGTATTTCCTTTCCGAATTTAAAAATTATTAAAAATTCCTTATACCTCCGCCTTAGCCGAATTGTTTGTATTGAAGTTGTTAACTGATTGTTTTTATTGATTTTGATTTTTCAGACGACCTGATGGGTTTGGGTTTTGAAAGGTCGTCTGAAAACGGTTTTGAAACCATTGTTTCTTTTTGAACGGTTCGTTTCAGTTTTTGCGGAAACCGGGCCGCTGAGTCGATAACTGAAAAAAATCTAATCTACAAAGGAGAAATACCATGAGCCAACTTTCTGCCGGCACCCGTTTCCGCCAAGCTGTGAAGGAGTCGAATCCCCTTGCCGTGGTCGGCTGTGTGAACGCTTATTTTGCGCGGCTGGCGACGCAGAGCGGGTTTAAGGCGGTGTATCTGTCGGGCGGCGGCGTGGCGGCCTGTTCGTGCGGGATTCCGGATTTGGGCATCACCACGATGGAAGATGTGCTGATTGATGCGCGGCGGATTACGGACAATGTGGATACGCCTTTGCTGGTGGACATCGATGTCGGCTGGGGCGGGGCGTTCAATATCGCGCGCACGATTCGCAACTTCGAGCGTGCGGGCGTGGCAGCGGTGCATATCGAAGACCAAGTGGCGCAGAAGCGTTGCGGGCATCGCCCGAATAAAGCCATTGTTTCTAAAGATGAAATGGTTGACCGCATTAAAGCCGCCGTTGATGCGCGCGTGGATGAGAATTTTGTGATTATGGCGCGGACGGACGCGCTGGCGGTGGAAGGTTTGGATGCCGCCATCGAGCGGGCGCAGGCTTGCGTGGAAGCGGGTGCGGACATGATTTTCCCCGAAGCGATGACGGATTTGGCGATGTACCGGCAGTTTGCGGATGCGGTGAAAGTACCCGTGTTGGCAAACATTACCGAATTCGGCGCGACGCCGCTTTATACGCAGCGCGAGCTGGCGGACAACGGCGTGTCGCTGGTGCTGTATCCGCTCTCGTCGTTCCGCGCCGCGAGCAAGGCCGCGCTGAATGTTTATGAGGCGATTATGCGCGACGGCACGCAGGCGGCGGTGGTCGATACCATGCAGACCCGCGCCGAGCTTTACGAGCATTTGAATTACCACGACTTCGAACAGAAGCTGGATAAATTGTTTCAGAAGTAAAAAACCGTTTTCAGACGACCCTCAACCTTCAAAAGGCCGTCTGAAAACCCAAAACCCATAAAAACACAAAGGAGAAATACCATGACTGCAACCCCCGAAACCCCGACCTTCAAACCGAAAAAATCCGTCGCCCTCTCCGGCGTGGCGGCGGGCAATACCGCGCTGTGTACCGTCGGCCGCACCGGCAACGATTTGAGCTACCGCGGTTACGACATCCTCGATCTGGCGCAGAAATGCGAGTTTGAAGAAGTCGCCTACCTGCTGATTCACGGTCATCTGCCCAACAAATCCGAACTCGCTGCCTACAAAACCAAGCTCAAATCTATGCGCGGCCTGCCTATCCGCGTGATTAAAGTGTTGGAAAGCCTGCCTGCGCACACGCATCCGATGGACGTCATGCGTACCGGCGTGTCCATGCTCGGCTGCGTTCATCCCGAACGCGAAAGCCATCCCGACAGCGAAGCGCGCGACATTGCGGACAAACTCATCGCCAGCCTCGGCAGCATCCTGCTCTACTGGTATCAATATTCGCACAACGGCAAACGCATCGACGTCGAAAGCAAGGAAGACACCATCGGCGGCCACTTCCTGCACCTGTTGCACGGCAAACGCCCGACCGAATCGCAGGTTAAAGCCATGCACGTTTCGCTGATTCTGTATGCTGAACACGAGTTCAACGCCTCCACCTTCACCGCCCGCGTGATTGCCGGTACGGGTTCGGACATGTATTCCTGCATCACCGGCGCCATCGGCGCGCTCAAAGGCCCGAAACACGGCGGCGCGAACGAAGTTGCCTACGACATCCAAAAACGTTACCGCAACGCCGACGAAGCCGAAGCCGACATCCGCGAACGCATCGCCCGCAAAGAAATCGTTATCGGGTTCGGCCATCCGGTTTACACCATTTCCGACCCGCGCAACGTCGTGATTAAAGAAGTGGCACGCGGTTTGAGCCGGGAAGCGGGCGACATGCGCCTCTTCGACATCGCCGAGCGCTTGGAGAGCGTGATGTGGGAAGAGAAAAAAATGTTCCCGAACTTAGACTGGTTCTCCGCCGTGTCCTACCAAAAACTCGGCGTACCGACCGCCATGTTCACGCCGCTGTTCGTGATTTCGCGCTCCACCGGCTGGGCGGCACACGTCCTCGAACAGCGCAAAGACGGCAAAATCATCCGTCCGAGCGCGAACTACACCGGCCCTGAAGACTTGGCGTTTGTGGAGATTGAGGAACGCTGAGACGGACAACAGCCGTAGGAGGCGCCAATCGGATTTCAGACGACGTGTAGCGCGGGCTTTGCCCGCGGAAAACCGAATCCCGCCTACGGTTCCGCTTTTCAGACGGCCTGTTGGAATATGCGAGAGAGAAGGTCGTCTGAAAAACCAGCCGCAACGTCTGCCGTCATTCCCGCTCCCGCCTAAGCGAGGACAGGCTGCGGCGGGAATGGCGGAGGCAGCGCGGCAACTTTTTTCACGGTTTCGCCAAAAGGCAGAAACAGCCCGCGAGTCGAGTAGATTTCAGACGACGTGCAATATCGTTGTTACCTATTAAAACCGAATATTAAAGTTTCAGACGACCCCTTCAACAAACGTCGTCTGAAACCCCAAACCACAAGAAAAATAGATCCACAGGAGAACTGAACATGGCTGCCAACCAACGTTACCGCAAACCGCTGCCCGGTACGGATTTGGAATACTACGACGCGCGCGCGGCGTGTGAGGACATTCAAGCCGGCTCTTACGACAAGCTGCCTTACACGAGCCGTATTTTGGCGGAGAACTTGGTCAACCGCGCGGACAAAGTCGATTTGCCGACGCTGCAAAGCTGGCTGGGCCAGCTGATAGAAGGCAAGCAGGAAATCGATTTTCCGTGGTATCCCGCGCGGGTGGTGTGCCATGATATTCTGGGGCAGACCGCGCTGGTGGATTTGGCGGGTTTGCGCGATGCGATCGCAGAGAAGGGCGGCGATCCTGCCAAAGTGAATCCGGTGGTGCAGACGCAGCTTATCGTCGACCACTCGCTGGCGGTGGAATGCGGCGGCTACGACCCCGATGCGTTCCGCAAAAACCGTGAAATCGAAGACCGGCGCAACGAAGACCGTTTCCACTTTATCAACTGGACGAAAACCGCTTTTGAAAATGTGGACGTGATTCCGGCGGGCAACGGCATCATGCACCAAATCAATCTGGAAAAAATGTCGCCCGTCGTCCAAGTCAAAAACGGCGTGGCGTTTCCCGACACCTGCGTCGGCACGGATTCGCACACGCCGCACGTTGATGCGTTGGGCGTGATTTCCGTAGGCGTGGGCGGTTTGGAAGCGGAAACGGTGATGCTGGGACGCGCGTCCATGATGCGCCTGCCCGATATTGTCGGCGTGGAGCTGACGGGCAAACGGCAGGCGGGCATTACGGCGACGGATATTGTGTTGGCGCTGACCGAGTTTCTGCGCAAAGAACGCGTGGTCGGGGCGTTTGTCGAATTTTTCGGCGAGGGCGCGAGAAGCCTGTCCATCGGCGACCGCGCGACCATTTCCAACATGACCCCTGAGTTCGGCGCGACTGCCGCCATGTTCGCCATCGACGCGCAAACCATTGATTATTTGAAACTGACCGGACGCGACGACGCGCAGGTGAAATTGGTGGAAACCTACGCCAAAACCGCCGGGCTGTGGGCGGACGACCTGAAAACCGCCGTTTATCCGCGCGTGTTGAAATTTGATTTGAGCAGCGTAACGCGCAACATGGCAGGCCCGAGCAACCCGCACGCGCGTTTTGCCACCGTCGATTTGGCGGCGAAAGGGCTGGCGAAGCCTTACGAAGAGCCTTCAGACGGCCTCATGCCCGACGGCGCGGTCATCATCGCCGCGATTACCAGTTGTACCAATACTTCCAACCCGCGCAACGTCGTTGCCGCCGCGCTCTTGGCGCGCAACGCCAACCGCTTCGGGCTGAAACGCAAACCGTGGGTCAAAACCTCGTTCGCCCCCGGCTCGAAAGTGGCGGAAATCTATTTGAAAGAAGCGGGTCTGTTGTCCGAAATGGAAAAACTCGGCTTCGGCATCGTCGCCTTCGCCTGCACCACCTGCAACGGCATGAGCGGCGCGCTCGACCCGAAAATCCAGCAGGAAATCATAGACCGAGATTTGTACGCCACCGCCGTACTGTCGGGCAACCGTAACTTCGACGGCCGCATCCACCCGTATGCGAAACAGGCGTTTTTAGCCAGCCCCCCGCTGGTGGTGGCCTACGCCGTCGCGGGCAGCATCCGTTTCGATATTGAAAACGACGTACTCGGCGTTTCAGACGACGGCAAGGAAATCCGCCTGAAAGACATCTGGCCGACCGACGAAGAAATCGATGCCGTCGTTGCCGAATATGTGAAACCGCAGCAATTCCGCGACGTGTATGTACCGATGTTCGACACCGGCAAGGCGCAAAAAGCCCCGAGTCCGCTGTACGACTGGCGTCCGATGTCCACCTACATCCGCCGTCCGCCCTATTGGGAAGGTGCGCTGGCGGGCGAACGCAGCCTGACGGGAATGCGCCCCTTGGCGATTCTGCCCGACAACATCACCACCGACCACATTTCGCCTTCCAACGCGATTCTGGCGGCGAGTGCGGCGGGCGAATATCTGGCGAAAATGGGTTTGCCCGAAGAAGACTTCAATTCCTACGCCACCCACCGCGGCGACCACCTCACCGCCCAACGCGCCACCTTCGCCAATCCCAAATTGTTTAACGAAATGGTGAAAAACGAAGACGGCAGCGTGCGCCAAGGCTCGCTCGCCCGCGTCGAGCCCGAAGGCGAAACCATGCGCATGTGGGAAGCCATCGAAACCTATATGAACCGCAAACAGCCGCTCATCATCATCGCCGGCGCGGACTACGGCCAAGGCTCCAGCCGCGACTGGGCGGCGAAGGGCGTGCGGCTGGCGGGCGTGGAAGCCATCGCCGCCGAAGGTTTCGAGCGCATCCACCGCACCAACCTCATCGGCATGGGCGTCTTGCCGCTGCAATTCAAACCCGGCACCAACCGCCACACCCTGCAACTGGACGGCACGGAAACCTACGACGTGGTCGGCGAACGCAAACCGCGCGGCGACCTGACCTTAGTCATCCACCGCAAAAACGGCGAAACCGTCGAAGTCCCCGTTACCTGCCGCCTCGATACCGCAGAGGAAGTGCTGGTGTACGAAGCCGGCGGCGTGCTGCAACGGTTCGCACAGGATTTTTTGGAAGGGAACGCGGCTTAGAGGTCGTCTGAAAAGCAGAAGTAGCGTGGGCTTTGCCCACGAAATAGGGTAGATGTTGCAACCAAGAATCTTCGCGGACGAAGTCCACGCTACATGCAGGTCGTCTGAAAAGCAGACGTAGCGTGGGCTCTGCCCACGAAACAGGGTAGATGTTGCAACCAAGAATCTTCGCGGACGAAGTCCACGCTACATGCAGGCCGTCTAAAAACAAGACGTAGCGTGGGCTCTGCCCGCGAAATACAGGCCGTCTGAAAAGCAGATGTAGCGTGGGCTCTGCCCACGAAATAAAACGAAACAACCCGCGAAATTTAAATAGGAAACAGATTAAGGTTCACCGAAATCCATGTCCTGATTATCGGCATCGGCAACCCCTCCCCAATCGGCAGGATACATACCATTCCGAACATGGCGGTGGAAGGTGGAATACTGCCAATCCGAGACAGATGCGGTCAAACCGTGCTTAACGGGGTTGAAATGAATGTAATCCATATGTTTTTGGTAATCCGATTCGTCGCGGATGCAGTGTTCCCAAAAACGCCGCTGCCAAATAAACGATTCGTTTCGCCGTTTTTGAACCTCTGCCGCATGATGCCAAGGATATAGGAAACCGCAGTCTTGCGAGACCTTGCGTTTAATTAAAGCCCAACGCCGACTGTAATCGCAATCGCCTTCGGGAAGCGTCCAAATCGCGTGCATATGGTCGGGCAGCAAAACCCATGCGTCGATGTTGAAATCAAAATCCTGCCGGACATCCAATACGGCCTGCCGTAAGGATCGCCTGACAGGCGGATCGCACAATATGGGACGGCGGCGATAGGAAACTACGGTAAAGAAATAACATTGTCCGTCGTGTACGCGGCGGAAATCAGCCATAACAATCCTTGATGAAATAATTAATCGGTATATTTTAACAATGCGGTACAGATTTTGCCTGTAAGAAATCCGAATTTTGAAGGTAAATGGTTTCGAGGGCAGTTGGTGTAGTGGTCTTTGCCCACGAAATAAAGGCTAAATTGATACGGTAAAAAATCGTGGGCAGAGCCCACGCTACATAAGGAGAACCCAAAAATGCCGCAAATCAAAATCCCCGCCGTTTACTACCGCGGCGGCACATCCAAAGGCGTGTTTTTCAAACGTTCCGACCTGCCCGAAGCGGCGCGGGAAGCGGGCAGCGCGCGCGACAAAATCCTGTTGCGCGTACTCGGCAGTCCCGACCCCTACGGCAAGCAGATAGACGGTTTGGGTAACGCCAGCTCGTCCACCAGCAAGGCGGTGATTTTGGACAAGTCCGAACGCGCCGACCACGATGTCGATTACCTTTTCGGGCAAGTTTCCATCGACAAGCCTTTCGTCGATTGGAGCGGCAACTGCGGCAACCTCACCGCCGCCGTGGGCGCGTTCGCCATCGAGCAGGGCTTGGTCGATAAAGGCAAAATCCCTTCAGACGGCATCTGCACGGTGAAAATCTGGCAGAAAAACATTGGCAAAACCATCATTGCCCATGTTCCGATGCAAAACGGCGAAGTCTTGGAAACGGGTGATTTCGAACTCGACGGCGTTACCTTTCCCGCCGCCGAAGTTCAAATCGAATTCCTCGACCCCGCCGACGGCGAAGGCAGCATGTTCCCGACCGGCAATCTGGTGGACGAGTTGGACGTTCCGGACATAGGTCGTCTGAAAGCCACGCTTATCAACGCGGGTATTCCGACCGTTTTCCTGAACGCCGCCGACTTGAGCTACACGGGCAAAGAGTTGCAGGACGACATCAACAACGATGCCGCCGCGCTGGAAAAATTCGAGAAAATCCGCGCTTACGGTGCGCTGAAAATGGGCTTGATTAACGACGTGTCCGAGGCCGCCGCCCGCGCGCACACGCCGAAAGTCGCCTTCGTCGCGCCCGCCGCCGATTACACCGCCTCCAGCGGCAAAACCGTGAACGCTGCCGACATCGATCTGCTGGTACGCGCCCTGAGCATGGGCAAACTGCACCATGCCATGATGGGCACCGCCTCGGTCGCCATCGCTGCTGCTGCTGCCGTACCCGGTACGCTGGTCAACCTCGCCGCAGGCGGCGGAACGCGCAACGAAGTGCGCTTCGGCCATCCTTCCGGCACATTGCGCGTCGGCGCGGCGGCAGAGTGTTCAGACGGCATCTGGGCGGTGAAAAAAGCCGTCATGAGCCGCAGCGCAAGGGTGATTATGGAAGGGCGGGTACGCGTTCCCGATGATTGCTTTTGAACCGACGTAGCGCGGGCTTTGCCCGCGAGCCATAAAAAGGTCGTCTGAAAAACAAGTAGACATCAAATCACTGACGATTCCCTTCCCTTGCCCTGTGGCGGAAGGCGGCAAACCACAAGGAAAAACACGGAAACTCCGATAAAAGACAGCTTCCCGTATCACCGTCATTCCCGCGCAGGCGGGAATCCAGACCTGTCAATATGGAGGATTGGCAGGGGGAAACAGGTTTCTTGAGTTCTACATTCTGGATTCCCGCCTGCGCGGGAATGACGATAGAAAATGCGGCATACGCTTTGCCCAAAGAGGCCGTCTGAAACACCCCCCGCCCAACGCCCATCCTTTTTCAGACGACCCCACCAAAAAAACAACCACAAACTACAAGGAGAAACATCATGTCCGACCAACTCATCCTCGTCCTGAACTGCGGCAGCTCCTCGCTCAAAGGCGCCGTTATCGACCGCAAAAGCGGCAGCGTCGTCCTAAGCTGCCTCGGCGAACGTTTGGGTACGCCCGAAGCCGTCATTACCTTCAACAAAGACGGCAACAAACGCCAAGTTCCCCTGTCCGGCCGCAACTGCCACGCCGGCGCAGTGGGTATGTTGTTGAACGAACTGGAAAAACACGGCCTGCACGACCGCATCAAAGCCATCGGCCACCGCATCGCCCACGGCGGCGAAAAATATCACGAGTCCGTCCTCATCGACCAAGACGTACTCGACGAGTTGAAAGCCTGCATCCCGCTCGCCCCGCTGCACAACCCTGCCAACATCAGCGGCATCCTCGCCGCGCAGGAACACTTCCCCGGTCTGCCCAACGTCGGCGTGATGGACACCTCGTTCCACCAAACCATGCCCGAACGCGCCTACACCTACGCCGTGCCGCGCGAATTGCGCAAAAAACACGCCTTCCGCCGCTACGGCTTCCACGGCACCAGTATGCGCTACGTCGCCCCCGAAGCAGCGCGGATTCTAGGCAAACCGCTGGAAGATTTGCGCATGATCGTCGCCCACCTCGGCAACGGCGCGTCCATCACCGCCATCCGAAACGGCAAATCCGTCGATACCAGCATGGGCTTCACACCCATCGAAGGCCTCGTCATGGGCACCCGCTGCGGCGACATCGACCCCGGCGTGTACAGCTACCTGACCGCCCACGCCGGCATGAACATCGAACAAGTCGATGAAATGTTGAACAAAAAATCAGGATTGCTCGGCATCTCCGAACTCTCCAACGACTGCCGCACCCTCGAAATCGCCGCCGACGAAGGCCACGAAGGCGCACGCCTCGCCCTCGAAGTCATGACCTACCGCCTCGCCAAATACATCGCCTCCATGTCGGTCGCCTGCGGCGGCATAGACGCCCTCGTCTTCACCGGCGGCATCGGCGAAAACTCCCGCAACATCCGCGCCAAAACCGTCGCCTACCTCGACTATTTGGGTCTGCACATCGACACCAAAGCCAATATGGAAAAACGCTACGGCAACTCAGGCATCATCAGCCCGACAGGTTCCATGCCCGCCGTTTTGGTCGTACCGACCAACGAAGAACTGATGATCGCACTCGACACCGCCGCACTGGCAGGCTTTTTGCAAGAAGCAGGTTAGGGGTTAGGGCAGAGCATTTTTGAAAGAGAAGAGGTCGTCTGAAAGATGGGTTTCAGACGACCTCTTCTTTATGTGGGAATGACAACGGAGGGAGTGTTTGGCGTGGTTTGATGATGAACGGGGTCGTCTGAAATTCCATAAATCGTAATTTTCAGACGACCTCTTTGCCGTATCAGCAATCCTGTTCCTTCCCCCATCTGGCGGGGGAAGGCTAGGATGGGGGTGGTTTTGTGGTTTGGGGAAATCAAATTCGTGTGGTTCATAGAGCC
>NZ_JH164969.1:79311-105533 GCF_000227275.1 Neisseria sp. GT4A_CT1
GTAGGTTGCAGCAGATGGGGAAAAGTATGGGGTGGGGTGTTTGCTGTTATTAAAACTTATTGAATGAGGTCGTCTGAAATTCATAAATCCTTATTTTCAGACGACCTCTTTATGTTACTATCTATCCTATAAACGCCTCAAAACTGTTTTTTCACGCCCAGCATGATTTCGTTTTGGCGGTAGCGGTAGAACACGGAATTGCTTTTGACGGTGGTGTGTTTGAAGCGCAGTTCGGGGTAGAAGCCGCCGATGTGCCATTGTCTGAAGCCTGCGGCGGCGAGCCAGACGGTTTGGCGGTCGCTGCGTCTTTGTCCGTCTGCGGCGATGCCTGCGCGGTCGTAGAGGTTGCGCCGTTTCATAACGAGGGCGTTGAGGTAGGTGCCGTTGTCAAACAGGGTGTATAAGCCTGTGCGGAGGGTGTATTCGCGGTGGTCGGATGTGCCGCCGTTGTATGTGCGGCGGGTGTAGTCGGAGCCTGCGAACACGCCGGTTTTCGGGGTCAGGGCGTATTCTGCGCCTAAGCCTGTGCGGTATTCGGTGTAGTCGGCGGCGTAGGTTTTCGCGGTGCCGCTGTGGCGGTAGCGTTTGCCCGACCAGTCGGCGTTGACCTGCCATTTGGGGTTGATGGTATGCGTCCACGAGGTTTCGGCGCCGTAGGCGTTGTAGTAGGTGTGGCGGTTGCGCCGTTCGTGTTCGTAAACGGGCATCAGCGAGAAGCGGCTTTGTGCGTCGGCGTATTCGTAACCGGCAGACAGTGTGCCTGTTTGGCTGCCGTAGTCGGACAGGGCGGCGTCTGTGTCTTTGCGGCGGTAGTGCGTGCCGTAGGCGAGGAGGTTGGTTTTGAGGCTGTGGTGTCCTTTAATGGGGGTGATTTTGCCTGCGCTCAGGCTGTAATTCCATACGGGGGAACGGATGGGGTCGGGCAGGTTTTGGTAGGCGAGGCATTGGCCGTCAAGCGGCAGAATGCAGCGGACGGAGCCGTCGGATTGGTTGATGTTGCTGTTGTAGCCGTAAGCGATGCCGATTTGTCCGTGCCAGCGGCTGCGTTTGTCGATTTCGCCGAGGTATTGTCCGATCAGGGCGCGGGTTTCTTCTGGGATGTCGGCGGCTTGGGCGCGGGCGAATGCGCTTCGGGCTTCGCGGTTTTGGTTGTCTTCGGTATAAAGGCGCGCGGTTTCGAGCAGGATGCGCGGGTTGGCGGGGTCGAGTGCTTCTGCCGCTTGCAGGTTCCGTAAGGCTTCGGCGAGGCGTCCTTCGGCGCGTTGTTTTAAACCGAGTACCAATTTGGGTAGGGCGGGATTGTGGCCGGGCAGGGCGGCGTAGCGCGTGGCGAAGCGTTCTGCCTTTTTCCATTGACGTTCGTTAATGGCATGATAAATCGCGCTTTCCAGCTCTTCGGTATTGTTGCCTACGGTGTAAATCTGACCGCCGATACGGATGTATGCGTCGTCGTTTTCGATGTCGCCTGCGGGTGTGCCGCCGTCCAGCCAGCCGCTTTCCCGATATTGCTGCTGCACGCGCCCGTTTTCTTCGGACAGGCGGCGCAGGTCGTCACTGTCTGCGTGGGCGGACAGGGGCAGCAGGGCGAGCAGGAGGAGGCAGGATTTGTTCATTCGTTTTCTTTCGGGCTGGTGTGTGGTGGGTAAATTTCGGACGAGGCGGGTTTGTGGCGAAGCGGAGCGGTCGTCTGAAAAGATGCGATTTTGAATCTTGCTTTGTTTTTAATTTGTTTCCGTTTTCAGACGACCCTTGAGGTAATGGGAAGCACAAAAGGTCGTCTGAAAACGGAAGCCGCAGAAATCCGTCCGCAGCTTGCCATAAAACGGGGAAAGCACGGCAATCCCGGCCTTCCCCGTTGTTCTATCGACGGTTTATTGTTTTACGCCGCCGAAGGAGATGTCATCGGCGCGGCTTTCCGTACTACGGGTCGCAATACCCGCCAATGCGGCGGCATTTTGACCGTAGAACTGACCTTTGATGCCTTCGCGGTTGCGGGCGGCATCAGAGGCGAAAGTACCGTTGCGGTTGTCGATTTTCACGCCGGCAAAGTCCAGAGTGTCGCTATGGCGCGCCAGTTTACCGGCCATGCTGCCGCTGTCGCCCGAACCGAAATAGGCTTTGACGGTACCGGTATAGATATCGCGTTCGCCGGCTTTATGACCGTTGACACCGACTACGTTGTAAGTTGCGGTTGCCAAGCCTTTGGTGCTGCCGGTCGGGTTTTTGCCATAGAACCAGGCGGGATGAGCGTTGCCTTTGACATGCGCAGTAGCGGCGGCTTCTGAAGCAGGCGCCCATTCGCCGAAGAACACATTGCCCGAAGCGGTCGGGATTTTGCCGACGGTCAGCAAGCCTTTTCCTTTGCCGTCTTCAGTGTTCAGGCTGAACAGCTCGATCTGATTAATGCGGCGTTCGCGGATGACGCGCTCGCCCTTGCCTTCGATTCTGTCGATAACAAACAGGATTTCTTTGTTTTTCAGGTTGTCGGCATCAGCAACGCGGACGGAATTTTTGACTGTGTATTGAGGTTTTGCCACTGCGTTGTTTGGATTGTAGGCAGGAGGTGCGTCGGCTGTGGTCATGACGCCGACAGGTGTTGTCGAAGTACGTTTGCCATAAATTGGCTCAGAGTAAGGGAAGTTACCATTGTTGACGATGGGTTTAGACGGAGGAGGCGCAATCGGTTTGCCGATAGGGCGGGCAGGAGGTTGGGAGGCTGTGCTCATCACGCCGCTGTCCGGTATCGAAACATTGCCGTCGATTGGCATGGAGTAAGGGAAATCTTGGTTAGCCAATGGCGCACGTTGTGGAGGAGGCGCAGTCGGTTTGACCGGACGTGCAGGAGGCAGGGTTGCGCCCGCCAGCGTCATTACGTCGTCGTGTGCTTTCAAATAAGGTTTGCCGTCATTGGCTGCGTTGGGGTTGATTGGCATGGAGTAAGGGAAATTTTGGTTAGCCAATGGCGCACGTTGTGGGGGAGGCGCAGTCGGTTTGACCGGACGTGCAGGAGGCAGGGTTGCGCCCGCCAGCGTCATTACGTCGTCGTGTGCTTTCAAATAAGGTTCGCCGTCGCGCGCTGCGTTAGGATTAATCGGCATGGAATAGGGGAAATTGTGGTTGTCCAAAGTGCTGCGTGCGGGAGCAGAGGTGGGGCGGGAAGCGTCATATGCAAACGCAGAATGCGCTGTGATAACCGCCGTCGCTGCAAAACAGGTTTTTAGAATAGAGGAAGTTATTTTTTTCATAGCAATACTCTTGTCGATAATTAATCAGGATATTGTCTGTATGCGTGCAACAATAAACTGCTTGATGAAACAAGCTGATACATACAGGGGAGGCGAGGATAGCATGACAAGGGGGAAATGTAAAAAATTACTGTGGGATTATGAATATAAACTGATATTACTCAATTAGATTAAATTTAATAGGGCGATTTGCCCATGACTTGATGAGTGTCGGAGGATTAAAATAGAAAATGCCCGCTTACTGACATTCAGTATAGTGGATTAACTTTAAATCAGGACAAGGCGACGAAGCCGCAGACAGTACAGATAGTACGGAACCGATTCACTTGGTGCTTCAGCACCTTAGAGAATCGTTCTCTTTGAGCTAAGGCGAGGCAACGCCGTACTGGTTTAAAGTTAATCCACTATACATCCGTGATGAAAAAGGTCGTCTGAAACCCGTATAATAGGTTTCAGACGACCTTTTGGCTGTCAGGTGTTGTCCACCTGCTTTTAAAAATTACGCTTCTTTATTTTCGGTCGCTTTTTGGCGCAGGCGCAAGCTCAATTCTCGCAGTTGTTTGTCGTCCACCGCATTGGGCGCGTTAGTCAGCAGACATTGGGCGCGTTGGGTTTTCGGGAAGGCAATCACGTCGCGGATGGATTCGGCGCCGGTCATCAGCGTTACCAGACGGTCGAGACCGAATGCCAAACCGCCGTGCGGAGGCGCGCCGAATTTCAGGTTGTCCAAGAGGAAGCCGAATTTTTCCTGTTGCTCTTCGGGGCTGATTTTCAGCGCGGCGAACACTTTTTCCTGCACGTCGGCACGATGGATACGGATGGAACCGCCACCGATTTCCCAGCCGTTCAACACCATGTCGTAGGCGCGGGCCAGGCAGTTTTCAGGATCGGATGCCATCAGGTCTTCATGGCCTGGCTTGGGCGAGGTGAACGGATGGTGCATGGCTGTCCAGCGGTCGCCGTCTTCGTCGTATTCGAACATTGGGAAATCGACGACCCACAAAGGTTTCCATTCGTCCACGAAGTAGCCGTTTTCCGCGCCGTGTTCCAAGCCGACTTTGATACGCAGCGCGCCAATGGCTTCGTTCACGACTTTGGCTTTGTCTGCGCCGAAGAAGATGATGTCGCCGTTTTGCGCGCCGGTACGCGCAATGATTTCTTTCAGGGCGTTTTCAGACAGGAATTTCACGATTGGAGATTGCAGGCCGCTGTCTTCGCCGTTGGAAAGGTTGCTGACATCGTTCACTTTGATGTACGCCAGACCTTTCGCGCCGTAGATGCCGACAAATTTGGTATATTCGTCGATTTCTTTGCGGCTGAATTTCGCGCCGTTCGGTACGCGCAGGGCAACCACGCGGCCGCCTTTCATGTCGGCTGCGCCACGGAAGACTTTGAATTCTTCCGTTTTCATCAGGTCAGTCAGCTCGGTGAATTTCAGGCTGATGCGCATATCGGGCTTGTCGGAGCCGTAGTAGAACATGGCTTCAGAGTAAGGCATGCGCGGGAAATCGCCCAAATCCACGCCCAATGCGTCTTGGAAAACTTGTTTTGCCATGCCTTCGGTGATGTCCATGATTTCATCCTCGTTCAAGAACGAGGTTTCCAAGTCGATTTGGGTGAATTCAGGCTGGCGGTCGGCGCGCAAGTCTTCGTCGCGGAAGCACTTGGTGATTTGGTAGTAACGGTCGAAACCTGCCACCATCAACAGTTGTTTGAACAATTGCGGCGATTGCGGCAGCGCGAAAAACTCGCCCGGATGAACGCGGCTCGGCACGAGGTAGTCGCGCGCGCCTTCGGGAGTAGAGCGGGTCAGCATCGGGGTTTCGATGTCGATGAAGCCTTGCGCGTCGAGATAACGGCGAACGCCCATAGCGACTTGATAACGCAGGCGCAGGTTGCGCTGCATCACCGGACGGCGCAGGTCGATAACGCGGTTGGTCAGGCGCACGTTTTCGCTGATGTTTTCGTCGTCAATTTGGAACGGCGGCGTAGCAGCAGCATTCAAGACTTCGATTTCTTTGGCAAGGATTTCGATTTTGCCGGAAATCATTTTGTCGTTGGTCGTACCTTCGGGACGGTTGCGCACGCGGCCGGTAATGCTCAAAACGTATTCGTTGCGGGCGGAATCGGCAGTGGCAAACGCTTCGGGCGTATCGGGGTCAATCACGACTTGGACGATGCCTTCGCGGTCGCGCAGGTCGATAAAAATCACACCGCCGTGGTCGCGCCGGCGGTGTACCCAGCCTTTGACGGTTACGGTTTGGTCTAAGTATTGCTCGCTGATTAGGCCGCAGTAGTTGGTACGCATAATATAAATCTTTCTTAATTGTATGATTAATCTGAAATATTTTGAAATTTGGTTTCATACTCTAAACGGGCTTTATCGTTTAGCAGCATAACACTAGTAAATATGTCGCGATTATAAATATTAATAATCCCTTCTGCTGGATATTGGCAGTCCATTGTCGCTGCGTCATTAATACTTAACTCCCTACGACTATACGGTTCCAGCATCCTTGTTTCAGTATATGTGGCTTCAATATTATCAGGACTTTGGATTTTCCATATTTTCTTTTTTAAGATGATGGGTTTGTCGCAGGCATGATCTCCTCCTACGCCTTCAAAAATTTCAATTTCACTACCATCTTTACTAAAACTATATTGCTGTTTCAGTTTATTTAATAATTGTTGAAAATTTTGGTATTCATTTTCTTTGAATTTAAATCCACTTGTTTCATCACTTACTTCCCAGGGAGAGGATAAGATTTCAACCCTATATAATTTTCCTTTTTCAAAATATACATTTACCCAGTCAAAGTTTGCATAATTTGATTTTATATTTTGGAAGATAATTGGATCAGCCGGAGGATAAAAGGAACTTGAGTCATCACTTGGCTGGACTTCTCTCCCTCCTAATTTTTTAATATGGCTAATAATAGATAATTTATTGTTACCTATTTCAAAAAAATCTATACCTGTAATTAAACTTGAGTCAGATGCAAATGTATTGCTTGATAGAAAGACTAAGCAAGAAATTATCCACTTTTTCATTATTGGTCTTTTAACTGATTAATTATATGTATTTTCATTTTTCACTATGGTGGTTAAGCTGTTTCATAGATACTTCATCCGGCATCACCATACCCAGCGAAATCACATATTTCAATGCTTCGTCCACGCTCATATCGAGTTCGCGCACGTCGCTTTTTTTCACCATGATGTAATAGCCGCCGGTCGGATTGGGCGTGGTCGGCACATAGACGGAAAGATAGTCGTCATCGTGCGGCAGGCTGCCTTTGAGTTTGTCGGGAATATGCCCTGAAACAAAGGCAATCGTCCAAATATCGGGTTGCGGGAATGGAACCAGCACGGGCGTTCTGAACGAGCGGCTGCTGTCGGAGAGCAGGGACTCGGATACCTTTTTAACGCTGGAATAGATGGACTTGACGACGGGAATCCGTCCCAACAGGCTGTCCCATGCGGCGAGGATTTGACGCCCCAAAACGTTGGCGGCGAACACGCCGGTCAGAAATAAGACGACGATGGCGGCAATAATGCCCAGGCCAGGAATATTGAATCCCCAGAAATATTGTGGCTGCCATTGCTCGGGCAGCAGGCTGATCAGCCGGTCGGCGGCTGATATGATATAGCTGACCGCCCAAATGGTTACGGCTATCGGCAGCCATACCAGCATGCCTGTAATCAGATATTTTTTTAATGCCTTGGCAACTTTTCCGCCTTCGGCCGTTTGTTCTGTCATCTTCTGTGTTATTCCGACAAATATCGCCCAAACGTTGCATTATACGCGTTTGGGCGATAGGAAACGAGTGTTTTTAATATGGGGAAGGTGTTTGTTTTGCTTTCAGACGACCTGCGTGCAACATGATGTAAAAGGTCGTCTGAAAACGGGGTTGGGCATCAAATTCCATCCCAGTCGTTGAACATCAGACCGATGCCGATGCCGTTTTGTTTGTGGTTGTAATCAATCAGGCTTTCGCCGTAGCCGTGAAAGCCGCGCACAACGCCTTTGAGTTTGCCTTTAATCGGGAAGGTATAGGCGGCTTCAACCGCGCCGTGTCCGGTTTTGGGATTGTAGCGCAGCAGGGACGAAATATTTTGTTTGTCGTTCAGACGGTATTGCAGCTTCAAATCGCCATAACCCATATAGTCGGTAATGTCGGGATTGTCGTTGTTTTCACCGGTCTGATCAAAGGCGCGCATCCACACGCGCGGGATGACGGTCAGTTTGCCCCATTCCATCCCCGCCAATGCGTAAACGCGGTTCCATGAGCGGGATTCGGGTCGGCTTTGTCCGTTGGATTGGTGGACGAAGCCTGCGCCGACCATCCGCAGTTTGCCGCCGAACGGCAAATCTGCCTTCACGGGTTGGGTCAGGAAGATTTCGGGTTCGTAATCGGTGTTGCGGAACGGTGCGGATTTTCTGCCTTGGTTGTAAATCTGCCAATCGGATTTTTGGGTGTAGCCGAACCACAAATCCGCGCGGGTTTTAAACAAATCTTCGGCAATTTTGCTTTTGAACGAAACTTGCAGTTTGGTTTCTATGTGTTTCTGTTCGCTGAATTTTTCCTGATTGGTCGTGCCACGCGAAGGGGAGTGGGGATGAAGGTTGGGCGAGCTGTTGTACCATGCGGGCATCAGGTACATGGGATTGTGCTCGCGCACGCTCAACAAGCCGCGCGAGTCGTTTTTGTCCAAATCGTACATCAGGCTCAGCGGCGTGTAGGCATCGGCTGCGGTGCGTAGATTGTCTTCCGAAAGGGTGGATTGCTCTTTATTTTCGTCAAACACAATCGTCGCCGCCTTTTTCTCACGGCTGGTGCTGATGGTTTTGGGCAAATCGACCGGCGCTTTGGCGGTTTCTTCGCGAATGACGGGCAGCGGTGCTTGCGGCGGCAGTTGAGCTGAGTAAATGCTGTCGTAACACGCCAAACGGGTGGCATTGTCTTGAATGGAGGTGCATTGCAAAGCCGTGTCGGCATAGGCGACAGGAGCGGCTGTTCCGCCGATAAGGATAAGCATCAAAGCGCGCCGACATTTGGATAATGACGGTTTTTTGTTCTTTAGGGCATCGCTTTGCGCCAAATTGTGTTTCAACATCTTGTTCATCATTTCATTCATGGGATTGCCGATTGGGTGTTTTCAGACGACCTTTTGCCTGAACATCGGGATTAATCGTTTGAAAAGCAGATCAAGCCGCATTTTACCGCCTTGTGCCTTCTTTACGGCAGGTCGTCTGAAAAGTTTACATCAACTTGCACCACATACGGCAATGCCCCTGAAAGGTTAAGACCTCAGGGGCATCGTTATCTGCTTACCTGTCCCGACGCGGTAACACGCCAAGGCGATGGGCGAAAAAGATTAAGCCAATGCTTTTACTTTGGCAGACAGACGGCTCTTATGGCGGGCTGCTTTGTTTTTGTGGAATACGCCTTTGTCAGCGATACGGTCGATGACTTTGACGGACTCTTGGTAAACTGCTTGAGCAGCAGCTTTGTCGCCGGCTTCAACTGCTTTCAACACTTTTTTCACCGCGGTACGGAATGCAGTACGCAGGCTGGCGTTGTGGGCGCGTTGTTTAACCGATTGGCGGGCACGTTTGCGGGCTTGTGCGCTGTTTGCCATATTGAATATCTCCTGAAAAAATAAATTCTGTAAACGCGCAATTTTAAAGACAGATTCCTCTATATGCAAGTATTTTCTCTGTTCGCGCGCGCAAATCGCCCGTATTTTGCCCAAAAACGACATCTTGTGCAACGCCGTTTTCCCGAGCCTAAGAAATCGTGCCTTATTTCAATAAAAATCAGTCAGATATTGCTTTGAGTTCTCACCCACTTCCATTACAATAGCCCCGCTTTGCGCCGGGGTATTGATGGGGTGCAGAGTGTTCATTTTCCGTTAACAATCTTTCATCAGGAATCTGCCCGTATGAAAAAATCCGTATTAGCCGTATTGGCGGCATTGTCGCTGGCCGCTTGCGGCGGTGGCGAGAAAAAAACCGAGCAACCTCAAGCAGGCAGCGCGCCTGCTGCCAATGCCGAAGCAGCCGCCACCGATACTTTGAACATCTACAACTGGTCGAACTACGTTGACGAGAGCACCGTTGAAGACTTCAAAAAAGCCAATAAGCTGAAGCTGACCTACGACCTTTACGAAAACAACGAAACCCTCGAAGCCAAAATGCTGACCGGCAAATCCGGCTATGACTTGGTCGTTCCCGGTATCGCCTTCCTGCCCCGCCAAATCGAAGCAGGTGCTTATCAAAAAATCAATAAAGACCTGATTCCCAATTACAAAAACATCGATCCCGAATTGTTGAAAATGCTGGAAACTGCCGACCCGGGCAACCAGTATGCCGTTCCTTATTTCTCCGGCGTCAACACTTTGGCAATTACAGCAAAGGGCAAAGAACTTTTGGGCGGCAAGCTGCCTGAAAACGGTTGGGATTTGCTGTTCAAGCCTGAATACACCAACAAGCTGAAATCATGCGGTATCGCCTTGTGGGACACGCCGAGCGAAATGTTCCCGATTTTGCTGAACTACTTGGGTAAAGACCCCAAAGGCACAAATCCTGATGATTTGAAAGCGGCGGCGGAAGTGCTGAAAGCCATCCGTCCTGATGTAAAACGTTTCAGTCCGTCTATCATTGACGAACTGGCACGCGGCGACATCTGTCTCGCAGCGGGTAACGGCGGCGACTTGAACTTGGCGAAAGCCCGTTCCGAAGAAGTGAAAAACAACGTCGGCATTGAAGTTTTGACGCCGAAGGGCATGGGCTTCTGGATTGAATCTTGGCTGATTCCCGCCGATGCGAAAAACATCGCCAATGCCCATAAATACATCAACTACACACTTGATCCCGAAGTGGCTGCGAAAAACGGCATTGCCGTTACCTTCGCGCCCGCAAGCAAACCGGCACGCGAGAAAATGCCTGCCGAATTGGTTAACACCCGCTCCATCTTCCCGAATGCTCAGGATATGAAAGACGGTTTTGTGATGCCGCAAATGAGTTCGGATGCGAAGAAACTGTCGGTTAATCTGTGGCAGAAGATTAAAGTCGGTTCGAACTAATGGTTTGATGTTTTGAAGTGAAAGGTCGTCTGAAAACCTTGAATTGGGGTTTTCAGACGACCTTTGCTTATGTTGGTTTCGTGGTGGGGCGGTTGTATAGTGGATTAACTTTAAACCGGTACGGCGTTGCCTCGCCTTAGCTCAAAGAGAACGATTCTCTAAGGTGCTGAAGCACCAAGTGAATCGGTTCCGTACTATCTGTACTGTCTGCGGCTTCGTCGCCTTGTCCTGATTTAAAGTTAATCCACTATATATGGATTTGACTTTAATGTGATGTTCTTTTGTTTTATTTTGCGGTGGTATTGGTTGTGATTTGGTTGTCTTGTGTTGATTTTAAATTGGGTTCACTCTGTTTGTAATGATTTGAGTGATAAAGAAAAAGCACAGTTTAATTAAACTGTGCTTTCAGAATTTGGCACGCCCACGGGGAATCGAACCCCGGTTACCGCCGTGAAAGGGCGATGTCCTAACCGCTAGACGATGGGCGCGGATAAGTTTTGTTGGCGCACCCGGAGCGATTCGAACGCCCGACCCTCTGGTTCGTAGCCAGATACTCTATCCAACTGAGCTACGGGTGCATTTTCATCACTTCGCGACTGCGTCGTGAATCAAGAAGACCGAATAATATACAAGCTGTCGGCGGCTGTCCAGTATTTTCTGGATAAAAATATTTACAATAAAATAACAATATGAAAATAAAGGATATTAATTATCGTAAAATGCCCAATCCCGATAAATCTTGCGCCATTTTTGCGGCGGCGTTGTCTGTCATGCCGCCGACAAAATCTAAGATTTTCATGTAGGCGCGATACAGGCTGTCGGTTTCTTGGATGGGGTCGTGGTTTTTTAACAGATCAAGCGCGAGGGATTGGCGCACATCGACCTGTTTTTGCGCAATCATGGCGTATGCGGCGGGAACCAATAAATCCAAAATGGAACCGAGACACGGGAAAGTGGCGATTTCGGTCATGAGTTTGGTGCGGTGGCGGAAAATGCGCGTGCGGGCAAGTTCTTTCGCTTTTTCCAAGGTGTTTTGAACCTGCGGGCTGCACAACGCCAACAGGTCTTTGCCTTTGAAGTTGCCGTTTAGCAGGTCGGATTGGTGCATCATGAAGGTTTGGGCGACGTCTTCTATCGCTTTGCCGATGGCGATGCCGCGCAACATGGCGCAACGCTGGCGGCTGGATTGCGCGTGCCAAGTGCTTTCTTCAAACGTGAGTTCGGATAATACGCTTTCGATTTCAGCGTCGCTCAGCAAATCCAGTTCGACCGCGTCTTCCAAGTCTAAGAGGGCGTAGCAGATGTCGTCGGCTGCCTCCATCAGGTAGGAAAGGGGATGGCGTACCCAGCAGTCTTTGCCTGATTCAATCAGCCCCAATTCATCGGCAACGCGACGGATGAAGGGTAATTCGGTTTGGTAAATATTGAATTTTTTTCTTCCGTTGGGGTGTTGCGTGGTCCAAGGGTATTTCAGCAGTGCGCCTATGGCGGCGGATGTCAGGCGCATGCCGCCTGCGTCGGGATACATTTCCAAACTTGCCGTGATGCGCAGGCTGTGGGCATTGCCTTCATAGGTTTGGATGTCGTTGCGTTCGGCGTCGTTTAATGTCTGTAAAAACGGCTGGTTTTTGGGATTGCGGAACCAGTCGCGCAATGCGTCTTCTCCGGTGTGTCCGAACGGCGGGTTGCCTAGGTCGTGCGCAAGGCAGGCGACTTGAACGACGGCGCCGATATCGCTCGGCGTATTGTTTTCCGGTAAAAAGCCGCCTGCCTGCAGCATCACGCCTACGCGGTTGCCGATACTGCGCCCGACGCTGGCGACTTCGACGCTGTGTGTGAGGCGGTTGTGGGTCAGGTCGTGTTCGGCTAGAGGGTGAACTTGGGTTTTACGTCCCAATCTGCGAAATGCGCCGGAGAACACGACGCGGTCGTAGTCGATATGGAAGTCGGTGCGCAAAGCATCGGCACCTTCTTGGGTGGAAGGCGTGACGGTCGGGATGATTTCGCCGTTTTTCGTGCGGAAACGTTGTGTGGAGAGTAGATTTTTCCAATTCATCTGCATGAAATTGCTCCTTGCGGGTTTTCAGACGAGCTGTGTAGGATGGATTGGATATTACTGCATTGCGGGACGGTTTGAAATCCCGATTGGCGTAGGGCGGCTGCTTGGGTTGCGGGTCTGAACAGGACTTTGTTTTTCAGTTACAATACGCACTTATTATAATGATCGACAGTTTGAAGAGACGCGATGAAAGAACATAAGGCCCGGAAACGCTTCGGGCAGAATTTTTTGCAGGACACGCGCATTATTGCCGATATTGTCAACGCCGTGCGTCCGCAGGCGGATGATGTGGTGATTGAGATCGGTCCGGGCTTGGCGGCGATTACCGAGCCTTTGGCGAAAAAGCTGAACCGCCTGCACGTTATCGAAATCGACCGCGACATCGTACGTCGTCTGAAAACGCTGCCGTTTGCGGATAAGCTGGTGATTCATGAAGGCGATGTATTGCAGTTTGATTTCAACAGCATTGCGGGCAAAAAGAAAATCGTCGGCAATCTGCCGTACAACATTTCCACGCCGCTTTTGTTCAAGCTGGCGGAAGTGGCGGACGATGTCGTCGATATGCACTTTATGTTGCAAAAAGAAGTGGTCGAGCGCATGGTTGCCGCGCCGAAAAGCAACGACTATGGCCGCTTGGGTGTAATGCTGCAATATTTTTTCGATATGGAGCTGCTGATTGATGTGCCACCCGAATCGTTCGACCCTGCGCCGAAAGTCGATTCGGCGGTGGTGCGCATGATTCCGGTGAAACACCGCATCGGTAAGGCAGACGATTTCGAGCATTTCGCCAAACTGGTGAAACTCGCCTTCCACCAACGCCGCAAAACCATACGCAACAATTTGAAAGAGCTTGCCGGCGACGAGGATTTGCAGGCAGTCGGTATCAGCCCGCAAGACCGTGCCGAACATATCGCGCCGGAGAAATATGTGGAACTGAGCAATTATCTCGTCCGTAAGGTCGTCTGAAAACATCTGGAAACAACATGATTAAATTCAAAAACGTACATAAACATTTCAAAGACCTGCATGTCATCAACGGCGTCAATCTGGAAGTGAAGCAGGGTGAAGTGGTGGTGGTTTGCGGACCTTCGGGCAGCGGCAAATCGACGCTCATCCGTACCGTCAACCAGCTTGAAAGCATTGAGAGCGGCGAGATTTGGGTGGACGGTATCAATGTTGCCGATCCGCAAACGGATTTGAACAAGGTGCGTGAGGAAGTGGGTTTTGTGTTCCAAGGCTTCAATCTGTATCCGCATCTGACCGTATTGGAAAACATCATCCTGTCGCCGATGAAGGTGAAAAAACAAAGCCGCGAACAGGCTGAGGAAAAGGCGATGGAATTGTTGGAACGCGTGGGTTTGGCGCATAAAAAAGATGCTTTCCCCAGCCAGCTTTCTGGCGGACAGCAGCAGCGCGTGGCGATTGCGCGCGGGCTGGCGATGGAGCCGCGCGTGATGCTGTTTGACGAACCGACTTCCGCGCTCGACCCGGAAATGGTCGGCGAGGTGTTGAAAGTGATGCAGGACTTGGCGGAAAGCGGCATGACCATGATGTGTGTCACGCATGAAATGGGCTTTGCGCGCGAAGTGGCCGACCGCATTATTTTCGTGGACAAAGGGCAGATTTTGGAAAACGAAACGCCTGAAGAGTTCTTTACCAATCCGAAACACGAACGCGCCAAACAGTTCTTGCAGCAAGTGATGACGCATTAACAGCTTGTCAAAAGGTCGTCTGAAAGACAGATTTAGGCTTTCAGACGACCTTTGGCGAATGCAACCGATAGATATAGACGGTAAAGAGGCCATTTCTCATTTTGCCGTAGCAAAGGAAAACCATGTATTTTGTTGACCGTACCGCCGTCGTGCTTAAGCCGACCGCCCGCTTTTTGGAATGGCTGAAATCCGCCGATGAAAATATGCCCGACCTGACCATCGAGCAAATCCGTGCCAACTGCTCCGTATTCCTCGTGCCGCAGTTTGACGAGCCGGAAGAGGTGATTGCCTATTTTGACGAACGCTACCAACAGATTTTCGAGGCGGAGTTCGCAGGCTGGGACATCGACAAAAGCAAGTGGCCGCAAGACATGAGCCTGAAGGCGTTTTGGGAATTTTTCGATACCGAAATCCACGATATGGTTTTGGACATGGAAGAAGCGGAATTGAGCATTACGCCCGTGTTTGACAATATGATGTAGGGCGATGCGCGCTTTTCAGACGACCTTGAAGCCGTCCCGTTCTTTAAAAGCCTTGTCCGTCTTGTTGCATTTGTCCGCAGTGGCCGTGTGCCTGATATGGTTTTACGGCTGGATGATGTGGTTCGGGCTGGTGGCGTTGGCGGGCAGTTTTGTCCACGCTTGGCGCGTGGTGAATTTGCGGACGGCGGGTGCGGTAAAGAAAATCGCCATCGACCGCCATGCGCGCGCTTCCGTGTTTTGCGGAGACGGAGAAGGGCAGGGCGCGGTGTTGGACGGTGCGACGATGCTGACTCCTTACGCTTTGTTTTTACAGTGGAACGCCGACGGTAAAACGATACGGCAATGCGTGACGCCCGATATGGCGGATAAAGAATCTTACCGTCGTCTGAAAGTTTGGGCGCGCTGGTGTCAGGCTCAGAATGCCGGGCATCCGCTTTAATTCAACAAGGCGATTTCCCGCCTTGTCCTATACAAATTAAACCCAATATAAAAATAGTCCACACAAGTAGCAGTAACCGTCCCCATTATTCCGAAGCGACGGTTTCAGACGACCTTTTGAAAAACGAAACACACATGAAAACATTACAAGACTGGCTCTCGCATTTGGAAACCGCCCACAGCGGCGGCTTAATCGACATGGGCTTGGAACGCACGAGCGAAGTGAAAAAACGCATGAAGCTCGAGCCGCAATGCCCCGTCGTCGTTGTCGCGGGAACAAACGGGAAAGGTTCGGTCTGCGCCTACCTGACGCAGATTTACAAACAGGCAGGCTTCAAAGTCGGTACGCTGACCAGCCCGCATTTATTGCGTTACAACGAACGCATCGCCGTCAACGCCGAGCCGGTTTCAGACGACCTCATCACCGCTTCCTTCGAGCGCATCGAAGCGGCGCGCGGCGAAATATCGCTGACTTATTTTGAATTCAATGCCTTGGCGGCGGTCGATATCTTCATACGCGAACAAGTCGATGTGATGATATTGGAAGTCGGTTTGGGCGGACGTTTGGACGCGGTCAATGTGTTCGACTGCGATTGCGCGGTGGTTACCAGCGTGGATTTGGACCATCAGGCGTTTTTGGGCGATACGGTCGAGCAGGTCGGCTTTGAAAAAGCAGGCGTGTTTCGTAGCGGCAAACCCGCAATCTGCGGGCAAAACCCCGCGCCCGAATCGTTGGTCGCACACGCCGAAGCCATAGGCGCGAAACTGCTGATGGTGCAGCGCGATTTCGATTTTTCCTCATTGGAAAACATCCAATGGAACTACCGCTTTCATCCGCAGCATTCAGACGACCCCGCGCGCAACCGAAATTCCCTGCCGTTCCCCGCATTGCGCGGCGCATACCAGCTTTCCAACGCAGCCTGCGCGTTGACCGTGTTGGAATGTTTGAACGAAAAATTGCCGGTGGACATCGGCGCCATCAAACGCGGTTTGCTGCTGGTTGAAAACCCCGGACGCTTCCAAGTCCTGCCAGGCCGCCCGCTGACCGTTTTGGATGTCGGACACAACCCCCACGCTGCCCGCGCCCTGCGCCGCAGCCTGATTAATTTGGCGTTTGCGCAAAAACGCACCGCCGTGTTCAGCATGCTGTCCGATAAAGACATAGACGGCGTGTTGGAAATCGTTAAAGACCAGTTTGACGAGTGGTATATCGCGCCTTTGGACGTGCCGCGCGGCATGACGGCGGAAGCCTTGCAGGTGAAACTGGAAGCACAAAATATCGAAAATATACAAACTTTTACCTCTGTTCGAGAGGCGTACCGCGCAGCTTTGGCTAAGGCGGGCGAAAATGATAGAATCGTTGTTTTCGGCTCATTTCATACCGTTGCCGACGTAATGGTGGCGTTGTAAAAGGAAATCTCCATGTCTGACAATAAGCAAAATGAAGTTCTGACCGGTTACGAACAGCTCAAACGCCGCAACCGCCGCCGCTTGGTTATGGCATCGGGGTTGGTGGCGGCATCGACCGTTTTATTGGGTGTCGCCCTGTCAACCGGACCGGAAAACAAGCCAGAAGAAAACGCCCAAACTACAACCATCCAACAGAATAATGCCAACGCAGAACCTGCCAACCTGGCGGATGCGACCGTGTTGGAACCCTCTACCAAAGAAGATTTGGAAGCAGCGGCAGAAGCGGCTAAAAATGCCGATGCCGAAGTAGCGGACAAACCGCAGGAAACCGCCGCGCCGGAGCAAACTGCGCAAGCCGAGCCGCAACCTGATGCGCCGCAGGCCGCGCCCGAAGATGTAGGCCCGCCTTTGGTGCTGATTAACGATACGCTGTCAGACAGCGACATCAAAGGTTTGGAAGAGTCTGAGAAAATCCAAAAAGCCGAAGCCGCCAAACGCGAAGCAGCCGAGCGCCGCGCGGAAGAGCGCCGCCGTAACCGTGAAGAGCAGCGTAAAGCGCAGCAGCTTCAAGCCCAAGAAGCAGCGGAACGCGAAGCCAATGCCGCAGCGCGTAAACGCGCCCTTCAAGCTGCCAAAGCCGAGAAGGCGGAACGTGCCGCCGCAGCCGAACGCAACAAGCTGGCACAGTTGGAAAAAGCCGAGAAAGCCATTGCCGAACGTAAGGCGTTAAAAGCCAAAGAAGAAGCGGCGGCGAAACACAAAGCGGCAGCGGAAAAAGCCAAAGAAACCGTCACAGTATCCGCATCCGAACCTAAAGAAAGAATTCGGGTAGATGCTTCCAAATACGAAAAAATCGAAACAGCCAACAAAAAAGCTTCCGCGGTAAGGGAAGCCGAAGCGAAAGTTGCCAAAGCCAAAACCGAGCAGACGGCCAAGGCAGAGAAAACCGCTACTGCCGAAAGGTCGTCTGAAAAGGCAAAAACCAAAACCGCCGAAGTCAAATCAGGTAAAAAAGCCGCCATTCAGGCTGGTTATGCTGAAAAAGAACGCGCCTTGAGCCTGCAACGCAAAATGAAAGCAGCAGGTATCGACTCAACCATTACCGAAGTGATGACGGATAAAGGCAAGGTTTACCGCGTCAAATCGGGCGCATACAAAAACGCCTACGATGCCGAACGCGACTTGAACAAACTGCGCGTACACGGTATTGCCGGACAGGTAACCAATGAATGATATTCCGTTAGCCGACATACTCGCCTTCGGCGTGATCGCGGCGTGTATCGTGATGTCGATGATACGCGGCGTCATTGCCGAAGCGGGTTCGCTGTTTGCGTGGGTGATTTCATTCTTGTTGGCTAAAACATTTGCCGTGCCGTTTTCGGAAGTGGCGTTCAAATCGATTCAACCGCGCGCCTTGGGCGTTGCCATTTCGTTTGTCGTGATTTTCTTTTTGGCGCGTTTTCTACAGCAGTTTTTACGCACCATACTGACCAACGCAGCGTCATCGATGGGCTTGGGCAGCGTCAACAGAGTATTGGGCGGCGTGTTCGGCGCAGCCAAAGGCGTATTGTTGGTCACTTTAGCGGTCATGGTCTGCGCCCACACCGATTTGCCGGAAACGGAAGATTGGCAAAGCTCGTACAGCATTCCTTATTTCCAATCATTGTCTGAAGTCATCATGCCTTATCTGCCCGGTCAGAAGGAAAAGGCGGAAGATAAGGCGGAATCGTAAATCCACCGGTTTCAGACGACCCCGATTGCATCGAAGGTCGTCTGAAACCGGTTTTTCATGAGTTAAAAGTTCGGCAGCTATATTTGCCGAACGCGCTGCTGATAGTCTGAATCTCCGATAGAGGTATGGGCGGGGTGATGGTAAGGTGATGAAATAGAAGCGTTTATAGTGAAGTTGGATTTAATTTTCGATGCTTCGTGTCGTCGGACTGATTCATCAATCAGTCATGGTCCGAATCTGATTTCAAACTGAACGGGCGAATGATTGTCAACAATTTGGGCAACTTTGTCCGATTTATTCTATAATTCTGTTTTCCAAGTTAACCTCGAATTCGGAGAAGACGATATGTGCGGTGTATTAGGTTTGGTCAGCCATGAGCCGGTAAACCAGCTTCTGTACGACGGTTTGCAGATGTTGCAGCACAGGGGGCAGGATGCGGCGGGCATTGTGACGGCGGAAGGCAGCACGTTCCATATGCACAAAGGCAAAGGCATGGTGCGCGAAGTGTTCCGCACACGCAATATGCGCGATTTGATCGGCAACGCGGGCATCGCCCACGTCCGTTATCCTACGGCGGGCAACGCAGGCAGCAGCGCGGAGGCGCAGCCTTTCTACGTCAGCTCGCCTTTCGGCATCGTTTTGGCGCACAACGGCAACCTCACCAATACCGCCGAACTGTATGAAAACGTGTGCAACAAACACCTGCGCCACGTCAACACCAGCTCCGATTCCGAAGTTTTGCTCAACGTATTCGCACACGAATTGCGTCGCGAAGTCTCTAAAAACGCCAATCCCCACCGGCTCAATATCGACAATATTTTCAACGCCGTTGCCGAAGTCCACCGCCTGGTGCGCGGCGCATACGGCGTGGTTGCCATGATTGCGGGCTACGGCATGCTCGCTTTCCGCGATCCTTACGGCATCCGCCCGCTGGTGTTGGGTTCGCAAACCGACGAGGCAGGCAGAAAATCCTATGCCGTCGCCTCCGAATCCGTTGCCTTCAATGCGCTTGCCTACGATTTGGAACGCGATATCCAGCCGGGCGAAGCGGTATTCGTCGGCTTTGACGGCACACTGATTGCCCGTCAATGCAGCGACCGCGCCAAACTCAGCCCCTGCCTCTTCGAATACGTCTATTTTGCCCGTCCCGACTCCGTAATCGACGGCGTATCGGTTTACCAATCGCGTTTGGATATGGGCGTGTCCTTAGCGGAAAAAATCAAACGCGAGCTGCCCGTGGACGACATCGACGTCGTGATGCCCATTCCCGACACCAGCCGCCCCAGTGCGATGGAACTTGCCGTCCACCTCAAAAAGCCTTACCGCGAAGGTTTGATTAAAAACCGCTATATCGGCCGCACCTTTATCATGCCCGGTCAGGCGACACGCAAAAAATCCGTGCGCCAAAAACTCAGCCCGATGGAAACTGAGTTTGAAGGCAAAAGCGTATTGCTGGTGGACGACTCCATCGTGCGCGGGACGACCAGCCGCGAAATCGTCGAAATGGTACGCGCAGCGGGCGCGCGCAAAGTCTATATCGCTTCCGCCGCACCCGAGGTACGCTATCCCAATGTGTACGGCATCGATATGCCCACGCGTGAAGAATTGATTGCCAACGGGCGCAGCGCGGCGGAAATTGCCGCCGAAATCGGCGCGGACGGCATCGTTTTCCAAAATTTGAGCGATTTGGAAGCCGTCGTCAAAGCACTCAATCCGAAAATCGAATCCTTCGATTCGTCCTGTTTCAACGGCATCTATCAAACCGGCGACATCGACCAAGCCTATCTTGACCGCCTGTCCGCCGAGAAATCCGGCTGCGGCGGCTTGAAAGTCCACCCGAGCAGGATGGAACACAGCATCAGCATCAGCGATGCGGGTGACGAAGAATAAAACCGGTTTGAACGATTAAGGCAAAAGGTCGTCTGAAACGGGGTCATGTTTCAGACGACCTTTGTATAGTGGATTAACTTTAAATCAGGACAAGGCGACGAAGCCGCAGACAGTACAGATAGTACGGAACCGATTCACTTGGTGCTTCAGCACCTTAGAGAATCGTTCTCTTTGAGCTAAGGCGAGGCAACGCCGTCCTGGTTTAAAGTTAATCCACTATATTATTTTTAACGGCAAGATTATGAGTACCGAAACCAAAAACTACATCACGCCCGTCGGTTGGCAGGCGTTGAAAGACGAGCTGTATCAACTGGTCAATAAAGAGCGTCCCGAAATCGTCCAAATCGTCAACTGGGCGGCAAGCAACGGCGACCGCAGCGAAAACGGCGACTATCTTTACGGCAAACGCCGTATGCGCGAAATCGACCGCCGCATCCGATTCCTGACCAAGCGTTTGGAAGCCGCCGTCGTCGTCGATCCCGAATTGCGCGAAGCGACCGACCAAGTGTTTTTCGGCGCAACCGTCGGATTGTTGCGCGGCGACGGGCGCGAGCAAACCGTTAAAATCGTCGGCGTCGATGAAATCGATACTGCGCAAAACAAAATTTCTTGGATTTCGCCGTTGGCGCGTTGTTTGATTAAAGCGAGGGAAGGGGACGAAGTCGTCTTGAATACACCGGAAGGGCGCGAAGAGATTGAAATTTTGTCGGTGGAATACATACGGATTGATTGAGCGGCAGCCAGTGTCATGCCGTATTTGTTGTGATGAAAAGGTCGTCTGAAAACATCAGGGTTTTCAGACGACCTTTTGTTTGAAGCCGCCACTTCGCAAACTGACCTGTCCGCTGGATGTAATAATCTTTCTTTTGAGCCAAAGCAAGGCGGCGCGACCTCATTTTAGGTTTAATACACTATTGTTTTTTATCCGATAAGACCGTAAACCGGCATCCCCCGACACTGCCCTACCGCGACAGTTTTGCCGTCTTTCAAAAGCGGCGTTCCCACCTCAATCCACTTTAAGGAAAATCATGGCTTCGCGCGATTTATACCCACAGGAAATTTTACAGGTCGTCCTCGATAAAAGCTGTGCCAAGGCACAATCCAGCGTTTCCACGCTGGCGGTTTTGAGCGTTTTGGCAGGCGGATACATCGGCTTCGGTTATCTGGCTTATTTGAAAGTGGTCAGCGGCATTCCGCACGAATGGGGCGGCTTGGCGACTTTGCTCGGCGCGGCAATGTTTCCCATCGCCTTGATCTGCATCCTGCTCGGCGGCGGCGAGCTGGTAACGAGCAATATGATGATTATGTCTTTGGGGCGTTTGGCAGGGCGGATTTCCACAAAAATGCTGCTGCGCAACTGGGTCGTCGTGTGTCTGGGCAATTTGGCGGGAACGCTGGCGATGGCGTTTTTCCTCGGACACTATGTCGGCATGACTGAAGGCAGCGTGGCAGAAAAAACGATTGCGGTGGCGGAAGCCAAAGTCCATATGGATTTCGGCAGGGCTTTCGTCTCGGCGGTCGCGTGTAACTGGATGGTGTGTATGGGCGCATGGCTGCACTTTGCCGCCAAACATACGGCAGGGCGGATGTTGGCGATTTGGTTTCCTGTGATGATTTTCGTGTTAAACGGTTTCCAACACCTTGTCGCCAATATGTTCGTCATCCCCGCCGGTATTTTGGCGGGCGCAGACATCACATGGGGGCAGTTTTTCTTCAACATGATTCCCGTGTTTTTAGGCAATGTCTTCGGCGGCGCATCGTTTGTCGGCGCGTCGTACCTTTATACTTATAAAGATACGCTGAAAGATTGCGCCGAATAATCTGCCTTTGAGCATACAAAACCTGCTTCAAAAAGCAGGTTTTGCCGTTTCAGACGACCCCCGAGCCGATTTTCGACACAGTCCGTCTGATATAATGCCGCCTCAAAATAATCAGATACATGAAACACATGACTCAAGCCTCCCTCCCGCCCCGCCGCCTTTCCGTCGCCCCCATGCTCGACTGGACGGACCGCCACTACCGCTACCTCGCCCGCCAGATTACCCGCAACACATGGCTTTACAGCGAAATGGTCAATTCCGGCGCCATCGTCTATGGCGACAAAGACCGCTTTTTGATGTTCAACGAAGGCGAGCAGCCGGTCGCCCTGCAACTGGGCGGCAGTGACCCGTCCGATTTGGCGAAAGCAGCCAAAGCCGCCGAAGAATACGGCTACAACGAGGTCAATCTCAACTGCGGCTGCCCCAGCCCGCGCGTGCAAAAAGGCTCGTTCGGCGCGTGTCTGATGAACGAAGTCATGCTGGTTGCCGACTGCCTCAACGCCATGCAGGACGCAGTAGGCATCCCCGTTACCGTTAAACACCGCATCGGCGTCGACAGGCAGACCGAATACCAAACCGTCGCCGATTTCGTCGGCACGCTGCGCGACAAAACCGCCTGCAAAACCTTCATCGTCCACGCCCGCAACGCATGGCTGGACGGACTCTCCCCCAAAGAAAACCGCGACGTTCCGCCGTTGAAATACGATTACGTTTACCGCCTCAAGCAAGAGTTTCCCGAGCTGGAAATCATCATCAACGGCGGCATCACCACCAACGAAGCAATCGCCGGACACCTGCAACACGTTGACGGCGTAATGGTCGGACGCGAGGCGTACCACAACCCGATGGTCATGCACGAATGGGACAGGCTGTTTTACGGCGATACCCGCAGCCCGATTGAATACGCCGATTTGGTGCAGCGCCTCTACACATACAGCCAAGCCCAAATCCAAGCCGGACGCGGCACAATCTTGCGCCACATCGTCCGCCACAGCCTCGGGCTGATGCACGGCCTGAAAAACGCCCGCACTTGGCGGCGTATGCTTTCCGATGCGACGCTGTTGAAAGACAACGACGGCAGCCTGATTCTCGACGCGTGGAAAGAGGTCGAGCGGGCGAACGTATGGGAACATCGCGGATAAGTTGATTTTCGATTGCCGCTGTCCGGCAGCTGAAAATCGGTTCTCCGCCGCAAAAAAACAAAGGTCGTCTGAAAACGGAACAGGTTTTTAGAAGACCTCTCTTTATCCCATATGACACAATCGGCCCAGTCTATTATAGTGGATTAAATTTAAATCAGGACAAGGCGACGAAGCCGCAGACAGTACAGATAGTACGGAACCGATTCACTTGGTGCTTCAGCACCTTAGAGAATCGTTCTCTTTGAGCTAAGGCGAGGCAACGCCGTACTGGTTTAAAGTTAAGCCACTATAAAATCCCCGTTTCAGACGACCTTTAAAGAAAGAACAATATGTATCACGCATTCGGCGGCGCGGCAGGCGTACGCAACCTGACCGACCGCTTTTACGACTTGATGGAACTCGAGCCGCAATACCGCGCCCTGCGACAAATGCACGGCGAAGACATGACGCTGATTCGCGAAAAACTCTACGAATTTTTCAGCGGCTGGCTCGGCGGCCCGCCCTTGTTCGAGCAGAAATACGGCCATCCCATGCTGCGCGCGCGGCACATGCCTTTTGCCGTGAATATGCAAGTACGCGACGAATGGGTCGCCTGCTTCGCCCAAGCCATGAATGAATTGGAAATCGGCAAAGACCTCGCCGAACCCGTCCTTATCCGCATTTTTGCGATGGCGGACTGGATGCGCAACCAAAACGAAGAAGGCGTAGAACCGCCTATGCCGCCGATGGCGGTCGATCCCGCAATCCGCATTCCCGAGCTGAAAAACGTCTTAAAGCAATACGGTGTAGACGGTTATTTTAGGGAATTTGCAGACTAAGGTTCATCTGAAAATGCCGATATCGATTAATGAATACAAGAGAGTATGTAATGAAAAAATGGTTAGGAAAGATCGCAATTGTTTTGTTTGGATTAGGGCATATGGCTAATGCAAGTAACATCCCAAATTTTGCAGAAACAGAACTAGAGGCAAAACAAGGCAATGCTGCATCGCAATTTAATTTAGGTTTGATGTATTACTCAGGGAAAGGAGCGCCCAAAGATTATAAACAGGCAGAACATTGGTTCCGTAGAGCAGCAGAGCAAGGAGACGTGGATGCGCAGACCAATCTAGGAGGGTTGTATTATCAGGGAAAGGGTGTTGTCCAAGATTATAAGAAAGCTAAATATTGGTTTCAAAAAGCTGCTGCACAAGGCTTTGCTAAAGCCCAATATGATTTAGGATTAATCTATTTTTTGGGTAAGGGTATAGAGCAAGATTACGGGCAAGCAGCTCAATGGTATGAAAAGGCAGCAAAACAAGGATATCTTGATGCTCAATATGATTTAGCCATTATGTATGATAACGGATTAGGTGTCGGTAAAGCACCTGAGAAGGCGTTCCAATGGTATCGAAAGGCGGCGGAGCAGGGAGATAATCAAGCACAATATACCGTAGCTACAAGATATATGCATGGTTTAGGCGTGCAAAAAGATTTTAAACAGGCGGTGCTATGGCTACATCGTGCAGCAGATCAAGAAAATATCAAAGCTCAATTAGATCTTGGCGTGGCTTACAGCCATGGATTCGGTGTTCGTCAAGATGATAAGCAGGCACTGTATTGGTATCGTAAGGCAGCAGAGCAGGGGATTGGAGAAGCTCAATATAATTTGGGTTTGATGTATGAAGAAGGGCAAGGTGTATCCAAAAATCGAAAAGTTGCCAAAGAGTGGTACAAGAAGGCCTGTGATAATGGATTACAAGATGGTTGCAATGACTACCGACAGTTGAATAACGAAGGACATTAAACCTTTCTCAAAGGTCGTCTGAAACACATAGATAAACCAAGAAATAATCTGAATAAAATAGGATTTTAAGATGAACACATTATTGAAAAAAATGATGTTCGCCTTGCTGGCTGTGGGCATGGGGCAGGCAGCTTGGGCGGATGATATTCCTGATTTTAGGGGAACCCTTCAAGCGGCGGAACGGGGAAATGTGAAAGCTCAAAATAATTTGGGTGTAATGTATGAAAAAGGGCTGGGTGTCCATCAAGACTATACACAGGCAATGAAGTGGTATCGTAAGGCGGCAGAACAAGGGGCTGCCACAGCTCAATATAATTTGGGATTGCTGTATGCCAACGACTCCAGTATCCATCAAGACTACGCACAGGCGGCAGAATGGTATCGCAAGGCTGCGGAACAAGGGCATCCCTCTGCTCAAAATAATTTGGGTGCAATGTATGCCAATGGGCAAGGAGTCCGTCAAGATTACTTACAGGCAATGGAGTGGTATCACAAGTCGGCAAAACAAGGGTATGCTCCGGCCCAAAATAATTTGGGTGTAATGTATGAAAAAGGACAAGGTGTTCGTCAAGACTATGCACGGGCAGTGGAATGGTTTCTCAAAGCAGCGGAACAAGGGACGGCTACCGCCCAATTTAATTTGGGTTTGATGTATGAAACAGGACGAGGCGTCCGCCAAGACTATGCACAGGCAGCGGGGTGGTTTCGTAAGGCTGCGGAACAAGGGGATGCCTATGCCCAACATAATTTGGCGCTTATGTACGCGTTTGGTCGAGGCGTCCCCCAAAATTATACAATTGCCAAAGAATGGCTTGGCAAGGCTTGTATCAATGGAGATCAGCAAAGTTGTGATAATTACCGTACATTGGATTAAGTAGGATAATGAAGCCTTTTCCCAAGGTCGTCTGAAACACATAGACAAACCCAAAAACATTCTGAATAAAAAAAGGATTTTGAGATGAACACCTTATTGAAAAAAATGATGCTTGCCTTGCTGGCTTTAGGCATAGGGCAAGCGGTTTGGGCGGATAGTGTGCCGGATTTTAAGGAAACGCTTCAAGCTGCAGAGCAAGGAAATGCCGATGCCCAATTTAATTTAGGTGTGATGTACGACACTGGGCAAGGAGTTCGTCAGGACTATGCACAGGCAGTGCAGTGGTATCGCAAGGCGGCAGAACAAGGGATTGCAGAAGCCCAATATAATTTGGGTGGGATGTATGTCGAAGGGCAAGGTGTTCGGCAAGATGACGCTCAGGCGGTGCAGTGGTATCGCAAGGCAGCAGAACAAGGAATTGCAAAAGCCCAATTTAATTTGGGTTTTATGTATAACAATGGGCAAGGAGTTCGTCAGGACTATATGCAGGCAGTGCATTGGTATCGCAAGGCTGCAGAGCAAGGAAATGTCAATGCCCAATTT
>NZ_JH164969.1:105804-134795 GCF_000227275.1 Neisseria sp. GT4A_CT1
AAGGCAGCAGAACAAGGAATTGCAAAAGCCCAATTTAATTTGGGTTTTATGTATAACAATGGGCAAGGAGTTCGTCAGGACTATATGCAGGCAGTGCATTGGTATCGCAAGGCTGCAGAGCAAGGAAATGTCAATGCCCAATTTAATTTAGGTGTGATGTACGACACTGGGCAAGGAGTTCGTCAGGACTATGCACAGGCAGTGCAGTGGTATCGCAAGGCGGCAGAACAAGGATTGGCCGATGCCCAATATAATTTGGGTGTGATGTATGCCAACGGGCAAGGTGTTCGGCAAGATGACGCTCAGGCGGTGCAGTGGTATCGCAAGGCGGCAGAACAAGGGATTGCAAAAGCACAATATAAATTGGGTGTGGCGTATACCAACGGACGAGGAGTCCGTCAAGACCTTGTACAGGCGGTGCAGTGGTTTGGTAAGGCGGCGGAACAAGGGCATGCTAAAGCCCAATATAATTTGGGTGTGATGTATGCGAACGGGCAAGGAGTTCGTCAGGGCTATACACAGGCAGTGCAGTGGTATCGCAAGGCGGCAGAACAAGGGGATGCTAAAGCTCAATATAATTTGGGTGTGATGTACGACAATGAGCGAGGAGTTCGTCAGGACTATGCACAGGCGGTGCATTGGTATCGCAAGGCGGCAGAACAAGGGATTGCACAAGCCCAATATAATTTGGGCGTAATGTATGAAAAAGGGCTGGGAGTCCGTCAAGACGATGCACAGGCAGTGCAGTGGTATCGCAAGGCGGCAGAACAAGGGATTGCAGAAGCCCAATATAATTTGGGAGTGATGTATAAGGAAGGACGAGGAGTCCGTCAAGACGATGCACAGGCGGTGCAGTGGTATCGCAAGGCGGCAGAACAAGGATTGGCCAATGCCCAATCTAATTTGGGAGTGGCGTATACCAACGGGCAAGGAGTCCGTCAAGACTATGCACAGGCGGTGCAGTGGTATCGCAAGGCGGCAGAACAAGGATTGGCCGATGCCCAATCTAATTTGGGTGTGATGTATAAGGAAGGACGAGGAGTCCGTCAAGACGATGCACAGGCGGTGCAGTGGTATCGCAAGGCGGCAAAACAAGGGGATGCAGAAGCCCAATATAATTTGGGTGGGATGTATGTTCAAGGGCGAGGAGTTCGTCAAGACGATGCACAGGCAGTGCAGTGGTATCGCAAGGCAGCAGAACAAGGGCTTGCAGAAGCTCAATATAATTTGGGTGTGATGTATGCCAAAGGAGAAGGTGTTCGTCAGAACTATAAGATCGCCAAAGAGTGGTTTGGTAAGGCTTGTGATAACGGACTACAGCTAGGTTGCGATGCTTACCGCAAATTGAATCAGGCAGGATATTGAGTCCCTATTTAAATACCGTCTGAAAAAAACTTAGGACAAAACCAAAATGACTTTCCAAAACAAAAAAATCCTCGTCGCCGGACTCGGCGGTACGGGCATTTCCATGATTGCCTATCTGCGCAAAAACGGCGCGGAGGTTGCTGCTTATGATGCGGAGTTGAAACCGGAGCGCGTGGCGCAAATCGGTAAGATGTTTGACGGGCTGGTGTTTTACACGGGTCGTCTGAAAGATGCGCTCTCCAACGGTTTCGATATTTTGGCGCTTAGTCCCGGCATCAGCGAGCGGCAGCCGGATATCGAGGCGTTCAAGCAAAACGGCGGGCGCGTGTTGGGCGACATCGAATTGCTGGCGGACATTGTGAACCGCCGCGGCGACAAGGTGATTGCGATTACCGGCAGCAACGGCAAAACCACGGTAACGAGCCTCGTGGGCTATCTCTGCATCAAGTGCGGGCTGGATACCGTTATCGCGGGCAATATCGGCACGCCGGTTTTGGAGGCGGAATTGCAGCGCGAAGGCAAGAAGGCGGACGTGTGGGTGTTGGAGCTTTCCAGCTTCCAACTGGAAAACACCGAAAGCCTGCGCCCGACTGCGGCGACGGTGCTGAACATTTCCGAAGACCATCTCGACCGCTACGACGACTTGCTCGACTACGCGCATACCAAAGCCAAGATTTTCCGTGGCGATGGTGTGCAGGTTTTGAATTCAGACGACGTGTTCTGCCGCGCGATGAAACGGGCAGGGCGCGAGGTGAAATGGTTCTCGTTGGAACACGAAGCCGATTTTTGGTTGGAACGCGAAACGGGTCGTCTGAAACAAGGAGATGAAGATTTGATTGCCACGCAGGACATCCCGCTGCAAGGCTTGCACAACGCCGCCAACGTCATGGCTGCCGTTGCCTTGTGCGAAGCCGTCGGTTTGCCGCGCGAAGCATTGCTCGAGCACGTCAAAACCTTCCAAGGCCTGCCGCACCGCGTGGAAAAAATCGGTGAGAAAAACGGCGTGGTATTCATCGACGATAGTAAAGGCACGAACGTCGGCGCGACTGCCGCCGCGATTGCCGGTTTGCAAAACCCGCTCTTCGTGATTTTGGGCGGTATGGGCAAAGGGCAGGACTTCACGCCCCTGCGCGACGCGCTTGCCGGCAAGGCAAAAGGTGTGTTCTTGATTGGTGTCGATGCGCCGCAAATCCGCCGCGATTTGGACGGCTGCGGTCTGAATATGACCGACTGCGCCACTTTGGAGGAAGCCGTTCAGACGGCATATGCCCAAGCCGAAGCGGGCGATATTGTGTTGCTCAGCCCCGCCTGCGCGAGCTTTGATATGTTTAAAGGCTATGCACACCGTTCGGAAGTGTTTATCGAAGCGTTTAAGGCTTTGTGAGGTCGTCTGAAACATGAAAAGAGGGTTGAAAATCAGCTTGGCGGCGGTTTTGCTTTTGGCAGTCGCTGCCGGAGTGGTTTGGTATTCCATGCCCATCCGTTCCGAGCAGACCGTTGCGACATCAGGCGAGTCGACCGTTGCCGAGTCAAGCGAAACGCCGCTTCCCGAAGATGCCGTTATCGACAGGTTGGTCGTGCATAAAAGCAAGCGCACCATGTCGGCGTACTCGCAAGGTAGGCTGCTGAAAACCTACCCCATTGCGCTGGGCAAGCAGCCCGTCGGGCATAAACACTTTGAAGGCGACGGCAAAACGCCCGAAGGGAAATACCGCATCAACGATCGCAATCCCAACAGCGCATACCACAAAAATCTAGGCGTTTCTTACCCTAACGAAGCCGACAAAGCCTACGCGGCGGCACAAGGCAAAAGTCCGGGCGGGCTGATTAAAATCCACGGCATCAAAAACGGCTGGGGTTCTATCGGCAAAAAGCATCTGCAAAGGGACTGGACCGACGGCTGCATCGCGGTAACGGACGAGGAAATCGACGAACTCTACCGCAGCGTGAAACACAACGCGGAAATTGAGATTTTGCCGTAAACCTTGTGCGCCATCGCCTCAAAGGTCGTCTGAAAACGTCAAGGCGGTTTCAGACGACCTTTTTACAGCAGAGGCAAACTTGTTCTTTTCCTTTATCCGGTGTGACTGTTTCTTAAAATTTGCCTATAACAACATACTTAATTTTAAATCCGGTATGTCAACACATTCCGTCATTCCCGCCGCAGCCTGTCCTCGCGTAGGCGGGGGCGGGAATGACGGCAACCGGTAAGTTGCGTATCGAAAATAAAGTCATTGAGTTATCTGCGGGCAAACGGCAAGGCGGCGGGCAGCCATGCCTGACCGACAAAACGTGTGTTGATCAATCCGAAAGGAAAACCCATGAATTTTCAAGACTACATCTGTTACGATGCCGTCGGTTTGGCAGAGCTGATCCGCAAAAAAGAAGTGTCCGCAGATGAAGTGTTGCGAGCTGCTTTAAGCCGCTTGGACGAAGTCAATCCCAAGCTCAATCTGTTGGCGCACGATTTGCGCGAACGCGCGGCGGCGTGGCAGGGGTCGTCTGAAAATGCCGATACGCCGCTGGCGGGTGTGCCGTTTTTGCTCAAAGACCTGCTGGCAGATTGGGAGGGCGCGCCGACATGGTCGGGTTCGCGCATGATGCAGCATTACATTGCCAAGCAAAACAGCGACTTAACCCAAGCCTATCTCGATGCGGGGCTGCGCGTGTTCGGCAAAACTACCACGCCCGAATGGGGCGCATATGCCGTTACCGAAACCGAAATCTACGGCATCACGCGCAATCCGTGGCATTTGGATTACACCACGGGTGGCAGCAGCGGCGGTGCGGCGGCGGCAGTGGCTTCGGGCGTCGTACCCGCAGCGCACGGCAGCGACGGCGGCGGCTCCATCCGCTTACCCGCGCACAACTGCGGCGTGTTCGGGCTGAAACCCACGCGCGGCCGCAGCAGTTACGCGCCGAACGCATCGGAGGCGTGGCAAGGCTTGGTATGCGACCATGTATTGACCCGCAGCGTGCGCGACAGCGCGGTTTTGCTGGACATCGCCGCCCAAACCCAAGCCCGCGCCCTGTATGCCTGCCCGCCGCCGCCCAAAAACGGTTTTGCAGACAGCCTGAAACTAGAAACAGGTCGTCTGAAAATCGCTTTTTGGAAACAGGCATGGTTTGGCGGCGGCAACGACGAAGGCACGGAAGCCGCGTTCGCCCATAGTTTGAAACTGATGCAAAACGCGGGACACGAATTGGAAGAAGCCACGCCCGATTTTGCGCCGCCCGAACAACTCAACCGCGCCGCCCGCATCATCGTCATGGGCGAAACGGCAAAACTGTTCTACCAATATCAATACGAAACCGGACAAAAACTGCCGCACCGCCTGCTTGAACCGACAACGTGGGCAATGATTGTGCAGGGGCGGCAAATCAGCGCGGGCGAAATGGCTTGGGCGCGCGATGTGATGCTGGCGCAGGAACGCGCCGCCAAAGCATTTTTCACGCGCTACGACGTGTTGATGACGCCCGTCTGCCCGCGCACCACGCCGAAAATCGGCGAGATGATGCCGCCGCCCGCCGCGCAAAAAGCCATGCGCCTGCTGTTCGGCACGCTGCGCTTGGGTTTCCTGTTGAAAAACAACCCGTTTTTGGAAAAAGAAGCCGCCGCCGCGCTGTAATACGTCGGCTATACGTCGCCGCTGAACATGAGCGGCAACCCCGCCATGAGTGTGCCGCTTTACCGGCATCACGGGTTGCCCGTCGGCACCCAGTTCGCCGCCGCACACGGGCGCGAAGACACGCTGCTCCGCCTCGCCGCGCAGTTGGAACAGATACAGCCGTGGGCGGAAATACCGCAAGTGGCGTAGGATTTGCATTGGATAAAAAGCGGTCTGTTTGCCTGAGGAAAAGATTGAAATAAGGTCGTCTGAAAACGTCAAGGCGTTTTCAGACGACCTTTTTTTGGTATCAAAGGGTAGGGGAGGGCGCAAAGAACGCCGGAATCCGACTGTCTTTAAAGAATCTGAATTGTTGCTTTGCCAAGAAACCTTTAGAATGACGTTTTTCTGATTCACGCTATTTTTTTCAGACGACCTTCGATGTTCCGATTAGGCGGAGGGTCGTCTGAAACGCTTTGTTCTGGTTGTTTCGGGGCGGATTTTTCCGTCTGCCTCCATACGGATGTTTTTCATGATTAGTCTTTCCAAACTTCTCGATCGCCCGATTTCTTTGGACGGTCGGAAATTCGATGTGTCACTGTTGTGGATGGTCGTTTTGATGACCGCCTTCAGCCTGGTGATGATTTATTCTGCGTCGATTGCCTATGCCGCGTCTGAAGGCGGCAATCAGTTTTCTTTCGTTAGCAAGCAGGCGATGTTTGTCGGTGCGAGCGTATTGGGCTGCCTCGGGCTGTCGCTGTTGAGCATGAGTTTTTGGCGGAAAATCATTCCGTTTTATTTTGCTTTTTCCGCGATTTTGCTGGTGGTCGTGTTGTTTGTCGGCCGTGAAATCAACGGGGCGACGCGTTGGATACATATCGGACCGCTCAATCTTCAGCCGACCGAGTTGTTCAAGCTGGCGACGGTTCTGTATTTGTCCAGCCTGTTCACGCGGCGCGAGGAAGTTTTGCGCAGTATGGACTCTTTGGGTTTGAAGCCGCTGTTTGTCGGTTTGTTCAATGCTTTTATGTGCCCGTTCAGCAAGGAAGCGCGTCAGAAAACTTGGCAGAAGCTGAAGAAGTTTAAAAACATCCTGCTGCCTATCGTGATGATTGCGCTGGGTTTGGTTTTTGTGATGGCGCAACCTGATTTCGGCTCGTTTGTCGTGATTGTGTCGATTACGATGGGTATGCTGTTTTTGGCGGGTTTCCCGTGGAAATATTTTGCTGTCTTGGTACTGAGTGTGCTGGGGGGGATGGGCGTAATGATTTTGGCGGCACCCTACCGTATGGCGCGCGTGTCGGCATTCTTGGACCCTTGGGGCGACCCTTTGGGCAAAGGTTATCAGTTGACGCATTCGTTGATGGCGATTGCGCGTGGCGAATGGTTCGGTCAGGGCTTGGGCGCGAGTTTGGAAAAACGCTTCTACCTGCCCGAGGCGCATACCGACTTTATCTTTGCCGTTATCGGTGAAGAATTCGGGTTTGTGGGGATGTGTATTTTGGTGTTCTGCTACGGCTGGCTGGTGATGCGCGCATTCTCCATCGGCAAGCAGGCGCGTGATTCCGGACTGACGTTCAGCGCGTATGTTGCCAACGGCATCGGTATTTGGATAGGGATTCAGAGTTTCTTCAATATCGGCGTCAACATCGGTATCCTGCCCACCAAAGGCCTGACTTTGCCGTTGATGTCTTACGGCGGTTCGGCGGTTGCCGTTATGCTGGTGTGCGTTACCTTATTGTTGCGCGTCGATTATGAAAACCGCAAAAAAATGCGCGGTTACCAAGTGGAGTAAATCATGGGCGGTAAAACTTTCATGCTGATGGCGGGCGGTACCGGCGGCCATATTTTCCCCGCGCTGGCGGTGGCGGACTCATTGCGCGCGCGCGGCCATCATGTGATTTGGCTGGGCAGCGAAGGCTCGATGGAAGAACGCATCGTGCCGCAATACGACATCCTGCTCGAAACGCTGGCGATTAAAGGCGTGCGCGGCAACGGCATCAAACGCAAGCTGATGCTGCCGTTTACTTTGTATAAAACCGTCCGCGAAGCGCAGCGGATTATCCGCAAACACCGCGTCGAGTGCGTCATCGGTTTCGGCGGCTTTGTTACCTTCCCCGGCGGCTTGGCGGCGAAACTCTTGGGCGTGCCGATTGTGATTCACGAACAAAACGCTGTGGCAGGGTTGTCCAACCGCCAACTGTCGCGTTGGGCGAAGCGGGTGTTGTACGCTTTCCCGAAAGCGTTCAGCCACGAAGGCGGCCTGGTCGGCAACCCCGTCCGCGCCGATATTGCCAACCTGCCCGCGCCTGCCGAACGCTTCCAAGGGCGTGAAGGTCGTCTGAAAATCTTGGTGGTCGGCGGCAGTTTGGGCGCAGACGTTTTGAACAAAACCGTTCCGCAGGCATTGGCTTTGCTGCCCGACGATGCGCGCCCGCAGATGTATCACCAATCGGGTCGGGGCAAACTGGGCAGCTTGCAGGCGGATTACGACGCGCTGGGCGTGAAAGCCGAATGCGTGGAATTTATTACCGACATGGTGTCCGCCTACCGTGATGCCGACTTGGTGATTTGCCGTGCCGGCGCGCTGACGATTGCCGAGTTGACGGCGGCGGGGCTGGGTGCGTTGTTGGTGCCGTACCCTTACGCCGTCGATGACCATCAAACCGCCAATGCGCGTTTTATGGTGCAGGCAGAAGCAGGATTGCTGTTGCTGCAAACCCAGTTGACAGCGGAAAAACTCGCCGAAATCCTCGGCGGCTTAAACCGCGAAAAATGCCTGAAATGGGCGGAAAACGCCCGCACATTGGCACTGCCGCACAGCGCGGACGATGTGGCGGAAGCCGCCATCGCGTGTACGGCATGATGACATGATGTGATGAACGAAACAGAGGTCGTCTGAAAACCAAGAAACGGGTTTCAGACGACCTTTTTGCAACTTGGCAGCCGTATTGTGCGGGAGTATGATGTAAATAGGAATTTCTCTCAATGGAGGCTGCCATGTCTGAAAAAATCTCTCCCGAAACCGTTTCCGTCTTGTCCAGTACCATGCTGATTCCCCTGTGGGCGAAGGCCGTAGAGCAGGGTAGGGCGCAGCCGCTTTTGCGCGATGACGAAGCCGTGCGGATGTTGGACAAGATAGACTACGACTTCAGCAAGTTTGCCAAAGTCAAAGCATCGCAGGTCGGCTGTTGCGGGCGGGCGAAGCTGTTGGACGATATGACCCGGCATTTTATCGCCGAACATCCCGATGCCGTCGTCGTGCAAATCGGCGCGGGGCTGGATGCGCGTTACGAACGCTTGGGTAAGCCGCGCATTACCGCCTGGTATGATTTGGATTTGCCGGAAGTGATTGAAGTGCGGCGTATGCTGCTGCCCGAGTCGGACAATCATTATCTGGGCGCGTCCATGTTCGACGAAGCGTGGATGAACACCGTTGCCGCGCACGGCAAACCCGTGTTGCTCGTGATCGAAGGTGTGTTGATGTATTTTGAAGAGGCGCAGGTGCAGGACTTTTTCAAACAGGTTGCGCGCCGTCTGCCGCACGCCCAACTTGCCTTCGATACCATTCCCAAAGCCTACATCGGACAAAGCAAACGCCACGACGCGCTCGGTAAAATGGACAAACCGCCCGAGTTCTGCTGGGCGATAAGCGGAACGGACGACATCCGACGGCTGATGCCGGGCGTGGAAATCATCGAAGAAGCGGGCTTGAGCAGCGTCTGCAAACCGCGTTATCCGTGGCTCTTGCGCCTTGTGTATGCGACCGCATGGGGGAGGCGCAAATTAGATATGCGCTTGATGAGGATACAAGTGCCGTCAAGTTGAGATGCGCGAGGTCGTCTGAAAACGGTTTTCAGGCGACCTTATGTTTTGTTTTTGCTGGTGTTTTGGTAGCTGAAGTCGAGTTTAAAAATGGGTAATTCGCCGCCGAACTCAACTTCATTTTTACCCATATTGCCACCAATGTGAAATCCTGTATGCCGAAACATCTTTAATTTACAAGAAAACTATGGCGCAGAAGCGGATAGCCCTTTAAAATAACGCCTTTACGCATCGAAAATCCACCGGAACGCAACATCATGATGAAAAATCGAGTCACCAACATCCATTTTGTCGGTATCGGCGGCGTCGGCATGAGCGGTATCGCCGAAGTTTTACACAATTTGGGCTTTAAAGTTTCCGGTTCGGATCAGGCGAGAAATGCGGTTACCGAGCATTTGAGCAGCTTGGGTATTCAAGTTTATCCCGGCCATACTGCCGAACACGTCAACGGCGCGGATGTCGTCGTTACCTCTACCGCCGTCAAAAAAGACAATCCCGAAGTCGTCGCTGCGCTGGAGCAGCAAATTCCCGTCATTCCGCGCGCCCTGATGCTGGCGGAACTGATGCGCTTCCGCGACGGCATCGCCATTGCCGGTACGCACGGCAAAACCACGACCACCAGCCTGACTGCGTCCATCCTTGGCGCGGCAGGTCTCGACCCCACTTTCGTTATCGGCGGCAAACTCAATGCCGCAGGTACCAACGCCCGTTTGGGTAAAGGCGAATACATCGTCGCCGAAGCCGACGAGTCCGATGCGTCCTTCCTGCATTTGACCCCGATTATGTCCGTCGTCACCAATATCGACGAAGACCATATGGATACCTACGGACACAGCGTCGAAAAACTGCATCAGGCGTTTGTCGATTTTATCCACCGTATGCCGTTCTACGGCAAAGCGTTTTTGTGTATCGACAGCGAACACGTCCGCGCGATTTTACCCAAAGTGAGCAAGCCCTACGCCACTTACGGCTTGGACGATGCCGCCGATATTTACGCGACCGACATCGAAAGCGTCGGCGCGCAAATGAAGTTTACCGTTCATGTTCAAATGAAAGGACATGAGCAGGCGCCGTTTGAAGTCGTGTTGAACATGCCCGGCAGACACAATGTTCTCAATGCCTTGGCAGCCATCGGTGTGGCGCTGGAAGTCGGCGCATCCGTCGAGGCTATTCAGCGCGGCTTGCTCGGTTTCGAAGGCGTCGGCCGCCGCTTCCAAAAATACGGCGACATCAAGCTGCCCAATGGCGGAACCGCGCTTTTGGTGGACGATTACGGACACCATCCTGTTGAAATGGCGGCGACCCTCTCCGCCGCACGCGGCGCGTATCCGGAAAAACGTTTGGTGCTCGCCTTCCAGCCGCACCGCTATACCCGCACACGCGATTTGTTTGAAGACTTTACCAAAGTCCTTAATACCGTTGACGCACTGGTGTTGACCGAAGTTTATGCCGCCGGCGAAGAGCCGATTGCCGCCGCCGACTCCCGCGCCCTTGCCCGCGCCATCCGCGTATTGGGCAAACTCGAGCCGATTTACTGCGAAAACGTCGCCGACTTGCCTGAAATGTTGTTGAACGTTTTACAGGACGGCGACATCGTGTTGAATATGGGTGCGGGCAGCATCAACCGCGTTCCTGCCGCGATGCTGGAGTTGTCGAAAAAATCCTGAGGCGGAAATTTTATCGTGATGCCGCGATAGCTGCCCGATGAAGCGATGTTCCATCGGGTGGGGAAGCAAGATTAAGGTCGTCTGAAAACCCGATTCGTTTTCAGACGACCTGTATCAAAAAATGAAGTAATCAAGAAAGAACAAAAACAATGCAGAATTTTGGCAAAGTAGCCGTATTGATGGGCGGCTTTTCCAGCGAACGCGAAATTTCGCTGGATAGCGGTGCCGCCATTTTGAATGCCTTAAAAAGCAAAGGCATAGACGCACACGCCTTCGATCCTAAAGAAACGCCCTTGGCGGAATTGAAAACCCAAGGTTTCCAAACTGCTTTTAATATCCTCCACGGTACTTACGGCGAAGACGGTGCCGTTCAGGGCGCGTTGGAATTGTTGGGCATTCCTTATACCGGCAGCGGTGTCGCCGCTTCAGCCATCGGCATGGACAAATACCGCTGCAAACTGATTTGGCAAGCCTTGGGGCTGCCCGTTCCCGAGTTTGCCGTTTTGCACGAAGATTCCGATTTCGATGCCGTCGAACAACAGCTCGGCTTGCCCATGTTCGTTAAACCGGCAGCCGAAGGCAGCAGCGTCGGTGTTGTGAAAGTCAAAGAAAAAGGTCGTCTGAAAAGCGTTTACGAAGAATTGAAACACCTTCAAGGCGAAATCATCGCCGAGCGATTCATCGGTGGCGGCGAATATTCCTGCCCCGTGTTGAACGGCAAAGGCCTGCCCAGCATACACATCATCCCCGCGACCGAGTTCTACGACTATGAAGCCAAATACAACCGCGACGACACTGTTTATCAATGTCCGTCCGAAGACTTGAGCGAGGCTGAAGAAAACCTGATGCGTTCCCTGGCCGTCCGCGGGGCGCAGGCAATCGGGGCAGAGGGCTGCGTGCGCGTCGATTTCCTCAAGGATACCGACGGTAAACTTTACCTCTTGGAAATCAACACGCTGCCTGGCATGACGAGCCACAGTTTAGTACCGAAATCCGCCGCCCATACCGGCGTGGATTTTGCCGATTTATGCATTGAAATTCTGAAAACCGCACATGTGGGATGACGCAAGCGCACTGGGTCGGCTGACCCGCTGGCTGTTGCTGCTGATGGCATTGCTGCTCATCGGCACCTGCATAGCCTGGCTATACAACTCCAATCATTTTCCCGTCAAACAAGTGTCCATACAGGGCAAGCTGACCTATTCGGACGGGAAGGAACTTCAGCGTGCCGCTCAACAGCACACGCACAGCAATATTTTCCGTGCCGATTTGGACGGTATTCAGGCAGCCTTTCAAAAGCTGCCGTGGGTGGATTCCGCCATGGTGCGCCGCCGCTTCCCCGATACCGTCGAAATTCATTTGACCGAGCGCGTGCCTGTCGCTCATTGGCGCAGCGGCGGTTTGGTCGATTCCAAAGGCAATGTGTTTGACGCCCGGCTCAAAGCCAAGCTGCCAATCTTTGAAGGACAGCCGGGTACGGGCAAAGACATGGTCAAACACTACGAAGAATTTTCCGGCATCCTCCGCCGGCAAAATCTGGCGATTAAAGAACTGATTTATACGCCGCGCTCCGCCTGGTTGGTGGTCTTGGACAACGGGATTACCGTCAGGCTGGGAAGGGAAAACGAAATCAAACGCTTACAGCTTTTCGCTGAAATTTGGCCGACGCTGTTGCGTAAAAATCAAAATCGGTTATCCTACGTTGATATGCGGTATAAAGACGGATTTTCCGTGCGTTACACATCAGAGACGCCGTCTGAAAATGTTTCAGACGACTAAAGCCAAGCAAACGGCGTGAAGCAAACTATTGCCAATACAGACAAATAGTTATAACTCCAGCGAAATAACGAGCAAATATAATGGAACAACAAGGTAAATATATCAGTGCCCTCGATATCGGCACATCCAAAGTCATCGCCCTGATTGGCGAAGTACAAGACGACAACGAAATCCACATCGTCGGACTCGGACAGGCACCATCTCGCGGCCTTAAAGCAGGCATGGTAACCAACATTGACGCGACGGCCCAAGCCATTCAGCAGGCAGTCAATGAAGCCGAATTGATGGCGGACACCAAAATCAGCCACGTTACGACCGGTATCGCGGGTAACCATATCCGCAGCTTGAATTCGCAAGGGGTTGTCAAAATCAAAGACGGCGAAGTTTCGCAAGCCGACATCGACCGCGCCATCGAAACCGCTAAAGCCATCAATATCCCGCCGGATCACAATATCCTGCATACCGTGGTGCAAGAATACATCATCGACAACCAGCCCGGTGTCAAAGAGCCTATCGGTATGAGCGGCGTTCGACTCGATACCCGCGTACATATCATTACCGGTGCCAATACCGCCCTGCAAAACATCCAAAAATGTATCCATCGTTGCGGTTTGCAAATGGACCAAATCATGCTTCAGCCTTTGGCGAGCGGTCAGGCTGTTTTGACTGAAGACGAAAAAGATTTGGGCGTATGCGTCATCGACATCGGCGGCGGTACGACCGATATTGCCGTTTATACCAACGGCGCCATCCGCCATACTGCCGTGATTCCCGTGGCGGGCGATTTGATTACCAAAGATTTGGCACAAGCACTGCGCACCCCGCACAGCGCTGCCGAATACATCAAAATCCACTACGGCGTGGCGATTCCCGATATGGACGGCTTGGACGAAATGGTCGAAGTTCCCAGCGTCGGCGACCGCCAACCCCGTCAGATTTCCCGCCGCGTTTTGGCAAGTGTCATCGGTCCGCGCGTCGAAGAAATCTTAGAGCTGACCCTTAACGAATTGCGCCGTTCAGGCTTCCCTGAAGAAGTCCTCACATCAGGTATCGTTCTGACCGGCGGCGCATCTATGCTGACCGGCATCGTTGAGCTTGCCGAAGAAGTATTCGCCTTGCCTGCACGCATAGGCGTACCTCAAGAAATGGGCGGCGTATCCGAACGCATCCGCAATCCGCGCTATTCAACCGCCATCGGTCTTTTGCAGGCGGCAAGGGGAGAAGAAGACGGCGCACCGGTGACCGGCGCTATCGTAGTTCATGATCAGGCTGAAAAAATCAGTCTGTGGGCAAGATTGATGAAATTTGTTAAAGACAATTTCTGATTGTTCCGTTACTTGCTTACAGGGAAAATGAATTGCCGTCGGAATAGTTCCAATCGCAATAATTAAAAACTTGTGTGCTTTCGTTAAAAAATGTAGTAAAAAAATAACGGTAATGGTGAATGAATAAGAAGTATTTTGCCAGCCTCGGAATACTTCTTATATAATACGGGTAATATCTAAATTTTTGGACCGTCCTCGATGCAGGGCGCGCAGGAGTATTTGAATGGAATTTGTTTACGACGTAGCTGAATCAGCCGCAAGCCCTGCGGTCATCAAAGTAATCGGCTTGGGTGGCGGCGGTTGCAACGCTATTAACAACATGATTGCCAACACCATCCAAGGTGTTGAATTTATTAGTGCCAATACTGATGCACAATCTTTGGGTAAAAATAACGCAGCCAAGCGCATCCAATTGGGTACTAATCTGACCCGTGGTTTGGGTGCAGGTGCCAATCCTGAAATCGGCCGTGCTGCGGCACAAGAAGATCGCGAAGCCATCGAAGATGCTATTCGCGGCGCGAATATGTTGTTCATCACCACCGGTATGGGTGGCGGTACCGGTACCGGTGCGGCTCCTGTGGTTGCCGAGATTGCCAAAGAAATGGGTATCCTGACCGTTGCGGTCGTTACCCGTCCGTTCGGCTACGAAGGCAAACGCGTACACATTGCCCAAGAAGGTTTGGAGCAGCTCAAAGGTCAGGTCGATTCATTGATTATCATCCCGAACGACAAACTGATGACCGCATTGGGTGAAGACGTGACCATGCGTGAAGCGTTCCGTGCGGCGGACAACGTCCTGCGTGATGCCGTAGCCGGTATTTCCGAAGTGGTTACCCGTCCCGGTTTCATCAACCTTGACTTCGCCGACGTTAAAAACGTAATGGGCATCAAAGGTATCGCTATGATGGGTTCCGGTTTTTCCCAAGGCATCGACCGTGCCCGTTTGGCAACCGAACAAGCGATTTCCAGCCCGTTGCTGGATAATGTGACTCTGGATGGTGCGCGCGGCGTATTGGTCAACATCACTACCGCTCCGGATTGCCTGAAAATGTCCGAATACCGTGAAATCATGAAAGTGGTTAACGAGAATGCGCATCCTGAAGCAGAATGCAAATACGGTACTGCCGAAGATGACAACATGGGCGAAGACGCTATCCGCGTAACCATTATTGCGACCGGTTTGAAAGAGAACGGCAGCGAAAACCAAATGCGTGCGGCTGTCCGCGCACAAAAACTGGTTAGCGGAGTCGATGATTCCCATGTTCAACAACCGGGTAGTGTAGAAAGTTTGGTAAGAACCAACCGCGGTATTCGCTCCATGAATCTGACTGCGGCAGATTTCGGCAATCAGTCTGTTTTAGATGATTTTGAAATTCCTGCGATTTTGCGCCGTCAGCACAATCCTGATAAATAATCGATAAAAAGCCTGCTTTAAGCAGGCTTTTTCGTTTCTATATTTGTATCTGTACAATGTAGAGCGTAGTTTTTGAAGGATTCAAAAGGGGTAGGGTGTTGATATAGTGGATTAAAATAAAAATGAGACAAGGCGGCAACGCCCGCCGTGTACGGGTAGTACATAAGGGCGTTGGCAACGCCGTATCATTGCAATTTTAATCCACTATATCTGTACTGTCTGCGGCTTCTTCGCCTTGTCCTGATTTAAATTTAATCCACTATATCTTTTGATAGTCTCGAGTGAATATGAATCTATCGATACGATTTGGTTTTTGGGTTTTGTCAGGGCGCTCCCGTTTTAAAGCTGGATTTCCGTTTGTTTGGAAACAGCGGTCTTTATTTGCGGGAAGTCCGTTTCAAAAAATTGAATTAGAGAAGCGGGCAAGCTGCATTGGTGAGAAGTTGAAAAGAGGTCGTCTGAAACGTTCTTAAACGTAAGTTTCAGACGACCTCTTCTCATGATTCAGATAGGCAGATTTAAACCGGGCGGCAGGCAATAATATAATTCACTTCTGTCGAGTCGCATAAAGAATAGCGGCGGGTCAAGAGATTGTAGGTCATGCCCTTGGTATCGATAACGTCCAAACCTGCCTGCCTGCACATCCGCGCCAGCTCGGCGGGCGTGATGAATTTCTGCCAATCGTGCGTCCCTTTGGGAACAAAGTTCAACACATATTCCGCACCGACAATCAGATGGAGATAAGATTTAGGGTTGCGGTTGATGGTGGAGAAAAACACCATGCCGTCAGGCTTTACCAGCTCCGAACAGGCTTTGACGATGGCGGCGGGGTCGGGAACATGTTCCATCATTTCCATACAGGTTACAACATCGAAGCTGTGCGGCTGTTCGGCGGCAAGGTCTTCGACGCGGATGCAGCGGTAATCGATATTGTCTACACCTTCGGCAGCAGCATGGGTTTGGGCGGTTTGCAGCGACTTTTCCGCCATATCGATACCGATAACGTGCGCCGCGCCGCGTTTTGCCATGCTTTCCGACAAAATCCCGCCGCCGCAGCCGACATCCAAAACACGTTTGCCCGCCAACTGCGCGAACGAGTCGATATAGCCCAAGCGCAGCGGATTGATGTCGTGCAAAGGTTTGAACTCGCCGTTTTTATCCCACCATTTATCCGCAATTTGGCTGAATTTAGCGATTTCGTCCGCATCGACGTTGTGTTGTCCGGCTGCTTCCATCATGATTTTCCTGATTTGGATTTCGGGTTGAAGAGGGTTTCGATTTTATAGCAAAGCGGCAGGATGGAACAGAGACAAACCGCCGCCAGCCGCCAAAAAGGTCGTCTGAAAACGCCGCTTACCCTTTTCAGACGACCTTTGACTTGTTTTTACCCCTTCCGCCTTGTTTGCCGCGACCTTTCCCATTAATTTATATCGAGTCCTCCTCGCATTGCCAAAACAGCAAGCCCCGACCTTCACCAAAAAGAAAACCCAATGAAACCATTTATCCGCGCCGCATCCCTACTCTTCCTTGCCACCGCCTCCACGCTTGCCTTCGGCAAAGACTTTATCATTTACGACCGCATGGACTACGTCGGCAAACCCGACCTGACCGCCGACAAATTGTCCAAAGTATTCCTGATTTACGAATCCGAGCTGGTGATGCCCGACCCTGCCGGCAAGCGCAAACACGGCGTATTGAACGAAAAACGCATCCGCGAATTGGCGCGCCAATCCTATCGCGAAGGCTATCGCACCATTTCCACCGATATCGAAACCTGGTTTGCCGAAAAAGACGGACAAATCCTCACGCCTCAGGAACTTAAAACCGACTTTGCCCGCATGTACCAGATTTTCAAAGAAGAAAATCCCCGCGCCTACATCAGCAACTACGGCTTGCCCGACGAACACTTACACGCCATCCGCTACTACCAAACTCAGGCGGACAACGAGGCAGTGTTGGCAAAATGGCGGCAGTTCAGCAAACGCCGTCAGATGAGCGCAGCCATCAGCGACTATGCCAATCCCGTGTTCTACATCACCACGCCCGATTTGGCGCAATGGGAAAAAGACGTCCAAACCACCGTTGCCGAGATTAGAAAGCGTTATCCCGACAAAAAAATCATCGGCTACCTCTGGCCGCAATATTATTCCGCGAGCAACAGCCCGTATTTCAAACAATTTATCGATGCCGAACGCTGGCAGAAAATGCTCGAAATCAGCAGCAAATATATGGACGGCGTGATTATCTGGTCGGACAAGCGCGATGAAAACCATCAAATCGTCCGCTGGAACGACCCGCGCATACAGGCAATCATGCGCGCGACCAAATCCTTTATCGCGGCGCACCCCAAAGACATCGCCGTCGAAACATTGCAGCCGCCGACATCATCCAAATCATTGAAAAACAGCAAATTGAAATAAAGCAACGCATTTCCTGCCGTCAATTTAGCATGACGGCGGGCGGATAAATCCGCTAAGCAAAAAGGTCGTCTGAAACCCAAAATTTAGGTTTCAGACGACCTTTTTGTCGCAATGGCGGCTTTGTTGCTTATTAATCCACTATAACAGGGAGAGTGATGTCCATGATCTTGTTGCAGTTTATTTTCAGACGACCTTTTTCAAAATTCGCTTACGGCATTTTTTCATTTTAGTATAAATGCTTTATGGAAGTCTGAAAGCATGAATCAGATATGTCATCTTTGGCATAGTAATTGCAGGTTAAATGTCATAGTTCTATATTGTTTGGTAAATAAGTGTTAATTTTAGAAGCAAGGTTATGGATTATCGGAGCTTTTTCTAAATAAACGGTAAGGTTAATTAGCTTAAAACACTATTTCCTCAGATATAGATATGTTCTAAAAATTGTACCTAAGTGACAATTAATGTCAGCCTGGTTGATTTTCAATAACATATAAACAAAATAAATGAATGCCTGCCTCATAAAATCCGCGTGTGCCTGAAGAAGAAGATCCTGCGGCGGGGTAGTGCGGGGAGTACGTCTTATTTTGATTGTATATGCTTGAATTCAATCTGATATTTTTTAATAAATCCAACCAAGAGAGATTGTTATGAATAAGATTTTCAAAGTTGTGTGGAACCGTACCATCGGCTCTTTCGTCGTTACCTCCGAATTGGCGAAGGGACGTGTCAAATCAAGCAGCGAAGGTGCTGAAGGGGATGTGCGCGCCTCAGAGGAAGGTCGTCTGAAAACCTTATTCAGGCTGACGGCGTTGAGCGCGGCATTATTGGGATTTTCCGAAGGGGCTTGGGCAGTAATTCCGGAAGGGTCATTAACGGGGGGGTACTCTCTATTGGCACAGGATCGACTTCCGCAAACGGAGCAGGTGCCATGGCTATCGGTCATAATGCTCAAGTTAAAATCAATGGTGGTTTGGCAATTGCTCCCAATTCGACTCATACAACAATTTCTAACGGCAATAATGCTATTGCCATCGGTGTCAATCTCCGTGCGGATGGATCGAAGGCAATAGGGATTGGTGCGGATACTACTGTTAATGGAATAAGTGCCATTGCAATTGGTAACAATGATTCGGGCAGAATGGCGAATCAAGGTGTTAGCGGTAACGGTGCTATCGGTGTGGGTAGCAATTTAACCGTACGTGGCAACAATGCAATTGCTGTGGGTACGGAATCTCAAGCAAAGGCAAGTGATGCCGTTGCCGTTGGTACAGGTGCACAGGCAACGTTAGCTAATTCGATTGCTATTGGTAAAAATTCGGTTGCAACGGGTATGTATGGTACGGCAGCATTAGGAAGGGCGACTGCCATCGGTTTTAATACACAGGCGCTTGGAGAGGATTCTGTTGCCATCGGTTCTGGCGTGGATGCCAATGCTGCCGCACTGGCACAAAATAGACAGAGTGTAGCTCTCGGGTGGTCAGCGAAAGCAACAGGGACAACACAAGCGGTTGCCATTGGTCCAGATGCTCAGGCGTCAGGAGCACAATCAACCTCTATTGGTAACAATACCCGTGCAACGGGCGATTCGTCGATTGCCATTGGTGGTGATGACTGGGATGATGCAAAAAAAAGCGTAAATACACAGTACAAAAAATTGACTGGTTCTGATATGTCCAGTGGTTATCAAGGTACTACGGCTGCTACGGCAGCAGTTGCAGTAGGTGTAAAGGCGCAGGCGACAGGTGCTCTGTCTACGGCTTTTGGTCCGGGTACGATCGCTAGTGGTTTGGGTGCATCAGCATTCGGTGTGGGTGCGTCCGCTACTCAGGATAAATCCGTTGCCATCGGTGCGGGCTCGACCACAACCATTAATGCGGAAAAGATAACTACTGCAACTGTCAATGGTATTACCTATGGTGGTTTCGCGGGTACGAACAACTTGACGCATGGGTCACAGGTTTCTTTTGGTACGGCAGGCTACGAACGCCAGCTTAAAAATGTTGCCCCAGGTGCAATCACTGCAACTTCCACCGACGCGATTAACGGCAGCCAGCTTTACGCGCTTCATGCTGGTTCGGGCAATATCGCCAAAGCGGTTGCCGATGCATTGGGCGGCGGCGCGACTGTGAGTACTGATCCTACAAACCGTCAAGGTACGGTAACGTTACCGTCTTATAACGTGCTCAAAGGCAGTGCTACGCCGAATATGGCAGGTAATGGTACAGCTAACTTCAATGCAACTCCTGCTCGGAGCGTCGCTGATGCGCTGACCAATCTCAATACTTACGTCAACCAAGGCTTTACCGTCAAAGATAATTCGGGCGCGCCGAAGGGCATTGTTACGCCCGGCGAAAGCGTACAGTTTGCCGACGGCAAAGCAACTACCGTTACTGTTGATACCGAAGCAAACGGCAATACTAAAATCAAATACGACGTCCAAGTGGACGGAGAAACTGTCAGAATTGAAAACGGCAAACTGACTGCCGCATCGCAAACTCATTATTACAGCGTTAATCGCCCTGGTACTCCGGTAGCTAACTACAACAATGACGGCGCAACTGGTGAAAACGCGATTGCCGCTGGTCCTGAAGCTAGGGCGGCTGCAAGCAACGCGGTTGTAATTGGTAGCAAGGCTACCGTTGAGGCGGCAGCAGACTCTGTACTTAATGTGAATGGTGAGACTACGGGTGAAGGTTCGGTCGCCGTCGGTTCGCTAAGTAAAGCAAACGGTAAAAATGCAACCGCTATCGGCCAAAAAGCAAATGCCTATGGTCAAAACTCGTTTGCAGGTGGTCAGGATACTGAGTCATCAGGTAAATCCAGCGTGGCTGTGGGTGATGGCTCAAGAGCTACTGATGATTCCGCTACTGCCGTTGGCCCATATGCCAAAGCTACAAAAGCAGGTGCGTCAGCGTTTGGTTTCAACGCCAATGCTCAAGCAATAGGCTCTGTGGCGGTAGGTCGACAAGCACAAGCTCTGAAGTTGAATGCTGTTTCGGTAGGTAATGAAAGCAAAGCAAAAGGAGAAGATACTGTTGCTATCGGTACTAGTGCCGATGCTGTGCAAAATCGGGCAATGGCAATAGGTAAAGGGGCTGTTGCTAATGGTGCTGACACCATTGCATTCGGTGCCGGTACGAAGGCTGACCAAAGATATGCTATCGCTATCGGCTCGGGCAATAATGCTTGGAAAGAAGATTCTGTTGCGTTAGGACGTGCTGCCAATGCAGACGGCGCGGCTTCGTTGGCGCTTGGTGTGAACAGCCATACACGTTTGGAAAACGCTATCGCTTTAGGTAATGGTGCAAACGCCGATTATAGTAATAGCATCGCCATTGGTACGTCCAGCCATGCGGCTGAATCTACGGCAATTGCTATCGGTAATAACGCACAGGCTTTGAAATATAGAGCCGTTGTTATCGGTGATCAGGCTCAATCCAATAACTCGCGCTCTGTCGTTATCGGCTATAAAGCTTCTGCAACCAATCCTGCAAAACCAGGTTCGGCTGAAGATGATTACAATCAAACCGTTGCTATCGGTTCATATGCCAATGCATGGGGTGATCAATCCACTGCCATTGGTAACAATGTAACAGCACAAGGCAATTCTTCTATCGCTATCGGTGCGGACGACTGGGATACCGTTGCAGTGAAAACTGTAGACGGTACGGGTAAAACGGTTAAAGAGGTTTATCAAGACTATACCGGTGATGTGATGCAGGTCGGCAGCGTGTCTCAAACCAGGTCCGGCGAAGCGGCAGTTGCCATCGGTACGAAGTCTGAAGCAACAGGCGAATTGTCTACCGCCTTTGGTACGGGTACACGCGCTCTAGGTGTTGCCTCTGCCGCATTCGGTATGGGTGCGAAAGCCACTAAAGGCAACTCTGTGGCAATCGGTGCGGGCAGTACGACTGCAACCAATGCAACTAAAGTCAACGAAGCTACTGTCAACAATCTGAAATACTCAGGTTTTGCAGGCGGCAACAATGTTAATCCGGGCGACCAAGTGTCTTTCGGTACGGCAGGCTACGAACGTCAATTGAAAAACGTTGCGCCGGGTGAAATCTCTAATACTTCTACGGATGCCATCAACGGCAGCCAGCTGTACGCGGTACAAAACGTTTTGGGCAATACTGCCAAAACTGTTAAAAATGTATTGGGTGGTGATGCACAGTTGGCTGAGGACGGCAGTATTACCATGAATAATATTGGTGGTACGGGTGAAAATACCGTTGACAGGGCAATTGCGTCTTTGAAAACGTCAGCCTTTAAATCGTTTCAATTAGAAACGGCTGCTGCTGCTGGAACCAATGGTCGCGCTGAAAACCATTCTTTACAGGAAATCACGAGTGGCTCCACTCTTCGACTTGAAGCAGGTAAAAATATCCATTTGAATCAGTCAGGAAGTACTGTAAGTATCAATACGGTTGATAATCCTGAGTTTACAGGCGTAGTTACTGCCAAAGGCGGACTAAATATGTCTGAAAACCGTATCACTAATTTGGGTAAAGGTACTGATACTAATGATGCGGTTAATGTTGGGCAGCTCCAAGATGCAATGAATAATCTGCGCGTCAACACTTTAACTACGGTCAGCAATGACGCTCCTTTCTCTTATATTGATAAAGACGGAAAGCTTTTAACCCGCAACGTTAAAGAAGTAGGCGGACAAAAAGTAGTATCGTTTACTTATGTAGATGGTGGTGCAGAATATACCGGTGATGTCACTATTGCCGCTTTGAACGCCAAAGACCCACAAACTTCCGTACCAACTATTGTTGGTAATGTGAAATCGGGTATCAAAGATAATGATGCAGTCAATGTGTCCCAATTGAAGAAAATAGCTGAAGCATTAGGTACACAGGTAGGAACTGACGGCAGTGTTTCTATGCCAACATATGCGGTTGTTTCAGGAGCACCATCTAATTCAAGCGTAGTTAACTACAATACTGTTGGCGATGCGCTGTCCGCTTTGAATAGAGCTGTTAATAGCCCTCTGAATTTTACAGGCGATGTTGGCAATAAGTTTGACCGTCAACTTGGCAGCACCGTGGCCGTTAAAGGCGGACAAACTGATCGGGCTAAATTGTCTGATAATAATATCGGTGTGGTTTCAGACGACCAAAATCACACGCTGAATGTCAAACTGGCAAAAGAATTGACCGGCCTGACTTCCGCAGCCTTCAGCGATGGCGTTACTACTGGAGGTACGACCGTTAACGGCTCTGGCGTAACCATCGGCTCCGGCAGCAACCCAGTGAGCCTGACTGCTGGCGGACTCTCCAACGGCGGCAATAAAGTTACCAACATTGCCGACGGCGCAGTAGATACCGACGCAGCAAGCTACAAACAAGTCAAAGCCGCGAAAACCGAGGTTCAAAAAGGTACAAACGTTGCCGAAGTGAAGAAGACCGAAGGTGCGGACGGTCAGGCAATTTACACCGTTAATGCCAAAGGCACAGTTGTTTCTGCCTCAGGCGCAGACAACGGTCTGACTCTGGGGGTGTCTGAAGATACAACCACCAATGTCACTACCTACAATTTGGATTTGTCAGACAAAACCAAAGAATCCTTGAAAAAAGCCGACAGCGCATTGCAAAACATCGGCGTACAAGTCAACGGTACGGCTGCCAAAATGTTGACTAAAGACGATTCCACGTTGAACTTCGTTGACGGCACAGGTACGACTGCTGAAAACAAAGCCGACGGTATCGCGTTCAATGTTAATAAATCTACGTTGAAAGCGAGTACTGGAGGTTTAGTCAGCGCAGATAAAGCAGGCGATGCTTTCGCCACGGCTGCCGATGTTGCACAAGCCATCAATGAGGCTGTTGCCAACAGCGAAAAAACCAGCGTGGTTGAAAAAGGAGACAATACCCATGTTGCCGCTGTGGAAGCGGGTAATAAAACAACCTACACCGTCCATGCCGACAATACCACGGTCAGTGTAAAAGCTGACGGTAAGTTGGCATTGAAGTCGTCTGAAACGATAAACGGTAACCAAACCAAAACCACCAACTACGAACTTGACCTTTCAGATGCCGCCAAGACTGAGATTCAAAAAGGCGTAGATGCGAAAGAAATCGTCGATACCAAAGGTATTACCTTTAACGGCGATAGCGGCTCTCCCGTAACCAAAAAACTGGACGAAACGCTGGCAATTAAAGGCGACGACAAAAACGTTGAAACCGAAGCAGGTACAGACGGTATTAAAGTCAAATTGAAAGACGAAATCACTGTCCAAACCGTCAATGCCGATAAACTCAAAGCGGGTGATAGTGTTCTGACCAATGACGGACTGACTACGCCTAAAGTCACCGCAGGTAACAGCGTACTGACGACCGATGGTCTAACCATTGCCAACGGTGATAATCCCGTATCCCTGACTAAGTCCGGTTTGAATAACGGCGGTAACAAGATCACCAAAGTTGCTAAAGGTACGGAAGAAACTGACGGAGTGAACGTCAGCCAAATCAAACCGTTGGCTGAAGCATTGAACATGACCGTCGGTGCGGACGGTACGATCGGACAGCCGAGCTTTACCGTCAAACAAGCCGACGGTACAGCAGGCACGGCTGTGCATACTGTTCAAGATGCCTTGAACAAAGTCAGCGACGAGTTGAACAAAGGTCTGAACATTGCCGCAGACAACGGCAATAACCAGAAAATCAATCTAGGTGATACCGTCAAGTACACGAGCAAAGACAAAAATATCGTTACGACTAGTGGCACGAACAAGGATATCGACTTCAGTCTTGCCGAAAAAATCACCATTGGTAAAACCGACGGTAAGAAAGTTGTTATCGACGGTACGAACGGCACGGTAAGCGGGCTGACTAACAAAACCTTGGGCGATACGGATTTCGCTACCAAAGGTCAAGCTGCGACTGAAGAGCAGATAGATGCTGCACAAACTAATTTGGCAAATGTTTTGGGTACAGGTTCAACCAACCAAAACGGTACGGTAACGGTTACCGACATCGGCGACACAGGCAAAACTACCGTCAGCGATGCGATTAAATCTGTCAAAGAAACTGCTGAAAAAGGCTGGAATCTGCAAGCCAACGGCGATACTGCCGAAAAAGTAGCAGCAGGCGAAACGGTAACGTTCAAAAACGGCAAAAACATCAAAGTAACCCGCGACGGCAAAAACATCACCGTGGCGACTTCAGACGACGTCGAGTTTGCTCATGTTAAAGCTAATTCAGTAGAAGCTGCCAGCGTGGTTGCCGACAGCGTCATTGCAGGCAACAGCGTCTTGACTACCGAAGGTCTGAAAATTGGTGATGACAGATCTCCGAACCAAGTGTCCCTGACTAATACCGGTCTGAATAACGGCGGCAACAAAATTACCAAAGTAGCCAAAGGTACGGAAGACGCCGACGCGGTAAATGTCAGCCAAATCAAACCGTTGGCAACAGCGTTGAACACGACCGTTGGTACGGATGGTTCTATCGCAGCACCTAACTTTACCGTCAAACAAACTGACGGTACGGCAGGCACTCCTGTGCATACTGTTCAAGAAGCATTGGACAAAGTGGGCGACGAGTTGGGTAAAGGTCTGAAGATTGCCGCTGATGCAGGGTCGACTGAAAAAGTCAACTTAGGTGACACCGTTACTTACACCGGTATTGATGGCAACATTAGGACCAAAACCCTGTCGGGAGGCAAAGTTGATTTCGGTTTGAACGACAAAGTTACGTTGGGTAAAGCCGGCAGCACCCCGATTGTACTTGACGGTACGAACGGCACGGTAAGCGGGCTGACCAACAAAACGTTGGGCGGCGCAGACTTTGCCACCAAAGGCCAATCTGCAACCGAAGAACAGCTGAATGCCAGCCAAGTGAATCTAAAAACCATTTTGGGCGGTAACGCAGAAAATACCAACGGCAATATCGCTATGAGCAACATTGGCGGGACTAACCAAAATACGGTTCATGACGCAATCAAGTCTGTGAAGGAGACGGTGGAAAAAGGTTGGAAGCTGCAAGCGAACGACGATACCGAAGAGAAAGTTGCTGCCGGCGAAACGGTTAACTTCAAAGACGGCAAAAACATCAAAGTAACCCGTGACGGTAAGAACATTACTGTAGCCACTTCAGACGACGTTGAGTTTACTCATGTCAAAGCTGGTTCAGTAGAAGCTGCCAGCGTGGTTGCCGAAAGTGTTATCGCAGGCAACAGCGTCTTGACTACCGAAGGTTTGAAGATCGGTGCAGACGGTTCGCCAAGCCAAGTGTCTCTGACTACTTCCGGTCTGAACAATGGCGGCAACAAGATTGCCAACGTAGCCAAAGGTGTGGCAGATACTGATGCGGTTAACGTCAGCCAGCTGAACCCGATTGCCAAAGCGTTGAATACCAGCATTAACCCGACTACCGGCGCGATTGAAGCTCCTGTCTTTACTGTAACCAAAGCAGACGGTACGAAACATGAAGCCGTAGGCACGATTCAAGATGCTTTGGATAAAGTGGGCGAAGAAGTCGGCAAAGGTCTGAACATCGTTGCGGACAACGGGTCGTCTGAAAAAGTGAACTTGGGCGATACTGTCAAGTACACAAGCAAAGACAAGAATATCGTTACCACAAGCGGTACAGGCAAAGCGATCGACTTCAGCCTGGCCGAGAAAGTCACCATCGGCAAAGACGCGGCGAACGGCGGCAAACCGGTCGTGATTGACGGTAAAGAAGGTATTGTCAGCGGACTGACCAACACTACATTGGGAGACACCACGCTCGCTGGTTCAAACAAAGCTGCGACCGAAGCTCAGTTGGATGCCACTCAAGTGAACCTGAAAACCATCTTGGGTGGAGAAGCCAAGAACGATAACGGCAATGTATCCACTGCCAACATCGGCGGTACAGGCAAAGACAACGTTCACGACGCGATTGCCGCAGTTAAAGAGACCGTAGGTAAAGGCTGGAACTTGAAAGCCAACGACGAAGCTGACAGCGACAGTGAAAACATCGCCGCAGGCGACACCGTGACTGTGAAACAAGGTAAGAACATCCGAGTGAAACGCAGCGGTAAAGAGCTGACGATTGAGACTTCAGACGACGTCGAATTCGGTACGGTTTCCGCTACTACCGTACTGGCCGACAGCTTCATCTCCGGCAACAGTGTACTGAGCGGAGAAGGTCTGAAGATCGGTGCGGACGGTTCGCCAAGCCAAGTGTCTCTGACCAATGCCGGTCTGAACAACGGCGGCAACAAGATTGCCAACGTAGCCAAAGGTACGGCAGCCACCGACGCCGTCAACGTCGCCCAACTGAACGAACAACTCGCCGCCACTGAAAAAACCACCACCGTCGTCGCCGGTAAGAACGTGACCGTCAGCGAAAAAGTGGACGGCAACAACACCGAGTACACCGTCAACGCCGACAAGACCACCCTCAGCCAAGCGGCTAACGGCGCGGTTAAAGTCAGCGAAGGTGCGAAAGACGCCGACGGCGTTACCGATTACGCCCTCGACCTGACCGACGAAGCCAAAGCCGACATCGCCAAAGGCGTCGCGGCGAAAGACGCGGTGGACAACAAAGGCCTGACCTTTGCCGCCGACAACGGCACGACCGGTGCGAAGAAACTGGGTGACAGCCTGAGCGTCAAAGGCGACGGCAACATCCTGACCCGCGCCGACGAAAACGGCATCGGCTTCTCGCTGGCCGACAAGATTACCGTCGGCAAAGCAGGCAACGGCAACAAACCGCTCGTGATCGACGGTACCGCCGGTCTGATTTCCGGTCTGAGCAACACCACTCTGGGCGGTGCGGACTTTGCCACTAAAGGTCAAGCCGCAAGCGAAGAGCAGTTGAATGCAGCCCAAGCCAACCTGGCGAACCTGCTCGGCGGTAACGCGGCCAACGACAAAGGCAACGTGACCACCACCGACATCGGCGGTACCGGCAAAGACAACGTCCACGACGCCATTGCCGCAGTGAAAGAAACTGCCGACAAAGGCTGGAACCTGAATGCCAACGACGAAACCTCGTCTGAAAAAATCGGCGCAGGCGACACTGTAACCTTCAAAGAAGGCAAAAACGTCAAAGTCAGCCGCAACGGTAAGAACATCACCGTAGCGACTTCAGACGACGTCTCCTTCGACAAAGTAACCGTAGGCGGCAGCGTATTGACCGACAACGGATTGACCGTGGGCAACGGCAAAGCAGGCAAACCTGTCAGCCTGACCAAAGACGGTCTGAACAACGGCGGCAACAAAGTCACCGACATCGCCGCAGGCGAAGATGACACCGACGCAGTAAACGTTGCACAGCTCAAAGCAGCCGCAGCGAAAGCCACGTCCAAAGTGGACAGCGGCAACGACAACATCGTCGTTACACCTGAGCAAAATGCCGACGGCAGCACCACTTACAAAGTGGCGACCGCACCTAACCTCAAAGCCGACAGCTTCACCGCAGGCGATACCGTTGTGAACAACGACGGCGTCAAAGTCGGCGACAAAGTGGCTCTGGGTAAAGACGGTCTGAAAGCAGGCGATGTGAACATCACTACCGACGGCATCAACGCAGGCAACAAAGCCATCAGCAACGTTGCCGCCGGTGTGAAAGACACCGATGCCGCCAACGTCGGACAGCTGAACCGTCTGACTGCCGCCGCCAAGACCGAAGTCGAAGCCGGTACCAACATCGCCGGTGTCACTAGCAAACAAGGTGCGAACGGTCAAACCGTTTACACTGTTAACGCAGACGGCGCAAGCGTCTCCGCAGGTTCCGACAACATCGTCGTAACTAAAGGCAACAAAGACGCCGACAACGTAACCGACTACGCGGTTGACCTGTCTAAAGCCGTCAAAGCCGACATCGCCAAAGGCGTCGCGGCGAAAGACGCGGTAGACAACAAAGGCATCAGCTTCGCAGGCGACAGCGGTACGACCGTAGCCAACAAACTGGGCGATACCGTGGCGGTTAAAGGTGATGCCAACATCACCACCACCGCAGGCGCGAACGGCATTCAGGTCGGCCTCAACAAAGACCTGAAAGTAGACAGCGTCAAAGCAGGCGATACGGTTGTGAACAACAACGGCGTCAACGTCGGCGACAAAGTGGCGCTGGGTAAAGACGGTCTGAAAGCAGGCGATGTCAACATCACTGCCGAGGGCATCAACGCAGGCGGTAAGAAAGTGACCGGCGTCGCCGCAGGCACCGTCGCCGCAGGCAGCACCGATGCCGTCAACGGCGGACAACTGCACCAAGTTTACGAACTGATCGGCAGCAACGGCGGCAACGTCAACACCGCACCGCCGGCAGTCGAAGCAGACGGCAAAGCAGGCTTGGGTAATATCAAAAACATTACCCTGGTGGACAACAGCACCAACCCGAACGTGACCAACGTCACGAACGAGACCAAGATTGCCCAGTCCAACGGTTACAGCCTCGTGACCTACAACGTCGAAGACCAAGGCATGTACGTGACCAACAACGTCATCGAAGCCGTAGGCCGTATGAACGAACAAGGTATCAAGTTCTTCCATACCAACGACGGCGAAGTGAACCCCGACGTACAGGCACGCAACGGCGAAGACTCCAGCGCGAGCGGCGCATACGCCACGGCAGTCGGCTACCAGGCCGCTT
>NZ_JH164969.1:135014-136810 GCF_000227275.1 Neisseria sp. GT4A_CT1
TCCATACCAACGACGGCGAAGTGAACCCCGACGTACAGGCACGCAACGGCGAAGACTCCAGCGCGAGCGGCGCATACGCCACGGCAGTCGGCTACCAGGCCGCTTCCAAAGGCACCAACGCCATCGCCATCGGTAAAGGCGCCAAAGCCAATGCCGAGAACACCATCGCCATCGGTACCGGCAACATCGTCAGCGGCAAAAACTCCGGCGCCATCGGTGACCCGACCGTAGTAAGCGGCAACAGCGCTTACTCCATCGGTAACAACAACAACGTATCCGCCGACAACGCCTACGCACTGGGCAGCGACATCAAAGCCACGGTTAAAGACTCCGTCTACCTCGGCGACCGTGCCCAAACCCAAGGCATCCGCACGGCTGATGCAGCCAAAGGCGAAGCCTACACCTACGGCGGCCTGAACGACAAAGCCGTGGCAGGCAAAGCAGGTTCGGCTGCCGCCGCGAACAAAGTCGCCGGTGTTGTTACCGTCGGCAACGGTACGGACGAGACCCGTCAGGTACAAGGTGTGGCGGCAGGTGTGGTATCGGCAGATTCGACCGATGCGATCAACGGCAGCCAGTTGTATTACACCAACCAGGCGATTGCCAACGTAGCGACACAAGCGACGGCGGCGAAAACCGAAGTTACCGCAGGTAAGAACGTCGTCGTTAACCAAACGACCGGCAACAGCGGTCAGACCGTGTATAACGTTGCTACTGCCGATAAACTTGATGTAACCAGCGTAACCGCAGGCGGTGTAACCGTTAACGCGCAAGGTGTCAGCATCGCTGCACCGACCGCCCATAACCCGGCGAATACCGTCAGCCTCAGCCCGATCGGTCTGAACAACGGCGGACAACGCATCACCAACGTCGCTCCGGCGAAAGAAGGTACCGATGCGGTCAACCTGAACCAGCTCGCCGGCGTGGGTAACGCCCTGCAAAACAACATCGAACGCGTCGGCAAAAAAGCCTATGCAGGCGTGGCAGGTGCGATTGCACAAGGCTCGATTCCGCAAGTAACCCGTCCGGGTGCGACCGGTATCGGCGTGGGCAGCGGCTACTACGGTGGTCAATCCGCCATGGCAATCGGCGTGTCTGCGATGAGCGACGGCGGTAACTGGGTTGTTAAAGGCAACTTCTCTGCCAACACAGACGGCCACGTCGGTGTCGGAGCAGGTGCGTTGTACCAGTGGTAAGCTAACGGCTCTTAGCTGAAGTAAAGCAAAGGTCGTCTGAAATCCAAAACAGGGTTTCAGACGACCTTTTTATATGAACGAAGGGAGGGTGAAGAAATCAATTGCGAATAGAGCGGATTCGTATATTGAGACCTTTGCAAAATTCCCCAAAATCCCCTAAATTTCCATCAAGACATTTAGGGGATTTTCCATGAGCACCTTCTTCCAGCAAACCGCACAAGCCATGATCGCCAAACACATCGACCGCTTCCCGCTATTGAAGTTGGATCAGGTGATTAATTGGCAACCGATCGAACAATACCTGAATCGTCAAAGAACCCGTTACCTCCGAGACCACCGCGGCCGTCCCGCCTATCCCCCTGTTGTCCATGTTCAAAGCCGTCCTGCTCGGACAATGGCACAGCCTCTCCGATCCCGAACTCGAACACAGTCTCATCACCCGCATCGATTTCAACCTGTTTTGCCGTTTTGACGAACTGAGCATCCCCGATTACAGCACCTTATGCCGTTACCGCAACTGGCTGGCGCAAGACGACACCTTGTCCGAATTGCTCAAACTGATTAACCGACAACTGGCCGAAAAAAACCTAAAAATAGAGA
>NZ_JH164969.1:137098-211922 GCF_000227275.1 Neisseria sp. GT4A_CT1
GGTACGACCGTCTATGCCGACAAAGGCTACGACAGCAAGGAAAACCGGCAACATCTGAAAGAGCATCAGTTGTTAGACGGCATTATGCGCAAAGCCCAACGCAACCGTCCGCTGACGGAAGCGCAAACCAAACGCAACCGATATTTATCGAAGACCCGTTATGTGGTCGAACAAAGCTTCGGTACGCTGCACCGTAAATTCCGCTACGCCCGGGCAGCCTATTTTGGTCTGTGTAAAGTGAGTGCGCAAAGTCATCTGAAGGCGATGTGTTTGAACCTGTTGAAAGCGGCTAACAGGCTAAGTGTGCCTGTTGCCGCCTAAAAGGCGGCCCGGATGCCTGATTATGGGGTATCCGGGGAGGATTAAGGGGGTATTGGGGTAGAATTAAGGAGTGATTGGGGCGGAAATAGACGAAAAACTGTGTTGAGGTTTCGGTTGTCGGGAGGAGGGCTTTTTTGCAAAGGTCTCATATTGTCGATATAAGACGGCGGGTATCAAGCAAAACTAAAAACTATTTGCAGAAGGGCGGTAGCGTTATGGAGAAAGTTGGGCAAGGGTAAACTGAAGTGGAAATATCTGTGTAGAAATGGCAGCTCGTAGCTTGTTTGTATTTGAATCTACGACAGTCCAGCATATCTGCGGTTTGCCGTCTTGTATAGTGGATTAAATTTAAATCAGGACAAGGCGACGAAGCCGCAGACAGTACAGATAGTACGGAACCGATTCACTTGGTGCTTCAGCACCTTAGAGAATCGTTCTCTTTGAGCTAAGGCGAGGCAACGCCGTACCGGTTTAAAGTTAATCCACTATATTTGCTTGACTGTTTTCTCTATTCTTGATTTGCAACGTTGTAAAAAAGGTCGTCTGAAACCGGATACATTGGTTTTCAGACGACCTCGTGGTTTTGGTGGCATATTTAAGCAGATTGTCCTTTTTTATCTCCGTTCCAAGGCGCAACTTTAAATAGCAGCAACATCCCAGGAATCCCCAATATAAAACACAGCCAGAAGAAATTGACGTAGCCCATCTTTTCAATCAGAAAACCTGCTGATGCGTTCATAAACGTGCGCGGTACGGCGGATAAACTGGTAAACAGAGCAAGTTGGGTGGCGGTAAAGGCTGGATTGGTTTCGCGCGCCATGTAGGCTACAAAGGCGGCAGTACCCAATCCGACACCGAATGCCTCCGCGCTGATAATGCCTGCGAGCATTGTTTTTTCGGTCAGGGTAATGATACCGAATTTGCCGAAGCCGGCCAGCCAGGCAAAGCCCAGGATAGTAACGAGCTGTACGACGCCGAAGAGCCACAGGGCTTTGTTGACGCCGAGTTTCAGCATCCAGATACCGCCGAGTATGCCGGCGATGACGGCGGGCCAGAGACCGGCGTTTTTGGCAATCAGACCGATGTCGGTTTTGCTGAAACCCATGTCGAGATAAAACGGAGTAGCCAGTGCAGTGGCCATGCTGTCGCCGAGTTTGTACAGGAAGATGAATAACAGCACCAAGATGGCTTGTTTTGTGCCTTTGCGAGAGAAAAATTCTTGAAACGGTTCAACTACGGTTTGAGTCAGCGTTCGCGGTGCAGTGGGCGGCATGTTTGGTTCTTGGGCAAGAAGCAGCGTCATCAATAGACCGGGCAGCATGAATAGGGAGGTAATGAGGAAGACGCTGTTCCACGGCATAATGTCGGCCAAAATCAGGCTCAACGAGCCGGGAACGAGGGCGGCGACGCGGTAGGCATTGACATGGATGGAGTTGCCTAGACCCAGTTCTTTGTCCGATAGGATTTCTCGGCGGAAGGCGTCCAGTACGATATCCTGACTGGCGGAAAAAAAAGCAACGGCAACGGAGAGGCCGACGATGATGGGCAGGTGTTGGTGCGGATTGAGGAATGCGTAAGCAGCAAGGGTCAGCAGCAGACCGATTTGCGTAACCAGCATCCAACCGCGTCGGCGGCCGAGAAAGGGTGGGCGCACGGCATCCATTACGGGCGACCAGATAAATTTCCAAGTAAACGGCAGACCGATTAAAGACATCAGACCGATGGTTTTCAGGTCGATGTTTTCGGTGCGCAGCCAAGCAGGAATCAGGTTAATCAGGAAATAAAGCGGCAACCCCGATGTGAAGCCCGTAAAAATACAAATCAACATATTGCGCGAAAAAATCCGCTGCATAGTGCTTGGTTGGGAATCAGTCATAATGGATGAGCAGTACAAAAAGAAAGGCACATTGTAACAAATCCTGCGTAGCAGGGCGGGATTGCCTACTGTAATGGTTTAAAAACAAATGAGAGGGCGGGATTGCCTACTGTAATGGTTTAAAAACAAATGAGAGGGCGTGAATTGCCGCAATATGTGTCAAAGAGCTGCTTGGTATCTGGATGGGGTCGTCTGAAAATTTAGATTCTGTCAGTAAGAGACAAGCAGCAATATAGTGCTGACTATTCATTTATTTATTCAATTGCCGATTGTTTCCGCTATCGTTGCCAGAGTTGCATAGAAAAGTTAATATCCGTTAAATTATGGCAATCGCTGTCATACATAACAACCTACAAAGGAGCAAACTATGAACTTTCTGACCGCCGTCAGCCGGCAAATGACCCGATTTACCGCCCTGATTATCGTCCTTGCTTCTATCGTCGCCTTTATCGAGCCCGCGACTTTTTCATGGGTAAAAGGCGATACGCAAGTCGTCGTACTCGGCATCATTATGCTCGGCATGGGCATGACTCTAGGCAAAGAAGACTATCAAATTTTGGCTAAACGCCCGCTCGATATTTTCATCGGCGCAGTTGCCCAATACACCATTATGCCGCTGCTCGCCATCGGTATCGCCAAAGCCTTCAACCTTTCGCCCGGATTGACGCTGGGTCTGGTTTTGGTCGGTACTTGCCCGGGCGGGGTTTCGTCCAACATCATGAGTTTCCTTGCCAAAGGCGATGTTGCCTTCTCAGTCGGCATGACCACCGTCTCTACCGTCCTCGCCCCCGTTATGACGCCGCTGTGGATGACTTACCTCGTGGGACAAACCGTCGAAATGGACGGCTGGGGCATGTTCAAGTTTATGTTGCTCGTTACCCTGTTGCCTGTCGTTATCGGCTCTGCCGCCAATATGTTGCTGCACAAAAAACACTGGTTTGAAGATGTTCGCGCCATCATGCCCGCCGTTGCCGTTGCCGCCTTTGCCTGTATTGTCGGCGGTGTTGCCGCCGTCCACGGCCACCGTTTTGCCGAATCTGCCTTAGTTATGGTGCTCGCCATTGCCGCACACAATATCGGCGGCTACATCCTCGGCTATTACAGCGGCGCGCTAACCGGTATGAACACCGCCAAAAAACGTACCATCGCTATCGAAGTCGGCGTACAAAACGCCGGTCTAGCCACGGGTCTGAGCGCCAAATTCTTCCCGGGTAACGCCGAATCCGCCGTCGCCACCGCCGTCGCCTGCGTCTGGCACTCCGTATCAGGAACCGTCTTGGGCAACTTATTCGCTTGGTGGGATAGGCGTAAGCAATAAGCTGCGGTGGTCGGTTCAGTCTTCAATCAATAATCAAAAGGTCGTCTGAAAAACATTTTTCAGACGACCTTTTTGTGTCATGCGGATGAAAACGGCTTTAGCGGTTTTTCAATCCCAAAACGTCCTGCATATCGTATAAACCTGTTTTGCCGTTGACCCAAACTGCGGCGCGGACGGCGCCGGCGGCGAAGGTCATGCGGCTGCTGGCTTTGTGGGTGATTTCGACGCGTTCGCCGTCGGTGGCGAAGAGGGCGGTGTGGTCGCCGACGATGTCGCCTGCGCGGACGGTGGCAAAGCCGATGGTGGACGGATCGCGCGGGCCGGTGTGGCCTTCGCGGCCGTAAACGGCGCATTGTTTGAGGTCGCGGCCGAGCGCGTCGGCGATGACTTCGCCCATGCGCAGGGCGGTGCCGCTGGGTGCGTCGACTTTGTGGCGGTGGTGGCCTTCGATGATTTCGATGTCGTAGCCTTCGTTGAGGACGCGGGCGACGGTGTCGAGGATGTGGAAGGTGAGGTTGACGCCGACGCTGAAGTTGGCGGCGAAGACGACGCCTGTTTTTTCGCCTGCGGCTCGGATGGCGGCTTTGCCTGCGTCGTCGAAGCCGGTGGTGCCGATGATGATGTTGACGCCTTTTTCAACGCATTTTTGCAGGTGTTTGAGGGTCGGCTCGGGGCGGGTGAAGTCGATGAGTACGTCGCTTTGGGCGAGGACGGCGTCAACGTCGTCTGAAATGGCGATGCCGGTTTTGATGCCGGAGGCGAAACCTGCATCCAAGCCTAAGACTTCGGAGCCTGAATGTTCGAGTGCGCCGGAGAGGACGGTGTCGGGATGGTTGTTGACGGCTTCAACCAGTACGCGCCCCATGCGGCCGTTGACGCCGGCGATGGCGATTTTCAATGCGCTCATGCGGTTTCCTTAATGATTATTGTGCAGTTTGGGCTGCTTTTTGTTCGGCTTGGAGGGTTTCGATGGATTTTTGGATGGCATCGCCTTCTGCGCGGACAAGGACGTCGTTTTCAAAATAAACGGTGAGGTTGCTGCGGTCTTTGATGATGCCGTTGCGGCTGGTATTGAAGGTGTAGTCCCAACGGTCGGCATGGAATGCGTCGCGCAGCAGCGGGGTGCCGAGCAGGAGTTGGACTTGGTCGCGGCTCATGCCTGCTTGGAGGGAGACGACGGCTCGGGGATCAAGTTCGTTGCCTTGGATGACTTTGAGTTTGTAAGAGGGGAACAGGGAAACGCGTTCGGCGCTGCATGCGGAAAGTCCGATGAGGGCGGCGAGGGCAAGACAGAGGGGTTTGTTCACGGATATGCCTTTCTGTTCGAATTCGGGTGGAAGGGTATCATTGCTTGAATTTTTTGAAAAAGCAAACGATAATCATCTCTTTGATTATAATTTCAGCCAACTATCGTTTGTATGCAAATAGGACTTGTGGTTTTATTGCAAACCGCTATAGCGTAATAGTGGGCAAGTGGGCTGAAATTGCGTATTATAACGTCTATTACTTTACAGGGATATTGAATATTATGGAAAAATTCAGCAATATTGCGCAATTGAAAGACAGCGGTTTGAAGGTTACCGGTCCGCGTTTGAAAATCTTGGATTTGTTCGAGTCGCATGCTGAAGAGCATTTGAGTGCCGAAGATGTGTACCGTATTTTGCTGGAAGAGGGTGTGGAAATCGGCGTAGCGACGATTTACCGCGTGTTGACCCAGTTCGAGCAGGCAGGCATTTTGCAGCGCCACCATTTTGAAACCGGCAAGGCGGTTTACGAATTGGACAAAGGCGACCACCACGACCATATCGTCTGCGTGAAATGCGGCGAGGTAACGGAATTCCACAATCCCGAAATCGAAGCCTTACAAGACAAAATCGCGGAAGAAAACGGCTACCGCATCGTTGACCATGCGCTTTATATGTACGGCGTGTGCGGCGAATGCCAAGCGAAGAGCAAACGCTGATTCCCGTTTTAAAATGCTTCATGTTCAGACGACCTCGGATGAGAATTTGGGGTCGTCTGAAATTTTTTGCGGAACATGAACATCATGCCGCTGCAAATCAGAATAATATAGTGGATTAAATTTAAATCAGGACAAGGCGACGAAGCCGCAGACAGTACAGATAGTACGGAGCCGATTCACTTGGTGCTTCAGCACCTTAGAGAATCGTTCTCTTTGAGCTAAGGCGAGGCAACGCCGTACCGGTTTAAAGTTAATCCACTATACCTTAGGATTTTTAATGAGTATCCCCTTGCTTTACCCTAATGATTATACTTTTCCCGATCCGTTTTATGTGCTGGAAGAATGCGACGGCTTGGTCGGTATCAGCCGCGATTTGGATACGGGACGGCTGCTGTCGGCGTATCGGCAGGGGATTTTTCCGTGGTTCAGCGAAGACGGCTGGTTTTTTTGGCATACCATAGATCCGCGCGCCGTCATCGTGCCTGAAAATCTGCATATCGGGCGTTCGTTGGCGAAAACCTTGCGCAACAAACCCTATCGGGTAACGGTTAACCAATGCTTCGAAGCCGTCATTGCGCATTGCGCCGCCTTTCCGCGCCCCGGTCAGGACGGCACATGGATTGTTCCCGAATTCCAAGCCGCTTATACCGAGCTGCACCGCTTGGGTCATGCGCATTCGTTTGAATGTTTTTATCCTGATGAAACAGGTCGTCTGAAACTGGCGGGTGGCTTTTACGGCGTACAAATCGGAAGGGTGTTTTACGGAGAATCCATGTTTGCCCTTGAGCCGGATGCCTCCAAAATCGCCTTCGCGCGAGCCGTCCCGTTTCTTGCAGGACTGGGTATTGAGTTGATTGACTGTCAGCAAGATACCCTGCATATGCATCGTTTCGGTTCGGAACCGATACCGTTCGCCGAATTTCAGACGACCTTGCAACGCTTGAACGCTTTGCCTTTGAAGGAAGAACTGGGTGCATGGATAGTAGGTGGAACGTTGGACTAGCGGCAGGATATATAGTGGATTAAATTTAAATCAGGACAAGGCGACGAAGCCGCAGACAGTACAAATAGTACGGCAAGGCGAGGCAACGCCGTACTGGTTTAAATTTAATCCACTATAGAGTCGGCTTCGAGTTAGAAGCAAATAGCAAAAGGTCGTCTGAAAAACCAAAAATAAGGTTTTCAGACGACCTTTTTTAAAGATTACACCTTACAAATCAAATTCAGCCACAACCGGCGCATGGTCGCTGGGGCGTTCTTGCGCGCGCGCGTCCAAATCGACATAAACGTCTTTCAACACGGCAGACAGGGCGGGGCTGATAAGCTGGTGGTCGATGCGCAGTCCGAGTTTGCGTTGGAACATCGCGCCGCGATAGTCAAACCAAGTGTAAAACGCGCCTTCGGGGTGGATTTGGCGCAGGCTGTCGGTTAAGCCTAAATCCAACAGGTTTTTGAACCACTGTCTCTCGATGGATGAGCAGTGGATTTTTTCATGCCATTTTTCGGGGTCGTAGCAGTCGGCATCGGCGGGCGCGATATTGAAGTCGCCGAGCAAGACCAGTTTTTCGTGGCGGGTCATTTCGTCGCGGACAAATTCAGTCAAAGCGGCAAACCATTGTTCTTTATATTGGAATTTCGGACTGTCGAGGGCTTCGCCGTTGACGCAATAGACATTGATGATGCGCACGCCGTTGACGGTTGCGGCGATGACGCGGCGTTGCGGGTCGTCGGGCAGGGCGGGCAGACCGATGTGTACGTCTTGCGGTTCGCTGCGACTGATGATGGCGACGCCATTGTAGGTTTTTTGTCCGCTCCAAGCGCTGTGCCAACCCATCATTTGCAGGGCGGCGGCGGGAAATTTGTCTTGGTCTAGCTTGAGTTCTTGCAAAACAAGGACATCGGGCTGATGGTCGGCAAGCCAGTTTTGCACCTGCGGCAGGCGCACGTTGAGGGAATTGACGTTCCAAGTGGTGATTTTCATGCGGATTCCGTGTGTGAGGGTCGTCTGAAAAGCGTTTCGGGCTTTTCGGGAAAAATAAGGACAAAACAAAAGCGGTTCATGAAAACCGCTTTGTTGGGTAAACGGGACGCTATTGTATCATCAGGGGATTGGGGCGGCTGCCGGTTTTGAAACAAAAATCCGTTTGAGAAAACAAGGCTCAACAGCCTTTAGGCGGCTTTACGGTTTTCCAAATTGCGCAACGTATCGAGGATGACGGCGGCTTCTTCGGATACCAGACGGTATTCGATGATGCGGTGGTAGCGGGTGAAATCGATCAGACCTTCGGAGCGCAGGCGCGCGAGATGGTTGGAAACGGCGGTCGCAGGCTGTCCGAGCGCTTCGGATAATTCGGCGATGCTGCGTTCGCTGTCCATCAGCATGAACAAAATGGTCATGCGGTCGGGGTTGGCGATGAGTTTGAGAAGGGAAGAGAGACGTTTGGTTTCCATAGTGAGGCTTTCTTTATCAGTAAGATTGGTTTTTAGGGGCTGAAACGGTAGGGCAAAATGAGTTTGATTCTTTTTGCGTTTATCCGTAAATTCAACCGTTTATATCGGGTAAGTATAAAGCAAGCAACGTGAAAAAGGAGTATGTCCGTTAAAATTTATCGTAAATAATTGTTGTTTCGCCGGCTTTTGAGAAAGTAACCGAATCGGGTGAATATGTTTTTGGAATGTGGATAAAGGTTCTCATTTTATTTTTTTGTTTATAAAAACCAAAGAAACTATTTCTATACAAAGTGTTATCGGCGGTGTCGTATTTGGGAACTGTGTCGGGAGGTTGGAAATATTATTGGGGTCGTCTGAAAACAGAGGCAGGGAAGGGCTGTCGGAGAGTGTGATATTTTGCCGACACTTAAAGGGGGGTGGCGGATTGATGTCACAGATTATTTTTGTAGCGGGATTGGGTTTTGAAGGTTTGCGCGTCGGTTTTAGATTAATTTATGATGAATGCTTGAGATTGAATAATCAGGAGATTTTTTGGATTTGGAAAGTGAAGGGATGGAAACGGTCAGGCAATGTCAGTCTGAAGAATGACTGATTCAAAAAATGATAAGCGGTGTAAATTTTATACAAATGGTATTTTTTATTGTAAATAATATAAATTGCGTTATAATCATAAAAAATTACATTAGCATTATAAATAAGCTAATACATTATAAAAAATAACATTTTTGCCGTCTGTATGGGGTATGGGGAGTGCTGTTCATGCAGGAGCGGCAGTATTTGCGGGAAAATATCATTTATGGATACCGACTTTCTGTCTTCGGGCGGTCTTGTGCTGACGGGCTGTGCAGCGGCATTTGTGCTGGCAACCTGCCTGTCTAAAAATACGCCTGTCAAACAATTTATCAGCCGTTTCGCCGTCAATGTTCGTGCGGATTGCAGCTTGGACGAATCTGTCTATCATGAGTTTCGCGGCTTGGATATTTATCGGGACGGGCAGCATGAACAGATTGATTATGTTTATGTATCCTGTTTCGGGATTTTCGTGGTTGCCACGCCGAATTATCAGGGCAGGATTTGGGGCGACGACGGCAATGGGATGTGGACGCAGAAGTTTCATAAAAGCAAAACGCTGTTCCCCAACCCTTTGTTGAAAAACCAGCAATACATTCGGATTTTGTCCGAGAAGCTCCACCTGCCGACGCGGGCGTTTTCTTCGGTGGTGGTTTTTCCGGGTAATTGCCAATTTCAAACCATGATGCCGGACAATGTTACGGAAGACTCTGATTTTGCCGAATATATTTCACAATATACAGAAGTCGTGCTGATGCCTGAAGAAGTCAAGCAAATCAGGGAAGTGCTGGAAGGCTATGAATTTGATTTGGTTTTCAACCGGCAGAGGTTTGAATCGCATGTATGAACAGGGTGGGGCGGATTGGGCATAATCGGTTTTTATGTATTGCAGATTGCCCACTTTATAAACCTTCCCAAAAAAAACGTCGTCTGAATCGTTTTCAGACGACGTTTTTCTTCAGAGATTTTTAAGGTTCCGAGCGTCCCAAAACCATCGCATCCCCGTAGCTGAAAAAACGGTATTCATGTTCGACCGCATGGCGGTACACCGCGCGGATGTGTTCCATGCCCGAAAACGCGCTGACGAGCATCAGAAGCGTGGATTTGGGCAGGTGGAAATTGGTAATCAGGCGGTCGATGACGCGGAAGCGGTAGCCTGGCGTGATGAAGATATCCGTGTCGCCCTGTCCCGCTTTCAGACGACCTGTCTCGCGCGCGGCGGATTCGAGGGCGCGCATGGAAGTGGTGCCGACTGCCCAAACTTTGTTTCCGCGCGCATGGGCGGCTTCGATGGCGGCGACGGTTTCGGGCGGTACGTCAAACCATTCGCTGTGCATTTTGTGTTCTTCGATTTTGTCCACGCGCACGGGCTGGAACGTTCCCGCGCCGACGTGCAGGGTGACTTCCGCTGTTTCCACGCCTTTGGCTTTCAGACGACCTAAAAGCTCGTCTGTAAAATGCAAACCTGCCGTCGGCGCCGCGACCGCGCCCTGATGTTTGGCATAGACGGTTTGATAGCGCGTGTCGTCATCCGCGCCGGCAGCGCGTTCGATATAAGGCGGCAGCGGCAAATGGCCGTTTTGCTCCAGCAGCTCGTAAACGGTTTGCCCGCCTTCAAAGCACAGGCAAAACAGTTCGTCCGCACGCTCAACCATGACGGCACAAATACCGCCTTCAAAAATCAGCTTCGTGCCGGGTTTAGGCGATTTGGACGAACGGATGTGCGCCAGTGCGGTATGGTTGTTCAAAACGCGCTCTATCAAGGCCTCGATTTTTCCGCCGCTCTCTTTTTGCCCGAACAGCCGCGCTTTCATGACTTTGGTGTTGTTGAACACCAAAACGTCGCCCGCCTCAATATAATCAGGCAAATCGCCGAATACGCGGTCTTGCAGCGGCATATCGGGCAGCGCGACCAAAAGACGGCTGCTACCGCGCACTTCGGGCGGGTGCTGGGCAATTAATCGGTCGGGCAGAGTGAAATCGAAATCGGAAATGTCCATAATCTTATTTTGATGCTTACAAATTTTGTCAGGCGGTCATTATACGCACTTTGGCTTTTTTCAGACGACCTTTTCCCTTCATAAACCAACAAATTAGAATAAACACTCGTTGAAAAAATACGCATTCGGACGAAATCTCCGAATTTGCCCGTTTTGTTCAAAAACCGCCTTTTTTCGAGATTTTGCTAGACATTTGTCGGCAAGTTCGGGAAAATAGTCAAATTCATTTACGGGGTTTCTGCTCCTGCGAATGCCCTTTATGCAACCCAATACCGTCCGGCTTGCGCCGTTGCCGCAGGCCGGTCGTTTTCTGAAATATCACGCAACAAACACGGCCGCTTCACGACATTTGGGCCGTATCGTAAAGGAACGAAAATGGATTTGCGCAAATTAAAAAAACTGATTGATTTAGTAGAAGAATCAGGTATCGCCGAAATCGAAGTGACCGAAGGCGAGGAAAAAGTCCGCATCACCCGCGCCACCGCCGCTCCGGCTCCCGTTTATGCAGCGCCCGCCCAAGTAGCGGTGCCTGCCCCTGCACCCGCCGCCGCGCCTGCCGCCGCAGCAGCCCCCGCTCCCGCAGCCCCAGCCGCCCGCGACCTGTCCAACGCGCAAAAATCGCCTATGGTCGGTACGTTCTACCGCGCGCCCGGCCCGAATGCCGCCGCTTTCGTCGAAGTTGGTCAGCAAGTCAAAGCCGGCGATACATTGTGTATCATCGAAGCGATGAAGTTGATGAACGAAATCGAAGCCGAGAAATCCGGCACGGTTAAAGAAATTCTGGTGGAAAACGGTACGCCTGTGGAATTTGGCGAGCCGCTCTTCATCATCGAATAATTCGTTTTCAGACGACCTTCCGGATTGCGGGCAGGTCGTCTGAAATGCTTTCCAACTCAGGATTTCCACCATGCGCCTGCTGTTAGCCATCTTCCTGCCCTTCGCCGTATTCTTCACCATCGGCCGTCCGATTGCGGGCATCATCTGCCTGATTCTCCAATTCACCTTAATCGGCTGGATTCCTGCCGCCATGTGGGCGGTGTACGCGTTAAGCCAATACAAGACCGATGAAAAAATCCGCAATGCGTTGGGCAAAAGGTAACAAGCAGGTCGTCTGAAACCACAGGAAAGGTCATCATGCTGAAAAAAGTATTAATCGCCAACCGAGGCGAAATCGCGCTGCGCGTCCTGCGTGCCTGCCGCGAAATGGGCATCGCCACCGTCGCCGTGCATTCCGAAGCCGACAAAGACAGTCTGCACGTCAAACTTGCCGACGAATCCGTGTGCATCGGCCCTGCCGCTTCCGCACAAAGCTATCTCAATATTCCCGCCATCATTGCCGCCGCAGAAGTTACCGGCGCGGATGCCATCCACCCGGGCTACGGCTTCCTTGCCGAAAATGCCAATTTTGCCGAACAAGTCGAACAATCCGGCTTCATCTTCATCGGCCCACGCGCCGAAACCATCCGCCTGATGGGCGACAAAGTTTCCGCGAAACACGCGATGATTGAAGCGGGCGTACCTTGCGTTCCCGGTTCGGACGGCGCCCTGTCCGACGATCCCGCCGAAATCCTCAAAACCGCCGATAAAGTCGGTTATCCCGTGATTATCAAAGCATCGGGCGGCGGCGGCGGACGCGGTATGCGCGTGGTCGAGAAAAAAGAAGACCTCATCAAATCCGTCGAAATGACCAAAGCCGAAGCAGGCGCGGCGTTCGGCAACCCGATGGTCTATATGGAACGCTACCTGCAACGCCCGCGCCACGTCGAAATCCAAGTGCTCGCCGACGAACACGGCAACGCCATCTACCTTGCCGAGCGCGATTGCTCCATGCAGCGCCGCCACCAAAAAGTCATCGAAGAAGCCCCCGCGCCCTTCATCGACGAAAAAGCCCGCGAAAAAATCGGCAAAGCCTGTACCGACGCCTGCAAACGCATCGGCTACCGTGGCGCAGGTACGTTTGAATTCCTGTATGAAAACGGCGAATTCTTCTTTATCGAAATGAACACCCGCGTCCAAGTCGAACACCCCGTTACCGAGCTGATTACCGGCGTAGACATCGTACAGGAACAAATCCGCATTGCCGGCGGCCTGCCTTTGCAATACAGGCAAAAAGACATCCACATCGAAGGCCATGCTTTCGAGTGCCGAATCAATGCCGAAGACCCGTACAACTTCATCCCCAGCCCCGGCCTGATTGAAAGCTGCCATCTGCCCGGCGGCTTCGGCATCCGCGTGGACAGCCATATTTACCAAGGCTACCGCATCCCGCCGTACTACGACAGCCTGATCGGTAAAGTCTGCGTCATCGGCAAAACCCGCGAGCAGGCAATGGCAAAAATGCGCGTCGCCCTCGCCGAGCTTGCCGTGACCGGCATCAAAACCAATACCCCGCTGCACCGCGATTTGTTCAGCGACCCCGGTTTTGAAAAAGGCGGCGTCAGCATCCACTATCTGGAACACTGGCTGGAAGAACGCAAAGCCAAACAGGACAAATAAACTCGTCCCGCTTGGATAGTCGAAGGTCGTCTGAAAAACCATATGGCTTTCAGACGACCTTTTTTCAGACAAATTGAAACCTGATTTCGAGCATACATCCGCGATTGCCGACAAGCCTAGAATATAGCTAAATGACTTTATTTTCGATACGCAACTTACCGATTGCCGTCATTCCCACCCCCGCCTACGCGAGGACAGGCTACGGCAGGAATCCATTTTTGAAATTCAGAAACTGTTTTTCAAATCAAGGTTTCTCAAGTTTTACGATGGATTCCCGCCTGCGCGGGAATGACGGAATTTGATGACATGCTGTGTTTAAAGTTAAGTATGTTTGCTATATGATTGAATCAACCTATCTGCCGCCATTTCGGTGCAATAAAGAATCCGTGTTCAGGCAGAAAAACGATTCAATCCGAAGTAAGTGGTCCGCTGTTACACCCATAGTCCAAACATACCGCAAACGACCAACATCGCGTATTTGACCGCCATTTCCTAATTTCAGACGACCCCACCGAGAAAGCCCACCATGTCCTATCAACAAATCACCATCAACGTCAACGACGCCGTCGCCGAACGCCTCGCCGACGCCCTGATGGAAAACGGCGCACTCTCCGCCGCCATCGAAGACGCCTACGCAGGCACCGAAAACGAACAAGCCATCTTCGGCGAACCCGGTATGCCGACCGAACAAATCTGGCAGCAAAGCAAAGTCATCGCCTTGTTCGGCGAAAACGACGATGCCGCAGCCATGATTCAAGCCGCCAGCCAAGCATGCGGGTTGAAAGACTTGGCATACACCAGCGAAATCCTTGCCGACCAAGACTGGGTGCGCCTGACACAAGCGCAGTTCGATCCCATCCAAATTTCCGAGCGCCTGTGGATTACCCCCTCTTGGCACGAAGCGCCCAACAGCAACGCCGTCAACCTCCAGCTCGACCCCGGCCTTGCCTTCGGTACCGGCAGCCATCCGACCACCCGCCTCTGCCTCAAGTGGCTGGACACACAACTCAAAGGCGGCGAAAGCGTCCTCGACTACGGCTGCGGCTCCGGCATCCTGACCATCGCCGCCCTCAAGCTTGGCGCAGGTTCTGCCGTCGGCGTCGATATTGACGAACAAGCCATCCGCGCCAGCAAGGACAACGCCGCACAAAACAACGTCGATGCACAGTTCTACCTGCCCGACGGTTTGCCGCAAGGACAATTCGACATCGTCGTCGCCAACATCCTCGCCAATCCCCTGCGCATGCTCGGCGAAATGCTCGCCGCCCGCACCAAACAGGGCGGCCGCATCGTGTTGTCCGGTTTACTGGACGAACAAGTTGAAGAACTCAGCGGCATTTACCGCCAATGGTTCGACATCGAACCCGCCGAAATCGACGAAGGCTGGGCAAGGCTCAGCGGCGTCAAACGCTGATAGCGATACGCTCAAACAAAAGGTCGTCTGAAAACCGATTCAGGTTTCAGACGACCTTTTTCATGCCAATCCTGCATTAATAATTGGTCGAGCAGAACTGTTCACGCTTGTCCGCATCGGCGGCATAACACGTCAAGCCCATGCCCGCCGCGTTGCTGTTGCTCGCCTTCGCTCCCGGTTTTTTGTTCACCAAAACCTTGCCATTTTTCCCGATTTCCACGGTTACGCCCTTGCCGTTTTTCAGCTTCCATTTCAACACCTGCGCATCGGCATTCTGACACTTGTTGACCGAACAGCCGCCTTCAGCCGCGACATTACCGTTTTTATAAATCACACATTGCTGCTGGCTGTCGGTACAAGCCGCATACGCAGCAACGGAAAAACAGGAAATCAACGCGGCAAACAAAACAGGTTTCATGGTTTGGACTCCTTGGGTTGTGATGATGGATTTGTAATATTTGGAACTATACGCCTGTTTGTATGGGTAAACCAGCGGGTATGAGATAAGTAATATATTGATTTAATATTTAAATAAATTTCTAATTTTATCAATTGGTTGGTAATAAAATATCCATCAGCGCGATATTAATATAGTAGTTGCTTCTGCCTATGTTTTCTTTATGCAGGAATCCGCCTTCCGTCAGTTCGTTCAGATATTTGGCGGCACTGGGGCGGGAAACGTTCAGCGTTTTCATCAGGAAATCGATTTTTGTGTAGGGATGGTTGAACAGGTGGTTAATCAGGTCTTGGCTGTAGAAGCTGAAGTTTTGCCTGATGCGGTGTTTGTAGTCCAGCATAGCTTGATGGATGTGCTGCACGGTATCGATGCCGTCCTTGGCGGTTTGTTCCACGGCTTCCAGCATATACAGCAACCAGCCTTCCCATTCACCCGTATCGCGTACATGTTGCAGCAGGCGGTAATATTCGCTTTTGTTCCGCACCAGATAGCGGCTGAGGTATAAGACGGGAATATCCGGCAATCCGGTTAAAACCAGATACAGCACATTGATAATCCTGCCTGTTCTGCCGTTGCCGTCGTAAAACGGGTGAATGCTTTCAAACTGGTGGTGGAGCAGCGCCATGCGGATCAGCGGATCGATAGGTTTTTCCGTGTTGTCGTCGTTGATAAATACTTCCAATCTGCTCATCAGGCGAATGATGTCATTCGTATGTTGCGGCGGCGTATAGACGGTTTCGCCGGTACGGTCGTTTCTCAGCATCGTCCCCGACTGTTTACGGAATCCGGCACGGTTCTTTTCCAACTCGGCTTGTATTGTCAAAATATGATTGTTGGTCAGCATTCCGTGTTTTTGGATAAGGTCGAAGCCGCAATGCAGTGCTGAAGCATAATTCTGCACTTCTTTGATGGCAGGACTAGACTGGCTTGCTGATATTCCTGCACGGAACAGTTCGTCATGGGTGGTAATGATATTTTCGATTTCGGAACTGTCTTTGGCTTCCTGCAAAGACAGCATGTTAATCAGAATGCCTTGGTTGGGAATGCTGCGGCAGATACCTTTTAATTCAGCCAGATAACGATGGGCGGAATTCAGTTTTTTCAAGACAGGGACCGTTTCGAGGTCTGCTTCGGGAGGGAATTGTTCGATCGAGTACATTTTAGGTTTTCAGTTAATTGATAAAAAAATCCCATTTTTTTGCTATATCGCTTCAATATGATAAAAAAACGGGATTTTTTTTACAATTTAATTTTATTTATTTGTTTCAAAACGGTTTTACTTTAAATAGCACTTCAGACTACTGTTACCGTTTCAACTTCGCAAACGCATCTGCCATCGCCGAATTGGTCGGGGCGCGGTCGTTGCGTTGGGGTTTGCGGTCGCGGCGTTCGAAGTGTTTGCTTTCAGACGACCTGTTGCCTTTGGTTGCGCCGCCGGCCTCGTCATCCAAGCGCATGGTCAGCGCGATGCGTTTTCTGGCGGCATCGACTTCCAGCACTTTCACTTTCACCACGTCGCCGGCTTTCACGACTTCGCGCGGGTCTTGGACGAACTTATTGGACAGGGCGGAGATGTGCACTAGGCCGTCCTGATGGACGCCGATGTCCACGAATGCGCCGAAGTTGGCGACGTTGGAGACCACGCCTTCGAGTATCATGCCGACTTGCAAGTCGCTGATTTCGTGGATGCCTTCGGCGAATGATGCCGTCTGAAATTCGCCGCGCGGGTCACGGCCGGGTTTTTCCAGCTCGGACAGGATGTCCAGAATGGTCGGCAGGCCGAAGCGTTCATCGGTGAAGTCGGACGCTTTGATTTGCTTCACGCGCTCGCGGTTGCCGATGAGTTCGGCGGCGGTAATACCTTGTTGCGCCAGCATTTTGGCGACGACGGGATAGGCTTCGGGGTGGACGGCGCTCGCGTCCAGCGGCTCTTTGCCGCCGTTAATCCGCAAAAAGCCTGCCGCCTGCTCGAAGGTTTTTTCGCCCAAACGCGGTACTTTCAGCAATTTTTTGCGGCTGTCGAACGCGCCGTTTTCATCGCGGTAGGCGACAATGTTTTGGGCAAGGGTTTGATTCAAACCGGAAATCCGCGCCAAGAGCGGGGCGGAGGCAGTGTTCACGTCCACGCCGACGGCGTTCACGCAGTCTTCGACCACCGCGTCCAGTGATTTGGCGAGCTGGCTTTGGTTCACGTCGTGCTGATACTGGCCCACGCCGATGGATTTGGGGTCGATTTTCACCAACTCGGCGAGCGGGTCTTGCAGCCTGCGGGCGATGGACACCGCGCCGCGCAGGGAAACATCCAAGTCGGGGAACTCGCGCGCCGCCAGTTCGGACGCGGAATAAATCGACGCGCCGGCTTCGGAAACGACGATTTTGTGCAGCCCCATTTCCGGCATTCCGCGCACCAGTTCGCCCGCAATTTTGTCGGTTTCGCGGCTGGCGGTGCCGTTGCCGATGGCGATGAGCTTCACGCCGTGTTGTTTAATCAGGCGCGACAGCGTTGCCAACATATTGTTTTCTTGATGCAAATAGACGATGACGGTATCCAGCAGCTTGCCCGTGTCGTCCACTACGGCGCATTTGACGCCGTTGCGGTAGCCGGGGTCGAGACCCAAAGTAGTCAGCCGTCCGGCGGGCGCGGCGAGCAGCAAGTCTTTGAGATTGCGGGCGAACACGGTAATCGCGTCGGTGTCGGCGGCTTCTTTCAGACGACCTAAGGCTTCGAGTTCCAGCGATAAAAAGATTTTCGCGCGCCAAGTCAGGCGCACGGTGTCGCGCAGCCATTTGTGGCCGTCTGAAACCTTGAAGCGGCGGGCGATGATTTGCTCGTATTCGCTTTGCTGCGTCATCGGCGTGTCGTCGGGCTGGTATTTGAGCGCGATGTTCAACACGCCTTCGTTGCGGCCGCGCAAAACCGCCAGCGCGCGGTGGCTGGGCATGGCGCGGACGGGTTCGCGGTGGTCGAAATAATCGCTGAATTTTTCGCCTTCGGTTTCTTTACCTTCAACGACTTGCGCGTGGATTTCGGCTTCGTTCCACAGCTTGTCGCGCAGCATGCCGATGAGTTCCGCGTCTTCGGCAAACTGCTCCATCAGAATCGCGCGTGCGCCGTCCAATGCGGCTTTGGTGTCGGGGACGTTTTCGTTCAGGTAGCCCTGCGCGGCGGCTTCCACGTCCTGCGGCTGCTCGGCAAGCAACACGTCCGCCAGCGGCTGCAAACCATGTTCGCGCGCGATTTGCGCTTTGGTGCGGCGTTTGGGCTTGTAGGGCAGATACAGGTCTTCCAGCACGGTTTTGTTGTCGGCGGCTTCGATTTGCGCCCTGAGGTCGTCTGAAAGCTTGCCTTGCTCTTCAATGCTTTTTAAAACAACGGCTTTGCGCTCTTCCAACTCGCGCAGGTATTGCAGCCGCTCGGCAAGCTGTCGCAACTGCGTATCGTCCAGCCCGCCCGTGGCTTCCTTGCGGTAGCGGGCGATAAAGGGTACGGTCGCGCCGTCGTCCAAAAGCTCGATGGCGGCGGTGATTTGGGCGGCGGTGGCGGAGAGTTCTTGAGAGAGGATTTGGGTGATGTTCATGGAGGTCCTTTGGATGGGTGCAGGCTGCCTGAAAGCGTTAGCTTTAACGAAGTTGAAAAGTGCAGGCTGCTTTTGGAGTTCGGGTTAGAGCGAAATTAAATTTTCAGGTAGCCCGAAAAGTTATTTTTTTGGCTTGTATTGCATCATGATTTCTTGAGCCTGGCTTTCAAGTTCGGGGAAGAGGGTTTGCCTGCTAATGCCGAATGCTTTGAGCTCCTGCATGATTTGAGGTTTGTTTTTGATAATGAATTTCTGGTTGTTTTCAGTTTTTCGCTGCCAATTATCGGGAAATTTGGCTGGATTGAGTTTTGTTTCGTCAATACCGAAAAGTAGGAAGCAGCCTTGCTGTCGGGAAATTCGGGTATTGCTAAGTTTGGCGCGTACGCATAGGACGCGGGCTAAATCACGGTGGTTGATGACAGGGTGAAAGCTGGGTTTGTCAGTATGGATAGTGTGTAACAAGGAAAGGATGGCTGGATCATTATTAAATGAAGATATGAAAGCAGATTCTCCAAGTTCTGATGCTGCCTTTAGAACAGTTTCTTTGTATTCGTTAATATTTTTAAATGACATGACACCTTTATTTATACCGATTTCTATTGATCTTAATATATTTATGTCCAGATTTTCTAATTGATATTTAGCATTTGCTAAATCTGATGCTATTTGAGCAGAATGAAGACCGTTAGATAAAGAAAAATTGCTATTTTGGGTACTAATTGCTGCCAAAATTGCCACAGTATCACTGTCCCAATATTTCACTTCTGTGTCAGGAATATCCAAAATAATTAGTTCACCATCTTCATCATGATGCTTTGTATCTGAACAAGCGAAATATAAAGCAACCAATGCATTGCTGGTTAAATCCAATAATCGCGTGGCATAGCTGTAATGCTGTAATTTAACAAGTTTCTCAAACAGAGTGTTATTCGGTAAAAACTCATCAGGACAATTGGTCAGGGCCTCTTTGATAATTTTATCTTCATTTTCAATTAGGTATTGTTCGCGATAAATACTGGGAAGAATTTGCCATGATTGTACTGCGTGTCCACGAAAGAATCGTGTTGTGCCATGTTTGGGTTCACTTAAATTTTTTAAGATTTGAGTTAGATCACTGATATTGTGGATTTCGTTAGGTTGTTTTTTCATGCTTGATTCTCTAAGGGAATTCGGTTAAATAGATGTTCTAGGCTACATGAAGTTACTGCTTTAATACTTTTAACATAGTAAATTTATTTCTTTCTGCTTCTTGTATTAATCATTTTTACATAAATGGTATATGTCTGATTATTAGCAACAGTCATTTAGGTGATATTTATGAGAAGGGGTCGTCTGAAAAACACGCTATTATAAAGGATTAACTTGGTACCGAACGTCCTTTCAGACGACCCCTTCCTACATTTTCAGCTAAAATACGCGCCATTAAAGGACAAAGCCATGATGACGCCCGAAACCCAGAAACAGCTCAAAATCACCGACGTTTCCGCCAAGAAGCTCGACAAACTCAACCTCCATACCGCATGGGATTTGGTTTTGCATCTGCCGCTGCGTTACGAGGACGAGACGCACATCATGCCGATTAAGGACGCGCCGATCGGCGTGCCGTGTCAGGTCGAGGGCGAAGTCATCCATCAGGAAGTCACGTTCAAACCGCGCAAGCAGCTGATTGTCCAAATCGCCGACGATTCCGGCAGTGTCCTTTTCCTGCGCTTCATCCACTTTTACGCCAGCAACCAGAAACAGATGGCGGTCGGCAAACGCATCCGCGCCGTGGGCGAAATCAAACACGGGTTTCACGGTGACGAGATGATTCATCCCAAAATCCGCGATGCCGAGAGCGGCGGTTTGGCGGAAAGCCTCACGCCTGTCTATCCGACCGTAAACGGTTTGAACCAGCCCACTTTGCGCCGCATCATTCAGACGGCGTTGGACGTTACGCCGCTGCACGACACGCTCCCCGATGCCTTATTGGGTCGTCTGAAACTGCCGCACCTCGCCGAAAGTCTGCGTCTTCTGCATTCTCCGCCGCCTAGTTTCACTATTCATCAACTTTCCGACGGCGCGCTCCCTGCATGGCAGCGGCTCAAATTCGACGAACTTTTGGCGCAACAGCTTTCCATGCGTTTGGCGCGGCAGAAGCGCGTCAGCGGTACGGCGGCGGCATTGGGCGGCGACGGTACGCTGACCCAAGCCCTGCGCCACGCCTTACCGTTTGCCCTGACCGATGCACAAGAAAGGGTCGTGTCCGAAATCCGCCGCGACATGGCGCAAACCCACCCCATGCACCGCCTGCTGCAAGGCGATGTCGGCAGCGGCAAAACCATCGTCGCCGCCTTGTCCGCGCTGACCGCCATCGAATCCGGCGCGCAGGTAGCCGTGATGGCGCCGACCGAAATCCTTGCCGAACAGCATTTCATCAAGTTCAAACAATGGCTCGAACCTTTAGGACTCGAAGTCGTCTGGCTCTCCGGCAGCCAGCGCAAAAAAGCCAAAGACGAAGCCAAAGCCAAACTCGCCGACGGCACCGTCAAAATCGCCGTCGGCACGCACGCCCTGTTTTCAGACGACGTCGAGTTTCAAAATCTGGGCTTGGTGATTGTGGACGAACAACACCGCTTCGGCGTCGCCCAACGCCTCGCCCTCAAAAACAAAGGGCGCGATGTCCACCAGTTGATGATGTCCGCCACGCCCATCCCGCGCACGCTCGCCATGAGTTTTTTCGCCGACTTGGACGTGTCCGTCATCGACGAATTGCCGCCCGGGCGCACCCCGATTAAAACCCGCCTCGTCAACAACGTCCGCCGCGCCGAAGTCGAAGGCTTCGTCCTCAACATCTGCCGCAAAGGGCAGCAGGCATACTGGGTCTGCCCGCTGATTGAAGAAAGCGAAACCTTGCAACTGCAAACCGCTACCGAAACCCTCGAGCAGCTTCAGGCGGCATTGCCCGAACTCAACATCGGCTTGGTACACGGGCGCATGAAAGCTGCCGAAAAAGCCGAAGTCATGGCTCAGTTTGCCGCAGGCTGTCTGAACGTCTTGGTTGCCACCACCGTTATCGAAGTCGGCGTAGATGTGCCCAACGCCGCCCTGATGGTGATCGAACACGCCGAGCGCATGGGCTTGGCGCAGCTGCACCAATTACGCGGGAGGGTAGGGCGCGGCGCGGCAGAAAGCGTGTGCGTCCTCCTGTTTGCCGAACCCTTGAGCGAACTCGCCAAAGCGCGGCTGAAAGTCATCTACGAACACACCGACGGCTTCGAAATCGCCCGCCAAGACCTCAACATCCGCGGCCCCGGAGAATTTCTCGGCGCGCGCCAAAGCGGCGTCCCCATGCTGCGCTTTGCCAACCTTGAAGAAGACCTGCACCTCTTGGAACAGGCGCGCGAAATCGCCCCGATGCTGATTGAACAAAACCCCGAAATCGTCGAAGCGCATCTGGCAAGGTGGCTTGCCAGCAGGGAAGGATATTTGGGCGTGTGAGGTCGTCTGAAAAGGCTTCGCCTGCGGATAGAGTGGATTAACTTTAAACCGGTACGGCGTTGCCTCGCCTTAGCTCAAAGAGAACGATTCTCTAAGGTGCTGAAGCACCAAGTGAATCGGTTCCGTACTATCTGTACTGTCTGCGGCTTCGTCGCCTTGTCCTGATTTTTGTTAATCCACTATAAAAAGGTCGTCTGAAAATTTTTTCAGACGACCTTTTAGACTTTATAGAGAACAGATTATTTCGTGCCGTAATTGGGTTGCAGCAGGGCGCAGGGTTGGCGTTCCCTGCGGCTGCGGCGGCTGCGTCCGGCGATGGTGCCGCAGGCGGCGCCGGGATCGGTTTTGTCGGCTTTTGGGGATTTGTCGCCGCGCTCGTTACGGTCATTGCGTTCGCTGCGGTTGTTCCGTTCGGAACGGTTTCTGTCGTTGCCGCGGCTGCGGGTTGGGGCGGCTTGGGTGTCTGCGGAGGCATCGCCGTCGGCGTCACTTCCCCACCAGTTTGGTTCGAAACCTTCGATGCGTTCGACTGCCAAGTCGTTGCCGGTCAATTCTTTGATGGCTTCAAACATTTTTTGCTCGGTTTTGTCCATCAGAGAAATGGCAACGCCGTCCGCGCCTGCCCTGCCGGTGCGTCCGATGCGGTGGACGTAGTCTTCGGGCTGGGTCGGCAGTTCGTAGTTGATGACGAAGGGCAGCTCGGCAATGTCCAGGCCGCGTGCGGCGACGTCGGTGGCGACGAGGACGCGCAGGCTGCCTTCTTTGAAGGCGTTGAGGGTTTCGAGGCGGCTTTGCTGGGATTTGTCGCCGTGGATGGATTGGGCGGCAAGGTTGCGGCGTACGAGGTCGCGGGTGACTTGGTCGACGCTTTGTTTGGTTTTGCAGAATACGATGACTTGGTTCATCTGCAAATCGACAATCAGCCGTTCTAAAAGGTTGCGTTTTTTGAGCGCGTCAACGGCGATGATGTGCTGCTCGACATTGGCGCTGGTGGTGTTTTGCGCGGCGACTTCGACGATTTCGGGCGCATTCATGAAGTCTTTGGCGAGTTTGCGGATGGGCGGGGCAAAGGTTGCGGAAAAGAGCAGGGTTTGGCGTGGTTTGGGCAGCATCTGCATGATTTTGCGGATGTCGTCGATGAAACCCATATCCAGCATACGGTCGGCTTCGTCGAGGACGACGATTTCGACTTTGTTTAAATTGATGTTTTTCTGTTTGACGTGGTCAAGCAGCCTGCCGACGGTGGCGACGACGATTTCGCAGCCGGCGCGCAGGTCGGCGGTTTGTTTGTCCATGTTGACGCCGCCGAAAAGGACGGTATGCCGCAGCGGCAGGTTTTTGATGTAGCCCTGCACGTTTTGGTCGATTTGGTCGGCAAGTTCGCGCGTCGGGGTCAACACGAGCATACGCACAGGGTGCATCGCGGGCGATGTACTGGAAGTGGCGTAGCGTTTGAGGCGTTCCAGGCTGGGCAGCATAAAGGCGGCGGTTTTGCCTGTACCGGTTTGGGCGGCGGCGAGCAAGTCGTGGCCGGCAAGTGCTTTGGGGATGGCGGCGGCTTGGATGGGCGTCGGGTTTTCGTAACCTTGTTCGGTCAGCGCGGAAACGATTTCGCTGCCAAGCCCGAGTGAGGCGAATGGATTCATGGCGGTATCTTTCTGTCCGGACGGGATGCGGAATGCCGCATGGGGTCGTCTGAAACGGGAGGATGTTTTGATTGTGTGTTCGGTAGGATGCCGCCGGCAAAGTATGCGGCCGGTTTACGGCAAACCGCAGAAGGGGGGATGTGGTCTCTGCGGTATGGAAAGGTAAGCGGGATTATGCCATAAAACCCTTGCGCCGCCCAACGGCAGGCGGTCGGGGCGTTGGGGTTGGGCGGTGTTGCCGGAGTGGAAAGGGGATTTTTTACATTGCCATGCCAGCGGCGTTTATGTCTCTTAAATTTTTGAAACCGCTTATCATTTCCTGACGGCATTTACTGTCATAGTTCAAACTTATCAAAACCTTTCATATGTAAATGAAACTAAATCGTACTAATGGGACTCTGTTTTGAGACAGACGCAAATTTGCGCTGTAAACCATCAATCACAATAGGAATATACGACATGAAAACTTTATTGATCGCCGTTGCCGCTGCAAGCCTGATGCTGGGTGCCTGCTCTAGCAGCAAAACTACTGAAGAAGCTAAAACTCCTAGCGTAAGCGTTGAAGAGGCAATCGCTCAATGTCAACAAGCTTCCGGTGCAAACCAAGACCGCGCCGTGTTCGATGCATGTATGAAAGACAAAGGCTACCAACGCAGCGCCGCTGAAGGCGCAGCCGCAGCTGCTGCTTCTGCACCTGCCGCACAATAAGCACAGCTAGGAATTATTGATGTATCACCCGATCTGTTCGGGGTCATACATCAACAATTTCTCGCCATGCTTGTTCCGCCTGATTCCATTCACTCCCGGAAGGTAGGGCGGGCGCAAACGGAAAGGTCGTCTGAAAACAGTTTTCAGACGACCTTTCCGTTTGTTTTATCCGGCGGATTCGGTTATTACAAGGCGCGGTCGAAATACAGCGGCACGCCCGATGCTTCGCTCATGCGCAGCAGGTAGTCCATAACCTTCTGCGGCCACTCGACACCGCGTACGACGGTCAGGTTGCGCAATATCGGGAACACCAATATGTCTTCCATGCCGATTTCGCCGTTCAAACCTGCGCCGCTTTCGGCCATCAGCGTTTCCAGTTCCGCCAAATCTTCGTTCAGCCGTTGCACATACTGACCGTTTTTTTCCAAATTGGCGGCGAAGCTGCCGATGCTTTTCTCTTTTTTATCCGTGAAATATTTCACTGCTTCCGGCGTTTCAAATTCGGGCAGCTCGAGTTTGATCACGCGCGGCTGGACGAGTTTCAGGTTGTATTCGCCCACTTTGTCCAACCATGCCTGGATTTCGGGGCGGATTTCATCTTTCAGACGACCCTCGCGGTCAAGATAGCGGACAACGTCCAAACTCTCGCCCATAAACGAACCGTCTTCTTTTTGCAGGATGGGCACTTGTTTCGCGCCGATCATGCCGATCGGCGTTGCCTCGTCGTCGTTTGCCAGCACGACCTCTTCAACGTCCGCGCCAAACAGCCCGGCCGCCATCCGCGCACGCACGCAAAACGGGCAATGGTCGTAAATATACAGCTTCATCGGATACTCCTTTTCAAGTTCATCAAACGGACGAACCATATCATTTAAGGTCGTCTGAAACAACCCGCTTACAGACAATATAGTGGATTAACTTTAAATCAGGACAAGGCGACGAAGCCGCAGACAGTACAGATAGTACGGAACCGATTCTCTAAGGTGCTTCAGCACCTTAGAGAATCGTTCTCTTTGAGCTAAGGCGAGGCAACGCTGTACTGGTTTAAAGTTAATCCACTATATCCCGCAAAACAGCCCGCAAATCCCTTTGGCAACCTGTTACAATAAACCTGTTTTTATCGAAACGAAAAGACACCATCATGACCGCCACCAGCCCGATTCAAGACACGCAAAGCGCGACTCCGCAAGAATTGCGCGAATGGTTCGACAGTTACTGTGCCGCGCTGCCGGACAACGATAAAAACCTCATCGGCGCCGCATGGTCGTTGGCAAAAGAACACTATCCCGCCGATGCCGCCACGCCGTATGGCGAACCGCTGCTCGACCATTTGCTCGGCGCGGCGCAGATGGTCAACGAACTCGACCTGCTCTCCGATGCCGTCGCCGCCACCCTGCTTGCCGACATCGGACGCTACGTTCCCGATTGGAACCTCTTGGTTTCCGAACGCTGCAACAGCACCGTCGCCGAGCTGGTCAAAGGTGTGGACGAAGTGCAGAAACTCACCCACTTCGCCCGGGTGGACAGCCTCGCCACTTCCGAAGAACGCGCCCAGCAAGCCGAAACCATGCGTAAAATGCTGCTGGCGATGGTAACTGACATCCGCGTCGTGTTGATCAAACTCGCCATGCGCACCCGCACCATGCAGTTTCTCAGCAATATCCCCGACAGCCCTGAAAAACGCGCCGTCGCCAAAGAAACCCTCGACATCTTCGCCCCGCTCGCCAACCGTCTAGGCGTGTGGCAGCTCAAATGGCAGCTCGAAGACCTCGGCTTCCGCCATCAAGAACCCGAAAAATACCGCGAAATCGCGCTGCTTTTGGACGAAAAACGCACCGAACGCCTCGAATACATCGAAAACTTCCTCAACATCCTGCGCGCGGAGCTTAAAAAATACAACGTTCACTTTGAAGTCGCCGGCCGCCCGAAACACATCTACTCCATTTACAAAAAAATGGTGAAGAAAAAACTCAGCTTCGACGGCCTCTTTGACATCCGCGCCGTGCGGATTCTGGTCGATACCGTTCCCGAGTGTTACACCACGCTGGGTATCGTCCACAGCCTCTGGCAGCCCATCCCCGGCGAGTTCGACGACTACATCGCCAACCCCAAAGGCAACGGCTATAAAAGTTTGCACACCGTCATCGTCGGCCCCGAAGACAAAGGCGTGGAAGTGCAAATCCGCACCTTCGATATGCACCAATTCAACGAATTCGGTGTCGCCGCCCACTGGCGTTACAAAGAGGGCGGCAAGGGCGATTCCGCCTACGAACAAAAAATCGCCTGGTTGCGCCAACTTTTGGACTGGCGCGAAAACATGGCGGAAAGCGGCAAGGAAGACCTCGCCGCCGCCTTCAAAACCGAGCTTTTCAACGACACGATTTACGTCCTGACCCCGCACGGCAAAGTCCTCTCCCTGCCTACGGGCGCGACCCCCATCGACTTCGCCTACGCCCTGCACAGCAGCATCGGCGACCGTTGCCGCGGCGCGAAAGTCGAAGGGCAAATCGTGCCGCTGTCCACCCCGCTCGAAAACGGACAGCGCGTCGAAATCATCACCGCCAAAGAAGGACATCCCTCCGTTAACTGGCTCTACGAAGGCTGGGTTAAATCCAGCAAGGCAATCGGCAAAATCCGCGCCTACATCCGTCAGCAGAATGCCGACACCGTGCGCGAAGAAGGCCGCGTCCAACTCGACAAGCAGCTTGCCAAACTCACGCCCAAGCCCAACCTGCAAGAGCTTGCCGAAAATCTCGGCTACAAAAAACTCGACGACCTTTACACCGCCGTCGGACAAGGAGAAATTTCCAACCGCGCCATCCAGAAAGCCTGCGGCACGCTGAACGAACCGCCGCCCGTACCTGTCAGCGAAACCACCATCGTCAAACAGTCCAAAATCAAAAAAGGCGGCAAAACAGGCGTCCTTATCGACGGCGAAGACGGGCTGATGACTACGCTTGCCAAATGCTGCAAACCCGCGCCGCCTGACGATATTGTCGGCTTCGTTACCCGCGAGCGCGGCATTTCGGTACACCGCAAAACCTGCCCGTCTTTCCAACACCTCGCCGAACAAGCACCCGAAAAAGTGTTGGACGCAAGCTGGGCGGCGTTGCAGGAAGGACAAGTGTTCGCCGTCGATGTCGAAATCCGCGCCCAAGACCGCTCAGGGCTTTTGCGCGACGTATCCGACGCGCTCGCCCGCCACAAACTCAACGTTACCGCCGTGCAAACCCAGTCCCGCGACTTGGAAGCCAGCATGAGGTTCACGCTTGAAGTCAAACAGGTCAACGACCTCCCTCGCGTCCTCGCCAGCCTCGGCGATGTCAAAGGCGTGTTGAGCGTAACGAGGTTGTAAGGAGGAGCAAAAGGTCGTCTGAAAAACGGATTTCAGGTTTTTCAGACGACCTTTTTGTCTGTATCGTAAATCGACATTGTAAGTATAGTGGCTTAACTTTAAACCAGTACGGCGTTGCCTCGCCTTAGCTCAAAGAGAACGATTCTCTAAGGTGCTGAAGCACCAAGTGAATCGGTTCCGTACTATCTGTACTGTCTGCGGCTTCGTCGCCTTGTCCTGATTTAGTTAATCCACTATATCTGTCCTGTCCTTCCTGCTTGTATGGAAATGACGGCAATTTGAGCAGCTTCGATAAATCGTTATCTGCTTCCTCAAAACAGCCAAACTTGCAAATCAAAGGTCGTCTGAAAACTGCAATATGCGGTTTCAGACGACCTTTTGTGTTGCCAAGTTCAAAGCTTTGAAACGCTGAATCTGATTCGGGCAAGGTCAGTGATCGACGGTAATGCCTTTGCTTTCCTGCTGTTTCTGTTCGTCCAGTTTCTTTTGCAGCGTGTCGCACGGGGTGTCGCAGTCGCAGACTTTTTTCATGCCCAGCGAGGAGATGCCGCCGCAACTGCCTTTGATGGTGCGTTTGGAAAAAATATAGCCGACCGCCATGCCGAGGATGACCAGGAGGAAGAGGCCGAAGGTGAGGAGTAGGGTTTTCATGATGGTGTTCCTGTGGGATGGATATGAGTGTGTAGATATTAATGGAGTAGTTTTTTAAACGCGCCGGACATTTCGGTATGGTAGCCGTTTGGGTCGCGGATAATCAGGAAAACGGCGAGGTTTTGCTGTTCGGCGAGTTTGAGGGCTTCGGTTTCGCCGAGTACGAAAAGTCCGGTGGACAGGCCGTCGGCAGTGGTGGCGTTGTCGGCGATGACGCTGATGGAGGCGAGGCGGTGCGACAGCGGGCGGCGGGTTTTGGGGTCGATGATGTGGGACAGCCGCCTGCCTTGCGGGTCAACGTGGAAAATGCGGTAGTCGCCGGAGGTGGCGAGGGAGCGGTTGTCGAGAGGGACGACGATTTGGGTGTTGCCGCCTTGGACGATGTTGGGCTGTTCGATGCCGATACGCCAAGGTTCGCCTTGGGCGTTGCGGCCTTTGCCGTGCAATTCGCCGCCGATTTCGACAAGGTAGTTTTGGATGCCGAGTTTTTCAAGTTCGCCTGCTACTTTGTCCACGCCGAAGCCTTTAGCGATGGAGGAGAGGTCGAGATAGGCTTCGGGTTGGGTTTTGGCGAGGGTGGCTTGTTTGCCGTTTTGCGTGAGGATGATTTTGTCCGTACCGGTTTGGGCGGCGGCTTTGTCGATTTCGGCCTGGGTGGGTTCGCGGGTGATTTCTTTGTTCGGTCCGAAGCCCCAAAGGTTGACGAGCGGGCCGACGGTTACGTCGAGCGCGCCTTGTGTGAGGCGGTTGAGGCGTAAGGCTTCGGCGGTAACGGCAGCGAAATCGGCGGAAACGGGCATGGGTTTGCGGGTTTCGCGCATTTGGTTGAAGCGGCTGATTTCGGAGTCTTCGCGGTAGGTGGACATTTGGCGGTTGACTTCTTCGAGTACACCGTCAATCTGTTTTTTTACGGCTTCGGGTGCGGGCGGGTTGGGAAGGTCGTCTGAAAGGTATTTGACGGTATAGGTCGTGCCCATCGTTTCGCCCTGAAGCACGGTTTGTTCGGATGTTTTTTTGCCGCACGCGCCCAAGGGCAGGGTAAGGGCGAGGGCGGCGGCAAGGGCGGGAATGGCGGAGGGCAGGTGCATGATAGGGTGTTCGGGTGTTTTCAGACGACGTATTGTAACGTAAAACGCAAGGGCGCGCGGCTTGCGGGGGCGGGGCTTTTCTGCTAACATCCGCGCTGCATTAAGAGTTGGGAATTCCATGCCAACCTGCTTTTCAGACGGAAAGGTAAGGTGGACGGCTGCAAAGCCGATGTGGTCCGAGAGGGCAATTCAAATCCCCCCCCCCCGCTTGATGCGGGAATTTTTTTGCCCGTATGTTCTGTACTGGCAGGATTCCGAACCGTTTTATCCAAGTAGGAATATTTATCATTTGGATGGAGCGCAGGTGGAAATTTTGTTATGATTTCCGTTGTGGGATATATGATGAAACAACAGGTCGTCTGAAAGCAGACAGCTTGTTTTTGAAGGAAAATATTGAAATGAGCGAATATCTGTTTACTTCCGAATCGGTTTCCGAAGGCCATCCGGACAAAGTAGCCGACCAAGTGTCCGATGCGATTTTGGATGCGGTTTTGGCGCAAGACCCCAAAGCGCGCGTCGCGGCGGAAACTCTGGTAAACACCGGTTTGTGCGTGTTGGCGGGCGAAATCACCACCACCGCCCATGTGGACTACATCAAAGTCGCACGCGAAACCATCAAACGCATCGGCTACAACTCGTCCGAGCTGGGCTTTGATGCCAACGGTTGCGCGGTCGGCGTGTACTACGACCAGCAATCCCCCGACATCGCCCAAGGCGTGAACGAAGGCGAAGGCATTGACCTGAACCAAGGCGCGGGCGACCAAGGTCTGATGTTCGGCTACGCCTGCGACGAAACCCCGACCCTGATGCCGTTTGCCATCTATTACAGTCACCGCCTGATGCAGCGTCAAAGCGAATTGCGCAAAGACGGCCGCCTGCCCTGGCTGCGTCCCGACGCAAAAGCGCAGCTGACCGTGGTTTATGACAGCGAAACCGGCAAAGTAAAACGCATCGACACCGTCGTCCTGTCCACCCAGCACGATCCTGCCATCAGCCATGAAGAACTGAGCAAAGCCGTGATCGAGCAGATTATCAAGCCCGTTCTGCCGCCCGAAATGCTGACTGCCGAAACCAAATACCTGATCAACCCGACCGGCCGCTTTGTCATCGGCGGCCCGCAAGGCGACTGCGGTCTGACCGGCCGTAAAATCATCGTCGATACCTATGGCGGCGCAGCTCCGCACGGCGGCGGCGCATTCTCCGGCAAAGACCCGTCCAAAGTCGACCGTTCCGCCGCTTACGCCTGCCGATATGTTGCGAAAAACATCGTTGCCGCAGGTTTGGCAACCCAATGTCAGATTCAGGTTTCCTACGCCATCGGCGTTGCCGAACCGACTTCGATTTCCATCGACACTTTCGGCACAGGCAAAATCAGCGAAGACAAACTGATTGCCCTGGTTCGCGAACATTTCGACCTGCGCCCCAAAGGCATCGTCCAAATGCTCGACCTCTTGCGCCCGATTTACAGTAAATCCGCCGCCTACGGCCATTTCGGCCGCGAAGAGCCTGAGTTTACTTGGGAGCGCACCGACAAAGCTGCCGCATTGAAAGCAGCCGCAGGCGTATAAAAAAGCATATAAGGTCGTCTGAAAGGGAGTTTCAGACGACCTTTGCCGTCCCGAGTCAAAAACTTTTTGGCAAACGAAGTATCATAATGTTTTACAAAAAAAGCAGCGCGGCACTGTGTTTCCTTGCTGCGCCGTCTTTTACCCGTCCACCAATATAGTGGATTAACTTTAAACCAGTACGGCGTTACCTCGCCTTGCCGTACTATCTGTACTGTCTGCGGCTTCGTCGCCTTGTCCTGATTTAAATTTAATCCACTATAAAATAAAACTGAAGGAATACATCATGAAAAAATGGCTGCTGGCTGTTTTGCCCGCCACCGCACTGGCCGCTCCGCCCCAAGGCTTTTATCAAAATTACCAAGACTGGGACATCGCTTGCGACAATACCGGCACATGCCGTCTTGCTGGATATCAGGCGGACGAAACAGAAACGCCGGTTTCCATCTTGTTTACCCGAAAAGCGGGGGCGAACGCCGCCGTTGCCGGCGAAGTTTCCCTGCTGCCGTTTAATGACGATGATAGGCAACTCGCCCGTGTGGCAGCCCGCAGCGAATTGATGCTGAACGGCAAATCGCTGGGCAAATTGGCGTTGAACAAAAAAGGCACAGGCAAATTGAGCAGCGCGCAAACCAACGCCTTGCTTGAAGCATTGAAAAAAGAAAGCAAAATCAGCATCCGCGCGGGAAAATATGAATGGCACTTGTCCGACAAAGGCGCGGCGGCGGCAATGTTGAAAGCGGACGAATTCCAAGGTCGTCTGAACACGCCTTCCGCGCTGATTCGCAAAGGCGGCAGCAGTCAGGCAGTCCTCAGCCCGCAGCCCAAACCCGTCATCCGCGCCGTTGCTGTGCCGAAAACAGCAGGCGATATACTGGAACAAGACACACCGCGCCACAGCGCCGTCATGAAGCTGCTGCGCAACAGCAACCGCGTTTCCGAAGGCGACGATAATTACTGTTACGCCCTGCATAATAAAGAGCAAATGAATTGGAACCGCAGCCTGTATGTCCATCCGCTCAACGAACGTCAGGTTTTGATTTCGGCCATCTGTATCGGCGGTGCTTATCAAACCAGCGGCTACTATGCCATTGCCGATAAAGAGCTGACCAAAATCGAACAAGTGCTGCCGCCGATGGTATACGGAGGGCACGGCGGATTCGACGAGAAAACAGCCACCCTCAGCGGTAGCTTCAAAGGCCGCGGCATAGGCGACTGCTGGACAAGCAGTGCGGCGGTGTGGGACGGCAAGAGCTTCGTCCGCAGCGAGGAACACACCACCGGCTCGTGCAAAGGCTTTACCGGCGGTGCGTGGTGGCTGCCGATTTTTGATGCCCGCATCGAGCGTTAAAATACGCCGAATATCGAAACATACGGCAAAAGCCGTTTCAAAAATGCCCGCAAGATTGAGTGATTTTGCGGGCATTTGCTACACGCGGGCGATGTTTGGAAGGGAAAAGGCGCGACAGCAGAATGCCCGTTTTCAGACGACCTTTTTCCTTATACAATACGCTTGGATTTTATATATTCTGATATAAAGGATACGGATTATGTTCGGCAAACAACTCTTTGAAGAAGTCAGCGCAAAAATCAGCGAAACCATCGCCAACAGCCCCGCCAAAGACATGGAGAAAAACGTCAAAGCCATGCTCGGCAGCGCGTTCAACCGTATGGATCTGGTTACGCGCGAAGAATTCGACATCCAGCAGCAGGTTTTGATTAAAACCCGCACCAAACTGGTCGAGCTGGAAGAGCGTCTGGCAAAACTCGAAGCCGCGCAAGAGCCTGAGCAGACCGCATTGGAAGCTGCCGAAGCCGCAGCCGAAGAAGCCGTCGCCGAAATCAAACAGCAAACTGAAGCCGGCGAATAAGGTCGTCTGAAACATGTCGCTTGCCTTGGTTTACAGCCGCGCCTTGAGCGGCATGAATGCGCCGTTGGTCGAAGTGGAAGCCCACCTTGCCAACGGCCTGCCTCATTTCAATATCGTCGGATTGCCCGACACCGAAGTCAAAGAAAGCCGCGACCGTGTGCGCGCCGCCATCATCCAAAGCGGTTTCGACTTCCCCGCCAAAAAAATCACCGTCAACCTCGCCCCCGCCGACCTGCCCAAAGAATCGGGGCGTTTCGACCTGCCGATTGCGCTGGGCATCCTCGCCGCATCCGGACAAATCGCACCTGAAAAGCTCGCGCAATACGAGTTTGCCGGCGAATTGGCGCTTTCCGGCATGTTGCGCCCCGTGCGCGGCGCGTTGGCGATGGCGTGGCAGGGCATGCAGGCTGGGCGTTCTTTCGTCCTGCCGCAGGAAAATGCAGAACAAGCCGCCGTGATGCGCGGCATTACCGTTTACGGCGCGCGTTCGTTAGGTGAAGTCGCCGCCCATTTGAACGGCATCGAACCTTTGGCGCAAACCGCCTGCCAAGTCCCGCAGAGGTCGTCTGAAAACGCCAAACTGCCCGACCTCATTGATGTCAAGGGTCAACATACTGCCCGCCTTGCTTTGGAAATCGCTGCCGCGGGCGGACACAGCCTCTTGATGATGGGCCCGCCGGGAACGGGCAAGTCCATGCTTTCCCAACGGCTGCCCGGCATTCTGCCGCCTTTGACCGAAGACGAATTGGTCGAAGTATGGGCGTTGCGTTCGCTTCTGCCCAATCATCAGCAACAACTCGACAGCCACCGTCCTTTCCGCAGCCCGCACCATAGTGCCAGTTCGGCAGCCATGGTCGGCGGCGGTTCCGATCCGCGTCCGGGCGAGATTTCATTGGCGCATCACGGCGTTTTATTTTTGGACGAGCTGCCCGAGTTTGACCGCAAAGTTTTGGAAGTTTTGCGCGAACCTTTGGAAAACGGCGAAATCCACATTTCCCGTGCGGCGCGCCAAGCCGTCTATCCCGCCAAATTCCAGCTTGTCGCCGCCATGAACCCTTGTCCGTGCGGTTATCTCGGGCATCCCGTCAAACCCTGCCGCTGCACGCCCGAAAGCGTCGCGCGTTACCGCAGTAAAATTTCCGGCCCGCTGCTCGACCGCATCGATTTGACCATCGAAGTCCCCAGCCTGTCCGCCGCCGAACTGATGCAGCAGGAAGCGGGGGAAAGCAGCGCCGTTGTGTTGGCGCGCGTGATCGCCGCCCGCGACAAACAATACGCGCGGCAAGGCAAAGTCAACGCCGCCTTGAGCGTCAGTGAACTCGACACGTCCGCCCGCATCCAAAAAGAAGCGCAGGAAGCTTTGGGCAGCCTGTTGGAAAAACTCTCCCTCTCCGCCCGCAGCTTCCACCGCATCATGCGCGTGGCGCGTACGTTGGCGGATTTGGCGGGCGATGAAGAAGTCGGCAGAAGCCATGTTTTGAAAGCCGTCAGCTTCCGCCGCGCGTTGTAAGGTTTTTCAGACGACCTTGGGTACTGAAAACGGAAGATTCAAAATATAGTGGCTTAACTTTAAACCAGTACGGCGTTGCCTCGCCTTAGCTCAAAGAGAACGATTCTCTAAGGTGCTGAAGCACCAAGTGAATCGGTTCCTCCGTACTATCTGTACTGTCTGCGGCTTCGTCGCCCTGTCCTGATTTAAAGTTAATCCACTATAAAAGTTTAGACGGGTCGGGTATCTTGCTGGTGTGTCCAATGCGGAGTATTCTGTTCGGGCAAAAGAAGCCCATCGTCGGTCAATTGTCAGCGCGTCCTAACATCACGGCGGTTTTCGTAAAAACCATGTAAACAAACGGCGCATTTTTGCCCAATATAAAGGATATTGATAAAATGACTCGTCCCTGCCGATGGCAGCAGCAGATTCCTCTGCCGCCAAAAGGTCGTCTGAACGGCATCATCAATATAGGTATCTCATGAATAAGAACACTCAATACGGCAAAGGCCTTTTCGGCTTTTTCTTCGGCCTCATCCTCGCCACCGGCGTGATCGGGGGCATCCTGTATTTTCTGAATCAAGACACGCCGAACGCCTTCAAAGGTGCGACTGAGCCTCAAAAACAGCAAACCGAGCCTGAAATCCTCAAGCCGCAGGAAAAATCCAAACCTGAATCCAAGCCTGAGGCTGAAGAGCAGCCTGTCGTCGTTCCCGTAGAGAAAGAGCGTCCGGCAGAAGAAGCCAAGCCCGAACAGAAACGCAGCGAAGCCGACGACGATGCGGCAGCCAAAGAAAAAGAACGCGCAGAAAAAGAAGCGAAAGAAAAGGCAGATAAAGCCAAAGCCGAGAAAGAACGCGCGGACAAAGAAAAAGCGGAAAAAGAGCGTGCCGTCCATGAAGCGGAAGACGAAGCCCGCGAAGCAGAAAAAGCCCTGCGTGAAGCTGAAAAAGAAGACAAAGAATCTGCCGAACGCGAGTTGAGACAAAAACTCGCCGAGAAAAAGGCAGAGCTTGCGAAAAAACGTGCAGAAAAAGAAAAAGCCGACAAAGAAGCCGCCGATAAAGCCAAAAAGGCAGCCGAGTTGACGGACAAACAAAAAGCGCGCGCCGAACGCAAACTTGCCGAGAAAAAAGCGGCAGAGAAGAAAGCCGCCGAAGCCAAGAAAACCGAAACGGCCAAAACCAACAAACCGACCCCCGAGCAAATCCTGAACAGCGGCAGCATCGAAAAAGCCCGTCAGGAAGCAAATAAAGGCGCGGCGAAAGAAGTGAAGAAAGCCGAAGCAGAAAAACAAACCGCTAAAGCCGACAACGCCAAAGCCGAAGCCAAAACTGCGGAAGGCGGTAAGAAAGTCATCCTGCAAATGGGTTCGTACGCCGACCGCAACAGCGCCGACGCGCAACGTGCCAAACTCGCCATGCTGGGCATTTCGTCCAAAGTGGTCGAACGCACCAACGGCGACAAAACCGTTTACCGCGTACAAAGCAACAGCATGTCGTCTGAAGCCGCAAAAAACGTTCAGAAAGACTTGCAAAAACACAATATCAACAGCCTGATGCGTTCGGCTCAATAAGGAGGCAGCAATGAAACGGACAACCAAACCGGCAGTCGTCCTCCTCAGCCTTGCGCTTGCCTTTTCCGCAAGCGCGCAGGCTGCGGTCGAAGGTGTGGATTACACGGTTTTGAACAAACCGATTCCACAACGAGACGCATCCAAAATCGAAGTTTTGGAATTTTTCGGCTATTTCTGTATACATTGCCAAAACTTTGATCCCGTCTTACTGTCATACAGCAAAACTTTTCCGAAAGACGTTTACCTGCGTACCGAACACGTCGTCTGGATGCCTGAAATGTTGGGCTTGGCGCGGGTTGCCGCGGCGGTTAACGCTTCGGGTTTGAAGTATCAGGCAAACCCCGCTATTTTCAAAGCCGTACACGAACAGAAAATCAATTTGGCGGATACCGCCACTTTCAAAAGCTGGGCGGCGGCACAAAAAAGCTTTGACAGCAAAAAACTGATTGCCGCATACGACGCACCCGCCAGCCTTGCAGCCGCTAAAAAAATGCAAAGCCTGACCGAGACTTACCGTATCGAAGGCACGCCGGACGTCATCGTCGGAGGCAAGTATCGGGTCATATTCAGCAGCGATTGGGCGAATGGGCAGAAAATCATAGGCGAGCTGATTAACAAAGTCCGCCAAGAGCGTTCCGGCAAAGCCGCGCGCTGACGGAATTTAGCCAGACAGTTTCGGAATGACCGCAAAAGATAAGGCGGTTTCCGAACTGTCTGTTTGTTTTGGGCGGCGTAAAATCCATAAAAATGATACTGCTGAGGGATGGGGTAAACACCGCCATACCGCAGCAGTTTTCCGATTCTGATACCGCTTCATCCTGAAATCCAGACGGGCAAACGTCGTCTGAAAACCAAAAAAGAAAGCAATATGGACATTTTTACTCTATTAAAGGCCCTGCTTATGGGCATTGTGGAAGGCTTGACGGAATTTCTGCCGATTTCAAGTACCGGCCACTTGATTGTATTGGGCGACTTGCTCAATTTCCACAGCAACGGCAAAGTATTTGAAATCGCCATCCAACTGGGCGCGGTGCTTGCCGTGATTTTTGAATACCGTCAACGTTTTACCTCCGTTTTGTCCGGATTGGGCAAAGACCGTGCCGCCAACCGCTTTGTGCTGAACCTTGCCATCGCGTTCGTGCCTGCCGCTTTGATGGGATTTCTGTTTAGAAAACAAATTAAATTATATCTATTTAACCCAAAAACCGTGGCTATCATGCTGGTGTTGGGCGGGCTCTTTATTCTGTGGGTCGAAAGACGCCAAAGCAAAGTCAAACCTAAAGTCAAAAGCGTGGATGAAATGCGTCCGATTGACGCGCTTGTGGTCGGCTGCGCCCAAGTGTGCGCGCTGGTGCCAGGGACTTCGCGTTCGGGCAGTACGATTATGGGCGGTATGCTGTGGGGCATTGAGCGAAAAGCCGCGACCGAATTTTCTTTCTTCCTTGCCGTGCCGATGATGATTGCCGCCACCGGCTATGACGTATTTAAACACTATGAACTCTTCACGTTGCAGGATATCGGGCTGATTGCCGTCGGTTTCATCGCCGCCTTCTTGGCAGGTTTCCTGGCGATTAAATCGCTGTTGAAATTCGTGTCCAGCAAAAACTACGTTCCGTTTGCCTATTACCGCATCGTCTTCGGCGGATTGATTCTGCTGACTTCGCATATGGGCTGGGTCAAATGGACTGCATGATGTTGAAGTAGGAATAACCTGCCCATGATAAAAGGTCGTCTGAAACCTCGAAAACAAGGTTTCAGACGACCTTTGTTTTATCCGAACACACCATATCGCAATAGGTTCAAGCAGCGCCGTAGGGGGTTTGTCTTGTCAAATCCAGATGCAGGAATGAAAGTTCCGGATTGTCGGTTTAACGCAGGGGTCGTCTGAAAAACCATCGTTTAAGGTTTTTCAGACGACCTTTTGATAAGAACTTCAGACAGGATTATTCGATGATTTCGGTGAAAACAACGGTTTTGCCGCCGCGGGTAAGCGTGGCGAAGCCGTCCTGAAGCTGCCATATTGTGCTTGCGTTGCGGTATTCCGTGGTTTTGGTCATCGAATGGGTTTGCGTTAGTTTTTCGACCGTACTCCCCTGACGCAGTTCGACCGTCATCGGGCTGTTGCTGTTGACGTAGATGGCGGAGATGCGGCTGCCGTCGGCGGCTTGGTAGCGGATGGCGTTGTTTTGCGCTTCGGCGACGACGGCGAGAGGGGCATCGGGGCGGACGGCTTTATACGAACCGCAGGCGGTACACAGTCCGAGCAACAGCAGGAGGGCGTATCTCTTCATAGCGTCTCAATAATGGTGGTGGGGAATGTGGCCTTCGAGATGGTAACGCGTTCCGCAGTAGGGGCATTCGATGTCGCTGTCGGACTGAATCGGGAGGAAGACGCGCGGATGACCGTTCCAAGTTTCGTGGTTGGGACCGGAGCAGTGCAGCGGCAGGTCTTTGGGGTAGATAATGACGGTTTCAGTGTTTGCGTTCATGATTTTTCCTTGGTAAGTCCAGTCTTATTGTACGATATATCGCCTGCTTGTGCAGCGTAAAAGGTCGTCTGAAAATAGGTTTTGGTTTGATAATGCTTTGGTTATAATGCGGTTTTTATGATGAATCGGCTTTAAATCACTTTATTTTCAGGCAGGCTTTAACATGACGACACTTTTTCGGCAGGATGATTTGAACCCTCAAGACGCCGCAGAATTTCTCTACACATTGAGCGCGGCGTATTTGGATTATACGGATGCCGCAGGCGATGAGGAAATGCGGTGTTTGAACGACGAGCAGCACACGCTGACGGCTTACTGCTATTTGGACAGCCAAGTTCAGGAGGGCGGTTTTGTGCAACTGATTGCGGCGGGTTACGGCGAATATGTGTTCCATAACCCCGTTGCCGACAGCCTGCGCCGCTGGCGGATTAAACCGACGCCTAAGATTTTGGATAAGGCGAAGGCTTTATACGAGCGGGACGGCGCGAAAATCGAGGAGATGGCGGACAGCGGGGCATCTTTGGACGCGATTCGTGCCGAGTTTCCCGATTTTGAGGAATTGGACGGCGAATATTACGAAATCGCGGATGACGATATGGCGGCGGCTGTGGCGTATGTGTTGGCAAATTGGGAGAAGTTTGCAGAGATTGCGGATTGAGTGAATGTTAAGCAATATTGAACGGATTTCCCTGTTTGGGCGGTCGATAGCAAAAGGTCGTCTGAAAACCTGATTCGGTTTTCAGACGACCTTTTTTCAGACGGGCTTAAGCGTAATGCCGTTCTTCGCCTTTGCCGTCGACATTCTCGGCGCAGCGTTTGCAGATGGTTTCATGGCCTGCGACTGTGCCGATGTCGTGGGTGTAGTGCCAGCAGCGTTCGCATTTTTCACCGTCGCTGGCTTTGGCGGTAACGGCAAGTTCGCTGCCGGTTTTGACCTCGACTTTGGACACTAAGAGGGCAAAGCGCAATTCTTCGCCCAGGGCGTTTAGGTAGTCGGCGGTGGCTTCCGGTGCGGTGATTTCGGCTTCTGCCTGCAAGGACGAGCCGACGGTTTTGTTGGCGCGCAAAGGCTCGATGGCGGCGGTTACGGCTTCGCGGGCTTCGCGGACTGCCGTCCATTTTTTCACCAGTTCGGCTTCGGCTTTTTCGTTGATGGGCGGGAACTCGTGCCAGGTGTGGAAGAGGACGCTGTCTTCTTCGCCGCCGCCGATGATGTCCCACGCTTCTTCGCCGGTGAAACACAAAATCGGTGCAATCAAGAGAACCAGGCTGCGCGTGATGTGATACAGGGCGGTTTGCGCGCTGCGGCGGGCGTGGCTGTCGGCTTTGGTGGTGTAGAGGCGGTCTTTCAGGATGTCGAGGTAGAACGCGCCCAAGTCTTCCGAGCAGAAGGCGACGATGTCTTTCACGGCGAAGTGGAAGGCATAGCGCGGGTAGAAGTCGCCCGCCAAACGCTCTTGCAGCTGGCGCGCCAACACTAAGGCGTAGCGGTCGATTTCGACCATGTCCGCCTGCGGTACGGTGTGTTCGAACGGGTCGAAATCACTGAGGTTGGCAAACAGGAAGCTCAAGGTGTTGCGGATGCGGCGGTAGCTTTCGGTTACGCGTTTGAGGATTTCTTTGGAAATCGCCAATTCGCCGCTGTAATCGGTGGATGCCGCCCACAAGCGCAGGATGTCGGCGCCGAACTCGTTATAGACTTCTTGCGGCGCGACGACGTTGCCGATGGATTTCGACATTTTGCGGCCGTTTTGGTCAACCACGAAACCGTGGGTCAGAAGCTGTTTGTACGGGGCGCGTCCCATCGATGAGGCGCAGCCGGTCAGCATGGAGGATTGGAACCAGCCGCGGTGTTGGTCGCTGCCTTCGAGGTAGAGGTCGGCAGGCCAGTCCAATTCTTCGCGCTGTTTCAAGACGGAATAATGGGTCGAGCCGGAGTCGAACCATACGTCCATCGTGTCGGAAAGTTTGTCGTAGTTTTCGCAATCTTCCGCGCTCAACAATTCGCTTTTATCGAGTGAGAACCATGCTTCGATGCCTTTTTCTTCGATTTTCTGGGCGATTTTTTCCAAAAGCTCGGCGGAGTTCGGATGCAGTTCGCCCGTTTCTTTGTGGACGAAGAAGGTCATTGGCGTGCCCCAATAGCGTTGGCGCGAAACAACCCAGTCGGGGCGGCCTTCGATCATGGCTTCCAGGCGCGCGCGACCCCAAGACGGGAAGAATTCGGTGTCGTCCACGGCTTTGATGGCTTTGTCGCGCAGGGTCTTACCGTCGCTGCCGGCTTTGTCCATGCCGACAAACCACTGACCTGTCGCGCGGTAAATCAGCGGGGTTTTGTGGCGCCAGCAGTGGGCGTAGCTGTGTTCGATTTTGCTGCTTGCCAAGAGGTTGCCGGTTTCTTCCAGCCATTGCAGGATGACGGGATTCGCCTCCCAAACGCTCATGCCTGCCACGCGCGGCGTTTCGCTGATGTATTTGCCTTCGGCGTTGACGGGGTTGTAAAGCTCGATGCCGTATTTGTTGCAGACGGCGTAGTCTTCCAAACCGTGCGCGGGGGCGGTATGTACCAAACCCGTACCGGCGTCGGTGGTAACGTGTTCGCCGTTGAGCATGGGAATATCGCGTTCGAGGAACGGATGGTTCATGTGCAGGTTTTCCAGCTTGTCGCCGGTGGTTTCCGCGAGGACGCTGAGGTCGTCTGAAACGAAGCCGTAGCGTTTGAGCGCGTCTTCCGCCAAATCTTTCGCCAATACCAATTTGCCTTTGGGCGTATCAATCAGTTGGTAAGCCACGTCCGCACCCGCAGACACGGCTTGGCTCGCAGGCAGCGTCCAAGGCGTGGTCGTCCAGATGACGGCAAACGCATTGCCTTCGATACCTGCCAAACCGAATGCGGCGGCAAGCGCGGCAGTGTCTTTAAACGGATAGGCAACGTCAATCGCAGGCGATACTTTGTCTTTGTATTCCACTTCCGCCTCCGCCAGCGAAGAACCGCAGTCCAAGCAGAACTGAACCGGTTTCGCGCCGCGGTAGAGATAGCCCGATTTGTAGATTTCGCCGAGCATGCGCACGGTATCCGCCTCGGTTTTGAAATCCATGGTCAGGTAGGGGTTGTCCCAGTCGCCCAACACGCCCAGACGAATGAAGTCTTTTTTCTGGCGGGCAACCTGTTCGGCGGCGTATTCGCGGCACAATTCGCGGAAACGCGCTTTGGGCATGTCTTTGCCGTGCAGTTTTTCCACCATCACTTCGATGGGCAGGCCGTGGCAGTCCCAGCCCGGCACATAAGGCGCATCGAAACCGGCTTGGGTTTTGCTGCGGATAATGATGTCTTTGAGGATTTTGTTGACGGCATGACCGATGTGGATGTCGCCGTTGGCATACGGCGGGCCGTCGTGCAGGATGAATTTCGGACGGCCTTTGGCGATTTCGCGCAGTTTTTGATAGCGTTTGTGCTCGTACCAGCTTTTCAGCCACGCAGGCTCGCGCTTGGCGAGGTTGCCGCGCATCGGAAACGGGCTTTCGAGCAGGTTTACGGTTTTGCTGTAATCGGTCATGTTGTGATTCTCTATAGTTTCGGTATTTCGGTTTCAGACGACGTTTCACTAAGGTCGTCTGAAAAAATGCAAAGGGCTATTGTAGCCGAATTGTATTGTTTTTATAAGGGGTTTGGGTATGCGGGATGGTGGCGGACAAAGAGAAAGGTCGTCTGAAAACTTGTTTTGTCGAAATGTGACCTATCTGTTTTCAGACGACCTTCCTGACAACTATTTACACACTTTCTTCACAACAAACCTTCCGCCTTAACCCACGCCAAAATATCGGCTTCTACGGCTTCGGGCGAACCGGGGTTGTCGATTTTGACGCCGTATTCGTCCGCGCCGAGTTCTTCCAGGATTTCCAGTTGCGAATCCAGCATCCCCGCCTTCATGTAATGCCCTTGGCGCGCCATCATGCGCTCGAGGTTGATGGCTTGCGGCGGTGTCAGGTGGATGAAGGCGGTTTTGCCTTGTGCGCCGCGCAGGATGTCGCGGTATTGGCGTTTCAACGCGGAGCAGGTAACGATGGTGTACGCCGCGCCGTTTTGCGCCTGTTCCGTCATCCAGTCGCGTAGGTTGCAGAGCCACGGATAGCGGTCTTCGTCGGTCAGCGGAATGCCCGCGCCCATTTTGTCGCGATTGGCTTGGGTGTGGAAATCGTCGCCTTCGGCGTAGGGGCATTGGTTGAGGTGTTTTTGCAGGGACAGGGCGGCGGTGGTCTTGCCGCAGCCGCAAACGCCCATTATCACAAAATGCGTCGTCATGTTCTCTTCCTTTGTTGGATTTGAAAAATATAAGGTCGGGCAGACGGTTTAGAGCGTCTCAAAACCGTTTTCAGACGACCTCAAACCACGGCAAACAGCAGCGCCGACACTGAAAAACCGATGGCGGCAATCAGCGTTTGGTTGACCGTCCATGTTTTCAGCGTGGTCGGTACGTCCATATCCAAAAGGCGGCCGACCAGCCAGAAGCCCGAGTCGTTGAAGTGGCTGCAACCGACCGAGCCTGCCGCGGTTGCCAAAACGACGCAGGCGAGTTGCCAGTCGTTGAAGCCTGCGGCGGCAACGGCGGGCGCCATCAATGCGGCGGCGGTGGTCAGCGCGACGGTTGCCGAACCTTGCGCGATACGCAGCGCCAATGCCACTAAGAAACAGCCCAACAATACGGGTATACCCAAATCCGCCATGCTGTCCGCCAACGCCTGACCGATGCCCGATGCGCGCAACACGCCGCCGAACATCCCGCCCGCGCCGGTAATCAAGATAACCGAACAAACGGGAGCGAGTGCGCCGTCCACCGTTTTCTCCAGCGCGCTTGCTTTTTCGCCGCGTTTTCTGCCCAAAACATAAAGCGCCACCAAAACCGAAATCAGCAGCGCGACAGGGGTCGAACCGATCATGCGCGCCACCTGTACCCAATGTTCGTCCGCGCTGACGACTTTTTTACTTATTAAGGTGGACAGCCCTGTGTTCATAAAAATCAACAGCATAGGAATCAGCATAATGCCGACCACGGTCGAAGCCTTGGCAGGCGTTTGCGGCCGGTCGTTGTCCACCGCGCCGCCGCTGAGCAAATCGGGAACAGGAACGCGGATGGTGCGTCCTAGAACCTTCCCAAGCAGATAACCGCTGACATACCAAGTGAACATGGCGACGGGCAATCCCAAAATCAGCACCTGCCCGATGTTCGCCGAATAAAATTCCGAAGCCGCAATCGGACCGGGGTGGGGCGGCAGGAAAACGTGCATCACCGAAAACGCGCCGATAGACGCCAGAGCATAAGGCAATACGTCCTGCTTCATGCGCCGCGCCGTCGCGAAGACAATCGGCAGCATCACCACCAATCCCGCATCAAAGAAAATCGGGAAACCGAAAATCAGCGACGCCACGCCCAAGGCAAACGGCGCGCGTTTTTCACCGAACATCCGAATCAGCGCATCCGCCAGCGACTGCGCCCCGCCCGAAGTTTCCACCAGCCGCCCGAGCATCGCGCCCAATCCGACCAGCAAAGCCACGCTGCCGAGCGTACCGCCGAAGTTTTTCAACAGAACGTCGTTCACAATCTTATCCATCGGCAGCCCCGTCGCCACCGCCGTCAGCAGGCTCACCGACACCAGCGTCAACAGCGCATGGACACGCAGTTTCACAATCAACAGCAAAATCAGCACAATCGCCATCGCCGCAATACCCAGCAGCCAGCCCGCGCTCAAAGTCTGAGTCCAACCATCCATTTTGAAGCCTTTCTTTGTAATCAGAATACAAGGTAGTTAATGTTTTTCAAACGTATTAAATGAACATAGCACGATTTGCAACGGGGCGGTATGGCGGGTTTTTGAGTCTATAAGCGTCTAATTTTTAGATGAATTTTAATGATAAATGAGAGGCAAAATAGAGGGTGAAAAAGACAAGGTCGGATGAGGTATCCGATAAGGCGGAGAGATCGTCTGAAAGTTTCTTTATCGGGTGTCGAACATGAAATATTATGCAAAAAAGGTCGTCTGAAACTTTCAGACGACCTTAAGTTGGGAAAAATCCGATATGTGGGTTGGGACGTATTCAAGGATGTGGGTTTGTATAGTGGCTTAACTTTAAACCAGTACGGCGTTGCCTCGCCTTAGCTCAAAGAGAACGATTCTCTAAGGTGCTGAAGCACCAAGTGAATCGGTTCCGTACTATCTGTACTGTCTGCGGCTTCGTCGCATTGTCCTGATTTAAAGTTAATCCACTATATTTAATCTTTGGAGGTGTTTTTCTTTTTGTTTTTATAGATTATGTATTTCGAGAACATGAAATGCATCAAAATGACCACAAGGATGGCTTTGATACTGTCGGGAAGGAAATGGTCATCACCAAGGAAATATTTAGGATCAATGATATAGAAGCTCAAGACAAAATTTACGGCGGTAACGATGAAGCTGGATGCAAAGCAGCTGATACAGAATACTTTCCAGTGCCGCCTGCCAAACTTAGCCAATAATCGTAAATTCCTTTTGTAATTTTCCCAAAACTTTTTCATATCGGCATCCTTGTGTTTGTTTTTTATATTGACAGCGACGGTATGTATTAGTTTTTGGAATGATTTTATAAGGTATAAATTTGCGGCAAAAGGTCGTCTGAAAACTTTTCAGACGACCTTTTCATTACCTCAACCTTACTATCAAGCCGCGTTGTCGAAGCCGCTGTGGCGCAACAGTGCGTCTATGCTCGGTTCGCGTCCGCGGAAGGCTTTGAAGGATTCCGCCGCGCTGCGGGAGCCGCCGACGGCGAGGATTTCCTGCCAGAAGCGTTTGCCTGTGGCGGCGACGTCGTCGCTTTCTTCAAAGGCGGCGTAGGCGTCGGCGCTGAGGACTTCGGCCCATGCGTAGCTGTAATAGCCTGCGGAGTAGCCGCCGGCGAAGATGTGGCTGAAGCTGTTGGCGAAGCGGTTGTATTCTGGCGGTTGGATGACGGCGACTTCTTTGCGCACGCTGTCTAAAACCTGCGGCCAGTTTTTCAGACGGCCTTCGTCGTCTTCGCTGTAAATGGTCATGTCGAAGAGGGCGAACTCCATCTGGCGGACGAGGAACATGCCGCGCTGGAAGTTTTTGGCGGCGAGCATTTTGTCGAAGAGTTCTTTCGGCAGGGGCTCGCCGGTTTCTTCGTGGGCGGACATTTGTGCCAAGACGTCGTATTCCCAGACGAAGTTTTCCATAAACTGGCTGGGCAGCTCGACTGCGTCCCATTCGACGCCGTTGATGCCGGATACGCCCAGTTCGTCCACTTGGGTGAGCAGGTGGTGCAGGCCGTGGCCGGTTTCGTGGAAGAGGGTGAGGATTTCGTCATGGCTCAAGCGGGCTTCTTTGCCGCCGACGGGCGGGGTAAAGTTGCAGACGAGGTAGGCGGTGGGCAGTTGCAGCGTGCCGTCGGCGAAGCGGCGGCGGCCTTTGTAGTCGTTCATCCACGCGCCGCCGCGTTTGCCTTCGCGGGCGTAGAGGTCCATATAGACGCCGCCTATGGTTTTGCCGTTTTGCTCCAGCTCGAAGTAGCGCACGTCTTTGTGCCAGACGGGAACGGTTTTTTCGGCAAATCCGATACCGTAGAGTTTTTTGATTTGGGCGAACAGGCCTGCCAAAACTTTGCCGACGGGGAAGTATTTTTTGACTTCGGTTTCGCTGAATGCGTATTTGGCTTCGCGCAGTTTTTCGCTGGCGTAGCTTAAATCCCACGGCTGCGGGTCGGCGAGGTTCAGGCGTTCGCGGGCGAAGGCTTTGACTTCGGCGAGGTCTTTTTCGGCGTAGGGTTTGGCGCGGCGGGCGAGGTCGTGCAGGAAGGTGAGGACTTGTTCGGGCGTATCCGCCATTTTGGTTGCCAATGATAGCTCGGCGTAGTTTTTGAAGCCGAGCAATTTGGCGGTTTGCAGGGCGTTTTCGAGTGTGCGGTCGATGTTGGCGGTATTGTCGAATTTGCCGTCGTCTGAAAGTTCGCTGGCGCGGGTAACGTAGGCGCGGTAGATTTGTTCGCGCAGTTCGCGGTTGTCGGCGTATTGGATGACGGCGAGGTAGTGCGGAATCTGCAAACCGATTTTGTAGCCTGTTTTGCCTTCGCTTTGCGCGGAGGCGGCAAACATGGCGAGCGAGTCTTCGGGGATGCCGGCAAGCGGTGCGGCGTCGTCAAAGTAGAGGGCGAAGGCGTCGGTTGCGTCTAAGACGTTTTGAGAGAATTTGGCGGAGAGTTGCGCGCCTTCGGTTTGCAGTTTTGCCAGTTCTGCCTGCTGTTCGGGCGGCAATTCCGCGCCGCTGAGGACGAAATCGCGCAGGTCGTGGTTGAGCTTGGTTTTTTGTGCGGGGGAGAGGGTGGCGAATTCGGGGGAATTTTTGATGGTTTTGAAGCGGTTGTACAGCTCGATGTCTTGTCCGATTTCGGTGAAGAAGACGGTGATTTCGGGCATCAGTTCGTTATAGACGGCGCGCAGTTCGGGCGTATCGACGACGGAGTTGAGGTGCGACACGACGCCCCAAATCCTGCCGACGCGTTCGGTGATGTCGGTCAGTCGCTCGACGGTGTTTGCCCAGTCGGTGTGCGTTTGGGCTTTGACTTCGGCAATCTGCGCGCGCGCTTCGGCGATGGCGGTTTGCAGGGCGGGTTTGATGTCGGCGGTTTGGATGGCGTCAAAACGGGGTTCTTCGCCCAAATGGAGCAGTACGTTGTCGGTCATGGATGGGATTCCTTTGTGTGGGTGGCGGGTTCGGACGGAGGTCGTCTGAAAAATGGCTGCCGCCTGAGTCAATGGGAAAATGGGGATAATGTGTGTCTGGGGTTTTAGGTTTGCCGTTCGGGCGAACCGATTGTGTTTTCAGACGACCTGTTTGGATTCGGGGTCGTCTGAAAACGATGGGGCAAACGATAGGGGAGATATAGTGCCATCGCGTCAGGCTTAAAGCGTCTTTCCCTGTTTTTACGCTATTCTGCGCCGCGCGGGTTGGATTTGAGCGGGGCGGCGAGGTCGAGGCTCATCGGTGTGCCGGCGGGGGCGAATACGGCTTGTGCGATATTGGTTTGCAACGAATCGGCAAACGCGCCGCGGTAGATTTTCGCGCCTTGGTGGGTCAGGTTGGATTGTACGTCGACATAGACTTCGCCGCCGATTTGCTGCCACAGGCGGCAGAACGTGTAGTCTTCGGAAAGGTAGCGTTTGCTTTCGGGATCGACCATGCAGTCGAAAAATCGGTAGTGCAGCCCTTTGTCTTCGCGCTTGTAGTCGCTGTCGGAGATGTAGTTCAGCTCGGGGTAGGCGGCCATCATTTTTTCGAACACGCTGCGTTTGATGACCATGAATCCGGTCGGCGCGTCATCGACTTTCATAAAACCTTCTTCATCGACGCGCAGGACGATTTCGCCGTTTTCGTTTTTATCACCTGTGTTGACGGTGTAGGCGGTGTACATCCGCTCGAAATCCGCTTGGGTCGTGCCGGCAGGAACGCCTTCGTCAGGCCAGTTTTCGCGTTTCAACGGATAAATGCCGGCAACGACGTCTTTGTCTGCCAAAAGCAGGCGGTAGAACGCTTCGGCGGAAAAACCGATGTCGGAGTCTATCCAGAAGAGGTGCGTCCATTCTTTGTTTTCTAAAAAGGTCGCCACGCAATTATTGCGCGCGCGGGTAATCAGGCTCTCGCCGCGCTGCATCATCACTTGCAGCGGCCAGCCGTTTTGCGCGCTGGTGTGGACGATATTGAGCAGCGAAAGGACGTAATTGTGGAAATATTTCCCGTCGTGGCTGGGGGTCATGATGACGGGGTACATTTGCGTAAGGGCGGATTCGGGCAACATAGTATTTTCCTGATTATTAATAGATTATGGGGTTAAGCTTGAGGGTTTAGCAGGCGGTATTGTACGCGCAAAAACTCATCCAACACCGCCTGCTGGATTTCTAAACGCTTCGCCACGGGCGAGGCATAGCGCACGATGATAAGGTACACCTTGTCGTCATGCGGCACGCGGGTTACGCGCGGCTGGGCGGCAGGGGTAATGAACAGCTTCTCCGCCTGCACGTTTTCCAAATGCCGCTGGATGGCGGGTACATAAGGTTGGCACAAAGGCTCCAATACGGCTTTCAGACGACCTACAATCACATCCGAATCCAAATGAATCGGCACGGGAATCTCCACCGTATGGATCACATAATCGCCCAAGATATTGTCGCGGCGGACGGAATGGTTCAAAAGCAGGCTGTTGGGAAACGATAGCGTTTTACCCGAAAGCTGCCCGACCAGCGGGTTCGGACCGATCTGCATCATCAGCGTGTTCAAAAGATTAATATCGACCACACGCCCGCGCAGGCCGTTGACCTCGATATAGTCGCCGACTGAATATTGTTTCGTTACCGAGCGCAAGATGCTGCCCGACAAACACATAATCAGTTCCTTCGTCGCTACTACAATAGCCGCCGCTACGGCAAACATCGACAGCGCCAGCGTCTGGATTTGTGTCGCCCAAATTACCGCCAGCCCGAAAATCGTCAAAATCAGCGTCAGATTGCGGCTGAGTACCAAGGAGCGGCGTTTTTCCTCGATGCTGTAATGCGGGTGGCGGCGCAGATACAGTTTCAGCAAAACGCCCCGCAAAACCAGCAGCGCCATGACCATCAGCACCGATTCCACCACTTCCTCGCGTACCGGCAGCGTATGCAGCCATTGCCGTACTGTGTCCCACATAGTGTAAAAATCCTATATTTATCTTGATATTGTTTTCAGACGACCTATACGCATTATCGGCACGGACTGCCGAGCCGCCTAAGAAATGACATTATAAATGATAACGAATGGGGAGGTCGTCTGAAACATCCGCAAGAGTCATAACATCGAAATGGCGCGTTCAGACGACCTTTAAAGCCTATGATGATATACCGTAACACTATGTTAATAAAGAGGAAATTGTTTACTAGGTTGCCAAAAAAGGATAACATAGAGTCCGTAACCTAAAGGGTTTGAATTAATCACCGATAACGAGGAATCAAAATGACTTGCAAAATCCACGATCATCACGACCATACCCATGGCGCCGGTTGCGGCCATACCGCCATCAAACACGGCGACCACACCGACTATCTGCACGACGGTCATCTGCATCACGAACACAACGGTCATTACGACGAGCACAGCTTAAGCGTCAATGAAACCAATCCCGACGGCTGCCATCCTGTCGATACCTGTAAAGGCCACGTTCACGGCGCCGGTTGCGGCCATGAAGCCGTACCGCACGGCGATCACACCGACTACATCGTCAACGGCCGCCTGCACCACCAACACGGCGACCACTGCGACGATCACGGTCCGGTCGAGATTGTGAAGTAAGCGCAATAGAAGCGGTTTCTTCTGAAATAAGCGTTAAGAACAAAAGGTCGTCTGAAAATGCTGCTTCCGTAAAAAACGGAATGGTGTTTTCAGACGACCTTTTTGTGTTTTCCATCTCATTGAGAAGGAGGGGGAGGGGTAAATGGCTTTATTTTTTGTTTGTTAAACCAGGTTCTATTAGATAGTTATGTTCTATCGTTTATAATTTTAATAAGTCCGATAAACTATCATCTTCTTCTGTTGCAACCGTATATTTCTCTTGCGCCCATTCACCTAAGTCAATCAATCGGCAGCGTTGACTGCAAAAAGGCCGGTATTTGCTCTCTTCATTCCATATCACCGGCTTTTGACAGGTCGGACATTTTACAGTCGTTACTTCAGTCATTATTTGTTCCTTACAAATCATTTATGCTTTGTCTGTTGATTGAAATATTTCACGTTAGGGCAATGATGTACCAAATTTCGAGTTGCCGGAATATCCCAGATAAAACCTATGCAGTCCCTGAATTTTTTGGGTCAATTCAGATAAAGTCCCTTCATTTTCTAAGACATCATCTGCATAGAGCAGCCGCGTTTTGCGGCTGGCCTGAGTGTTCATAATGCGCTTGATCTCTTCTGTATTCAAACCGCTTCTTTGCTGAACGCGAAGAATTTGGGTTGCTTCAGAAACGTCGATAACCAATACTCTATCGACAGCCGCTAAAAATTCCGGATTTTCAATCAGCAAAGGTACATCGATGATGCCGTATGCTGCGTTAGGATAGCGGGTTTTTGCAGATTTGATTTCATTTAAAATCAAAGGCAGCAACACCTCTTCCAATTCTTTTTTGGCTTGAGGTCGTCTGAAAACAAGATCCCTCAAAGCAGCACGGTTCAGACTGTTTTGGGTATGAAAAACCTTGTCGCCAAAAAGACAGCGGATAGCCGGTAATGCTATACCGTTATCCGCCGTCAGGTTTCGACTCAGGGCGTCGGCATCAATGTGCGGGACACCCAAATCAGAAAATATTTTTGCTGCTTGAGATTTCCCGCTGCCGATACCACCCGTCAAACCTATCCATAAAGTCATATTAAAACCCTGATTTGGTCAGCCACCAAGTGACTGCACGATGTACCGGCTCATTAGCTACCAAAATAATCCAGCCGGCAATAGCCAAACTCGGACCGAAAGCAAAATATTGTCCTTTGGCAACCCGTCCGATAATCGCACCAATCAGACCAATTAACGCTGCCATAAAGACCAATACAGGTAAAATGCCGACACCAAGCCATGCACCTAGTGCAGCCAGCAATTTAAAATCGCCGTTACCCATACCGATTTTTCCAGTCAAAAGCTTATAGATAAAACACAACAGCCATAAGTTCATATAGCCGAAAACTGCACCTAAAACGGCGGATTCCAACGGCACGAATGTGCCATTCAAATTAAACAGCAAACCTAACCATATCAACGGCAGGGTCAGGCTGTCGGGTAAATATTGAGTATCCGCATCGATAAAGGTTAATGCAATCAATAGCGCAGTCAATATCAAACCGCCAAATGCAGCCATCGTCCAGCCATATTGCCACGCCACTACGCCAAACAATATACCGGTCAATAATTCGATTAAGGGATAACGGATGCTGATGGGCGTTTTACACGCACCACATTTACCGCCAAGCATCAGATAACTGACAATCGGAATATTTTGCCAAGCCTTTACCGGAGCATGACACTTAGGGCAGCGTGAATCCGGTTTCATCAAATTGAATGGTTGCTGCTCTTCTTCCGTTAATTCAAGTTGCAAATGCTCTTTCGCAAACTGAGTCCAGCCGCGTTCCATCATAACAGGAACGCGGTAAATGACGACATTAAGGAAACTTCCGATTAACAAACCAACAATGACAGATAAAGGAATAGCAAATGGCGCTAATGTATCCAAAGATTCCAGCATATTAACCTACTACGTTACCGAGGTTAAACAGCGGCAGATACATTGCTACCAACAATGTTCCGATGATGGCGCCTAAAACTACCATAATGATGGGCTCCATCAGTGAGGATAATTGTGCTACAGAGTTATCAACTTCATCTTCGTAAAATTCAGCAGCCTTATTCAACATATCATCAAGGGAACCGGATTCTTCACCAATAGCGGCCATTTGAATAACCATATTGGGGAACATATCCGTACTTTGCATACTCGAAGTCAAAGAAAGACCTTGAGTAACTTTCGCACGAATGTCTTGTGTTGCCTCCTCATAAAGGATATTACCGGCTGCTCCTGCTACTGAATCTAAAACTTCTACCAAAGGTACGCCTGCGGCAAACAAGGTGGAAGTGGTACGAGCCCACCGAGCAATAGTCGCTTTACGGACAATCGGACCAAAAATTGGTAAACGTAAGATCATTGCATCTATACGTTTTTGGAAACTTGTTGATTTTTCATGTAGTTTATAAACACCAAAACAAACGGCAATAAAGATAACGATCATCAGCCATCCATATTCCACAAAAATTTTGGAAATATCCATAACAATTTGGGTTAAGTCAGGCAGTTTCGCTCCCATGCTTTCGTAAACCTTACCAAATTCAGGCAATACCCAGCGCATCATCACAAAAATCAATGCTATTGCAACAACAACAATAGAAATTGGGTACGTCAGCGCGGTTTTCACTTTTTTCTTAATGGCTTGCGTTTTCTCTTTATATACAGCAAGTTTATCCAACAGGCTTTCCAAAACACCGCCAGCTTCGCCGGCCGCAATCAGATTGCAATAAAAACGGTCGAAATATTTTGGATATTTGGCAAATGATTTACCTAATGCACTACCTTGTTCCACATCTGCACGGACTTGCATCAACATTTCAGTCATGGATGGGTTGGAGTGTCCGCGTGCGACAATTTCAAAAGCCTGCATTAAAGGCAGACCTGCTTTCATCATGGTAGCAAGTTGACGGGTAAAGACAGTGATGTCTTCCTGAGTAATACGACGCTTTTTAGTTGCCTTTACTTTACTGATACGTAAAGGGCGTATCCCGCGACGTTGGAGCTTTTTACGCGCTTCTTCTTCGTCTTTGGCGACTACTTCGCCTCGGACTAATTGATCCGTATTGGTATTTTTACCTTCAAACGTAAAACGTTTGCCTTTATTTTTTTGAGCGAATAAGCCTCTTTTTTGCTCTGCTTGAGCCATTTTGTTACCCCTTGGTTTAATGTTTAAGAATGAAGAAAACAAAAGTCCCCGTATTTCTTCGATTCAATGGTTTAATCGTTAGTGTGAGCAATCACTTCTTCTAATGAAGTCAACCCTTGCATAACTTTTAATAAGCCTGCACGGCGTAAATCGACCATGCCTTCTTTATAGGCCATGTTCATAATATCAACTTCCGTACCATTATTCATAATGACACGTTGCATTTCCTCGGTAATCGGCATTACTTCGTAGACACCGACACGGCCTTTAAAGCCTTTACCACGACAACTATCGCAACCGACAGGACGGTAGAGTTTCCAATCCTTTGCTAAATTCTCATCTGTAAATCCTGCTTTTTTTAATGCGGGAACTGGAGGACGTTCAACCTCACGCTTACAGCTCGAACACAGACGACGCAATAGTCGTTGCGCCATAATTAAGCTGACGGAACTGGCAATGTTGAATGGGGCAACCCCCATGTTCAACATACGGGATAGGGTCGCAGGCGCGTTATTGGTATGCAACGTTGAAAACACCATATGTCCGGTTTGTGCCGCTTTGATGGCAATATCCGCGGTTTCCAAGTCCCGAATCTCACCTACCATGATAATGTCAGGGTCTTGTCGCAAGAAAGATTTCAACGCCGCAGCAAAAGTCAAACCTTGTTTATCATTGACGTTGACTTGGTTGATGCCAGGCAAATTAATCTCGGCCGGGTCTTCTGCGGTGGAAATATTGACGTCTTCTGTATTTAAAATATTCAAGCAAGTATAAAGTGATACGGTTTTACCGGAGCCTGTCGGACCTGTTACCAATACCATGCCATAAGGCCGATGAATAGCCTCAAGCAGCATTTCTTTTTGGAAAGGCTCAAATCCCAGTTGGTCAATATTTAAAGTTGCTGCATCAGAATTCAGAATACGCATTACCACTTTTTCGCCAAAAAGCGTAGGTAACGTACTTACACGAAAATCAATGGGGCGACCGTGTTTATGGAAAGCAATCTGAATACGACCATCTTGCGGTACGCGTTTTTCCGAAATGTCCAAACGCGCCATTACTTTGATGCGTGAAGCCAGCTGTCCGCGTACAGCAACAGGGGGTTGAACCACTTCCCTTAGCTGTCCATCTACACGAAAACGGACACGAGCCATTTGTTCATAAAATTCGAAATGTATATCGGATGCGCCTGCATTTAGTGCATCTGATAAAGTTTTGTGAATAAAGCGTGGAATAGGTCCATCTTCAGCCTCTTCGTTGTCAATATAAAGCGCCTGAGAGGGCTGGGCAGCTTCTTGTTCTTCACTAATTTCTTTTAAGATGGTGGTAGAACGTTGTCCTAACCATTCTAAAAGGGAGCTTAACTGATCGTCAGGTACGACAACTAAATCTATCGTAACACCTGAAGAAAAAGTGATTTTTTGGAAGTTTTGGATTTGTGTCGGGTCTGATACGGCCAGATAAACTTTACGGCCGCGACGAAATATGGGTATGCATCGATTTTGAACCATCTGTTCTTCGCTTAAAACATCAGTTATGACATTGCTGCGAGGATAATGATGCAAATCCAATAAGGGGTAGCTGAATACACGTGCAACTAATTCTCCTAAACTTCTAGGAGAGATGATGCCGTCCGCAAAAAGCATGGGTAAGATTTCTTTCCCTGATTTCAAGGCATTGCCGTAATGTTCAGCTTGTGCATTTGTAATGGTCTGGCTTTGAAGCAGTACGCGTAATAGTCCGATACTCATTATTCAATTATCCATTTCTTGTATAACCTTTTATACAGTAAATATTTTCAGGCATCATGCCGATGAAATATCTTACAAAAAGGAGATCCCCATTGGTTACTTGATATTTGTATTTAACTGTATTAAAAGGAAATTTTATTTTAAGTGTTTTTATTTATTGTTAAGGAATAATATGATATTCCGATGGTATGTGCAATCCCTTATTTATGCAGAATATTATAGGGAGGGTGGTTTGGAAATTTTTAAGGAGTCGCTATTATAAGGCAAACAATACAGTTGCAACACTTCTCGGCGGAACTTTGTATGAGACTCTCTTGGAGTGATTGCTTTGGATGCTGTTTCTAGCGGGATAATTTGGTGGTATTTAAGAGACAGTATGGTGGGGATAGACCACATGTAGGTCGTCTGAAAACTAAAAATGCGAAAAGCCGAATCATGTTTGAGTACATGATCCGGCTTTGATTTGATATGAGCGACTATTTCAGTAAATTAAAAATAGAGACTCAGTTCATTAGTCGATAATTTATTGGCGAATACGAGTTTGTGCGGGAGCAGGTGCAACTTCGCGAATAATGACTTCACGAACAACTTGAGGTTCTGCTTTTTTCGGACCGCAGCCTTCAGGCATCCAATAGAATGATTGGGCATTTTTGTCTTTATCAAACAGAATTTTGAATTGGCAAGTTTTGTGTTCGCCATTTTCACGGTAGTTGAACAAGTAGTCCCACTCGCGCACGCCATAAAGACCTTCTTGGAAGTGAGGACGTCCAATCAGTTCATAGATTTGGTCTTTATTCATGCCGGCTTCAATTTGACGGACATTATCCCAGTTTGGCCAAGAACCATGTTGAGTACCATCGTGACGCAGGGTGGTTTTTGCTGCATCAGGCCATACGGGATTGTCAGTAGTGCCTTCTTTGCTAACTTTGCTCAGATTACCACAGGCTGCCAAGGAGAGTGCTGCAATCGCAGGCAATACAAATTTCGATAATTTCATGTTTTTTCCTTTTATATCAAATCTTTGATAGATGGAGATGATTTTAAACCATCCCCTCTAGGTCTTACCATTGGTAGCCGACGCTTCCGCCCCAGTTGACATCTTTGCGGGTGTTCACGCTTACGCCGGTTTTGATAGACCATTTGTTGTTATCGGAATTATGTGCATAACCAACAGCAATTGCTTGTTGACCACGATAGCCACCTACAGCTGCAGAAACGATACTTTTACCTGCTTCGTTCGGACGTTGCAGGAAGCCGATTGCAGTAGCACCAGCGATACCTGCACGCAGGTCTTTGTTCATATCGTTGATACGGTCTTGGAGGTTATTGATAACGATGGTGTTGCCGTTTGTTTGTGCGGCTACTTGGTACAGTTGGCTGCCGTTGATGGCATCTGTGCTGGTAGGTGTGATACGGCCGGCTGCAACATTGGTGATTGTACGTTCGTTACCTGCTGAGCCTACACTTACTGTAGATGTAGGATTAGTACCGGCAAAACCACTGTAAGTTACACCGTTTACAGTAGCGCTGTTAGTGCCTACTGCAGCAGAAGTAGTAGAATTTGCGCCTAAAGCAACAGAGTATTCATCACTTGCAATCGCTCCGCGACCGATAGCGACAGAAGAGCCGCCTTTAGCTTGAGCCTGCAGACCAGAAGCGACGCTGGCGTTTCCAGTAGCTTGGGAAGCAGGGCCTGTTGCAACAGAGTAGTTGCCGCTGGCAACGGAAGAAGAACCTACCGCAGCTGCAGAAGTACCGCTGGCTTGAGCTTTTTGACCTACTGCAACGGTGTAAGCGCCTGTTGCTTGAGTACCTTGTCCGACAGCGGTGGAGGCAGGAGCTGTAGCATTAGAGCCGGAGCCAAATGCGGTAGAAGACAAGCCTTCAGCGACAGAGGAAGAACCTACTGCAGTGCTGCTGTTGCCTTTTGCGGCAGCTTGGCGACCGATGGCGGTAGCTGCATTAGCAGTTGCATTGGCGCCTTGACCGAAAGCTGCAGCGGCAGTGCCTTCAGCTTTGGAGAGTGTGCCAACTGCAGTGGCGGATTCATGTTCAGCAGTGGTTTCAGTACCAATTGCAACGGTGCTGTGGCTTTTTGCACTGGCTTGAACGCCGACAGCTACACCGTAACGGCCAGTTGCACCCTTGCTGTCATAGTTGCCGCGGACGGGTTCGTTGTTATCGTTAATGCTTACATATGAAGCATTTGTCAGCGCTGCTGCAAATGCAGGCGAAGCAGAAACAAGACCTGCAGCTGCCAATGACAAAGCCACTGTTTTGTTGAGCGCGGTAAAACGATTCATGTGTGTTTTGTGTTTCATAATTATCTCCCTGATAAAAACACATAAATAATAATATGGATGAATCTATATATTTTGCATATTTTAATTGACAAATATATGCCGTTTATCTAATATGCATACCACTGGTCATCGAGCAGTAGTAAAATACATAAAATTTTATTTCTAAAAAATAAAATTGATTCAGAAAACAAATGGTTCGAAGCACGATTTGCTACTTCGTACATGATCACCATTATATGAAGTTCCTTATTTTGTATTTATTATTTTTTTTTATCAAATATTAACTTCATTATAAAAAAACAATCGATTTCCTCATTATCTATATGTAATATATAACAAAAAAAATAATAACACATATAATATATTTATGGTTTCTGATTTATTTTGGTTTTAAATTGCGTTTTTTGCTTTTTATTTAATTAAAAATATCTTATTTGTTCGGTTTGGTCATTGTTGAAATCAAGCGTTGCATTTTATATATTTAATATGGTAGGAAATTTTATATGAAGATATATTTTTTCTACTGGAAATGATATTTTTCTTTTTTGTCTCTCTGTTAATTATTCCATAGATTTGTGTTGTATTTTCGATACTTGTGCCATGGTGTGGATAAGAGGTATTTTTGTTTGGATGGTATATATTGGGATAAGCTGAGATTTGTAAAGACAATCCGAGTTTTCAGACGACCTTTTAGTCAAAAATAAAGCCCGATTATTGCAATCGGGCTTTATTGGTTTGTGGTTGTATCATTCAATCACGATTTTCGGGAAGCGGCTGCTGAAATCTTTGCCTTTGTCTGCAATGGTCAGTGCGATTTGGAAGGCCGCGTCGGTATAGATTTTGGCAATGGCGGGATGTTCGTCAAACAACTGTTTCGCCGCGCCGCCGTCCATTGCTTCGCGCACAGGCAGGCTTAACGGAAGCTGTCCGAGCAGCGGGACATTCAGACGACCTGCCAGGTTTTTGCCGCCTTCCGAACCGAAAATAGCTTCAGCGTGGCCGCAGTTGGAGCAGATATGTACCGACATGTTTTCCAGTACGCCGAAAATCGGAATATTGACTTTGTGGAACATATCGACTGCTTTGCGCGCGTCAATCAGGGCAATGTCTTGCGGCGTGGTAACGACGACCGAACCGGTTACGGGGATTTTTTGCGACAGGGTGAGTTGGATGTCGCCAGTACCCGGCGGCAGGTCGATGAAGAGGTAGTCCACTTCGTCCCACTCGCTTTGGAACATCAACTGCTGCAAGGCTTGGCTGACCATCGGGCCGCGCCAAACGACGGCTTGGTCGGTATCGACCAGAAAGCCGATGGACATCACTTGGATGCCGCTTTCGGCTTCGACGGGAATCAGTTTTTTGTTTTGTTGGTCAGGTTTGCGGTCTTGCACGCCCAACATGGTCGGCTGGCTCGGACCGTAGAGGTCGGCATCCAGTACGCCCACGCGTGCGCCCATGCGTGCCATGGCGGTGGCAAGATTGGCGGTGGTGGTGGATTTGCCGACACCGCCTTTGCCGGATGCAACGGCGATAATGTTTTTGACGCCTTTGATGGTGGCAACGCCGGGCTGTACTTTGTGCGTTGTGATTTCCGTGTCGATGCTGAGGTGGATATGCGCGTCGCCCGTGATGCCGATGACGGCTTCTTGCAGGCTGTTGGCGATGTCGGCGGCGATGTGGCCGACGGGGAATCCGAATTTCAGTCCGATATGGAGGCCGTCGGAACGTTCTTCCAACAGTTGGACGGCTTTTTCACTGCCGAGCGTGCGTTCGGTACCGGGGATTTTTACTGCTTCCAGTGCAGTTTGAATGGCTGCGATATTCATGGCGTATCTCTGGTTGATAGGGGACGATAATTGAATGAAGGATGATTCATGTTTGGTGTGTTAAATACAGGAAATACGGTAGGTATGGTATGAAAGATACGGATCCATATTTCAGGAAAAATGCGTGAGTGCTGTAATAAATTTTCTTACAATAAAAACTGTATCTAAAGTCATCAAAATTAATTTAAATATTATTAAAAATATAGAGTTTTTATACAATAAATTATCAGGTTGGTCATGATATTTTATGTAATTATATTTCTGAACTTTATATTATGTCTCAATGAATATGAATGAGCTGAGTGGTGAATGTTAATCCCAATTTGCGGCAAGTTCATTTGCTATTTTGAGTCGTTCTGTAGTGCCGACATCCAGCCATAATCCATTGTGTTGCTCGCCGGTAACGCGGTGTTGGTTCATGGCTTCCCTCAATAGAGGTGCGAGTTTGGCGATTTGATTGGCGGGTGTGTTTTGGAAGAAGTCGGGGTGATATATGCCTACGCCGCTGAAAGTTAGCGCGATTCCTTCGGTTTTATTGGAGTGTACCTGTCCATCGGGAGAAATGGAAAAATCGCCCTCCGGATTGTGCGGGGGATTGGGAACCAACCAAATATGTGCCAGTAGGTTGGATGTTTGTAGGGATGTGGCAGCCTGTCGGGCGGCGTTGAAGTCGATATCGGTCAAAACATCTCCGTTGATGACAAGGAAAGGGGCGTCGCCCAGTAAGGGTAGGGCGGTAGCGATTCCGCCGGCAGTCTCCAGTCCGCCTGTCGATTCGGGAGAGTAGGCTATGCTGACTCCGTATTGTGCACCGTTACCAAGTGTGGCTTCGATTTGTTCGCCTAGCCATGCGTGATTGATGACGATTTCGGTGAAACCTGCGTTTTTCAGACGACGTATATGCCAGCCGATGAGTGGTTCGCTGCCGACTTTTAGAAGTGGTTTGGGTGTGTGGTCGGTCAGGGGGCGCATCCTTTCTCCGCGTCCTGCTGCCAGTATCATTGCTTTCATGGCTGTCCTTGTTTGGGATGGGATTATATAGTGGATTAACTTTAAACCAGTACGGCGTTGCCTCGCCTTAGCTCAAAGAGAACGATTCTCTAAGGTGCTGAAGCACCAAGTGAATCGGTTCCGTACTATCTCTGTACTGTCTGCGGCTTCGTCGCCTTGTCCTGATTTAAAGTTAATCCACTATAGTCATTTGATGTGAAAGTATACAGTGTTGTGCCGTCAGGATTCAAAGGGAATGATACTTTGGTTATCGGTGTATTGATTGGTCGTTGATGAGGGGGTACGGAATCAATAGGTCGTCTGAAAACGAAGATGGGTTTTCAGACGACCTTGTGTTCAGGCCAATGATTTGAATTGTCGGCGGAAATACAGTAGCGCTGGGTTGTCGGTGTGGGTTGTGGTGATTTCATCGATGCGGACATAAAAGATGAAATGTGTGCCGATTTCGTGTTGATCGATAATGTGGCCGTGTAAATGGGTCAGTGCGCCTTCAACTTCGAGTTGACCGGTTTGCCCTCTATGCCAAATGTGGTATTCGAAGCGTTCTTCGGGGGAAAGGTTGGTGAGTCCTGCGAAGTGTTCGGCGACGTCTTGCTGATTTTCTGACAGGGTGTTGATACAGAGGTTTCGGTTTGCCTGCAATATGGGAATGATGCCTGCCTGCCGGTTGATACATAACATAACGGTAGGCGGCTCGTCGGTAATCGGCGCTACGGCTGTCATGGTAATGCCGTAACGTCCGGACTGTCCGTCTGTGGTAATAACATGGACGCCTGCGGCACAGGATGCCATAGCATCGCGGAATGGGCTCTTGAGTGTGTGTGCGGAATCTGTCATTCAGTTTCTTTTATTTTAGTGCCTGCTCAATTTGCGCGAGCTGGCGCAAAAGCTCTTTCAATTCGAGCATTTTTTCTTTGGATAAGATTTTTTCGATGGCGTCATAGCGTTCATCCACTTGCGCGCCTATGGTTTCGTACAGTTTTTCGCCTTCTTGGGTCAGCTTCAGGTAAACGCGGCGCTGGTCGTTAGAGGGTTTCAGGCGTACCGCCAAGCCTGCTTTTTCCAGGCGGGTCAGGATGCCGGTCAGGCTGGGACGTAAGATGCAGGCTTGGTTGGCGAGATCTTGGAAGTCTAATGTGCCGTTTTCTGCCAGAAGGCGGATGATACGCCATTGCTGGTCGGTAATATTGGCTTGGTTCAAAATAGGGCGGAATTGTGTCATCAACGCTTCTCGGGCTTGAATCAGTCCAATATTGATAGATGCATGTTTAGATTGGTTGGGCATTATAAGTCTCCATTGTTATCAAAAATCAAACCGTTGAAGCGCGAGGCAGGTATGCAAAAAGCGTTTTTTATTATAAGCCGCTATTGAAGCGGCAAGGATATATGGGAACAAAAGCATCATTGTTTGGGTATGTTGGGAATACGCTGAACAGTTTGTTTTGATAATAATGTTCCCAAGTTTTCTTATAATCCTATCTTAGTCTATTTTCTGCGCAATCTCAACAAAATCATCAAGTACGGATTTTTTGGGTAATTCATTTCTTTAAAAAACGAATATATTTTGAAACGATGGATATGCCGTATGGTGTTTGGGTTCTTTATATTTTAAGGATTTTAATAGGGGTTTGGTCAGTAGAAGAGGTTCATCAGCCAGATTCTGCTGCGCAATCCCCAATAGCTGCTCAACCCTGAGGTGTGATGTATCATTTTTCCGTTTTTAATCAAAATGATGGTCGGGGTAACGGCAATTTTCCAGTTGGCTGCCAACTGGTCGTCTGAATCGTTAACTGTCGGGAATTGCAGTTGGTGTTCCTTCATATAGGATTGAATCTCTGTATCGGAGCCGGAATGTACGGCGACACCGAGCGTAGGAATACCGTTTTGATGTAAGCGGTCAATTGTCGGGGATGTGTATGAACAGATATGGCACCATGTTCCCCAAAAATAGACAACGGCAACACGTTCTTTGCTGAGTGTTTCGATCGAAGTGCTGCTTCCATTGATAACACGGAGGGATTCTGATGAGGCTTGCATCGGTTGATTGGGTTTGCGCCACCAGTCAACGGCTACGGAAATCAGAATAAAGAGGAGGAGGGCTTGGATAAGGGATTTTAGATAAGGTAAGAGTCGTTTCATGTGGTATCTGCATAAAACAGGCTGAATAGAAAGGAATCTGCATGTACTGCTACAAGGTTGGCTTGCGGGCGTCGTCTGCGGCTTGCCGCCTTGCGTCGGCAGATGAGGCATTCCTTAATAAACAGCCTGTCTGTATTTGAATCGTTGAGCTACGATATCAAAGTTTATCACTTATTATGAGGTTTAACGGCTTTTAATCTGGCGCGTATAAATAGCTAAAATAATGACGGCAAATACGGTGGAGGCAATCCATCCCGCCGGTTCGCCGACGCGATACCAGCCTACTTGTTGTCCGACAAAACCGGCCAACGCGGAGCCGCCTATGCCTAGCAGGGTGGTCATGATGAAGCCTAAGTTTTCTTTGCCCGGGTGCAGGAATTTTGCCAATACGCCGATTACAAATCCAATAATGATGGTGCTGATCCAACCCATATCTCTTGTCTCCTTGTGTGTTGTGAGGAATGTATGTGTGAAAATGCAGTATACAGGCTTGTTTTGTCCCGCTGTGCCATCTTTACAGTTTATAGCGTTGTCCCGTATGGGAAGGGCGGACGGCGGTATTGTAGTGGATTAACTTTAAATCAGGACAAGGCGACGAAGCCCAGACAGTACAGATAGTACGGCAAGGCGAGGCAACGCCGTACTGGTTTAAAGTTAATCCACTATATTAGCCAGCATTGATTCATGCTAAAAGGTCGTCTGAAATCTTTTTCAGACGACCTTTTGACTTGCCGGAGCAAATTCTGATTATTGGGCAGATTCAGCGTTTTCGGGAACTTCTTCAGGAACTTCTGAGGCAGCTTCGCTTTCTTGTTCCAACATATTATCAGCAGATGAGTCTTGCTCAGGGAGGTTGTTGGCATCAAATTTTTCAGAAGGCATGTTGTTCATTGGTGCTTCATATGCAGGCTGTCCCAAATTGTATTGCTGCATGGCTTCGGCAGGAAGATTTTTCATTATAAAAAATACTAGTGGGATCATGATAATGAGGCAAACCAGAGCAATCCACAAATAAGCTTGCATGAGGTGTTTGCGGTTTTTATTGCCGTCCCCAAATGCCCAGACAAATATCATGATAGGGTTTACTATAGGAATAGCGAGTATCAGGAGTGTGATGAGCCAATCCTTGACGGTCATGACTGCAGTGTCGTTGGGTACATTAGGGTGTGGAGTGTTATTTTGATCCATGAATAAACTACCTGAATGAAAGTAAATGAATAGGTCGGCAGCGGGCGGTTTTAATTTCTAATGTTTTAAAATGTGCTGAATGTTAAAGCGGTGACGCTGTGTAGAATCATTTTGCACCTTTACCCGACTGCCCGGCGATTGCAACATATATTTTATCCCAGCTGCAAGGAGGGGAATGTTATCTTTCATTCCGTTTTCATGCAAGTGGGCGGGTGGCGGGATAAGGCATTGAGGTGGGATGTGTTGGATTTTGGGTCATATGTGGATGGGTTTTAATGGAATGGGGCGGCTTTGCCGTGTTCTATTAAATTCAATCCACTATGGGTAAGAAACTCAGAAGCGGGTTGATGAAATGGGGTGATGTGCGGGTTGGTACCGCAAAAGGAAATTTAATGTAAAGGTCGTCTGAAAATAGGTTTTCAGACGACCTTTAGGATTGTGAACTATTCTGCGGCAGGTTTTACCGTGTTGCGGACATCGCCGCTTTTTTCTTTGTGTTTCAGCACTGCACGGTCGAGCTTGTCCATCAGAACATCAATGGCGGCGTACATATCTTGTTCAACGGCCTCGACGTGGAGGTCTTTGCCCGCCAGATGGATGTCTGCTTCAGCCTGTTGATTGAGTTTTTCCACGGAAAGGGTGATGGTAACGGAAATGGCGTTGGCTGCGTGGCGGTTGATGCGTTCCAATTTTTCGGAAACGTAGTTTTTGATGGCCTCGGTAACGTCGAAATTCAGACCGGTGATTTTCAGATTCATAATACAGCTCCTTCGGTGGGGTTCAGTCCGTCAGAAACGGAACGGGAAAACTGCGGTTTAAAACTGTCATTCGGTAAGTTTGCGTTTGTGTGCCGGCGGGATGTCGAGCGATTCCCTGTATTTGGCGACGGTGCGGCGGGCGATGTCTATGCCCTGTTGTTTGAGGAGGCGGACAAGGGTTTCGTCGGAATGGGGTTTGCTGCTGTCTTCGTTTTCGATAATCTGCCCCAAAACGGCTTTAATCGCGCCTTGGCTCAGGCCTTCTTTGTCGCCTTCGGAATTGACTGCCTGTGTGAAGAAATAGCGTAACGCAAATAGTCCGCGCGGGCAAGACAAATATTTTTGGTTGGCGGCGCGCGAAATGGTGCTTTCGGCAAGCCCCAATTCGGCGGCTGCGTCTTTCATAAGCATGGGGGCGAGTCCGATTTCGCCGAAGATGAAGAAGTCTTCCTGATTTTTGACGATGTATTCAGCAAGGCGGATGACGGTGCTTTTGCGCAGTTCGAGGGAGTCGATGCGCTGCTTGGCTTCGTTGATTTTTTCTTTCCACTCGGGTGCGCCATCTTCTGCGGATTTCATGAGTTCGCAGTATTCGCGGTTGAGTTGCAGTTTGGGCCAGGCGGCTTCGTTGCCGATGACTTTCCAGCCGTCTTTGCCTTCTTTGACCCAAACGTCGGGCTGGATGTAAGCGGTCGGTTCGGAGGAGGCGAAACCGTAGGCGGGGTAGGGGTTGAGCGTGGCGATGATGTCGAGTGCGGCTTCTATGGTTTCGCTGTCGATTTCGGGAAAGAGTTTGCGGAAGCGGATGATGTTTTGTTTGCGGTTTTTGCCCAAATCGTGCAGCGAACTTTGGATGAGGTGGGCGGCCGCCTGACGCGCGGGGCTGGCGGGCAGGCGCATGAGTTGGAGCATCAGGGATTCGGTCAGGTCGGCGGCGGCAACGCCGGGCGGGTCGAAGGTCTGCAAAAGGTCGAGGGCGTTTTGCAGTTCGTCTTCGTCCAGCATCCATTCCAAGGGCGTGTTGTCGATAACGTCTTGGATGCTGTCGGTGAAATAGCCTTGGTCGTCCAGGAAGTCGATAAGGATATGGACGTAGGCGGCTTCTTTGTCGGAAAGAGGGTGTTCGCACACTTGGGCGTGCAGGTATTGGTTGAAATCTTCTTCTTTGGCAATGTTGAGCCATGCGTCTTCGGCATCGTCGCCGCCGAGGTGGTTGCTGCGCGGCATGGTGGTGCCGTGATTGAACTCTGCGTCGGCAAATTCGTCGGCTTCGGGACGTTCGAGCAGGGGATTGTCCTGCAACCAGTCTTCGACCTCGCGTTCGAGTTCGATGCCGGACATTTGCAGGATGCGCAGGGATTGTTGCAGACGTTGGTTGAGTTGTTGGGTCTGCCTGAGTTTGAGGCCGAGTAAGGTCATGGTGCAATGTATGTTGATTGGTTTTATGGTGGATTGGACTTGAAGCGGTGCGGCTTGGCTTGCATTACGCTGTCAGCTGCTTCTTGTTCATCCACTATGTGATTTCAGACGACGTTTGGTTTGGTAAGGAGGCGAAGAAGGGTCGTCTGAACGGATTTCGTGGTGTGTTTATAGGCGTTTGGTCAACGCTTTTTATTTTTTATCCTAGATGTGTATTTCAACATTTTGCCTTGCCGCCGTCAACTGACGAGGCATGTTTGAAGATGGGTATTCGGATATTGATGATGTGGGTTGGAGATTCGTTTGTTGATGGTTTTTATAAAAATTTAAATAAATCATATGGTTGATTGTATTCGGGATGTAATTGTTTGAACGGCGTGCGTTTCATTGTATATGAGGCTGGTTTTTGTCCGACGTGTCATTTGCGGGAAAAGGGATGCGGACATCGAATGATTTGGGATCATGAAACGGCATAAAGGTCGTCTGAAATCCTGTTCTCTAAAGCTTTGGGCTTTGTTGAACCTGAATTTTCAGACGACCTTCATTCATTTACTGCTTATTTGTTGTTCGGATGGGATTCCATCGGTGCAGACAAAGGCAGCTCAGGCATGGTGCGGGCAGTGTCGGAAACATTGCCGGACAGGGTTTTCAAGAAGGCAACGATGTTATCGGTGTCTTCTTTAGATAAATCTTTGCCCAGTTGCGCTTTACCCATGATGGTAACGGCTTTGTCCAATTCCCAAACGCTGCCGTTGTGGAAATATGGATAAGTTTTGGCGACGTTACGCAAGCCTGGGACGCGGAAGAAGAATTCGTCTTCGGCTTTTTTGGTTACGTCGGCACGGCCTTTGTCGTGTTTCGGATCTTCGATGAATTTCCAGTACGGGCCTTCAACCAAACCGAATTTTTGGAAGGTTGCGCCGCCAAGGTTGACGCCGCTGTGGCAGGCGATACAGCCGTTGTCCATAAAGGCGCGCACGCCTTTGCGCTCTTGTTCGTTCAGGGCGTTGACGTTGCCTTTTATGAGTAAGCACCGTTTCCGTTGATTGCCGTGATGAATGGCGGGCGAAAATGGGGAATGGCATTCCGCTTTGTTTGCGTCCGTTTGATATGTCCGGCTTTTTTTGTCCGCGAAGTATAAACAGCGGGCGTGGTTTACCCTTTGCGGTAAATCAATATTGGATTTTCAATAGAGATAAGCAATATATGTGATAGCTTCTGCATTTTCATGCGGTTTTCATGTCGAATAGGCCTCTATCGCTTGCACTGCCAAGCCGATTGGTTTAAATTAAACGACAATCTACCGTTGGAAGACACACAATGAAAATTACCGTCATCGGCGCAGGTTCTTGGGGTACAGCCCTTGCCCTGCACTTTGCCAGCCACGGCAACGAAGTCGCCCTTTGGACACGCAATCCCGAACAAGTCCGTACATTGCAGGCAGAACGTGAAAACAAACGCGGCCTGCCCGGTTTCCCTTTCCCTGAATCCTTAACCGTTTACGCCGATTTGGGTGATGCGCTCAAAGACAGCGGGCTCGTCCTTGTCGTAACTTCTGTCGCAGGTTTGAGAAGCAGCGCGGAACTCCTCAAACAACACAATGCCGACCATATTCCCGTCCTTGCTGCCTGCAAAGGCTTTGAACAAGACACAGGGCTGTTGACCTTCCAAGTATTGAAAGAAGTATTGCCTGAGAACAAAAAAATCGGCGTGCTGTCAGGTCCGAGCTTTGCCCAAGAACTCGCCAAACAACTGCCTTGTGCTGTGGTTGTCGCCTCAGAAAATCAGGAGTGGATTGAGGAATTGGTGCCGCAGCTCAACACCAACGTAATGCGCCTTTACGGCAGCACGGACGTTATCGGCGTTGCTGTCGGCGGTGCCGTCAAAAACGTGATGGCAATTGCTACCGGTCTTTCCGACGGTCTCGAATACGGACTCAATGCGCGTGCGGCGCTGGTGACGCGCGGTCTCGCCGAAATTACCCGTCTTGCCATGGCCATGGGTGCGCAGCCCAAAACCATGATGGGGCTTGCCGGCATCGGCGACCTTATCCTGACCTGTACCGGCGCACTTTCGCGCAACCGCCGTGTCGGTTTGGGTTTGGCAGAAGGCAAAGAACTGCATCAAGTGTTGGTGGAAATCGGCCATGTTTCCGAGGGCGTCAGCACCATCGAAGAAGTGTTTAACACCGCTGTGAAATACCAAATCGATATGCCCATTACCCAAACCCTGCTGCAACTCATCCGCAAGGAAATGACCCCGCAGCAAGTGGCAGAAAGACTCATGGAGCGCAGCGCGCGCTTTGAGTAAGACCGAACGGCAAAGGTCGTCTGAAAACATCAAGCCAAAAAGTTTCAGACGACCTCAAGATTCGGCAGCGATTGACATCCCTGCATCATCATCCTAATATCCTGACCGCCTGCCACCATGCGGCAATACGGAAGCCTATACATGAATCAATCACTCGACACCTTGGAAGTCAGCGTTTACCAGCTGGCCCAAAAATTTGAAACCCTTGTTGGTGAGAACCGTCGCCTTAACGAAGAAATCGACCGCCTCAAGCTCGAGCATGAACAACAAAAGCGCGAACACGAAGCCGCCGTTGACGAATTGAGCGAAGCGCTGCTCGTACAAGTCGGCAAACTCAAAGAAGACCTACAAGGCAAAATCGACAACCTTACCGCCGAAAAAGAACAATACCGCAGCACATTAGAGCAGACTGCAGAAAAAATCCGCCGGCTCATTGCCCGCCTGCCGCAAGAAACGCAATCATAAGGACACGCCATGAGTATCGAACAAGTCAGCCTCGACATCATGAATGTCAATTTCACCATCAACACCCCGAGCGAAGAAAAAGATACCCTGCTCCAAGCCGTTGATATGCTCAACAAAAAAAGTGCCGCTATCAAAGAGAGCGGACGCATTGTCGGCAGCGATAAAATCGCCATTATGACCGCACTCAACGTTGTCCACGACCTCCTTAAAATCACACTCAAAGACGATTTGGCAATAGGTGAATTTGAGCGTAAAATAACCGACATGAACAACGCTTGCCAAAAAGCTTTGGCGCGGTTGGAACAAAACTGATTTTTCTTTTTCCCTGCGGTGTCCGCGAAGGCATATATTCCTTTGAACCAATAAGTTCGCTTAAGGTTGCCGGGAGTTGCAGTGGGCGCGAGCGTCTATCCTTAGATGCACCCGAAACTGCCCGAGGTGACCGCCTTGTCAACAAGGTTCAAGCGGATTCAGCCAAAACGGCTCTCGCGGGGATTCCCATATCAAGCCATGCCCGATTGCGGCATGGCTTTCATTTATCATCGGCTTCGACGTCGTCTGAAAAACCAAACGTAAAATCAAAAAACATATCCCGATATTTTGAATCAACAGCAATGTTTTCCAACCTAAAAACAACATTTCCCAATGCATAAAAACGCCATCATAGAAAAAACACTTTCAGACGACCCCAATCCGATTGACAAAAGCCAATCCCATCTTTAAAATTCACAACTTTCTATATCTATCTGGATTTCCACTATGAAAACCTTTTCAGCGAAACCCCACGAGGTGAAGCGCGAATGGTTCGTTATCGACGCCCAAGACAAAGTTCTGGGTCGCGTTGCAGCCGAAGTCGCACACCGTCTGCGTGGCAAGCACAAACCTGAATACACCCCCCACGTTGACACCGGCGACTACATCATCGTCATCAACGCGGACAAACTGCGTGTAACCGGTGCCAAATTCGAAGACAAAAAATACTTCCGTCACTCCGGCTTCCCCGGCGGTATCTACGAGCGTACTTTCCGCGAAATGCAAGAGCAATTCCCGGGCCGCGCTTTGGAACAAGCCGTAAAAGGCATGTTGCCTAAAGGTCCATTGGGTTACGCCATGATCAAAAAACTGAAAGTGTACGCTGGTGCAGAACACGCCCATGCCGCACAACAACCCAAAGTTTTGGAATTAAAATAAGGACACGACATGAACGGTAAATACTACTACGGCACAGGCCGCCGCAAAAGTTCAGTGGCTCGTGTATTCCTGACTAAAGGTACCGGCCAAATCATCGTAAACGGTCGTCCCGTTGACGAATTCTTCGCCCGCGAAACCAGCCGCATGGTTGTTCGCCAACCTTTGGTCCTGACTGAAAACGCTGAAGCGTTCGACATCAAAGTCAACGTTATCGGTGGCGGTGAAACCGGTCAATCCGGCGCTATCCGTCACGGCATTACCCGCGCCCTGATCGACTTCGACGCTGCGCTGAAACCTGCCTTGTCTCAAGCCGGTTTCGTGACTCGCGATGCCCGTGAAGTTGAGCGTAAAAAACCAGGTCTGCGCAAAGCACGCCGCGCAAAACAATTCTCCAAACGTTAATTCGTTTTTGGAATCTCAAAAAGCCCTGCAATGCAGGGCTTTTTTTATTTGTTGCATCTCTTGAATTGCCTATGCATTTTTGAGACTGGTTGAAAGAGGGCGAACGGCTGAGAGATAGTAAGTTGAGACGGCAGGATTCGCGTTAAGTTTTTCTATTTCTTCAAATGTCGAAAATATGAAATTTCTTTTCACATTCCCCATTGATACAATGAGGTTTTTGCAGGGTCGTCTGAATATGACGGATTTCTCAAAGGGGCTTGTGGCGGCGTTGGCTTCCAATTTATTGTTTTCCATGCTGTTTCTGTACGGAACTTGGATGCGTCCGATGACCGGGACGGAAGTTTTCGCTTGGCGCATGGTTGCAATGTTAGCGGCCATATGCGTATTGATGGGCATGAGCGATGGCTGGAAGGCGGCAGGGCAGTTTGTTCGTGAAACGGGCAGGGATTGGAAACGTTGGTTTTTGATTATGTTACCCACGCCTGTTTTCGCAAGTCAGCTTTGGCTGTTTGTATGGTCACCTGTCAATGGCGAAGGCGTGAATGTGGCAATGGGCTATTTCCTGTTCCCATTGGCGATGCTGGCGTGTGGCAGGATTTGGTTTAAGGAAACGCTTAACCGTCTGCAAATAGTAGCGGTCGTATCGGCATGTTTGGGCGTGGCATGGGAGTTGGTACGATCCGGCGCATTTTCATGGGCGACGGTATGGGTATTCGGGACGTATCCCATCTATTATTTGGTGCGCCGCAAACTGGGCGTGCCAGCATTGATAGGGCTGACGTTTGATTTGCTCGTGATTGCGCCTTGTACCTTGTTTTATATTCTGACGCAAACCGATACCATTAATTTGATTGCGTCCACTCCAAAACTTATCGGCTTTATCGTACTGCTGGGTATCAATAGCGCGGTCGCCATGCATTTGAATTTAAAAGCAAGCCAATTATTACCCATTGCCGTATTCGGTATGTTGAGCTATTTGGAGCCGGTCTTGCTGTTTGTCATTTCGATTGCATGGCTGGGCGAACCTTTGGAGAGCGGGGCATTAATCAGCTACGGATTCATTTGGTTGGGTTTGAGTCTGATGATGGTAAACGGATGGCTGGCAATGAAGAGAAGGGTCGTCTGAAGCCGCTGTTTTATATAGTGGATTAACTTTAAATCCAGTACGGCGTTGCCTCGCCTTAGCTCAAAGAGAACGATTCTCTAAGGTGCTGAAGCACCAAGTGAATCGGTTCCGTACTATCTGTACTGTCTACGGCTTCGTCGCCTTGTCCTGATTTAAATTTAATCCACTATAAATTTCAGACGACCTTGCTCCGTCAAAATCGCATTTCCCGATTTCCGTCCTAAAATTTCAATTTCTAAATCAATGTCGTCAGCAGGCTGCCTCGGCTTGTCAAACTTTTGCCCGATATACAGCATTCGATATCGAAAGGTCGTCTGAAACATCTTTTCAGACGACCTTTGCCGTTTCCATTAAAATACCGTATTCCCATTTTTCAGACGGCCTCTTTTCCCATGTTTCCCGACCAATCCGCCCCCAATCTGCTGCAAGGCTTAAACCCCGAACAACTTTCCGCCGTAACCTGGCCGCCGCAATCCGCCCTTGTGCTGGCGGGCGCGGGCAGCGGCAAAACGCGCGTGCTGACCACACGCATCGCATGGCTTTTGCAAACCGGTCAGGCGAGCGTACACAGCATTATGGCGGTAACGTTTACCAACAAAGCTGCCAAAGAAATGCAAACCCGACTCGGCGCGATGATTCCCATCAACGTCCGCGCCATGTGGCTCGGCACGTTCCACGGTCTCTGCCACCGCTTTCTACGGCTGCACCACCGTGATACCGGTTTGTCGTCTTCCTTTCAAATCCTCGACAGCGGCGACCAGCTTTCCCTGATCAAACGCCTGCTCAAAAGCCTCAACATCGCCGAAGAAATCATCGCGCCGCGTTCGCTGCAAGGCTTTATCAATGCGCAAAAAGAATCCGGTTTGCGCGCTTCCGTGTTGAGCGCGCCCGACCCGCACACAAGCCGCATGATTGAGTGCTACGCCGAATACGATAAAATCTGCCAACGCGAAGGCGTGGTCGATTTCGCCGAACTCATGCTCCGCAGCTACGAAATGCTGCAAAGCAACGAAATCCTGCGCCAACACTACCAAAACCGCTTCAACCACATTCTGGTCGACGAGTTCCAAGACACCAACAAGCTGCAATACGCGTGGCTCAAACTCATGGCGGGCGGCAACGCGGCAGTGTTTGCCGTCGGCGACGACGACCAAAGCATCTACCGATTCCGCGGCGCGCACGTCGGCAACATGACCGCGCTGATGGAAGAGTTCCACATCGACGCGCCTGTCAAACTCGAACAAAACTACCGCTCCGTCGGCAACATCCTCGCCGCCGCCAACGCCGTTATCGAAAACAACGACGAACGCCTCGGCAAAAACCTGCGCACCGACGCCGAAGCAGGCGACAAAATCCGCTACTACTCCGCCTTTACCGACCTCGAAGAAGCCCAATTCATCGTGGACGAAACCAAAGCCCTCGAACGCGAAGGCTGGGATTTAGACGAAATCGCCGTCCTCTACCGCAGCAACGCCCAATCCCGCGTCATCGAACAAAGCCTGTTCCGCAGTGGCATCCCCTACAAAATCTACGGCGGCCTGCGCTTTTACGAACGCCAAGAAATCAAACACGCGCTCGCCTACCTGCGTCTCGCTGTCAATCCCGATGACGACAACGCCCTCTTGCGCGTCATCAACTTCCCGCCGCGCGGCATCGGCGCACGCACCATCGAAAACCTTCAGACGGCCTCAACCGAACAAGGCATCACCCTTTGGCAGGCAGCCTGCAACGCCAGCGCAAAAGCCGCCAAAGTCGCCGCCTTCGTCCGTCTGATTGAAGCCCTGCGCAACCAAGTCGGACAAATGCCCCTGCCCGAAATTATCGTCGGCATCCTCAAAGACAGCGGCCTGATCGAACACTACCGAACCCAAAAAGGTGACAACCAAGACCGCCTCGACAACCTCGACGAACTCGTCAACGCCGCCATCGAGTTCAAACCCGAAGACAGCAACTTCGAAATCCTGCCCGACAACATTTCAGACGACCCCGCCTTCCCCATCCTCGCCTTCCTAAGCAACGCCGCCCTCGAATCCGGCGAAAACCAAGCAGGCGCGGGCGAAAAAGCCGTCCAACTCATGACCGTCCACGCCGCCAAAGGCTTGGAATTTAACGCCGTCTTCCTCACCGGCATGGAAGAAGGCCGCTTCCCCAGCGAAATGAGCCTTGCCGAACGCGGCGGCCTCGAAGAAGAACGCCGCCTCATGTACGTTGCCATCACCCGCGCCCGCAAACGCCTCTACATCACCATGGCGCAGCAAAGAATGCTGCACGGGCAAACCCAATTCGGCATCGTCTCCCGCTTCGTCGAAGAAATTCCCCCCGAAGTATTGCACTACCTGTCCGTCAAAAAAACTGCCTACGACAGCTACGGCAGCCCGCGACCAACCGCCGCGTCCAAAGACAAAATCGTCGACGACTACAAACAGCCGCAAACCTACGCAGGCTTCCGCATCGGACAAAACGTCCGCCACGCCAAATTCGGCACCGGCGTCATCATCGATGCCGTGGACAAAGGCGAATCCGCCCGACTGACCATCAACTTCGGCAAACAGGGCGTGAAAGAGCTGGACACCAAGTTTGCGAAATTGGAAGAGATGTAAAAGGGGGATGGCAGAGGTCGTCTGAAATCCGTAGAAATGTAGGTCGGATACTCGTATCCGACAAAAAACGTTTGACGCGTCTGTCGTTTCCGAAGTGCCGCTGTTGGAAATGTCGGATTCGAGAATCCGACCTACGGCAAAAACCGTAGCAGGAGAGAATAGAAACCCATAGCGTGGGCTTTGCACACGAATCAAACCCAAAATTTCAGACGACCTCTTTTAGCTGTCATTATCGTGGGCAAAGCCCACGCTACAATGTACACCGATGGGGTAAAGGCCGTCTGAAAACGGGAGGAGCAATTTTTGCCGAAACCTCCGCCGTCATTCCCGCGCATGCGGAAATCCAGATGTAGGTCGGATTCTTGAATCCGACATTTTCAAACATTTCCGCTATAATCAAAAGCAGTAAAACATAAAACGTTTGTCAGATACGAGTATCCGACTTACCCATCATATTTAATGCTGAAATCCACATTGCTTCCACCCCAGTGCTTTGGATAAATCCCCTGTTTCACATAACGGTGAAAAGTAGAAAACGGCCAATCGGAAACCTGACCGACATAACCATGCTTTACGGGATTAAAATGTAGATAATTGAAATGATGGATAAAGTCCGTTTCATCACGAATGGTATGTTCCCAAAACCTTTTTTGCCAAAGCCGACATTCCCCTCCAATCAAATATTGGCTGTACCGTTTAATTTGCCGCCAACTTTCCGAATAAGCTGCATCATTTTCAGGAAGACGCCAAATCGTATGAAGATGGTCGGGCATCAGCACCCATGCCTCAATTTCAAACGGATACCGCTCCCGAACCGTCATTACCGCCTGCCGCAAGGCCGAACGCACCGTTTCATCAGTCAGGATTTTTTGTCGTTTATCAGCAACCACCGTAAAAAAGTAAGTACCGCCCGTTTGATAAAAGCGTCGGTATCGCATGAATTCCCTTTTTCAATTAAGTTTTTGTTTTTCAGAAAGATTTTTGTCGGATACAAGTATCCGACCTACATCGAAACCGAACAATCCATGTAGGTCGGATTCTCGAATCCAACATTCCAATCATTCCCGAATTTTCTCAAGGTGTGGACATCGTTTTTTTGTCGGATACAAGTATCCGACCTTGTATATCGAAACACCCGTATCATAGCAACAAACCGCCCGCCGCCACCCGCATCCGACCAAGGCAAACAACCGTTGCGTAGCTCAGGGAGCGGCCGGGCAACCCATCGACACAACCGGACAGTTGCCAGACAACACAACCGAATGCAAGGCAGGTTTATGATGAGTACCCAATACAACTGTGCAGGCATCGACATCGCCAAACGAAACTTCGTCATCGCCGTTTCGTCTTTGTCTAAAACCAAAACCAAAACCGAAACCAACAACCCCAAAGGTATCGCCCATACTATCGAATACCTTAAAAAACACAA
>NZ_JH164969.1:212092-221986 GCF_000227275.1 Neisseria sp. GT4A_CT1
TGATGGCGATGCTGCCGAATTGGGACGGCTGTCGCACAAACGGCTGGCGAGTTTGGTCGGCATTGCCCCGCACCCGAGGGAGAGCGGGGAAACCAAATTCAAAAGCCGCTGCTTTGGCGGAAGGTCTGCGGTGCGTAAGGCACTGTATATGGCTACCGTGGTAGCGACACGTTTTGAACCGCTTATTCGGGATTTCTACCAACGCCTGCTGTCCAAGGGTAAGCCGTATAAGGTTGCCGTTACGGCATGTATGCGCAAACTGCTGACGATATTGAATGCCCGGATGCGTGATTACTTTGCCGAAAACGGTACCACCGAAAACGGTATCCGAACGGCTTGATTTGAGTTTTGGTATTTTTGCCCGACGGGGTGAAAAATACAGTTGCTACGTTGAAACCGAACAATCCATGTAGGTCAGATTCTCGAATCCGACATTTCAATCATTCCCGAATTTTCGCAATGTGTGGACATCGTTTTTTTGTCGGATACAAGTATCCGACCTACATCGAAACCGAACAATCCATGTAGGTCGGATGCTTGAATCCGATATTTCAATCATTCCTGAATTTTCTCAAGGCGTGAACATCGGCTTTTTTGTCGGATACAAGTATCCGACCTACATCGAAACCGAACAATCCATGTAGGTCGGATTCTCGAATCCGACATTCCAATCATTCCCAAATTTCCACAATGTGTGGACATCGGCTTTTTTGTCGGATACAAGTATCCGACCTACGTTGAAACCGAACAATCCATGTAGGTCGGATTCTCGAATTCGACATTTCAATCATTCCCGAATTTTCGCAATGTGTGGACATCGGCTTTTTTGTCGGATACAAGTATCCGACCTACGCCTTTAATTACAGCGACAGCAGGTCGCCTTGGCATGAAGCGGTGCGTAATTCTTTGTCCACATTTGTACCGCATTCCCATACTCCCGATCCTACGGTATAGCGGATATTAATTTTCTTATCAGTGATTTTGTCGTTTACGCCACTGCTTTTGAAAGTAACGGTCAGCAGGCATTGGGTTTCATTCTTTTCTAAAGCAACACCATTGACGAAATTGCCCGTATGCACGCTGGAGGTAAACCAAGGTTTGGTGGTATCGCAAGCATTAATGCCCTCGGTAGAAATAGCCTCGACCAGCGGGCTTTTCAGACCGGCAAGGATGTCATGCCCTTCAGTTGCCTGCGCCTTGGCGGTATAGTTGCCGAACAACGGCAGGGCAATGGCGGCAAGTATGCCGAGAATGGCGACGACAATCATCAGTTCGGTAATGGTAAAACCTTGTTGTTTCATACGACAGCCTTTGATGAAGTGAGTTAGGAGCAGAATCGGTTTGCCCAATTTGAATTGTTTGAAGAGATGGTAGAAAAGCCCGCCAGAGCGGGCTTTGTAATTTCATAATAATTTATGAAATTAGCTGTTATTTTTTTGCGACAGCACGGCAAGCAGCAGGTGCTACGTTATCAGCCAGGTTGGTAGTACAAGCCCAAGCACCAGTTGCAGGAGTCAACGTCATAGTAATAGTTTTCTTAGCCACTTTATCATTGACACCAGTAGATGCATCTTTAAAGGTAGCAGTCAAAGCACAAGTAGCAGAATCTTCTGAACCTGCATGTGCAGCTGCCACACCTTTAACATATTTACCGGAACGTACTGCGGATTTAAACCAAGCCGGATCATTGGCACCAGCCGCACCAGTATCATCAGTAGCACCATTACAAGCTACGTCATTACTGCTTGCTGCAACTGCCTCAACCAAAGGCGTTTTCATACCGCCCAAGAGTTCGTAGCCTTCAGTCGCTTGTGCGCGGGCAGTGTAGTCGCCGTACATAGGCAGGGCGATAGCGGCCAGGATACCGATAATTGCTACGACGATCATCAATTCGATCAGGGTGAAACCTTTTTGGATTGCTTTCATTTAATAAACTCCAGTTAAAAAAGTGTTGTGAATAAAAAAATGTTTGTTGTTAAAAAATCCGTAATGTGTTTGGCTCTGCTTGTTTATGAGTAAAACCATCAAGTAGAAGGAATATACAGCTTCCCGGTTCGGGCTTCGTTGCTTCGTTTCCCTTGCCGGACGTAATGTATCAAGCAGGGGATGTGCCAAGTCTGGATTTTTTTGGATTTTTTGTGAAAATATTTTGTAATTTTATGTTTTTAATAGGTTTAAATTTGTTTTGAAGGATTTTTCGGGCAGATTTGGGCTTTTTTATGACGTAGGATTGTTTTTGCAATATGACGTGTTTTGTCATTTTTTGATTTTTTTGGGGGAGGTGAAGAAGACGTTTTGTGTCACGTGCCGTGTTTCGTCACTTTTGAAAGCCGTTTTTAATAATATTTAAATATTTAGACAAGCGGTATTATTTTTCAGATAAACGGTATTTTTGAAATTTAGATATTTTTAATATATTGATTTTTCGAATGTTTTTAATATGATATTTTGATATTTGATATTTATTTGAGATAAACGGCAATTCAAAATAGAAATTTATGGAAATTAATTTAATTTTGAATGGTTGTTTTCAGCGCCCGAAGCCTCTTCTAAAAAGGGGATAACCGATAGGGATACCCGCCCTGCCTTTTTTCGATTTTGCACATTATTTTTGGCAGATTCTGCCTGCATTAGCTGATGGCGATAATGATATAGTGGATTGAATTTAAATCAGGACAAGGCGAGGCAACGCCGTACTGGTTTAAAGTTAATCCACTATACTTGGTCTTGATTTGAATCTATATATAGATGATGGAAACGGCAAAAGGTCGTCTGAAAATCTCGAATTGAGGTTTTCAGACGACCTTTTGAGCTTGTTTATAGATAAAGGGTTGCTAAGGCTGGCTTGGGTTTTGACCATCAAGCCAGCGGGGCGAGCAGTTTGTCGAAGGCTTCTTCAAATTGTTTCAAACCGTCTTCCTGCAAGCGGTTGGCGAGGGTTTCTACGTCTATGCCGAGCGCGGCGGTTTCGGCAAGCTGCGCTTGTGCTTCTTCTACGCCTTCGGTCAGCGTGGCTTTGGCTGTGCCGTGGTCGATGAAGGCTTTGAGGGTGGCGTCGGGGACGGTGTTGACGGTGTGCGCGCCGATCAGGCTGTCAACGTAGAGCGTGTCGGGATAGGCGGGGTTTTTGACGCCTGTGGACGCCCACAAGAGCTGCACGCGGTTTGCGCCTTTGGCCTCTAGTGCGGCAAATTCGGGGCTGCCGAAGTATTGCGCCCAGTCTTGGTAGGCGGCTTTGGCAAGGGCGATGGCGATTTTGCCTTTGAGGTGGTCGGGCAGCGTGGCGTCAAGCGCGCCGTCCACGCGGGAGATAAAGAAGCTGGCGACGGCTTGGATATGGGCAACGCTTTGTCCGGCTGCCAAGCGTTTGGCGATGCCGCGCGCGTAGGCTGCGTAGGCTTTGAGGGTTTGGGCGCGTGAGAACAGCAGGGTCAGGTTCACGCTGATGCCGTCGGCGATGAGGGTTTCGAGTGCTTCGATGCCTGCGTCGGTGGCGGGGACTTTAATCATGGCGTTTTTACGCGCGATGGCAGCATGGAGGCGGTGGGCTTCTTCTACCGTGCCTTGTGCGTCTTTGGCAAGCTCGGGGGAAACTTCGAGGCTGACGAAACCAGTTTTGCCGCCGGTGGATTCGTGTTCGGCAAGGCAAACGTCGCAGGCTGCCTGTACGTCGGCAATCGCCATGGTTTCGTAGCGTTGTTTGGGGCTGAGGTCTTGTTGTTTGAGGGCGGCGACTTCATCGGCGTAAAGCGCGTCGCCGGCGAAGGCTTTTTGGAAGATGGCGGGATTGGAAGTGACGCCGCACACGCCTTGTTTCAGCATTTGCGCCAATTCGCCGCTTTGCACGAGCGAGCGGGAAAGGTTGTCCAGCCAGATTTGTTGTCCTAATGCTTTAACGTCCGATAAAATAGTCATCTCTGATTCCTTTAAATATAGGTTATTTGCGAAGCAGGCGGTAATGCTACCCCTATTCGGCAAATTTGGATAGATTATTAGGGCATTTAACAATGTCCAAAACGATATATAGTGGATTAAATTTAAATCAGGACAAGGCGACGAAGCCGCAGACAGTACAAATAGTACGACAAGGCGAGGCAACGCCGTACTGGTTTAAAGTTAATCCACTATAAAACGAACACAAAAAGGCGTAAATTTATGGCAGGAAACGGTCAATATCTCGATTGGGCGCGCGAAGTGTTGCACACCGAAGCGGAAGGCTTGCGTGAAATTGCGGCGGAACTGGACGAAAACTTCGTCCACGCGGCAGACGCGCTGCTGCACTGCAAAGGCAGGGTCGTCATCACGGGCATGGGCAAGTCGGGACATATCGGGCGCAAAATAGCGGCGACTATGGCTTCGACCGGCACACCCGCGTTTTTCGTCCATCCTGCGGAAGCGGCACACGGCGATTTGGGCATGATTGTGGACAACGACGTCGTCGTCGCAATTTCCAATTCCGGCGAAAGCGACGAAATTGCCGCCATCATCCCTGCGCTCAAACGCAAAAACATTACCCTCATCTGCATTACCGCCCGCCCCGATTCGACCATGGCGAGCCATGCCGACATCCACATCACGGCGTCAGTTTCCAAAGAAGCCTGCCCGCTGGGACTTGCCCCGACTACCAGCACCACCGCCGTCATGGCTTTGGGCGACGCATTGGCAGTCGTCCTGCTGCGCGCGCGCGCGTTCACGCCCGACGATTTCGCCTTGAGCCACCCCGCCGGCAGCCTTGGCAAACGACTGCTTCTACGCGTTGCGGACATCATGCACCAAGACGACGCGCTGCCCGCCGTTCGACTCGGCACGCCCTTGAAAGAAGCCATCGTCAGCATGAGTGAAAAAGGCTTGGGCATGCTGGCGGTAACGGACGATCAAGGTCGTCTGAAAGGCGTGTTTACCGACGGCGATTTGCGCCGCCTGTTCCAACAGCGTGACCGTTTTGACGGGCTGACCGTCGATGAAATCATGCATCCTTCCCCCAAAACCATCCCCGCCGAACGCCTTGCCACCGAAGCCCTCAAAGTCATGCAGGCAAACCATGTGAACGGGCTTTTGGTAACCGACGCCGACGGCGTGCTGACCGGCGCGCTGAATATGCACGATTTACTGATGGCGCGGATTGTGTAAAGGCGGGCTAACCGTTTTCAGACGACCTTTATGTTAGAATAGGTCGTCTGAAACCTGGCAATCCGCAAGGAAACACTATGCAAACCTTAGACCCCGAGCTGCAACAGCGCGCGGCGCATATCAAGCTGCTGATATTGGATGTGGACGGCGTTTTGACCGACGGCCGCATCTTTATCCGCGACGACGGCGAAGAAATCAAATCGTTCCACACCCTGGACGGACACGGCTTGAAGATGCTTCAGGCAAGCGGCGTGCAGACTGCGGTTATCACAGGTCGGGACGCGCCCTCCGTCGGCATCCGCGTCAAACAGTTGGGCATAAATTACTACTTCAAAGGCATTTCGGACAAACACGCCGCCTATGAAGAATTGCGTGCGAAAGCGGGCGTAGAAGAAGGCGAGTGCGCCTTTGTCGGCGATGACGTGGTCGATTTGCCGGTGATGGTGCGCTGCGGATTGCCGGTTGCCGTCCCCGACGCGCATTGGTTTGCGCTGCAACACGCCGCTTATATTACGAAACACGCGGGCGGCGCGGGCGCGGTGCGCGAAGTGTGCGACCTGATTATGCGCGCGAAAGGTACGCTGGGCGCGGCTTTGAACGAGTACATCAAATGAAAGTAAGATGGCGGTACGGAATTGCATTCCCTTTGGTGCTGGCGGTCGCGCTCGGCGGATTGTCGGCATGGCTGGGGCGTATCAGCGAAATCGACATTGAAGAAGTCAAACTCAACCCCAACCAGCCGCAATACACGATGGACGGCATAGACGGGCGGCGGTTTGACGAACAAGGTCGTCTGAAAGAGCATCTGAGCGCAAGAGGGGCGAAACAATTTCCCGAAAGCAACGACGTCCATTTCGAGCTGCCGCACCTCGTCTTCTTCCAAGAAGGCAGCCGGCTTTACGACGTCGGCAGCGACGAAGCCGTGTACAACACCCAAACCAAACAACTCCTGTTCAAACACAACGTCGTCCTGACCAAAGCCGCCGATGCCAAGCGGCAGGCAGGCGTCGTCAAAACCGATCTCCTACACGTCGACACCGAATCGCAATACGCCCAAACCGACACGCCCGTTACCTTCCAATACGGCGAATCGAGCGGCAACGCCGAAGGTCTGACGTATGACCACAAAAAAGGTTTGTTGAACTTCCCATCCAGAGTGAAAGCCACGATTTATGATACAAAAAATATGTAAGGCATGTGTTTTAACCGCATTTTTCGCCACCGCCCCAGCCTACGCCCTGCAAAGCGACAGCAAGCAGCCGATACAGATTGAAGCCGACCAAGGCTCGCTCGACCAAAACAACCAAAGCACCACCTTCACCGGCAACGTCATCATCAAACAAGGCACGCTCAACATCCGCGCCGGCAGCGTCAACGTCTCCCGCAACGACAAAGGCGAACAGTTTATGAAAGCCAGCGGCTCGCCCGTCCGCTTCAGCCAGACGCTCGACGACAACAAAGGCACGGTTAACGGACAAGCCAACAACGTAACCTACTCCTCCGCCATCAACCTCGTTACCCTGACCGGCAACGCCAAAGTCCAACGCGGCGGCGACGTTGCCGAAGGCGCAGTCATCACCTACAACACCAAAACCGAAGTCTATACCATCAACGGCAGCTCGAAATCAGGTGCCAAATCCGCCGCCAAATCCGGCAGGGTCAGCGTCGTCATCCAGCCGTCCAGCACCCAAAAAACCAAATAACCAATATCTGACAACACAAAAGGTCGTCTAAAAACCAACGCAGCAAAAACCCCAAATAACATTTTCAGACGACCTCCGAACCAAGAGTCATTTATGAGCGAAAACACCAGCCGCCTCGTCGTTCAAAACCTGCAAAAAAGTTTCAAAAAACGCCAAGTCGTCAAAAGCTTCTCCCTCGAAATCGAAAGCGGCGAAGTCATCGGCCTGCTCGGCCCCAACGGCGCAGGCAAAACCACCAGCTTCTACATGATTGTCGGACTCATCGCTGCCGATGCAGGCAGCGTTACCCTCGACGGACAAGAACTGCGCCACCTGCCCATACACGAACGCGCCCGCCTCGGCGTCGGCTACCTGCCCCAAGAAGCCTCGATTTTTCGCAAAATGACCGTCGAACAAAACATCCGCGCCATTTTAGAAATCAGCACCAAAGACAAAAGCCGCATCGACGGCGAAGTCGAAAAACTGCTTGCCGACCTCAACATCGGCCACCTGCGCCACAACCCTGCCCCCTCCCTGTCCGGCGGCGAACGCCGACGCGTCGAAATCGCCCGCGTACTCGCCATGCAGCCGCGCTTCATCCTCTTGGACGAACCCTTCGCCGGCGTTGACCCTATCGCCGTCATCGACATCCAAAAAATCATCGACTTCCTCAAATCGCGCGGCATCGGCGTACTCATTACCGACCACAACGTACGCGAAACCCTCAGCATCTGCGACAGAGCCTACATCATCAGCGACGGCACCGTCCTCGCCTCCGGAAAGCCCGACGACTTGGTCAACAACGAACAAGTCCGCTCCGTCTATCTCGGCGAAAACTTCAAATATTGATTTCAAATACTGACCATGACAAACCGCACAATCAATTGTGCGGTTTTAAAATAACAAAGCGTCAGAAAGGTCGTCTGAAAACGTTTTCAGACGACCTTTCGGGTAGGTTGGGTTGAAACTGAACACCACAGAAGATTCAACGGCTTTTGTTGGGTCTAAACCCAACCTACATCGCCTACGTTGACAGAAACTTGTAGCGTGGACTTCGCCCAAGAAAGCCGTTTGAAAACCAATTAGGATTTCAGACGACCTTAATTTTATTTCTTCAATTCTTTCAACAAAGACGTTAACCCTTCCACACCATCGAATGTACCCGGCACTTTATCAGGGTTGGACAGAATACTGCTGAAAATCAGATTTTCGAATTTTTCTAACGCATCTTTATCATCAGTTTTGATTTCTTTTGCGTACTCAGCGTAACTTTGGATAAATTGGCATAACGACTGCCGCAGTTCCAACTGCATGATTTGGGTCTGTATCGAATGGTAATGAGTTAAAACTACTCTGAAGAAATAGATTAAAACAAATTCCAAGCCGATAATGGGTAGCATGGATTGCCATGAAATATCTATATTTACGATGAATTTTTTATAGAAACTGAAACATAATGGAGCAAGCGTGATAATCGATAAAAGTATCAATACAGCAAACGTCAGCCATTTTGCCCGATTTTTTTGGTTCAATAGATTTTCAAATCCTTGGGACAAGCCGACAAAGTTGAATGCTGTTTTGTATTCGTCTAATTTATCTTTGAGTACATTTACTTCATCTATTTTTTGTTGAATTTCATCCCGATATTTTGTAATTGATGTTTCTAAGGCATTTTTCCTTTCATCAAATTCAAAGAATGTCTTAAAGCCTTGGTTACCTATATAGAAACATAATATGTCTATCGGCATCTTATAAAAAGCATAACAAAGTTCTTCAGGATGTTTTCCTCCCGAATAGAACATTTTTTTATTTAATCCCTTGATTATTGAAAATAATGAATTTCCAGGATTGAAACTATATTCTTTTTGCTGAAAGCTTAAATTCAATTCACCTAAAAACCTTACAATATAGCCATAAAGATATAACAAATTGTTATCTGAAAAATCAAAAAGAAAATTTTTGATCAGACTTTTAAAATTTTCACCTATATAATGAATATTGAATAAACATTGTTCTTCCCATAACTCAGGATTATCAATCATCGATGACGCTACCACCGTAATCAATTCATACTGTTCGCGCTCCTGTTCTGACAATATTGACTCATTCACTTGGGCAATTTTCTTTTTAACCTGCAACAAATCATCATGTAACTCGCTAAAAAATCCCATTTTGTCCCTTTCCTATTTTTGCTGATTAATCTTTTCGGATTCTAAAGATAAGAATCGAATCACTTAATTTGAACGACCTATTTGCAAACTGCCGATTATTTAATGCCGTCATTCCCGCGCAGGAGGGAATCCAGACCTTGGCATTTCAGGAACATTTCAAGGCTGCTGCGACCTCAAACTTCTGGATTCCCGCCTGTGCGGGAATGACGGCGGAGGTTTCGGCAAAAATTGCTCCTCCCGTTCTCAGACGGCCTTTTGTTTTGATGGCGTAGATGGTAGCGTGAGCTTTGCCCACGATAATGGTGGGTAAAAGAGGTCGTCTGAAATTTTGGGTTTGGTTCGTGGGCGAAGCCCACGTTACGGGTTTGCAGTGATTCGCAGGTAGAACCCACACTACGCGGCTAATGAGTCAGTCAATTTTCGTAATACCTGCTTTATCCGAGCTTCGCTTCTTCCCCAAACACTTCCCGCCACAATTTCCTGACATTGCCGTAATGTGCCAGCAATTCGTCGGTTACTTCGGTTTTTTCCGCGTCGCGCAGTTTGGTGTTGTGTTGCTGCTGGCGGTAGAAGCGGTAGGCGGTGCGGCTTTGTTTGGCGAGGGTTTTGCCGATGAGGCCGCAGTCGGCGGCGATGTTCAAGAGGGCGATGTTGCCGTAGTTGTCGAGGAGTTGCGGATATTTTCGGGCATGGGCAAGTATCAGATATTGGACGATAAATTCGACGTCGACCACGCCGCCGCGTGCGTATTTGACGTTGCTGTCAACCGGCGGATGGGTGGGGAACATTTTTTCACGCATTTCGATGATTTCGCCTGCCAAGGCGGTTTGGTCGCGCTCGGCGGTGAGGATTTCGGTACGGATGCGGTCGAAGGCCGTCTGAATTTCGGGTGTGCCGCAGATGAAGCGGGC
>NZ_JH164969.1:222345-226497 GCF_000227275.1 Neisseria sp. GT4A_CT1
CATGTCCATGCGTTTTCGCGCTGGTATTTTTCGAAGGCGGCGATGCTGTGGGCGAGGAAGCCGGCGTCGCCGTTGGGGCGCAGGCGCAGGTCGGTTTCGTAGAGACTGCCTGCGCCGGTGGCGGCGGAAAGCCAGTTGGTCAGGCGGCGGGCGAGGCGGCTGTACACGTCGCCTGCGTCGGGATGGGGGTCGTCGTAAAGATAGACCAAGTCGAGGTCGGAGGCGTAGCCGAGTTCTTTGCCGCCGAGTTTGCCATAGCCGACGACGGCGAATTGCGGGGTGTCGCGGTGTTTTTTGGGCATGTCCGCCCACGCGCACGGCAGGGCGGCGGCGAGGATGGTGTCGGCGAGGGCTGAAAGTTGGTCGGAAAGGGATTCTACCGTCCACAGTCCGGCGAGGTCTTGGACGGCAAGGCGGAAGACTTGGGCGTGTTGGAAGCGGCGCAGGGTGTCCATTTGCGCTTCGGTGTCGCCGCCGCAGGCTTTGAGGTCGTCTGAAAGGGCGGCGGCGAGGGCTTGCCAGTCGAACGCGGTATCCAAGAGCTGCGCGCTGATGAGTTCGTCCAGCAGAATCGGATATTTGCTCAGATACGCCGCCACCCATGAGCTTTGGCTCATAATCTCTGCCAGTTGCGCCAAGGTTTGCGGATGTTCGTTGAGGAAGGCGAGATAGGCGGAGCGGCGGCTGATGTTTTCGAGGAAGTCAAACAGCCGCATCAGCGTATCGGTCGGGTTGGTTTGCTCTGCCGCCGCCTGTACGAACAGCGGCACAATGGCGTCAAAACGCGGCTGGGCGTGTGCAGAGAGATGGCGGTATTTATGGCCGTGCCGGATTTGGTCGAGCCTTGCAGCGATGGTTTCGGCATCGAACCCGTGTTCTTTCAGACGATCTTGCCGCTCTTCTTCGTCGGGTTTATCCTGCCATGCCCATTGCCATTCGCTGTTGGCTAGGGTTTGCTCTTCGGGTTCGCTCAAAATTTCGTTGAACAACTGATTGACCTTGTTCCGATGAACGTTGAGGTCGTCTGAAAAGGCGGTGTAGCTGTCGAAACCCATGCTTTCGGCGAGCAGTTGCTGCTGTTCGGGCGAGGAGGGCAGGGTTTGGGTTTGCTGGTCGTCCCAGTATTGCAGGCGGTGTTCGACGTCGCGCAGGAAGCGGTAGGCGGCGAGCAGGGTTTCGACGTTTTCAGACGGCATGATGCCCAGTTCGGCAAGTTTCTTTAGCGTTTCCTGCGTGCCTTTTAGTTGCAGCGCGCGCATTTGTCCGCCGCGTATCATCTGGAAAATCTGGGCGATAAATTCGACTTCGCGGATGCCGCCCGCGCCGAGTTTGATGTTGTCCGCCATGCCTTTTTTGCTGACTTCACTGCGGATTTGGCGGTGTAAGTTGCGCATCGCTTCATACGCGCTGTAATCCAGATATTTGCGGAACACAAAGGGGCGCACCAGCGATTTGATGTCGTTCGGATACGGCGTAACTACGCGGCCTTTGCACCACGCATAGCGTTCCCATTCGCGCCCCTGCGTAATCAAATATTGCTCCAGCGCGGTTTCGCTCAATACCAGCGCGCCCGAATCGCCGTCCGGCCGCAGTCGCATATCGACGCGGAACACCTGCCCGTCGGCGGTAATGTCGTTCAGCAGCGCAATCAGTTTCTGCCCGACTTTGGTGAAAAACTCCTGATTGCCGCGTTCGCGCCTGCCGTCGGTGTCGCCCGATTCGGGATAGATGAAAATCAAATCGATGTCGGAAGACACGTTCAACTCATAGCCGCCCGCCTTGCCCATCGCCACCACGCTCAAATGTTGCGGCGACTTCGTATAACGCCCGATCGGCGTGCCGTACATATCCCGATAATAGGCGTAGGCGAAATCCAGCGCGGTATTGACGGCAAAATCGGCAAACAGCGTAATCGTGCGGGTTACTTCGTTCAAATCGCTGATGCGGTTTATATCGCGCACGATAATCTGCGACACCACATAACGGCGCAACTCGCGCAACTGCCGCGCCAATTCTTCCTCGTTTTCTTCCGTGCGGATTTTGTCCCAGTCGGCAAAGGCTTGGAAGTCTTCTTCGGTTAACACTTTGTCTAGCATGGGCAGGAAAATTTCGGGCTTGAGTTTGCCGTTGTCGAGCTGGCGGGCAAGGAACAGGGAATGGCGGCGGGCGGTGTCGAGGCGGTTGTCGGACATTTCGGATTCCGTTTGGAAGGATGACGGGAATGGAATAGTGGATTAACTTTAAATCAGGACAAGACGAGGCAATGCCGTACCGGTTTAAAGTCAAGCCACTATATCATAGCAATCTTGGAGGTCGTCTGAAACAGCAGAACTCAGGCGTATGAGCGGGTGTGTGTTTTACGGCATGGGAAGTTTGTTATAGTGGATTAATTTTAAACCAGTACGGCGTTGCCTCGCCTTAGCTCAAAGAGAACGATTCTCTAAGGTGCTGAAGCACCAAGTGAATCGGTTCCGTACTATCTGTACTGTCTGCGGCTTCGTCGCCTTGTCCTGATTTAAATTTAATCCACTATATTTGATTGGATAGTCAAAAGGTCGTCTGAAAAGCATTTCAGACGACCTTTTGATGTGTTTAAACGGATTAGCCGGTCAGTTGTTTGGTAATCAGTTTTTTCAGCGGCGGGAAGTTGTTGCTGGCGCGCAATACCAAGCCGCGCAAGATTTTGGCGGGCGCGGTTTCATTGGTAAAGAGTTTGAGCAGTATATTGGTGCCGTGGTAAATCGGCTGGGCATGGAGCATATGCTTGGTGCTGTATTTTTCCAGCAGGCTGGCGGCGCCGATGTCTTGACCGCGTTGTTCCGCTTCGAGAATCAGTTTTGCCAAGAGGTCTGCGCTGGATAAGCCCAAGTTGAAACCGTGTGCGGTAACAGGGTGCATGCCTACGGCGGCGTCGCCGATTAAGGCGCTGCGTTTGCCATAGAAACGTTGGGCAATCATGCCGACCAAGGGATAGTTGTGAATGGTGCTGACCAATTCCATGTCGCCCAAACGGCCTTTGAGCTGCTCTTTGACGCTGGCAGCCAATTCTTCGGGAGACATTTTTTTGATGGTGTCTGCCTTGTCGCTATCGACGGTAATGACTGTGTTGGTCAGGTGTTCTTCCAAGGGCAGCAGGGCGATGGTGCGGCCGTAGTGGAAGCATTCGTAAGCGGTATGCTGGTTGGACAGGGTATGCTTCATGCGGCAGACAAACATGGTGCGGCTGTAATCGTGCATATCGGAGGAAATGCCCAGTTGTCGGCGGGTTTGGGAGAAGCGGCTGTCTGCTGCCAAGAGTAGGCGGCCGCTCAAAACTTCGCCGTTTTCCAAGATGACTTGGGCTTCGTCTTCGGAAGTTTTGACTTCTTTAACGCCCGTACCGGTCAGGATGGTAACGTTTTCCAGTTTGGATACGACTTCATAAGCGGCTTTGCGGATATTGTGGTTTGAAATCAGATAGCCTAAGCAGTCGGCAGGTTCGCCGCGCGCTTGGGTCGGTTGCGGGAAGTGGAGTTGGTAATCGGACTGCCCGTTCAAGACTTTTGCATCGCGCAAGGGGTAAATTTCGTCTTTCGGAATCAAATCCCACATGCCCAAGCGTTGCATAATTTCGCGGGACAGGTGGGTCAATGCGATTTCACGCCCGTCATAAGGAGGGTTTTGTAAAATTTCTAAAGGGCTTTTTTCAATCAGGGTGATTTTCAAACCGCTGCCGGCCAGTTCTGCGGCAAAACTCAACCCGGCAGGTCCTGCGCCGACGACAAGAATATCGCTGTGTAAGCTCATGAGGCATCCTTTTTGTTAAAGGGGGACGGATAATTTCAGACGACCTTAAGTTTACTGTGTTTGAATGAGATAAGGGTAATCTGCATTGAGTAATTGATTATAGCAAAAGTATCGATTGAGTAATTCAAGTATTTATATCGTGAATGATTTTTTACGCTGAGCTTAATGTAAGTCAATGGCGGCAATGTGTTGCGTATCATGCCATATTTTAAAAACAATAAGTAGCGGCTATATGGGTTTGCTTTTTTCTTACGCCAGAGTATGGGAAGGGTAAGATTATCATGAGGGCGAAGAGGTCGTCTGAAATTTTGTAGTATAGTGGATTAAATTTAAATCAGGACAAGGCGACGAAGCCGCAGACAGTAC
>NZ_JH164969.1:226617-238439 GCF_000227275.1 Neisseria sp. GT4A_CT1
AAGCAGTACAGTGTAGTTTCCTATCGTGTCTGTTGTATCGTGTGCTGCTTTGTTGTTTGCGCTGTTTAAGATTGAATCGGCGATGGCAAAATCATTGCCAACCCATACAAACAAAAAAGCCGTATTCCCTAAGAAATACGGCTTTCTCAATATCACGATAAACTCGGATTATTCTTCAGAACCGGTGTAAGGACGGATGCTGACCGTTTTACGGTTCAGCGCGCCTTTGGTTTTGAATTCAACATAACCGTCAACTTTGGCGAACAAAGTGTGGTCTTTGCCCATGCCTACGTTGTCGCCGGCGTGGAATTTGGTACCGCGTTGGCGGACGATGATAGAACCTGCCGGAATCAGCTCGTTGCCGTAGGCTTTTACGCCCAAGCGTTTGGCTTCTGAATCGCGACCGTTGCGGGTGCTACCGCCTGCTTTTTTACTTGCCATTTGTAATACTCCTAAGTTTCAAAAATTAGGCGATTGCCACGATTTCGATTTGGGTGAAATTTTGGCGATGGCCTTGGCGTTTTTGGTAGTGTTTACGGCGGCGCATTTTGAAAATGCGTACTTTCTCGCCGCGACCATGGGCTACTACTTTAGCTGTTACTTTTGCGCCTTCAATGAAAGGAGCGCCAACTTTTACAGATTCGCCGTCAGCAATCATCAAAACTTCGGTCAGTTCGATTTGGCTGTCGAGTTCGGCTGGTATCTGTTCTACTTTCAATTTTTCGCCAACGGCAACTTTATATTGTTTACCGCCGGTTTTTACGACCGCGTACATACTCAACTCCATGAGAATTATGGTTAATATCCCGCACACCATTGTGCGAAACGTGGCATTCTATTGCTATTTGCCTGTTTTGTCAAAGTTTATTTCGTTTGTGGGGTCAGGGTCGTCTGAAAGATGTGTCAAACGGGCTTTGCTGCTATAATCGCGCGTTGGATTGCCGATATTTTTTATGCGGCAATATTATTTCCGCCTTATACCCAACCCATTTATTTATACGGCAAGCCTGCTTCATTTTGCCGACTGAGAATGTGTTATGCTCGAAAACCTGCCTTATTTCCAACGCCATCTGCCTGAAGACCTTTCACGGGTCAATGAGGTGATCAACCAAGCGGTTCAGTCTGATGTTGCGCTGATTTCGCAAATCGGTACTTATATTATCAGTGCCGGCGGTAAGCGTCTGCGTCCGATTATGACGATTTTGGCAGGTAAGTCGGTCGGCTATGATGGAGATAAGCTGTATGCTTTGGCGGCAATGGTGGAATTTATCCACACTTCGACCCTGCTGCATGACGATGTGGTCGATGAAAGCGATTTGCGCCGCGGACGCGAAACGGCGAATAATCTGTTCGGCAACGCGGCGGCGGTGTTGGTCGGCGACTTTTTGTATACGCGCGCTTTCCAATTGATGGTTGATTCCGGCAGTATGCGCATTTTGGAAGTCATGGCGGATGCAACCAATATTATTGCTGAAGGCGAGGTCATGCAGCTGATGAACATCGGCAATACCGATATTACTGAAGCGCAATATGTTCAAGTGATTCAATATAAAACGGCCAAATTGTTTGAAGCGGCCGCGCAGGTTGGCGCGATTTTGGGCAATGCCTCCCCCGAACATGAGCAGGCGTTGAAAGACTACGGCATGTATGTCGGTACGGCGTTCCAAATTATTGATGATGTTTTGGATTATTCGGGCGAAACCGAAGAAATCGGTAAAAACGTCGGCGACGATTTGGCAGAAGGCAAACCGACTTTGCCGCTGATTTATCTGATGCGCAACGGTTCGAAACAAGTGGCGGACGATGTGCGCCACGCTCTGGAAAATGCAGATCGCGGCAGTTTCCAAAAAATCCATGATTATGTTGTCCATTCCGACGCGCTGACTTATTCGATTTCCGAAGCACGAAAAGCCGTTGAGCAAGCCGTGGCTTCTTTGGCAGTATTGCCCGACAGCGAAGTCAAGCAGGCGATGATTCAGTTGGCCGAGGAATCATTGGCACGGGTTTCTTAAATCCGATGAATTTCAATTTTGTCCCGATGTTTTTGGTGACACTGATTTTTCTCGGTGTCGTCAGTAACAACAACTCCATTACGATTTCCGCAGCAATTTTGCTGTTAATGCAACAGACTGCTTTGTCGCAATATATTCCTTTCATGGAAAAACACGGCTTGCATTTTGGGATTATTTTGCTGACAATCGGGGTTTTAAGTCCGCTGGTTTCAGGGAAGGTTCAAATTCCGCCGCTGTCGGAGTTTGTCAATTTCAAAATGATTGCCGCCGTATTAATCGGCATCCTTGTCGCTTGGTTGGCAGGACGCGGCGTACCGCTGATGAGTGAACAACCTGTTTTGGTAACAGGTCTTTTGATTGGTACGGTTATCGGTGTGGCGTTTATGGGCGGCATTCCGGTCGGCCCGCTGATTGCCGCAGGATTATTATCGTTTATTGCAGGAAAAGTTTAACACGCTCGCCATAGTTCAACGGATAGAACGTATGCCTCCTAAGCGTAAAATACAGGTTCGATTCCTGTTGGCGAGGCCATAAAATACAAAGAGGTCGTCTGAAAATTTTCAGACGACCTCTTTGTATTTTCTATGAACGGGAATCGTAAATCGTTCTGTCAGACTTCATCAAGATTCTTGTGCCGGCAGCATCTGCTTTTGAGGATGTTGGGTGTGCAGTGTCGTCAGCTTCTTCGTCAAGATATTTAAAATCACGCCGTAGGCTGGCAGGAAGAAGAGGGTGCAGATGGTGAGTTTGAACAGATAATCGACAAATGCGATGCCCTGCCAGTTTGCCGCCATAAATTCATCGCTGCTGGCGTAAAAGGCAATGGCGAAAAATACCAATGTATCCAGGGCGTTGCCGATGACGGTTGATGCGGTCGGGGCGATCCACCACGCTTTCAGACGACGTAATTTGTTGAACACAAAAATATCAAGGATTTGTCCGAGTGCGTAAGCGGCAAAGCTGGCTAAGGCGATGCGTCCGACAAAGGTATTGAATTCGGATAGCGCGCCTAAACCCATCCAACTGCCGTCGTGGAACAAAACGGAAAAGATGTAGGAAAGCAAAAGGGCGGGGAACATGACCCAAAAGATAATCCGCCGTGCCAAGTGCGAACCGAAAATGCGGACGGTCAGGTCGGTGGCAAGGAAAATGAAGGGAAAGGAAAACGCGCCCCAAGTGGTGTGGATGCCGAAAATTTGGAAGGGGAACTGCACCAGATAGTTGCTGGCGGCAATGATGAGGATATGGAAAAGCACCAGCCAGAAGAGCGCCTTCTGTTGTTGCGCTGTTGTAAATTCGTACATGGAAATCTTTCGGAAAGGCTTTCAGACGACCTTCTCGTGAAAAAGGTCGTCTGAAAATGCGTAAAAAGAGGATGGATTATTGGCTGTCGTGTTCAAACAGGCGTTTGCGTGCCAGTGTTTCAAACTCGGTACCTGCTTTGCCGTAATTGGCAAAGGGATGAATGGCGATGCCGCCACGCGGTGTGAATTCGCCGAAAACTTCGATGTATTTCGGATCCATCAGGGCAATCAGGTCTTTCATGATGATGTTGACGCAGTCTTCATGGAAATCGCCGTGGTTGCGGAAGCTGAAGAGGTAGAGTTTCAGGGATTTGCTTTCCACCATCTTGATATGCGGGATGTAGCGGATGTAGATGGTGGCAAAGTCGGGCTGCCCGGTCATGGGGCAGAGGCTGGTGAATTCGGGGCAGACGAACTTGACGAAATAGTCGTTGTCGGTATGTTTGTTGTCGAATGCTTCAAGAATTTCGGGAGCGTAGCCGGTCGGATATTGGGTTTTTTGATTGCCCAAAAGAGAGATGCCTTGCAGCTCTTCGGTATTGCGGGACATGAGGGTTTCCTTAGTTTTTTAATGTGGGAGGTTTTCGAACCACGAAAGGCGGATTGTAATATAAGGGGAACTATGTTTGTGATTTTTTTGATAATTATAGTGGATTAACTTTAAACCAGTACGGCGTTGCCTCGCCTTAGCTCAAAGAGAACGATTCTCTAAGGTGCTGAAGCACCAAGTGAATCGGTTCCGTACTATCTGTACTGCCTGCGGCTTCGTCGCCTTGTCCTGATTTAAATTTAACCCACTATATTTAGCGGTTGAGCGCTGGGCTGGAAATGCATAAAAATGATAGGTGGGCGCGGATGTTTTGATGTGGCGGTAATGCCTTTGCAAAGTAATGCGGATTGAATTTAAACTGATTTTTAAATTTATGATTTTTCTAGTTAATTTTCCCGCATTAATCGTAAAAGTTAAAATTTTTTTGAAGTGTTTTCAGTAGTATCTCAAAATTCATATTTTGAGTTATAGAACTAAGGAGAAGCGCCATCTCTCTAATAAATTATGGGGTTTTCAATATAAACAATAAATTAAGTTGTCGGCAACCACAAATCTATCCTTTCTGAATACTGATTTTGTAGAGTAAGAATTCGGAATTACATACAAATTAGATGACTTATGCATAAAAAACGCCACTTGTTATCTTCTTGGACCGATTGTCAGATTTTCATTCGGAAAATAATCAGTTGAATTAGTATAGCGGCATTGAATAAGTATTTGGTATTTTGAGGCAAATGAGATTGTCATTATTTGTTCTGATTTGCAGCAGAAACAGCCAATAAATTTAAGAAGAGGATATTTATAATGAGTTTTTCACAAACCGACTTGGTCAACGCGCTGCGCCAACTTTCCGACCGCCTGCCTGAATTTTCAGAACAACAGGTAAGAACAGGGCGTCTGTTACGGGTAACAACCGAACGTCTAAGCAGTCATCTCAATGAAAATTTGAAAACTTTCGGTATCAACGAGAATTTATGGTTCGCTTTGATGGCGGTTTACGTCAGCCCTAAAAGCGAAATCCTTCCTTCGCGTTTGAGCGACTTGATGGATTTGACGCGTACCAGTGCGACCCGTCTTTCCGATGAGATGGTAGAACGGGGATGGGTAGGTCGTCATATCAACCAGCAAGACCGCCGCCAGATTGTGTTAAAATTAACACAGGAAGGTGAGTCTTTTATCCAACAAGTATGGCCGCAGATTTCCAGTAAGAGCGGTGAAGCTTGGGAAGATTTTACCAATGAGGATTATACCCAGTTGCAAAATCTGTTGGGCAAGCTGTTGAACCGTTTGGACAGCTGATCTGATGCAGTAAGAATTGTGGCAGGGATAAAAGTAAAAAAACGGAGTCTGCCATGAAATCAAATATTGCCAAACGGGGCATCTGTATTATCGCAGTATCTGTACTTGCAGCTTGTGCGCAGTTTGGTAAACAAGCACCGTTGGAAGAACCAACGGTGTATTCTTTGCCCGATGGTAAGTCGGCATCCCTCATTCAAGACGGATGGTGGTTGCAATTAAAAGATAACAAACTGAATCAACTGGTTGCACAAGCTATCCAGACATCAACGGATTTGCGTATTGCCAAGGCGCGTTTCGAACAAGCACAAGCGCAGCTGGGAATAACCGAAGCCGCCGGCAAAACGCAAATCGGTATGTCCACGCGCGGGGTTGGGATGTATGTTGCACCCAAGCCCGCATCTTCCCGTATTGATACCGACCATACATTATTGTTGGCAAACGCAGCAGTACAGGGAAGTTGGACATTCGATTTTTGGGGAAAAAACCGTGAGCAGATTGCAGCGGTTTTGGGACGTCGTCAGGCAATTCTGTATGAAGCCCATCAGGCACGGATTGAGCTGGCAAACGCAGTAGCCAAGCAATATTTTATTTGGCAGGCTTTGAGCGAGCGACAAGCTCTTGTGCAGGAACGCATCAATCTGTCAGAGAAAATGCAGCAATTGGTCTCGCGCAGAATCCATGCAAACCTGATGCCCGCACAATCATTGTACCCGCTTGAATTGGCAAGTCAGCAACTTCAGTTGGAAAAAACGTCATTGGAACAACAGATTGCCAAAGTCCGACATGCTTTGGCAGTATTGATCGGTAATGTGCCGGGAGCACTTTCCGAACAAGAACCCGGTAGGATGGGCGTGGTTCCTGTTGTGCCTGTGAATAGAATCCATGCGGATTTGTTAGCAGCCCGACCGGATATCGCGGCACAAAAATCATTATTGGAATCTAAGCTGCATACGGTTAAATCCACCGAAGCAGAGTTTTATCCCAATATCGAGTTAAAAGCCTTGGCGGGTCTTGGACATATTGATGCGTTCAATGTGGTAAGGGGTAAAACATCAGGCATGCTGGGTATTGTTCCTGCTATCAATCTTCCTATTTTTACGTCTGGGGCATTACAGTCAAAATTGGCAGGTAAACGCGCAGAATATAATGAGCAGGTGGCCGTGTACGATCAAACGGTTTTGAATGCGATGCGTTCTGCTGCGGATGCTGTTGTAGATTACCAAAGCCTGCAAAGCAAACAGTCTACTTGGGATAAAATGCTGAAAATATCCGAGAAGTCGGTTAAAAATGCTCAGGGTAGAGTGAGGGCGGGATTGGATAATGGTCTCAGCGCATTACAAAAACAAGATGATATGTTGCAAGTGAAAATGCAATTGGTGCAGTATCAATCTGAACGGTTGATTGCATGGAGCAATCTGAATGCCCAGTTGGGCGGTGGATTTAAAACGCAATAGAAGGTTTTCAGACGACCCCTTTCCTTTTATAGTGGATTAAATTTAAATCAGGACAAGGCGACGAGGCCGCAGACAGTACAGATAGTACGGCAAGGCGAGGCAACGCCGTACTGGTTTAAATTTAATCCACTATAATCAAGTCAATTGGCGATATTTTGGATATGCATTTAACGTTTAAATGTATGTATTCAGAATGTCGCCAATTGCTTTTTGGTTGTCAGGAATCGGTATTGCTTGGATGACTTTGAAATGATTGTTTGCGCCTAATGGTAAAAGGGGATATCCAAAAATGGTTTTTAAATATGATTGTTACTTGATTGAGTAACGATGCGGCTATAAAATGCACCTCTGTATGTATTTTTCAGTATTGTCTATTCTATTAAAATCAATGAGATATTAGTGGGATGGGGTGCATAAGGAAAATAGTCTGTAATTACCCAGGTTAAAATGAAATCATGGATGCGAATCTAGAAAATAATGAACAATTACGCAATTCAGGGACAAAAAGTTCAAGGGTGGGGCGTAAACGCGGGCGTAATCTGGCAGTTATTACACTGCTTTTTATTTTGATTGCAGTCGGTGTGGCTCTTGCGTATTTCTTATTCTGGCAATACGAGGAAGAGACGGAAGATGCCTATGTTGCGGGTCATCTGGTGCAAATTACCCCTCAGGTCACCGGTACGGTAAGGAAGGTGATGTATGACGATACTGATGTGGTCAAAAAAGGGGATGTCTTGGTTGCGTTGGACGACAGCGATTTCCAGCTGGCTTACGAGCGTGCTCAAAATGAATTGATTCAGGCAATTCGTCAGAATAAACAACAAACTGCGGTTAACTCAAAAGCAAAAGCGCAGGTTCTTTTGCGAAAAGCCGAATTGGCAAAGGCTCAGGCAGATTTGCGCCGACGTGAAGCTTTGTCGGGAACGGATGCAATTTCAGGTGAAGAGTTGAGTCATGCCCGTGCTGCGGTGGTTCAGGCGCAAGCGGCTTTGAAGGCAGTGGAAGCGGAAGAGACTTCTGCACAAGCAGTTTTAGGTAATAATATCCCTCTGCGTCAACAACCTGCGGTGCAAACAGCCATCAGCCATATTAAGGATGCATGGCTGAATCTGCAACGCACCCAAATCCGTGCGCCGATGAATGGACAGATTGCCAAACGAAATGTTCAAGTTGGGCAGCGTATTGCCCAAGGTTCTCCAATGATGGCTGTGGTTCCTTTGAGCAATCTTTGGGTGGATGCTAACTTTAAAGAGTCGCAACTGCGTCAAATGAAAATTGGTCAACCTGTTGAAATGACTGCTGATTTATATGGAAATAAAGTGGTCTATCATGGCAGGGTGATGGGTTTGTCAGCGGGTACGGGCAGTGCATTCTCTCTTTTGCCGCCGCAAAATGCGACGGGGAACTGGATTAAGGTTGTGCAACGTGTTCCGGTCCGCATCAGCTTGGATGCGAAAGAGTTGCAGTCTAATCCGCTTCGTGTCGGTTTATCTATGAAGGTAAAGGTTGATATTTCAGGTGCAGGCTCAGGAAAAAACATGACGGCTGCCGCTGATAAAAATGTAGCATCCCCGGAAACTGAAGGCGTAGATTGGGCTGCCGCCGATGCGTTGATCGATAAGATTTTTGAGAAATACGCTAAGTAAAAATGTTTTCAGACGACCTTTCATGCGTTGAATTGCTGAGAATGTGGGTATTTGATAGCGAATAGATATCGAAGCGCATGAGGAAGCAAAGTTGTGATGGATTAAATAATGCAGGGCAGAACTTTGTTTTTAGCTTGCGATGATGTGAATATTCATCAAAAGAGGTCGTCTGAAAAGGGATGTGTATCTAAGCGCAATCACTGTGCAATATATTGAATGAATAATAGCGAAGAAATATGAATTATCCGCCATTGCAGGGTGTTAGGCTGGTGCTGGTTACGTTGGCGCTCAGCCTTGCCGTTTTTATGGAAGTCTTGGATACCACTATTGCCAACGTTGCAGTACCGGTAATTGCCGGGGACTTAGGGGCAGCGACTACTCAGGGTACTTGGGTCATTACATCATTTGCTGTGGCGAATGCGATTTCAGTACCGCTAACCGGATTTATGGCAAAACGGTTTGGCGAAGTAAAACTGTTTATCGCCTCCGTAGTGGGATTTGTTTTGCTGTCGTGGTTGTGCGGCATTGCACCCAATCTTCAGGCTTTGGTGATCTTCAGGGTGTTACAAGGCTTTGTAGCCGGACCGTTGATTCCGCTGTCGCAAAGTTTGTTAATGGCATCGTATCCTCCTGAAAAACGGACATTGGCTTTGGCATTGTGGGCAATGACCGTTGTCGTCGCGCCTGTTTTAGGTCCTATTCTCGGCGGTTGGATTTCGGATAATTGGCATTGGGGTTGGATTTTCTTCATCAACATCCCTATCGGTATTATTTCTGCACTTATTGTGTGGCAGCAATTGAGGGATAGGGAAACAGAAGTGGTTAAGACGCCGATAGATTACATCGGTTTGGTCTTGATGGTGGTTGGCGTCGGTGCGCTGCAAATGATGCTTGATAGAGGTAAAGAGTTGGACTGGTTTGCCTCTGGAGAGATTATTGTGTTAGGCATCGTTGCATTGGTATGTCTGACGTATTTTGTGGTTTGGGAGCTTGGCGAGAAATACCCGATTGTCGATTTTTCTTTGTTTAGCAACAGAAATTTTACGATAGGCGTACTGGCAACTTCATTGGGCTTTATGGTTTACATGGGTACGCTCACGCTGTTGCCGCTGGTGTTGCAGTCTAATCTTGGTTATACCGCAACATGGGCGGGCTTGGCGGCTGCGCCGGTGGGCTTTCTTCCTATCTTGTTGTCCCCGATTATAGGTAGATTCGGCAACCGCATTGATATGCGTCTTCTTGTTACCGCAAGTTTCTTGACGTTTGCTTTTACTTTCTATTGGCGCACTGATTTTTATGCCGGAATGAATATGAGCAATGTTGTTTGGCCCCAATTCTGGCAAGGCTTGGGTGTGTCCATGTTTTTCCTTCCGTTGACCAGCATTACATTGTCCCATATTAAATCCGATCAAATTGCATCAGCAAGTAGCCTGTCTAATTTCTTGCGCGTCTTCATGGGTGGTGTGGGTGTATCCATAGTCAGTACCATGTGGGAGCGGAGAGAAGCTTTGCATCATACGCAACTGAGTGAACAGATTAATCCATATTCGAGTTTGACTGTTCAAACAGTTCATGAAATGACGAATCGGGGGCTGAGTGAACAGCAGGTTTTGAAAAATATTTCCGATGCCATTACGCAGCAAGGCTTCATTATGGGATCAAATGAGATTTTTCTGGCTGGCAGTATCTTGTTCATCGTCATGATTTCCATAATTTGGTTTGCCAAGCCGCCGTTTAATGGGAGTTCATCAGCAGGGCATTAAATATCACAAAGGTCGTCTGAAAATTTTCAGACGACCTTTGCTGTTGTAGAAGATAGTGAAGACTAACCTGATTACTTACAGGTTTGGTTTGTCCAGATGGCGAGCAAGAGATTGAACGATTTCTTCTGCTACCTGTAATTTCTCTTTCTCAGGGAAAGATAGTTCCTCGTCATCCGTAATAATAGTAATCTGATTGGTGGATTTTCCCATTGCTTGAGAAACATCATTGGCAATCAGCATCGGAATGCCTTTGCGTAAACGTTTTGCCCGAGCATATTCCAAAACTTTTTCACTTTCTGCGGCAAATCCAATGCAAAAAGGCGGTTTGGGTAAGGCGGCTACAGATGCCAAAATATCAGGATTAGTTTCCAATTCAAGGGTTGGGGTATCTTTTGAATTTTCTTTTTTCAATTTGTGCGGGCTGCTGTTTTTTACCTTATAGTCAGCCACAGCGGCTACGGAAATAAAAACATCCTGATCTTCAATATATTTATGAACAGCATCGTACATTTCTTTGGCGCTAATAGCCTGTTCTACATGATAGAGACCGGTTGGCAGGGGAGTTTGTAACTGTCCATAAATCAACGTAACTTGTGCGCCGGCCATTCTGCATGCACGGGCTAGGGCAATGCCCATTTGACCGCTGGAAATATTCGTAATTCCACGGACCGGGTCAATCATTTCCAAGGTCGCGCCGGCAGTGATTAAGATTTTTTTGCCGGCAAGTATTTTCGGCGTCCATAAATCATGAATCAAATCGGCAAGTTCAATCGCTTCAGGCATTCTCCCTATCCCGATTTCACCGCAAGCCTGTTCGCCATAGGATGGCTGAAAAACCGTGATGTTGTCTGAAATCAGTTGTTGGATATTCCTTTGATTGGCAGGATTGTTCCACATCTCCACATTCATCGCCGGAGCGACTGCCATGGGGCATTTTCGTGCCGCTGCCAAATTGGTCAGCAGATTATCAGCAATACCGTTGGCAATCTTGGCAACCGTATTGGCAGTAGCGGGAGCAATCAAAAAAACATCCGCTTCTCGGGTTAAATCAATATGACTCATTCCTCTAGTCGAGTGACCATCGTGCGTATCGACTAGAACAGGATTTCCGCTTAATGCTTGAAATGTAAGGGGGGTAACAAATTCAGTGGCTGCACGGCTCATTGCTGCCGTTACAGAATGTCCTTGTTTTTTTAGTAATCGGACCAACTCACATGATTTATAAGACGCAATACCACCGCTTATCCCTAAAAGAATGTGTTTACTCATTACAGTAACTCAATCCAATTTGAATCAAATAAGTCATAATACTAACATGGATACTGTTCAAAAAAGTAACAGGGATTGATGGGTGGATGGCTTTAAGTTGTGAGTTGAAGCTCGGTATATTTGAAATTGTTTCGGATATTTATGATAAAGGTCGTCTGAAAGGGATTTCAGACGACCTTTGCTGTTTTTGATTTGAAATAAAAGTCTTTGTATTTCAGGTTGTTGTTAGGTTTTGTGGAATTTTTTGCGGTTTTGGGGGTTGACGGTTTTTGAGGAGGGGGGGTATAGTTCGGTTCTTCGCTGCTTCGGCGGTGATTGAACGAACAGGTAAGTATATCACAGTTAGTCTGATTTTTCGAGGTTTTGAGAAAAGTTTTGATTGACAATGAGATGAAATGCTTTATAATTCGTTTTCGCTCTTTAACAAAACAGATTACCGATAAGTGTGAGTGCGACAGCCTCACACTGTTTGAAAGACAGACAAGATGATGTTTAGACATTGTCCTGTTGGTTCTTTGAAGCAGA
>NZ_JH164970.1:0-29353 GCF_000227275.1 Neisseria sp. GT4A_CT1
AAGGTCGTCTGAAACCTGAATTTGGGTTTCAGACGACCTTTTGCCTTGCCTGACAAGGATTATTTGTGCAGCCCGCATTCTTTGCTGTCTTTGCTTTCCCACCACCAGCGTCCGGCGCGGATGTCTTCGTCTGCTTTGACGGGGCGGGTGCAGGGTTCGCAGCCTATGCTCGGATAGCCTTGAAAATACAGGGCGTTGAGCGGGACGTCGTAGGCTTGCGCGTATGCCCAGACATCGTTTTCTTCCCAGTCGAAAATGGGGTTGAACTTGGCGATGTTGCGGCTGTGGTCGGTTTCTTCAAAATCCAATTCGCTGCGGGTTGCCGATTGGCTTCGGCGTTGTCCGGTCAGCCAGGCGGGGGCGTTTTTCAGGGCGCGGTTGAGCGGCTCGATTTTGCGGATGTGGCAGCAACGGCGGCGCAGCTCGACGCTGTCGTACATGGCGGTTGCGCCGAATTCCTGCTCAAACTGTCGCGCGCTTTCGGGGTCGGGGTGGAAAACTTCCAGCTCGGTTTGGTAGCGGACGTTGACGGCGGTAATCAGGGCGGCGGTTTCGGGATTGAGCTTACCGGTGTCGAGGGTGATGATGCGCAGGGGGAGTTTCAGGCGGCAGATGGCGTCAGTAATGATCATGTCTTCGACGGCAAGGCTGGAGGCGAAAACGGCTTGCGGATAGCGGCGGGCGATGTGTTTGAGGCGGGTTTCGAGCGTGGCGGTCAACTCGGGCAGCCGGCGCCGTTCGGCTTCGCCTGTCGTCGGGATGCGCCAAAGCTGGGGGCGGAAGAGGGACATGGTTGGCTTGTTCCTTGATTTTTGTTTTCAGACGACCCCTCTTGCGGCAAAAGGGGTCGTCTGAAAGTTTGTACGGAACATTATTGTCGGGCGGTCTCGCGCGAAGGGGAAAGAATGCTTTTCTATTTCTTTATAACCAAAGCGATTGCTGCTGGTCTTTCGGTACGAGGTGGTTCACGCCTATGCCGATGAGACGGAAAGCGTCTTCGCGCTGGGGCGGCACGCGCTGCATCAGGGTCTGCGCGGCGCAAAGCAGAGCGTCGGTGTCGGGCAGGACGGAAGAGTAGGTCAGGGAGCGGGTGATGATGCGGAAATCATGGGTTTTCAGCTTGAGGGTTACGCCTTTGGCTTCGACGTTTTTGCGTGCGATTTGCCGCCACAGGTCTTCAGCAAGGTGGGGCAGATGTCCTGCCGCCTGTTCAAGCGACAGGTCTTCGGGCAGGGTGATTTCGGTGGAGATTTGGAGGCGTTCGCGTTCGGCTTTGACGGGGCGTTCGTCCGTACCGCGCGCCAAATCATAGAGGCGGTAGCCATAGCGTCCGAAATGGTTTAAGAGTTCGCCGCGCTCGAAACGGCGCAAATCGCCTGCCGTCTGCATACCCAGCGACTGCATTTTTTTCAGCGTGACTTTGCCCACGCCGGGGATTTTGCCCAAGGGCAGGGTTTCCAAAAATGCCATGACCTTGTGCGGCGGCAGGACGAATTGCCCGTTCGGCTTGCGCCAGTCCGACGCGATTTTCGCTAGAAATTTGTTCGGCGCGATGCCTGCGGAAGCGGTCAGGCCGGTTTCTGCAAAAATGGCGGCGCGGATTTCTTTGGCAACTTCGCTGGCGTAAGGGATATTTTTGAAATTATGGGTCACGTCAAGATAGGCCTCGTCCAGCGACAGGGGTTCGATTAAATCAGTATAGCGCCTGAATACTGCATGAATCTGCGCGGAAACCTGACGGTACAAATCGAAATGCGGCGGCACATACACCGCTTGCGGACACAGCCTTTTCGCCGTCGCCACCGACATCGCGGAATGCAGCCCGAACTGCCGCGCCTCATACGATGCGGCGCAAATCACCGAACGCGCGCCCTCCCACGCGACGACCACGGGCAGTCCTTTCAAATGCGGCTGCTCGCGCAGTTCTACCGATGCGTAGAACGCGTCCATGTCGATATGGATGATTTTGCGCTGGGACATTGAAGACGGTCGGGAAAGAAAAAGAGACGGGTATTTTAGCGGAAAACGATAGAGGAAGGTCGTCTGAAACGGCATTTGGTTTTCAGACGACCTTTGATCAGGGAAAGCAAACAGACTTTGTAGATTTGCCCGATGGCTCGAACCTACGCCGTTTCATGCGCCCATTGGGGCAGGGTGGTCTTTTGTTTGCAAAAAGCGAACAGACGCTGCCCATTGCACTTTTCAAACATCAGCTCTACGCCGCTTTGCAAACGCAAAATCAGGGCGGAAGGCGTATCGATTTTGATGAAGTCGATATGGTGTTGCACAAGTTTGGCAATGGCGGAATACAAATCAAGCTTGTCCGCGTGCCTGAAAAACCAAGGATTTAAGCTTAACCAACGCCCGCCGTTCAGCGAGGTACCGGGCTGAAAGTCCGCCCGGATTTGAGTCAGGCGGTCGTCTGAAAAATGCAATTCGATATCGCCGTAGAGCCAAATGTTCCACCCCTTTTTTACCAAAAGCCCTTTGGGCACGCATTCGGGTGCAGGGAACATTTGCAGGATCATCTCCGCCGTCTGTCCGATCTCCAGATAATCAAATCGGCCTGTGGTCAAAAAGTCGTACATATCGACGGAAATCGGGAAATGGTAGCGCATGGTCGTTTCAGACGAGGTGTGAAATATGGGCTATCTTAGTTCAAAATATAAATGAAATCAATTCTTATTTTTATTTATTTAGCTAATTAAAAGAAATTTGTCGGCAAGGCTGATCACTCAAGACAATATTAAGATATTGATAATGAGTTTTCCAATACGCAAATTTGCCATATGATTATCCGCGTTCCATCATCATTTATTCAGTTTATCAGCTATGGCATACATTTTTATATTTTTAGTCGGATGCTTCATTTTCATCCTGATTGCCCGCAGAGTACGGCCAGCGCCTGAAATCATTTGGGAAAACGAACCGCTCATCTGCATCAGTCTCGGTAATTTATTGGATAACGAACGGATTTATTTTGGCAAAAACGAGATTTTCATTTGTGAAGGCAGTGAAATCAAAGCACGTCATCCTCTTCAAGATTTGATTTATTTGAGTAGGACGATGATGGCCCTTTTCGGTACTCATGTTTAGCGGCTGGAGTTTAGAGCGGATGGAAGCCAAGTTGCTTATCATTTTTATCCCAAAGCCGACGGATTCGCTATTTTTTATAAACAACTGGTTCAAAATCATCCGTGTACCATTATGGACTGTTGGAGTGAGTGGAGGAGATAGGCAGTTTGGGGCTGCAAATGAATAATTTTAGCCCTAGGTGCGATTATTCGCGTTGAGTACATAAAAGGTCGTCTGAAACCTGTTTCAGACGACCTTTTATTGTAAAAATCTATAAATTTAATAGATAATAACTAATCTCATATTATCAAATTGGAAAAGATAACCCGCTGATTAACTTGATATTTAACATGGTTAAATTATGTTAACTAAAACATACGTTATCCAAACCTGATTTCACAATTGATTTAAATCATAATATCTTGTGTCCAAATCTCTAAAATACCCGAAATCATACTAAATATTGATTTTCGAATAACAAACTACAAGAGTCGAGGAACGCAAAATGCCGAAAATCCCTGAGTTGGTTTGTCCCGCCGGCAACCTGCCCGCTTTGAAGACGGCGGTGGACAATGGCGCGGACACGGTTTATATGGGGCTAAAAGATGCGACGAATGCGCGCAATTTCCCGGGGCTGAATTTCGATATGAAATCGGCGCAGGAAGGGGTGGCTTACGCCCATGCGCGCGGCCGCAATGTGTTGATGGCCATTAATACTTTTGCCCAGGCGGGGCAAATCGAGCGGTGGCATCGGGCTGTCGATACGGCGGTGCAACTGGGGGCGGACGCGATAATCGTCGCCGACCCTGCGATTATGGCTTATGCCGCCGAGCGTCATCCTAATTTGAGGCTGCACATGTCGGTGCAGGGTTCGGCGACCAATTATGAAGCCATCAATATGATGAAGGAGCTGTTTGGCATCCGCCGCGCCGTGCTGCCGCGCGTTTTGACGGTCGATCAGGTCAAACATGTGATTGACAATACGGATGTGGAAATCGAAGTGTTCGGTTTCGGCAGCCTGTGCGTGATGGTGGAAGGGCGCTGCATTTTGTCGAGCTATGCGACGGGCGAATCACCGAATATGCAGGGCGTGTGTTCGCCTGCCAAAGCCGTACGCTGGGAGCAGTTGCCCGACCGCATGAACGTGCGGCTGAACCAAGTGTTAATCGACCAATACAAACCGAACGAACCGGCAGGCTATCCGACCTTGTGCAAAGGCCGTTTCGAGGTAAACGACGAAACCTATTACGCGCTGGAAGAGCCGACCAGCCTGAATGTTTTGGAAATGTTGCCCGAACTCATCAAAATCGGCGTTTCCGCCATCAAAATAGAAGGCCACCAGCGCAGCCCGATGTACACGGCGCAGGTAACCAAATCGCTGCGGCAGGCTTTGGATGCGGCCGCTGCCAATCCGGCACATTTCAAAGTCAATCCGCTATGGAACAATGCTTTGAGCAAGGTTTCGGAAGGGCATCAGACGACCTTGGGCGCATACAGCCGTCCGTGGAAATAAGGGGGAGGGAAAATGAATCCGATGAAATTATCGATGGGGCCGGTTTTGTTTTTCTGGCAGAAGGAAGCGCTGCTGGAATTTTACGCCGCCATGCTGGATGCGCCGGTGGATACCATTTATCTGGGCGAAGTGGTGTGTTCGCGCCGCCAGAAAATGCGTTTTGCCGACTGGGTCAGCCTGGCGGAAGATTTGGCGGAAAGCGGCAAGGAAATTATTCTGTCGTCGCAGGTGCTGCTGGAAAGCGAATCCGATTTGAAACGCCTGCGCAAAATCACGGGGCAGGAAAAATTCAAAGTCGAAGCCAACGACATGGGCGCGGTCAAACTGGCGCGCGAACACGGCATTCCGTTTGTCGCCGGCGCCAGCCTGAACATTTACAACGAAAGCACGCTGGCGCTATTCCAAAAACTGGGCGCATACCGCTGGATTGCGCCGTCTGAGTTGAGCCGCGACAAAATTGCCGAAATCATCAAGGCTTCAGACGACATCGAAACGGAATTGTTTGCTTGGGGCAAAATGCCTTTGGCGTACTCTTCACGCTGCTTTACTGCGCGGCATTACAACCTGAACAAAGACGGCTGCGAATTCCGCTGCTTGGATTACGAACAAGGCATGGACATGAATACCCGCGAGGGCAAACCGTTTTTAACCATCAACGGCATTCAAACCATGTCTTATGGCTGCCAAAACCTGCTGCCGCACCATGAGGATTTGCGGCAAATCGGCGTGAACATGCTGCGTCTGTCGCCGCAAATGCACGGCATGGCGGAAATCGTCCGTATCCACCGCGACGTATTGGACGGCAAAACTGCCCTGGCGGATGCGCTGCCCGAATTGGAACGACTGACCACCGGCACGCTGGTGGACGGCTATTGGCACGGCCAGGCGGGTATCGAAGCCGTGAAGGAGGAATATTATGGCGTTGCCTGAAATCGTATTGCCCGCATGGGCGGGAAAAATCGGCGGTAAATTACCGTGCAGGCCGCCGCGTTTCGCTTTGGTTTTTGCCCTCAACACCATGCTCAAACGCGGATTGCTGCCCGCCGACATGAGCCTGTTTGACGGCAAAAAATTCGAAATCGACGTATTGGACGCGGGCATCAAGGTGCGTTTCACCGCCAATGCCGAAAAATTTATTGATGCGGATTTTTTCGGCACACCCGATTTGCGCCTTGCCGCCAACGGCATCGACTTTATGCGCATGATGATGCGCGAGGAAGACCCGGATACTTTGTTTTTCAACCGCAAACTGCAAATCGAAGGCGATACCGAGCTGGGGCTGATTACCAAAAACCTGCTCGACAGCGTGGACTGGCCGTTCGGCGATTGGTTTTTGAAACGGCAGTTGTCCGATTGAATGCCGGTTCGTGCAAGAATGAAGCAAAGCATTCATCCGTTAAGCTTCTGATTTCACAATAATGAAGGTAGTCTGAAACCTGTTTTCCAGTTTTCAGACGACCTTCTTTCATCTGCATCCGTTTTAAACCGTCATTAGTCTTTCAATGCAGCCAATACTTTGCCGGCGATTTCATTCAAGCCCACGGTTTGTGCCTGATTGTCGCGGCGTTCGGCGTATTCGACATTGCCTTCTTTCAGGGCGCGGTCGCCGATGACGATGCGGTGTGGGATGCCCAGAAGCTCGGAGTCGTTCAGCAGCACGCCTGCGCGTTCGTCGCGGTCGTCGAGGAGGACGTCTGCGCCTGCGACCAGCAGTTCGGCGTAGATTTTGTCGGCGGCTTCGCGTACGGAGTCTGATTTTTTGTAGTTCATCGGCACGATAACGACTTCAAACGGCGCCATCGCTTTTGTCCAGATGATGCCTTTTTCGTCGTTGTTCTGCTCGATGGCGGCGGCAACAACGCGGGTGATGCCGATGCCGTAGCAGCCCATTTCCATGATTTGCGATTTGCCGTTGTTGTCGAGGAAGCTTACGTTCATGGCTTGGGTGTATTTGTCGCGCAATTGGAAGACGTGTCCGACTTCGATGCCGCGCGCCAGTTTCAGACGACCTTGTCCATCGGGGCTTTCGTCGCCTTCAACGACGTTGCGTAAATCGACAAACTCAGGCTCGGCGGCGTCGCGGCCGAAGTTGAAGCCGGTATAGTGGTAGTCGTCTTCGTTCGCGCCGATAACCCAGTCCGCGCCTTTTTCGGTGGCGAAATCGGCATAGACTTTGCCTTTGAAGCCGACGGGGCCGAGCGAGCCGCCGTTTGCGCCGAACTGCGCACGGATGGCGGCAGGGTCTGCCATGGTCAGCGGCGATTTCACGCCTGCGAGTTTTTCGGCTTTGATGTCGTTAAACTCATGGTCGCCGCGCAACAGCAATAAGACGATTTCGCCTTCGTTTTCGCCTTCGACAACGATGGATTTCAGCGTTTTTTCAATCGGAATGCTGAGGAAATCAACCAATGAATCAATGGTTTTGACGTTCGGCGTGTGTACTTTGGCCAGCTCTGCCTGAGCGGCCGCGCGTTCGCCTTTGAGTGGCAAGGTCGGTGCCAGTTCGATATTGGCGGCGTAATCGGAAGTGTCGCTGTATGCAATCACATCTTCACCGCTTTCCGCTAATACTTGAAACTCGTGCGAACCGGTACCGCCGATGCTGCCGGTGTCGGCGGCGACGGGGCGGAACTCCAAGCCCAGACGGGTGAAGATACGGCAGTAAGCGTCGTACATGGCATCATAGGTCGTCTGAAGCGAGGAGTAGTCGGCATGGAAGGAATAAGCATCTTTCATGACGAACTCGCGCGCGCGCATCACGCCGAAGCGCGGGCGCACTTCGTCGCGGAATTTGGTTTGGATGTGGTAAAAGTTTTTCGGCAGCTGTTTGTAGCTGTTGATTTCTTTGCGCACGATGTCGGCGATGACTTCCTCGCAGGTCGGGCCCATGCAGAAATCGCGGTCGTGGCGGTCTTTCAGGCGCAGCAGTTCTTTACCGTAAAATTCCCAGCGGCCGGATTCCTGCCACAGCTCGGCAGGCTGCACCACCGGCATCAGCAACTCCACGCTGCCCGCGCGCGCCATTTCTTCGCGCACGACGTTTTCAACTTTGCGCAACACGCGCAGCCCCATCGGCATCCAAGTATAAAGGCCGGACGCGTTGGCTTTAATCAGACCGGCGCGAATCATCAGCTTGTGGCTGGCAAGCGCGGCTTCGGCGGGGGCTTCTTTCAGGGTGGAAATGAAAAATTGGCTGGCTTTCATGGTGTGTTTTTCTGTGTAAAAAAGTAAGCGCGTATTGTAACGCGAAAGGCAGGGGGATTGAAGTTTTTCCCTATGCGGGAACAGCCGCCGCCTTTCTTTTTGAGTCAATTCATTTGACATTTATCGGGCGTGTCAATCACTTTTTATACACAATTTCGCATTGGCTTGTTTTGCTTATAGATTTTTCCCATAAAGACTTTGAAAATTTTTATTTTTATAACTAATTGATTTTATTGTATTTTATTTGACTATTTTTTAAGCACCGAAAGGCTTGGGTTGTTCCAAAAGCAAAAATTCCGATTACCCAAAGCTTATCAACAAACTTATCCACAGAGTTTGTGTATAGATTAGTGTCGTCTGAAACCATACCGTTCGATAGGTTTTTAAAAGCCCGTAACGCGGTCTTTCTGTTAAGATGATGCCTTCGCTTTTTCCACACCATCCTATCTATGTCCGCACACGAATTACACCTGCTTTCCCGCGCCAAAATGTTCAACGGCCATCAGGAGCAATACCGCTGCTTTTCCGAAACCTGCCAAACCGACATGACTTTTGGTATCTACCTGCCGCCGCAGGTATTGAAAGGCTATCCCGCGCCGGTTTTGTATTTTTTGTCGGGATTGAACAGCGACGGCTCGGAACTGATACGCCAAACCGGCATCCAGCGTTTCGCCGCGCAATGGAACATCATCGTCGTTTTCCCCGACACTTCGCCGCGCGGCAGCCATATCAGCGACAGCACGGACGAGTTTATCGGACAAGGCGCGGGATTTTACGTCGATGCGACCGAACAGCCGTGGGCGGCGCATTATCAGATGTACAGCCATATCAGCCATGAATTGCCCGAGTGGGTGGAACGGCATTTCCCCGCCACTCAAGAACGCAGCATCGCGGGTTTCAGCATGGGCGGACACGGCGCGCTTTCCATTGCTCTGAAAAATCCGGGCCGCTATGCCGCCGTTTCTGCGTTCGCCCCCTTGTGCCATCCGACCGCCAGCCGAGGTGGAAAGCAGGCGTTTGCCGCCTATCTGGGCGCGGAATCAGAGGCTTGGAAGGCTTACGACAGCACATCGCTCGTTCAGACGACCTCACGCAAGCTGCCGATACTCATCGACCAAGGCGGCGCCGATCCACTGTTCCCCGACGAACTGCAACCTGAAGCCTTTGTCAATACTGCCCGCGCCAACGGTTTTAATGTGCAATACAAAGTCCGCCCCGGCTACGGACACGATTATTTCTTCATCGCCAGCTTTATCGACTCGCATATCGAGTTTCACGCTGAGGCATTGGGTTTGTAAATCCACTATAAATTTAATCTACTATATAAAGAAAAGTCGTCTGAAAACTTTTTCAGACGACCTTTTCGATCTTTCACACTTAATTAGTGTTGATGATGATGGTGTTCATGCCGTTCAGCCGCGCGTTTCGTTCCGATAGGCATGATCAATGTTGCATAGGATTTGTTCTCTTGGCAAACGCTTTTATCGGCGTAGTCAGCCTGATGGACGGCTTTGATTTTCCACAAACCTTCAATCAAAGGGATTACATTGACAACACCGTCTTTATCCGTTTTTCCTGAGAAACCTTGCGGCTCGCGGTGGTCGTGTGTCGCCGCCAAGTCCATTTCCGCCAGCGTATCCGAGCTTGCCATTACCGTCGCTTTAGCCAACGGTTTGCCTTTATAAAGCACTTTAACCGGCAGCAGACCGCCTGCCTTGACTTCATTCGGGTTTTTCAGCGGAACCAGTTCTAATTCATGACCGACCGGACGGGTCAACACGCTTTCATCCACACCAGCGCTGCCCACTTGCAAAAACGCTTTGCCGAACATCTGAGCCTGTTCGCAATAAGTCGCGCCGGGCAGGTCTTTCAAGGTTTTCTGTTTCCAGCCTTCGCTGTTTTGCGACCAGAAAGTCGGTTTGTACACCGCGCCGACCCAATACGAGCCGTCTTTCAGACGGGATTTGGAAACATATTGGTAATTTTCGCCTTTATTCGTCAAATCGACGGTTTTTCCGGATTTGTCGGTCAGTTGCAGCGGTTTGAAAATATGCACACGGTCGTCGGCGATTTTTTCAACATTCGGGAAATCATGGCTGTAACCCAAATCCGCTTTCAACGTACTGCCCGAATCCAAACGCACCGGAGCCGACACCCACAAATCATGCGCCTGCGCCGCCATACTCAAGCCCAATGCGCCAAGTATCCATAATTTTTTCATGTTTCTTCCTCAAATTTATTGTTTACGGTTCAAAAGCCAACGGAAAGCCCGAAAAGCAAGGCAACCTTACTCTTTTTATTTCAAAATGTAAATATTATTGATGATTGTTTTTAGTTACAAAGAACTAGAAATCCTTAAAGGGACAACAGAAAACAAGAGGTCGTCTGAAAACCTTGAAATCAGGTTTTCAGACGACCTTTCAGTATTGGGAAGATGGATTATTGCGCTTCCAGTTTTTTCAGCAGATCAGGCATGGCTTCTTCGTTGTAGCGGTAATAGCGGACGCTGTCCGTACCTTCTTTATTGGTCATTTCCAATACGTTGGGTTTGCCTTCCAGCTTCAGCAGCAACGGAACCTTGAATTTGACGGTTTTGCCGATTTCGTCAGGTTTTTGTTCGGGCGCGCCATCGTTGTGGCTGACGGTGTAGTTGGTTATGGTTTGACGGAATTCTTGTCTCCAACGGCTGAATTTCCATTTGAAGTCTTGGGTAATGGTGGTCGTATCGCCGGAATTTGCTTGGAAATGGATCAGGTCGCGGCCGGTACCGTCGGGGCGCATCAGGCTGGCGTTGAGCAGGGAGCCGTCAGCGTTTTTACTGGTGTTTCCCCACATGCCGAACAAATCTTTGCGTTTGACTTTTTTGGCGGTAACGAGCTGGTTGGGTTCGGTAACGTGCAGACCCGGTACATAAGCCGTCTCCGCCACGGCGGCAGAAGTCAGGGTCAAGGTGAACGCGGCGGCGCCAAGTAGGGTTTTCCATGTTTTCATATTGTTTTCCTTATATGTAATGAGCAGTTGAAGAATCGGGCGCAGGCGGCGAATCCGTTTTCAGGGTTTTCGCGTTTGCCCACAATGTTGATGGTTTGTGTATTTACTATTTTATATCGAAAAATCGATTGAAATACAAAATTGCCTGACCGTCAGTTTACACAAGGTAAACCGACGATTCAATTTTCAGACGACCTTTCGTTTGCCATGCCGCATTAACGGATGTCCATAGGCGCGAAGGATTTGACGGTTTCGTCCACGGCTTTGACGCGGGTCAGGAAGTCTTCCAGCTGGGCGAGCGGCAGGGCGCTGGGGCCGTCGCATTTGGCTTGGTCGGGGTTGGGGTGGGATTCGAGGAAGAGGCCTGCGAGGCGGGTTGCCATGCCGGCGAGCGCCAAGTCCAGCACTTGCGCGCGTCGTCCGCCGGATGCGGCGGCACCGGATTCGCGGGTTTGCAGGGAGTGGGTGACGTCGAAGATGACGGGCAGGCCGCCGCAGGTTTGCTTCATGACGCCGAAGCCGAGCATATCGACGACGAGGTTGTCGTAGCCAAAGTTGGCACCGCGTTCGCACAGTATGATTTGTCCGTTGCCCGCTTCTTGGAATTTTTCGACGATGTTTTTCATCTGCGAGGGGCTGAGGAACTGGGGTTTTTTGATGTTGATGACGTTGCCGGTTTTTGCCATGGCGACGACGAGGTCGGTTTGGCGGGCGAGGAAGGCGGGCAGTTGGATGACGTCGCAGACTTCGGCGACGGGGGCGCATTGGTAGGGTTCGTGGACGTCGGTGATGACGGGTACGTCAAACTCGCGTTTGACGGCTTGGAAGATTTTCATGCCTTCGTCCAAGCCGACGCCGCGGAAGGAGTGGATGGAGGAGCGGTTGGCTTTGTCGAAGGAGGCTTTGAAGACGTAGGGAATGCCGAGTTTGTCGGTCACTTTGACGTATTGTTCGCAGGCTTTGAGGGTGGAATCGAGGTCTTCCAGGACGTTGATGCCACCGAACAGGGTAAAGGGGAGGTCGTTGCCGACGGTGAGGTTGTTGATGCGGATGTTCATGATGGTGGGGCTTTCTCGAAGGTCGTCTGAAAATGGCTGAAAGGTCTTCTGAAAGCGGATTTTGCGGTTTCAGACGACCTTTGTGTTTTATAGGACGGTGTGCGGCGGCTCGTAGGAGAGGATGTCGCGGATTTTGTTGTGTTCGTCCACGAGGACGACTTTGGGTTCGTGCGCGGCGATTTCGGGTTCGGACAGCATGACGTAGGACATGATGATGACGATGTCGCCTTTTTGGACGAGCCGTGCGGCTGCGCCGTTGAGGCAGACGACGCCGCTGCCGCGTTCGCCGGGGATGGTGTAGGTTTCGAAGCGTTCGCCGTTGTTGTTGTTGACGATGGCGACTTTTTCGTTAACGAGGATGCCTGCGGCGTCGAGCAGGTCTTGGTCTATGGTGATGCTGCCGACGTAGTTAAGGTCGGCTTCGGTAACGGTGGCGCGGTGTATCTTGCCGCCGAGCATGGTGCGGAACATGGGTTTCCTTTTGGTTTGGGATTGCGGATGCAGACGGAGGTCGTCTGAAAATCAAAAGCCGTCATTATAGTGGACTTCCCTGTAAATTCATAATGATGCTTGTGCGTTTTTCAGACGGCGCGGCTGTTTTATATAGTGGATTAACTTTAAATCAGGACAAGGAAACGAAGCCGCAGACAGTACAGATAGTACGGAACCGATTCACTTGGTGCTTCAGCACCTTAGAGAATCGTTCTCTTTGAGCTAAGGCGAGGCAACGCCGTACTGGTTTAAATTTAATCTACTATAATTCACTATAAACCGAGACACCGCTTCAACCAGCGCAAATAGGGGGCGTATCCGCGCGATACGTTTTGCATCAGGATTTGCGGGCATTCGTAGCTGTGGTTGGCGATGATGGTTTTTTGGATTTCGCGGTAGCAGTGGCGCGAGGTTTTGATGGTGATGCGGATTTCGTCGTCGCGGCAGATTTCGCCGTTCCAAAGGTATTGGCTGGTGATAGCTTCGTATTGCACGCAGGCGGCAAGTTGCTTTTCTAAAAGCAGGCTGCCGATTTTTTCGGCTTCTTCGCAGGTCGGGGCGGTGGTGGTAACGATGACGGGTTTGAACGCGGACATTTCAGACGACCTATTGGTTTTTAAACTCGATGGTTCCTTTATATTTCACCCAGTATCCGGCGGCTTTGTATTTGTCTTTTTTGGCGGTTGCCACGGCTGTTTCGTCGAGTCCTTCATATCCGCTGGATTCGAGAATGCTGACTTCTACGGCTTTGCCTTCGGGGGAAACCAGGATGGACAGTTTGACGGGTTTGATGGGTTGTGCGGTATTTTCGGATGCGGGGGCGTATTCTGCCGGGTTGACGGTTTGCGCGGTTGCGGGTAGGACGAAGGCAAACAGCAGGGCGGGGATGATGGCGCGGATGGACATATTGTTTTCCTTATTTGTAGATTTGTAGCGGGTTTAGGGGGTTGTTTTTGATTTGTTTTCAGACGACCTTTTGTTTTCCGTGGGCTAAGCCCACGCTACGGGGTTGTGCTATTTTCAGACGACCTTTGTTTTCGCGGGCGAAGCCCACGCTACGGGGGGCACTTATTTTCAGACGACCTTTGTTTTCGAGGGTGAAGCCCACGCTACGGAGTTGCGCCCGTTTGGGCGGCGGGTGCGGTTTTGCTTATTTGAAGTTCAATATCGGCCAACCTTTTGCTTTGGCTTCTTGTTCTAACTCGGCATCGGGATTGACGGCGACGGGTTCGTTGACGAGGCGCAGCAGCGGCAGGTCGTTTTTGGAGTCGCTGTAAAAATAGGTTTTGCCATAGCTTTCGAGCGTTTCGCCGCGTTCGGCGAGCCATTGGTTCAGGCGGGTGATTTTGCCTTCTTTGAGGCTGGGCGTGCCGATGTAGTTGCCGGTGTAGCGGCCGTCGGCGCCGGTTTCGAGTTGGGTGCCGATGATGTTGGTGATGCCGAAAAGGTGGCAGATGGGGGTGATGATGAACTCGTTGGTCGATGAGATAACGAGGGTTTCGTCGCCGGACATTTGGTGGCTCTGCACCAGCATACGCTGCATCGGCGAGATGTGGGGCGTGATGAACTCCGCCATAAATTCGCGGTGAAATTCCGCCAGCTCTTCTTTGCTGTAACGGGCGAGCGGGGCGAGGTGGAATTTGAGGAAGGCGTCGATGTCGAGGCAGCCGTTTTGGTAGTCGCGGTAGAATTTTTCGTTTTGCGCTTCGGTTTCGGCAGCGTCAACCAGGCCTTTTTTGATGAGGTATTGCGGCCATGAATGGTCGGAATCGGTGTTGATGAGGGTGTTGTCGAGGTCGAAGATGGCGAGGTTTTTCATTGGGTTTCCTGTTGTTTCAAAAGCTGGCGAAGAAGCGGCAGGGTGATGCGTTTGCCCATGGTAACGGCGTAGTTGTCCAGCGTGTCGAGCATCTGCATCAGGCTGTCCATGTCGCGCCGCCAGTGGTTGAGCAGGTATTCGAAGATTTCGGGGTCTATGGTCACTTGGCGCGCCGCCGCCATGCTGACGAGCGCGTCGATTTTTTCTTGGTCGGTCAGGGGTTTGACTTCGTAAACAAGGCAGTACGCCATGCGGGTGCGCAAGTCTTCGCGGATGACGAGCTGTTGGGGCGTGTGTTCGGAGCTTAACAGCAGAAAGCCTTTGCCGCTGTTACGGAAGCGGTTGAATACGGCAAACAGGAGGGCTTGTTCTTCGTTGCCCAGTTTTTCGATTTGGTCGATGGCGAGGTATTCGGCTTCAAAGGCGGCTTCGGTCAGCGGCGTGGCGGCGGCGTCGATATAGACGGCTTTTTTCCCTGCGTCGAGGGCTTGGGCGACCCATGCGCGCAGCAGGTGGCTTTTGCCCGCGCCTTCTTCGCCCCAGACGTAGATAAACGGGTCGTGTTTATGCTGTAACACATAGACCAGTTCGGCATTTTCCGTTCCGAGGAATTTGTCGAAACCGGGATAGCCGCGTTCGGCGAAGTCGAAAATAAGCTGGTTCACAAAGGCATACCGGATGGGTTGGAATCGGGTTTATTGTACGTTGTTTTGTCAACGCGTATCAAGGCGCAGGGTCGTCTGAAAAAGGGGCGCGTTGCATGGGTTTCATATACAATGGCGGACATTTGGCAACGCGTCTGTTTTCAGACGACCTCTGTCTTTTTTATTTCAGGAAAATCTCGTGATTTCGACCCTTATTGATTTTATCCTCCACATCGACCAGAATTTGGTCGAGATTTCCGCGCAATACGGCGTATGGATTTACGCGGTGTTGTTTTTGATTATTTTCTGCGAAACCGGCTTGGTGGTTACGCCGTTTCTGCCGGGCGATTCGCTGCTGTTTGCCGCGGGCGGGATTGCCGCGGTCGGCAGCATGAATATTCATGTCATGATCGCGCTGCTTTTGGCCGCCGCAATTTTAGGCGATGCCGCCAACTTCATGATCGGCAAGTTTTTCGGGCGCAAACTCTTTGCCAACCCCAATTCCAAAATCTTCCGCCAGTCGTATTTGGAGAAAACCCACGCGTTCTACGAAAAACACGGCGGCAAAACCATCATCATCGCCCGCTTCGTCCCGATTGTGCGGACGTTCGCCCCGTTTGTCGCGGGCATGGGCAGTATGCACTACGGCACTTTCATCCGCTACAACATCATCGGCGCGGTATTGTGGGTCTTGTCGTTTTCCTATGCCGGCTATTTCTTCGCCAATATTCCGGTGGTGAAAAACAATCTGGCTTTAGTGATGGTCGCGATTATCGTGATTTCCATCCTGCCGGGTGTGGTCGAAGTCATCCGCGCGAGAAGGGCAGCGAAGAAGTAAAAATTGTTTGAACCATAAGAGAAGGTCGTCTGAAAACGTTTTTCAGACGACCTTTTTGTATAGTGGATTAAATTTAAATCAGGACAAGGCGACGAAGCCGCAGACAGTACAGATAGTACGGAACCGATTCACTTGGTGCTTCAGCACCTTAGAGAATCGTTCTCTTTGAGCTAAGGCGAGGCAACGCCGTACTGGTTTAAAGTTAATCCACTATATTTTTCGTACTGCTTATTTGGTGAAGTTCTTCAATATCGCCGAAGCAATATCGTCCAAACCGAATCCGTCCGCATCCTGCGCAGAACCGTTCGGCGTGGCTTTGTCTACCAGATTGGGCAGAATCTGCGCCAACATATCGCCGGCTTGCTGGCTGTCGAGACCGAATTTTTGCGCTACTTGGCTGATGGCATCGCTGCCCAAAGCGTTTTGCAAATCGCTGCCGGATACGGGCAGGTTGCTTTGTTGGTTGGAAACCCAGCTATTTAATACATCGCCCAACCCGCCTTGTTGCAACTGATTAATCAGATTGCCCACGCCGCCTTGTTGTTGTACCAAATTCATCGCCATGTCGGTCAGCGAGCTTTGTCCGTTTTCATCTTTGCCGCCCAAGGCTTGTGCCGCCGCGTTCAACAAACTGTCCATTAATGCCATAAAGCCTCCTTGTGTGATGTGTGAGTGTGAAGTGTAAAGAAACCAGAGTGTAACAAAATTCCGACGCTTGTTTGCCAATTTAACCCAATTCAACAGCGAATTGACGAGCTGCTACAAAAGTAAAGGTTGTCTGAAATTTATAGTGGATTAACTTTAAACCAGTACGGCGTTGCCTCGCCTTAGCTCAAAGAGAACGATTCTCTAAGGTGCTGAAGCACCAAGTGAATCGGTTCCGTACTATCTGTACTGTCTGCGGCTTCGTCGCCTTGTCCTGATTTAAAGTTAATCCACTATACAACTCATCATTTCCGTGTAGGTGGGGATCCGAAGGACTCTTTGGGCAGCAGTAATTTTCCAGAGATTCCAGAAATCCAAAGTGTTGGATTCTCGTCTCAGCCTGCCTTCGCGTAGACCGGGGTGGGAATGACGGTATTCAATATCCCCTTTCCAAACTTTTACAAACCCTCTGTCATTTCTTTTTCCTATCCCTGTTCACCGCATCATAGCGTCCTGCCCGTTTCGCATTTTTCTACCCCGTCTTCCGCATAAAACAAAATGAAACAAAATTACCAAATTTTATACAAAAATTATTATCAATCCTATCAATCTATTGTTTGAACTTGAAAAGGAGAATTTGTAGCAATGAAGTTTTACCGTTTGAGCGCGCCGCTGTTACTTATCCTGCCTGTCTGCACGCAGGCGGCGGACGCATACGTTCCCGCCGATGCCGAACCGGCAGCAGTTACCCTTTCCACTGTTACCGTGCGCGGCAAGAGGCAGAAGTCGTTGAACAAGGGCTATACCGCTTCGGGCACTTACGCCGCAACGGGGATGCCGCTGACGCTGCGCGAGGTGCCGCAGAGCGTGAGCGTGGTAACCGACAAACAGATGAAGGACCAAGGCAAGCGCAGCGTTTACGACGCGCTCTCATGGGTCAACGGTATCAGCGGCAATCCGGCAAGTTCGCGCTATGCGGTAACCAACATGTATGCGCGCGGCGAGAAGGTCAACGATTACCAGATAGACGGCATGACCACCGAAATCGACGGCAACCAACTGCTGAACTCGGGCGCGTACGAGCGGGTGGAAGTCGTGCGCGGCACTTCCGCCTTGCAGGGCAGCGTGGGCGACCCGAGTGCGACGGTGAACCTGGTACGCAAGCGTCCGACCAAAGAGCGGCAGGCTGAAATTTCCGTCGGTATCGGCAGATGGCGGCGTTGGAATGCCGAGGCCGATGTGTCCGGACCGCTCAACCCAAGCGGCAGCCTACGCGGCCGTGCCGTGGTCAACGCCGAGGGCGGGCGACATTGGACCGAGGGTTCACGCGACCGCAGCGGCATGGTTTACGGCATTGCCGAATACGACTTTTCGCCGCAAACCACCGCCTACGCCGGCATCAACCACCAGCGCGCGCGCGAAAAAGAATTTTACGGCGGGGACCTGCCCGTTTACGACAGTGCAGGCTACCCCACCCGCTTCGGCATCCGTGACAACAACAAAATCAAAGGCAGCAGGTATAGGGAACGCGCGACGGAACTCTTTACCGGACTGGAACACCGCTTTGAAAACAACTGGAAAGCCAAGCTGGAATACCGCTACAACCGTGAGAAAACCCTCAATCCCGGTATGGGTGACACCCCATACAGCTATCTCAGGCACGACGACAGCTCGGCCAGAGCCAATTTTTATAAAATGGCCGACAATATCGTCAGCCATGCCTTCAGCTTCAAGCTCAACGGGCAATACGATTTATGGGGGCGCAAACACGAAGCCGTATTCGGCATCGGAGGCTACCGCACGCGGAACAAACGCGCCTGGGCAAACCCTGAAGGCAACTATTCCATAGACGACATCTACGATTTCATACGCCGCCGCGACTATCCCGCCATCGCTTCCGTCAACGACTGGAAATGGGAGGGAGACACCATCGCAACACGCCAAATCAGCGGCTATGCCGCCACCCGCCTGCACGCCACCGACAAACTCTCGCTGCTTTTGGGCGCCAACTACGCCCGCTACCATTACCAAGCCATACCGGTTGGCGGCAGCCCGAATACGGAAGCCAAAGAAGGCCGCTTCGCCCCCTACGCCGGCATCACCTACGACCTCACCGACAACCTCTCCGCCTACGCCTCCTATAGCCGCCTGTTTATGCCGCACGAAAACGGCGGAACAGACATCAACCGCCGCCCCATCGATCCGATTACCGGCCGCACCGTCGAGGCTGGACTGAAAGGCGAATGGCTCGGAGGCCGTCTGAACGCCTCGCTGTCGGTGTTCCAATCCAAACGGCGCAACGTCGCCGTCGAAGCGGGCAAATTTGACAACGACGACACCTACTACCGCGCAGCGAATACCAAAGCCCACGGCTGGGAAGCCGAAATCAGCGGCTCGCCCGCCGAAGGCTGGGACATCAGCGCGGGCGTGCAGTCGCACCTGACCCGCGAAGAAAACGGCAACCGGCCCAACAGCCAATACGACCCGCGCCACAGCTTCAAACTCTTCACCACCTACCGCCTGCCCAAAACCCGTTGGACCCTCGGCGGCGGCGTGCGCTGGCAGAGCAAGACCTTTGTGGACAAATACAGTGACCTCAGCAATATCGAGTTTGACGACGATGAAGCCAAAGAACGCGCCCGCGTCCTCTCCCGCCAAAAATCCTTCGCCGTGGTTGACCTGAACGCGCAGTACCAAGTTTCGAAAAACGCCGAACTGACGCTGAATTTCGACAACGTATTCGACAAACGCTACCGCATGGATACGGCGTACCACGACTACGGCCAGCCGAGGAGTTTGTCGGGGACGCTCAGGTATAAGTTTTGACGGGGTTTGGGGTTGCTGTAATTCTTGAAGGTCGTCTGAAACCTATAATCCGTCATTCCCGCGCAGGCGGGAATCTAGGAATCTTTGGGATTCGGCGATTTTTAGAGATTCCTGAAACTCCAAAGGTCTGGATTCCCGTTTTCACGGGAATGACGGTCGTGAGGTTGCCGTACTCTGCAAAGGCTGTCTGAAACCTGTCATTTCTAAAGGTCGTCTGAAAAACACCCAATCGAATAAAAGTAACAAATATTCCAAGGAAAACCATATGAATCCCATCCTGCCACGCCCGCTGCACATCGCGGCGCGGATTGTGCTGGCTTCGGCCGGAAGCTACTGGGTATCCGCGCTGGCGGCGGGTACGGTTCCGCTTTATGCAGGCGGGGCAACCAATGCCGTTTACGGCGGCACCCTCCTAGGCATCACGCTGCTGCCGCTGGTATTTCTGTGGGCGTTGGCGGCGCGGCGGCTGCGGACGGTGTTTTGCGTGCTGTCGCTGTCGGTGTTGCTGCTTTCGGCGGCAGGGGGGCTGCCGCATGGCTAAGGAGGCGGGGCTTCGCAAGGTAATGGCGGAAATCCACACATGGACGGGGCTGATCTGTTCGTGGGTTTTGTTCGTAATATTCCTTGCGGGAAGCATTGCGTTTTTCCGTGCCGAACTGGATGTATGGATGCAGCCGGAGCTGCCGTTTTCAGACGGCCTGCCGGACGAACGGGTTTCGCTGGCGACCGCCCTGGACTATCTGCGCCGCCATGCGCCGAATGCGGCAGAATGGTCGGTTTCTCTGCCGACCGAACGTTCGCCGTACCTGGATTTGGGCTGGACGGAGAGCGGGGCCGAAGAGGCGTCCTATACCACCATCAGCCCTTATCCTGACGCGCCGCAGTCCAAACCGCGCGAAACGGCGGGGGCGGGTTATCTGGTTTCCATCCACAGCAACCTCGCGGCGGCGGAATACGGCGGTTACTGGCTGACGGCTGCGGCCGCGGTGGTCGCGCTGGCGGCGGTAATCAGCGGCGTGATTGTGCATAAAAAGATTTTGGCGGAGTTTTTCACTTTCCGCGCAGGCAAAAAGCTCAGAAGCTGGCTGGACGCGCACAACCTGCTGGGCGTTCTGCCGCTGCCGTTTCATGTGATGATTGTTTACAGCGGCCTCTTGCTGACTTCGCATACGGTGATGACCTACAGCCAAACGGCGGCGGAATTGTCGGATGAAGAATTCGAGGCGCGCTCCGCCTATGTGTCGAGCCGTCTGAAAAAGCGGGGAAGCGGTGGGAGATGGCGGATTGGTATCCGACGGTGCAAAAGTTGCGCCCGAACGGGACGGACAAGGAAATCAACTTGACCATCACTGACCCCGACCGCGAAGAAGCGGTGTTGTCGGCGGATTATTTCGACAAAAGAAGCGTCGGCTCGAACCCTGATTTGTCGGTGGCGGTACGTTTGCGCGACGGGGCGCAGGTGTACCGCAAAGATGCCTACGGCGGCTTCGAACAGGCCTACTCTTCGCTCTACAGCCTGCATACGGCGGGCTTTGCCGACTATCCGACGCTCTGGCTTTATTTCTTCAGCGGTATGGCGGGTTGCGGTATGATTGCGACGGGTGCGGTAATGTGGCCGATGAAACGGCGCAACCGCAAACAGCCGGCCCTGCGCGGGATTGTGTGGGCGGAACGCATCAACATCGCCGTGTTCGCCGGCTTCCCGCTCGCCTGCACCGCCTTTTTCTGCACCAACCGCCTGCTGCCCGCAGACTGGGACGGGCGCGAAATTTGGGAAGCGCAAAGCCTCTTTGCCGTCTGGGCCGCTGCTGCGGTTGCCGCTTTCTTCCCTTGCCCCGCGCATATCAAATGGCGCGGCCTGTTTTACGCCGCCGCCGCACTGTGCACCCTGATCCCGCTCTTGGATATTTATGTCGGACGGCCTCTCTGGCTGTCGATTCGGTCGGAGGACACGCTCTATTGGACGGTGGAACTGTGTTTCCTGACATTTGCGGCAATATTCTTCCTCATCGCCCGCCGCATCGCAAAGGCGCAATGACCATGCTGTATTTCCTGATGTTTTCCCTCTGCTTCGGCGGCTTTTTCTGCCTCATGCTCTCGCAAACGCCCCACGCCAAAACTATGCTCGGACAACCCGTCCAACACCCCGCCCGCCTGCGCCTCGCCGGCGTAACACTCCTCGCCGCCGCCCTTGTCGCCGCACTCGCTTCGCCCCATCCCGCCGCCGCCAGCACAAGCTGGTTCGGCTGCCTGAGCGCAGGCGCAGCCTTGTGCGCGGTTGCGGTTTATTTTCGGGGAAAGGAAGCCCGCAGGAAGTAAAATTTATCGGATTAAAATCAAAAGTCGTCTGAAACAAAACAACGTTTTCAGACGACCTTATTTTATATAGTGGATTAACTTTAAATCAGGACAAGACGACGAAGCCGCAGACAGTACAGATAGTACGGAACCGATTCACTTGGTGCTTCAGCACCTTAGAGAATCGTTCTCTTTGAGCTAAGGCAAGGCAACGCCGTACTGGTTTAAAGTTAATCCACTATAATGTTTTGAATAAACGAAGGTAAAGAGCATGGATAAGGTTTCAGACGACCCCAAAGGTCGTCTGAAAATCCAATCATCGAAAAGAAAAACCGGATTCCCATCAAAGGAATCCGGTTTGTTTTATTCCAAACTTAGAAATCCATTCTCACGCCTACGCGGACGGAGCGTACCGACTGCGGGGCGATGTATTTAAATAAAAAAGAAACGTTTTCAGACGACCTCTTTTTTATACAACCCTCTTATTTCCGCATCTCAACCAACATCCGGCACACGCCCAATCCTGCCGCTGCCAAGATTGCGGCGACAAAACCGATGTTGGAAATGCCCGCCCAGACGGTAACGTAATGTCCCAAAAGCGCGCCGCCGCCGATGCCGACGTTGTAGAGGCCTGAATAAATCGAGTTGGCCACATCCGTCGCATCCGAGGCAAAGTCCAATACTTTGGAGACCATGCCGAGGCTCAAGACGACGATGGCGATACCCCAGACAAACACCAGCGCGTAAACGGCTATCGGGTAAGCGGCAAGGGGCAGCAGGCAGAGCGTTGAAGCCATGATGACGGATACCGAGGTCATCAGGAATGCGCGCTGGTGTTTGGCAAACCATTTGCCGAACAGATACGACGCGGCAAACCCCGCCAGCCCGTACAGGCTCAAGACGATGGTCACTTGTTCGGGCGCGAAGCCGCCGGCTTGCAGGACGAAGGGTTCGATATAGCTGTATGCCGTAAAGTGGGCGGTAATCAGGAGGACGGTCAGCGCGTAGAGCAGCATGAGGTTTTTACGCTTGAGCAATCCGGGCAGGCTTTTGAGCGAACCTGTGTTCACGCTGGGCAACAGCGGCAGGTTTTTCGCCAATATGCCCATGACTGCCGCCGCGCAAAGTCCGATAAGCAAAAAGCTGAACTGCCAGCTTGAATGTTGCCCGATAACGCGCCCCAGCGGGATGCCCGCCACCATTGCCATGACCGTCCCCGTACTGAGCAGCCCCAAAGCCTGATTGCCTTTGCCTTGCGGCGCAACACGCACTGCCAGCGAGGCGGTAATCGACCAAAACACGGCGTGCGTCAGGGCGATACCGATGCGGCTGACGAGCAGGATTTCGAAACTTCGGGCGAAATAGGAAACGATGTGGCTGATGGTAAAGAACGCGAAGAGGATGAGCAGCAGCTTTCGGCGTTCGATATTTTTCGTTGCCAGCATCAGCGGTAACGACAGCAGTGCGACGATCCACGCATACACGGTAATCATGATGCCGACTTCGGTCGGCGGCATATTGAAGGTCGCGCCGATGTCGCTCAATAGGGCAATCGGGATATATTCGGTGGTGTTGAAAATGAATGCGCCGACTGCCAGGGCGATGACGCTTAGCCATTGTTTGTTTGTGTTTGCTGACATTGAGGTTTCCCTTTTTATATTTTTCTTCAAGATTTTAACGAATCTGTAATTATACTACTTTCAGACGACCTTCCTACTGCGCCGACGCAAATTTCCACCCTAGACGCTCCCGCATCATCGGCATACAATCTTTGCATGAACACCAAACGCCCCAAGCTGTCCCGTTTTGCCCATATTTACGGCATGAACGGGCAATTCGTCCTGTTGGAACAGCATTCCGAGTGGATGCCAGTCAACGATGCCGACTACGACAATGCGCCTGCATTGCCGGAGGGGTTCGTGTTTGCGGATGAAGCGTTCTATACGACCGACGGCAGCGTGCCGCCGCTTGTCCTGCCCGACAACATCAAAATCTTCAACGAAGAAGCGCGCAAACTCGAACGCCGCAGGCTCGATGCGCTGGCTTTGGAGGAGTTGGGCAAAAACCTCGCCGCCGCCCAAGCCGAGACCGACCTCGAAGCCCTGCTCGAAAAAATCGACTTTCATTTGAAACAAGACAATCTGTTCAAATAAAACTTTTCAGACGACCTCCCAAGTCGCTAAGGGGTCGTCTGAAAGATAAAATCGTTGACAATCCAAACCGATTTGGTACATTGTTCAACACTTATCAATCCCCGTTTCCCAACCGACAAAGGAGTCGAGAAGATGTTTTCAAAAAGCGTCAACCTAGCCCAATATGATCCGGAGCTGGCAGCCGCCATCGCCCAAGAAGACCAACGCCAGCAAGACCACGTCGAACTGATTGCTTCCGAAAACTACGTCAGTTGCGCCGTGATGGAGGCACAAGGTTCGCAATTGACCAACAAATACGCCGAAGGCTACCCCGGCAAACGCTACTACGGCGGCTGCGAATACGTCGATATCGTCGAACAGCTGGCAATCGACCGCGTCAAAGAACTCTTCGGTGCGGAATACGCCAACGTCCAACCCCATTCCGGCTCCCAAGCCAACCAAGCCGTGTACGCCTCCGTCCTCAAACCCGGCGACACTATCCTCGGCATGAGCCTCGCCCACGGCGGCCATCTGACCCACGGCGCCAGCGTCAACATTTCCGGCAAACTCTACAATGCCATTACCTACGGCTTGGATGAAAACGAAGTCCTCGATTACGCCGAAGTCGAACGCCTCGCGCTCGAACACAAACCCAAAATGATCGTTGCCGGCGCATCTGCCTACGCCCTGCAAATCGACTGGGCGAAATTCCGTGAAATTGCCGACAAAGTCGGTGCCTACCTCTTTGTCGATATGGCACACTACGCAGGCCTGATTGCCGGCGGCGAATACCCCAACCCCGTCCCATTCTGCGACTTCGTGACCACCACCACCCACAAAACCCTGCGCGGCCCGCGCGGCGGCGTGATTTTGTGCCGAGACAACACGCATGAAAAAGCGTTGAACTCTTCCATCTTCCCAAGCCTGCAAGGCGGCCCGCTGATGCACGTCATCGCCGCCAAAGCCGTTGCGTTCAAAGAAGCCCTGCAACCCGAGTTCAAACAATACGCGAAACAGGTGAAAATCAACGCCGCAGCGATGGCGGAAGAATTGGTCAAACGCGGTTTGCGCATCGTTTCCGGCCGCACCGAAAGCCACGTTTTCCTCGTTGACCTGCAACCGATGAAAATCACCGGCAAAGCCGCCGAAGCCGCATTGGGCAAAGCAAACATCACTGTCAACAAAAACGCCATTCCGAATGACCCGGAAAAACCGTTCGTTACCTCCGGCATCCGTATTGGCTCCGCCGCCATGACCACGCGCGGCTTCAACGAAGCCGACGCCCGTGTCCTTGCCAACCTCGTTGCCGACGTGTTGGCAAATCCTGAAGACGAAGCGAATCTGGCAAACGTTCGCAAACAAATCACCGCGCTTTGCGACAAATACCCCGTTTACGGCGCGTAACCGGCTTGCCCGTTTAAGCATTTTGTAACACGGAAAGGTCGTCTGAAAATCCTGAAAAAGGGTTTTCAGACGACCTTAATTTGTTTTTGGTGCTTGATTCTTGAAGCGGCGGGCAAAAATCCCGCATTTACCCCTTTCTTTCCGCCTGCAAACGGAGTACATTTATCCCCATTGTTAACAATTTTACGGAACACACATCATGGAGAAATTTCCCAAGTCGTCCAAGCTGGACCATGTTTGCTACGACATCCGCGGCCCGGTACATAAAAAAGCCCTGCAACTTGAAGAAGAAGGCCATAAAATCCTCAAGCTCAATATCGGCAACCCTGCGCCGTTCGGCTTTGAAGCGCCCGATGAAATTTTGGTGGACGTAATCCGCAACCTGCCGACTGCGCAGGGCTATTGCGATTCCAAAGGGCTGTATTCCGCCCGCAAGGCCATCGTTCATTACTATCAAACCAAAGGTCTGCGCGACATTTCGGTCAACGACGTTTACATCGGCAACGGCGTGTCCGAGCTGATTACCATGTCCATGCAGGCACTTTTGAACGACGGCGACGAAATCCTGATTCCCGCGCCCGACTATCCGCTGTGGACGGCTGCCGCCACTTTGGCGGGCGGTACGGTGCGCCATTATTTGTGCGACGAAGAAAACGACTGGTTTCCCAACCTTGCCGATATGGAAGCCAAAATCACGCCCAAAACCAAAGCCATCGTTGTCATCAACCCCAACAACCCGACCGGCGCGGTATACAGCAAAGAAATTCTGCTCGAAATCGCTGAGTTGGCGCGTAAACACGGCCTGATTATCTTCGCCGACGAAATCTACGACAAAATCCTCTACGACGGTGCGATCCACCATCACATCGCCGCGCTCGCGCCCGACTTGCTGACCATTACCTTCAACGGACTCTCCAAGGCCTACCGCGTTGCCGGATTCCGCCAAGGCTGGATGGTGCTCAACGGCCCGAAAGAACATGCCAAAGGCTATATCGAAGGCCTCGATATGCTCTCGTCCATGCGCCTATGCGCCAACACGCCCATGCAACACGCCATCCAAACCGCTTTGGGCGGCTATCAAAGCATCAACGAATTCATCCTGCCCGGCGGCCGCCTGCTGGAGCAGCGCAATAAAGCGTGGGAACTTGTCAACCAAATTCCCGGCATATCCTGCGTCAAGCCGATGGGGGCGCTTTATATGTTCCCCAAAATCGACACAGAAATGTACGGCATCCATGACGACATGAAATTCATCTACGACCTGCTCGTGCGCGAAAAAGTCTTGTTTGTCCAAGGAACGGGGTTCAACTGGATACGCCCCGACCATTTCCGCATCGTTACCCTGCCGTACACCCACCAAATCGAAGAAGCCATGGGCAAACTCGAGCGCTTCTTGCAGACTTACCGGCAATAAGGCAGGGCAACGGTATGAAAAAATGCGTTGTCCTGACCGGCGCGGGAATCAGCGCCGACAGCGGGTTGCTGACTTTCCGCGACGCGGGCGGTTTATGGGAAGGGCATAAGGTAACGGATGTCTGCACGCCCGAAGCCTTGGCGCGCAATCCCAAGCTTGTGATTGATTTTTACAACCAGCGCAGGCTTCAGGCAAACGCCGCTGAGCCGAACGCCGCGCATCTGGCGTTGGTCAAGCTGGCGCAATATTACGATGTGCGCATCATCACGCAGAATGTGGACGCGCTGCACGAGAAGGCAGGCAGCAGCAAAGTATTGCACCTGCACGGCGAGCTGAACAAACTGCGCAGCACCGTCGATGAAGACGAAATCATCGAATTTACCGGCGAACAGACCGACGATGTGCGCGACAGCCAAGGCAATCCGATGCGCCCGCATATCGTGTTTTTCGGCGAGCAAGTACCGATGTTTGACGCGGCGGTCGAAGAAATGCGCGATGCGGATGTGGTCATGATTGTCGGCACGTCGATGCAGGTTTATCCGGCGGCTTCGCTGATTCATTACGCGCCGCCCGCTGCGGAACGCTATCTGGTCGATCCGAACCCGCAAGGCGTGGGCGCGGATGTCGAAGTGATTCCGAAACGTGCGGCGGAAGGCGTGCCGGCATTGGTCGAGCATTTGATTAGTCGGGCTTAAGACGGTTTGAAAATGCGGAAACGTCGTCTGAAAACGGGCAATGCTTGTTTTCAGACGACGTTTTGTTTTGCAATGGTTATTTTGTGACAAGACAGTTGCCGCGAACGGACTTTGTGTTGCGTTTGGGCAACTTGGTAGGGAGAGGAACAGAACGTCCGATTTTATAGTGGATTAAATTTAAATCAGGACAAGGCGACGAAGCCGCAGACAAGATAGTACGGCAAGGCAACGCCGTACTGGTTTAAAGTTAATCCACTATACAGAATCCGCCATATCCCTCCACGATAAAAAAGGTCGTCTGAAAACCATGTTTCAGGTTTTCAGACGACCTTTGTTTTTCAAAACGGAATCAGCCGCCGCATGCGCCGCAGCAACCGCCTTCGCTGTGGCCGCCGCGTTTTTCTTCGTTGTTGACTACGGGCAGCTCGACTTCTTCAGACTGTTCTTTTTTGTCTTCGGGCAGGTCGTTGACTTTGATTTTGTTTTCTTCTGACATTTTGGGCTCTCTTTAAAAAAGATGGAAAGGTGTGCCACGATACCATCGGGCGGCGGATAAACCAAGTCGGATTTAAGATTTTTTGCGATTCGGTTTGATGAATCGCAAATCGTGCCGGTTTGGAATGGCTGATGTGATAACGGGACGCTGGTTATCGCGTCCCGTTTGGGTTTTCAGACAACCTTTGGGCATCAGTTCAGGCGGTTTTTCTTACCGAACCAAACAAAACCGATCGCGCCCAAAACAATCATCGGCACGCTCAACCATTGTCCCATCGACAAGCCCAAGGTGAGCAGGCCGAGATAGTCGTCGGGCTGGCGGGCGTATTCGGCGATGAAGCGGAAGAAGCCGTAGCCGCCGAGGAAGAGGGAGGCGACTTGTCCCGTCGGGCGCGGTTTTTTGGAGAAAATCCATACGACGATGAAGAGGCAGATGCCTTCAAGGGCGAATTGGTAGAGTTGCGAAGGGTGGCGCGGCAGGACGTGGTATTGCTGCATCCATTCCGCCCAAAGCGGGTTGCGCACGGCGGCGTTGAGGTCTTCTGCGCGCGCTTGCGGGAAGCCCATTGCCCAAAAGGCGTTGATGTCGGTAATGCGGCCCCAGAGTTCGCCGTTGATAAAGTTACCGATCCGGCCGGAAGCCAAACCCAGCGGAACGAGCGGCGCGACAAAATCCATGGTTTTCAAGGTACTGATTTTATGTTTGCGGCTGAACAGCCACATGGCGATGACGACGCCCAAGAAGCCGCCGTGAAACGACATGCCTCCTTCCCAGACTTTGATCATGTCAAGCGGATGTTCGAGGTAGTATGAGAATTTGTAAAACAGGATATAGCCAAGTCGTCCGCCGAGTATGACGCCTATTGCCCCCCAACCTAGGAAGTCGTCGAGCATTTCTTTCGTAAAAGCGGTGTTGCCTTGCTTAATACGGCGGCGACCCAGCCATAGGAAAAGTATAAAGCCGACGATATAGCTGAGGGCATACCAGCGGATGGCGATAGGTCCGAAACTGATTAATGCGGGGTCGAACTGCGGATGTATCATCATGATGTGTGTTCCTTATGGGAAGGGCGGTTTATGTGTTTTTAGCCCGACAAAGGTCGTCTGAAAATCCCGATTGGGATTTTCAGACGACCTTTTGCGTGATGGGAAAAGAATTATCGTAAATCATCGACAACGTTCAAGACAGCCGACAACATGGCTTCGCCCAAACGCAGGGAGCGTTGACCGTTCCAGCCGAAATCGTCGTCGGGCAGGTTGGCATTGTCTTTAAACGGCATTTCGAGCGTATAGGCGAGGCAGTCGAAACGGTTGCCCACCCAGTTGGTCGCGAGCGTCATGTTTGCCTGACCGGGCGCGTCTTTTTCATAGCCGTATTCGTCTTGGAAGTCGGGGCTGGCGGAGAGCAGGGCGGTTTTGAACTGCGTTTCCAGCGCGGCAATGCGCGGATTGTAGTTCGGCACGCCTTCCGTACCGGCAACAAAGACAAACGGCAATGCTTCGTCGCCATGAATGTCTAGGAACAAATCCACGCCGGTTTCCAGCATTTTTTCGCGCACGAGGAAGACTTCCGGGCTTTTTTCCAAAGTCGGATTTTCCCATTCGCGGTTGAGGTTTGCGCCGGCGGCATTGGTTCGAAGGTTGCCCAATACCGAGCCGTCGGGGTTCATGTTCGGCACGATGTAGAACGTGGCGCGGTCAAGCAGAGTGCGTGCAGTCGGGTCTTGCGGATCGAGCAGGCGGCCGAGCAGGCCTTCGATAAACCATTCCGCCATCGTTTCGCCCGGATGTTGACGCGCGATAATCCAGA
>NZ_JH164970.1:29504-40736 GCF_000227275.1 Neisseria sp. GT4A_CT1
CCTTGTACGGTGCTGCCCAAGTCGTCGATGCGGCAAAGCCCGCTGCCTTGCGCGTCGCCCAAGAGGTTTAAATGCTGCTCGTGGGAGTAGGGCTCGAAATAGGCGTAGTAAACGCTGTTGGAGAGCGGCGTATGGTTGATGGTCAGCACGCCGTTTTCGTATTCGGTCGGGACGCGGAACCAATTTTGACGGTCGTAAGAGGCGCACGCCTGATAATCTTCCCAGCCTTGCGGATAAGCCGAATCCGCCGCGTTTTCAAAGTGCATCACGCAATTCTGGTAGGCCGCACCTTGCAGGCGGAAGTAAAACCATTGGGCGAAATCGGAAGCGTTGTCCGGACGCAGGGCGAGGCGGATATTGGCAGGGTCGGTCAGGTCTTTGACGACGACGGAGCCGGCATCAAATTGAGTGCTGATTTTAATCATGGGAAAGTCCTCGGTATATCGGGCGAACCGGATAACCGTTGTTTGAAAAAATGTGTGGGCGATACCGCGTCCGTCGGCGACGGCAAACCGATATGCCCGAATCCGTTGATTCTACCATTCCGACGGGCGCGTCCTCAACCGATAAGGGGCGGGGAATGTTGTTTCAGACGACCTTTGACGTTAAGATAGGGCAGATTCACTTTAAATCAGGACAAGACGGCGAAGCAGCAAACAGTTGCGAAGCTGATTTTTACTGATTCAAAGGTAATCCGCTATAATGATTAAATTGTTAATAATGAGACACGATTATGAGCGAATCCCATCCCATTTCCGCAGCCGACAAAGCGCGCATTTTAGCCGAAGCCCTGCCGTATATCCGCCGTTTTTCCGGCTCCGTCATCGTCATCAAATACGGCGGCAACGCTATGACCGAGCCTGCTTTGAAAGAAGGTTTCGCCCGCGATGTCGTTTTGCTCAAACTGGTGGGCATCCATCCCGTCATCGTCCACGGCGGCGGCCCGCAAATTAATGAAATGTTGGAAAAAATCGGTAAAAAAGGCGAATTCGTGCAAGGCATGCGCGTGACCGACGGCGAAACGATGGATATCGTCGAAATGGTGTTGGGCGGTCATGTGAATAAAGAAATCGTCTCACTGATTAATTTGCAGGGCGGACGCGCGGTCGGCGTAACTGGGCGCGACAACCACTTCATCAAGGCCAAAAAACTGCTGGTCGATACGCCCGAACGGGCAGGCGTGGACATCGGACAAGTCGGCACGGTCGAAAGCATAGACGTGCGCCTGATTGAAGGCTTGATCGAACGCGGCTGCATCCCCGTCGTTGCGCCCATCGGCGTCGGCGCAAAAGGCGAAGCCTTCAATATCAACGCGGATTTGGTCGCAGGCAAACTGGCGGAAGAGCTAAACGCGGAAAAACTGCTGATGATGACCAATATCGCCGGCGTGATGGACAAAGAAGGCAACCTGCTGACCAACCTGACCCCAAGCCGTATCGGCGAATTAATCGCAGACGGCACGCTCTACGGCGGTATGTTGCCCAAAATCAGCTCTGCCGTCGAAGCGGCAAGCAACGGCGTCAAAGCCACTCACATCATCGACGGCCGCCTGCCCAACGCGCTTTTGCTGGAAATCTTCACCGATGCGGGCATAGGCTCGATGATTTTGGGCGAAAGGCCATAACGGCCCGCAGATGATTCAAGGCTTGCCGAACAGCATGCCTTGTAAATGCCCGAATACTAAATAATACACAAAAGGTCGTCTGAAAACCTGTTTCAACGTTCATAGAGAATGCTGAAACGGATTTTCAGACGACCTTTTTATGACAGGATAGCCTACAAACTCAACATCTTATTTTTGATGCAGCTTGCCGACATATTCGACTTCCTCGCGGCTGCCCATGACGACGGCTACGCGTTGGTGCAGACCTGTGGGGACGATGTCGAGCATGTTTTCCAAAGCATTGCTTGCCGCCGCGCCTGCCTGTTCCAAAATCAGGCTCATCGGATTGGCTTCGTACATCAGGCGCAGCTTGCCGGGTTTGGACGGATCGCGTTTGTCTTGAGGATACATGAAGACGCCGCCGCGCATCAGGATGCGGTGGATTTCTGCGACCATGCTCGCCACCCAGCGCATATTGTAATTTTTACCGCGAACGCCCGTATCGCCTGCCAGCAGCTCGTTAATATATTGCTGCATAGGGGCTTGCCAGTGGCGGGTGTTGGACATATTGATGGCAAACTCTTTGGTCGATGCCGGAACTTGCGGATTTTCTTTGGTCAGGACGAATTCGTTGTTTTCGTTGAGCGTGAACACGAAAACGTCGTGTTTCAAAGTGAACACCAATTGGGTTTGCGGGCCGTACAAAACATAACCTGCCGCCACTTGGTCACGGCCTTTTTGCAGGAAGGATTCGGTATTCAGACGACCTTCGGGCTTGGTAAGTACGGAAAAAATCGTGCCGACGGAAATATTGACGTCGATATTGGACGAGCCGTCCAGAGGGTCGAACAAGACGAGATAGCCGCCGTTTTCGTTGGCTGCCACAAAAGTATCCTCTTCCTCGCTTGCCAAACCGGCGACATGGGCGTTGTTTTTCAAGACGTCAATCAGGATATCGTTGGCAATCACATCCAGCTTTTTCTGATCTTCGCCCTGAATATTGCCCGTACCCGCCATGCCCAACACGCCGGCGAGTGCGCCCAAGCGGACTTTGCCGCTGATATCGGAGCAGGCGGCGACAATGGATTCGAGGACGCTGCCCAATTCGGCAGGAATGCTGTTTTGCTGTAAATGCTGCGGTAGGAATTGCGCTAATGTTTTCATATCGGACTCGGTTTCTGGCTATAAAAAAGAAAAGGTCGTCTGAAAATATAGTGGATTAACTTTAAACCAGTACGGCCTTGCCTTGCCTTGCCGTACTATCTGTACTGTCTGCGGCTTCGTCGCCTTGTCCTGATTTAAATTTAATCCACTATGGTTTTCAGACGAGGTCGGTATTTATTTTTTGCTTGAAGGGGCGGAGGCGGTGCCGCCTATCATTTCTTTGGCGCATTCGACCGCGCTTTGTTTGATTTTGGTTTTCAGCTCGCCGCCAACTTCGCCGCCGATCAGTTTCGACATATCGTCGATGGATATCTGGTCTGCGGTTTTTTCCGAAGCGCACGAACAGATTTGCTGTACGGTATCAGACGGTATCGCGCTGCTTTTCGGCGCTTTTTCCACGCAGATGGCTGTCGCGCTGCTGATGAAGTGGCCGCGAAGCTCTTCGCCGAAGGTTTCTTGTACCGTATCTTGGACTGAGCGTTCGCACGAGCATAGAAAAAGCGCACAAAGGGAAGCCAAAAGCAATGAAGCGGGATGTCTGATAGTCATAATTTGAAAGCGTAAAAACAATGTAGTGAATTGTAGTTTAAATCGGAGGCCTCTGCCATAGGATTTCCCGCCAGTGTCTTCGTTTGGCGGGCTGGGGATGGCTGATTATTTTATGCAGCTGTTTAAGACGAATCGCGCGCCGTTGTCTTGCGCCAGTATGTCGGTCAACGCGGGAAGGTTGTTTTTCAGCAGTTCCGGCAGCAGGTAGGGCGGGTTGATGATAAACATGCCGCTGCCGTGCATCCCGAATCCGTCCGGACGCGGGGTGTGGACGTGCAGCTCGGCGTGCAGGTAGCTGTCGGGCATCAGCTTTTGCAGTTGCTCGGGCAGCTTGCGGCTTTCTTCTCGGCTCAAGCAGGGATACCAAACCATATAACAACCCTGCTCAAAGCGTTTGAGCGCGTCTTTTAAAGTATGGACAACGCGCTGATAGTCTTGTTTTTCTTCATACGGAGGGTCTATCAGGACGACGGCACGGCGCGGCGGCGGGGGCAACAGTGAAATCAGACCGCGAAAACCGTCTGCCTGTATTATTTGCCCGCGTCTGCCCAAACGCGCTTCTTCCATATTGTTTTTCAGATGTTGGAAATCGGCAGGGTGCAGCTCAAACAAACGCAGTTTGTCGCTGTCGCGCGTCAGGGCTTGGGCAAGCCACGGCGAACCGCAATAGAGTTGCTTTTGTGGGAGTATGGTATTCAGGCGGGCAATGAAGGCGGACAGCTCGGGCGGCAGATTTTCCGCCTCTTGGAGCAACCGGATGCCTTGTCTGTATTCGCCGACTTTTTGCGCCTCGCTGCCGCTCAAGTCATATAAACCCGCGCCGCTGTGGGTATCGATATACCAATAGGGCTTGTCTTTTTGATTGAAGTAATCAAGCGTCAGGAAAAGGATGAAATGCTTGATCATATCGGCATGGTTGCCGGCATGGAAGGCGTGGCGGTAGCTGAGCATAAGAGGTCGTCTGAAAAAGGAAAAATGGATTATATAGGCAAATAAACGGTGTATCCAAACAGGCTTTTCCGCAGTATCTCAATGGCTAAACGATAAATCAAAGGGTTATGACGCTTTTGCCGTTTTCAGACGACCTTTTGAGTTCAAATGCCTTCAAGCGACTGGCTGGTATTTTCATCTGCTGTTTCATTTTTCCGATACTGCCCCGGCGAAATCCCGTATTGTTTTTTAAACGCTTTGCCGAAGTGGGTTTCGGACTGGAAGCCGACGCTCAGCGCGACAGACAAGACGGAATCGGCAGTTTGCCGCAGCAATACGGCGGCTTGGCGCAGGCGGATGAGGTTGACGAAGGCGTGGGGGCTGATGCCGGTTTGCTGTTTGAACAGGCGCATCAGTTGGGCGCGGGAAAGGTTGGCAAGCGCGGTCATTTTTTCGATGTTCCATTCGTCTTCGGGGCGGCTGACGACGGTTTGGATGAGTTGGCGCAGACGTTTATCGCGCAGGCCGTTGAGTATGCCGCCTAATGGTGCTTCTCCGCCTTGTTCGAGATGGGCGCGGACGATGAGGACGAGGAGGACGGAGGAGAGGGCGTTGACGATAGCGCGCGAGCCGGAAAGCGTGTGTGCGCTTTCGTATTGCAACATGGAGATAAGACATTGCAGCGAGGGATGGTCCATCTCGATAAGGACGGTTTCGGGCAGGTCGTGCATGATATCGGCGTGTTCGTCGTATTCGAAACGGGCGCAGAACAAATCGAGGCTTTTTTCGCCGCCGCTACGGGATGAGGCGACTGTAAATGCGCCGCTGTTGCCGATATGCGGTGTATCGCCGCAGTTGTTGCAGTCCGCTTCGCTGCTGATGATGTGTTCCGCGCCGCGCGGGAAAAAGATAAGGTCGCCGGTTTGCAAGAGCCGCGCTTCGGGTTCGCCTTCGATTTTGATGTAGCTTTCTCCGGCGACGACGAGGTGCGCGATACCGTGCGCGCGCCTGCGTTCGTGCGGGGCGTACCATTTGTCGCGGAACAGGCATTGTATGTCCACACTGCCGGTGATTTGCGCCAGTTCGATGAGTTTGTCCAAAGTGTCCATAAGTATTTTTTGCAAGTGAATGAGATGATTTGACGATTATAATAGTCAAATTATTGCAATAATGCCATCCATCGGATGTAAAAAAGTGCAACATCCTTCATTTGCAAACACATTAGAAAGGAAATCAAAATGTTTCAAAATTGGCCCGAACACACCGCACACGTTAAAAAATCATTCGGCGAGCTGGGTAAAAACCACCCTAAAATGCTGCAAGCCTACGGCGCGCTGGAACAAGCCGCCGCAGCCGAAGCCTTGGATGCGAAAACCCGCGAGCTGATTGCCCTCGCCGTCGCCATCACCACCCGTTGCGAAAGCTGCATCAGCGTACACGCCGCCGCAGCCGCCAAAGCGGGTGCGACTGAAAGCGAAATCGCCGGCGCGCTGGCGACCGCTATTTCCTTGAACGCAGGCGCAGCCTACACTTATGCCCTGCGTGCTTTGGAAGCGGTTGACGCGCAGCGTTGATTTTGTCTCAAAGGGTCGTCTGAAAAAACTCCCGTTTCAGACGACCCTTCTGTTGACGGAACATTGCTTTTTGCCGCCAAACCGTTTAGATTGATATCTTTGTTCAACCGTTTGGAGAAACGACCATGAAAAAATTGCTGACTGCCGCGCTGACTGCCGCCGCACTTGTCCTGCCTGCCGCCGTATCCTTTGCCGCACCTGCCGCCAAAGCTGCAAACGCGCAACCTGCCAAAGCAAAAGGCGTATGGATTGACGTACGTTCCGAAGAAGAATTCAAATCCGGCCATCTACAAGGTGCTGTCAACATTCCGCACGACCAAATCGTCGAACGCATCAAAAGCGTCAGCCCCGACAAAAACGCACCCGTCAACCTCTACTGCCGTAGCGGCCGCCGTGCCGAAGCCGCGCTTACCGAGTTGAAAAAAGCAGGCTACACCAACGTAACCAACCACGGCGGTTACGAAGACTTGGTGAAAAAAGGTTTGAAATAACCAGCAACAAGGTCGTCTGAAACGTTTCAGACGACCTTTTATCCAAGGAAAAACATGAAACCGATACGCACCTTCGCCGCAGCCGCCATCCTCGCCGCCCTGACCGCCTGCGCTTCACACGGCGGTGATGCCGCCCGACAACCCGATTCCCGACAAAGTTCAGCCATGAATCAAACCCATACCGCTATCAGCAAATACAGTTTCGACGATACCGTCCGCCGTTTGGAAACCGCCGTCAAAGAAAAAGGCATGACCGTGTTCGCCGTCATCGACCACCAAGCCGCCGCGCGTCGAAGCGGTTTGGACATGCAGCCCGCCAAAGTCATCGTCTTCGGTACGCCCAAAGCCGGCACGCCGCTGATGCAAAAAGACCCCGCCTTCGCCCTGCAACTGCCGTTGCGTGTCCTCGTTACCGAAACCGACGGCGCAGTCCAAGTCGTGTTCAACGACACGCGCGCGCTGGTGTCGGGCAGCAAAATCGAGTTTGCCGAAGTGGAAAACACGCTCGCCAATGCTGAAAAGCTTATTCGCAAAACGGTAGCGGAATAAGGCTCGCCCAAATCCGAAGGTCGTCTGAAAACCTGAGTAATCCCACTAAATTCGTTTTCAGACGACCTTTTGACAAAATAATGTGCCGAGGTCGTCTGAAAAATTTTTCGATGACATCGGCACATTATTTTTTAAGACAACTCAGTTCCCAAGCCTTTTGCGGTTGCGGCAGGATTAGATTTGCGCGGGTATATCTATTGCGCGGGCGAAAACGCATCCGAATAGAAGGTTGTCTCAGGCAGGCTGCATTGCGCAGTTAACACGGATTTCGCACTTTCGGTCATGGCGACGGAACCGCAGGCATAAACTTCGTAACCGCTCAAGTCGGGATAATCTTTTGCGGCGGAGGTTTGGACGTATCCTTTTTCGCCTTGCCAGCCCTCATCGGCTTTTGATAGGACGGGGGTGAAGCGGGCGTTTTTCAGACGACCTGTCAGTTCTTGAGCTTCTTCGAGTGCGTACAAATCATCTTGGTGACGCGCGCCCCAGTAGAAATGGACGGCGCGACTGCTGTCTTGGCGGATAAGGTCGAGCAGGATGCTGCGGATGGGGGCATAGCCTGTACCGGTTGCCAGAAGGATGATGGGTTTGCCGCTGCCTTCTTGCAAGGTAAACGAACCGAGCGGGCCTTTGATGCGGACGATGCCTTTTTCTTTGACTTTGGGTTCGCTGCCGAAAATCATTTCCGAACAGACGCCGTTTTCGCGCCTGCGGATGTGCAGTTCCAAATGCCTTCTTGGTCGGGCGAATTGGCGATGGAGTAGCTGCGGCTGACGTTGCCCGGCAGCAGTAAATCAATATATTGCCCGGCATAGAAAGCAAACGGCGGGGCTTTGGGCAGGGCAAGTTTCAGGAGGGCGACATCGTGTTTGAAAACCATGCTTTCAATACGGGCGGGCAGGGTGCGGACGGGTAGCGAGTTGGCGTTGTAGCCGGGGATGTTGATGCTGATGTCGCTTTGCGCGGTGGTGCAGCACATCAAAATCTTGCCTTGGGCTTTTTCTGCTTCGGATAAGGCCTGTTCCGAGTGTTCGCCCATTTGAATATCGCCGCTCACCAGTTCGGCTTTGCATTGCCCGCAGGCACCGCTTTTGCAGGAATGGGGCAGATTGAGGTTTTGACGGGCGGCAGCGGCTAAAACCGTTTCGCCGTCGTTGGCGGTAAAGGTGGTTTGGTCGGGTAGGGTAATGGTATGGGTCATAGCTTGGTGTGGTTTGAATAGATTGGGGGATGGGAAAAGGACAAGAAAGATTAGGTTTTAATCTACTATAAAAAAGGGTCGTCTGAAAGCCTGTTTTCATTTTCAGACGACCTCCGGGTAATGAGTTCGCAAGTCGGACATGAATATCCGGCTTGGAGTTTCACTGCAAGTGCATTAACGGATACGGTTTGAGCCCAATGCATAAGTTTGACCGCCTTGCCATGCGAACCACCAATACAGGCACATGTCACGCTGACCTTTGAATGTAGAACGTGTGAACGGTCAGTATTTCCTCTACTTTACTACTGCCACATTTCCCTGCATCGGGCGATAAGGTCTTCGGGAATATCACCCAAGGCAGACAAAATTTGGAGAGCAAAATCGACAAAAGCCGTGCCGTTGGCGGTAATAACGTTGCCGTCCCGCACGGCTTCGCGTTTGGTTTCCACATAAGCCTGCCGGTTAGTGTATTCGGGTAAATCGGCAATGGCAGCCAAGCTGTTGGCGGTGTGGCGGCAGTCGTTCAACAGACCGTTGGCGGCAAGAAAATAGGTACCTTCACAAATACCGCCCACAATCTTGCCCTGCTGCTTAAACGTGCGAACCAAGTCGGCAATTTTTAGGCGGTTTTCATCGGATAAATCGCGCCACGATTGGGTTGCGCCGTTTAGAATCAAAGCGGCGGTGTCGGGCGGCAGTTCGTCCAAGGTTAAATCGGGCTGAACGCGTAGATTACCCATGGATGTTTTCGGATTTCGGTCGGTGGAAACGTAGCGGACGGTATAGCCTGCAAATTGTTGTAAAACAGGAGTCAGCAAAGTGGATTCCCAGTCGGCAAACTGTTCCAAGATAATAACGACGACGGTTTTCATTGCATTTTCCTTTTCCGGTTTAAAAACGGTTTCAGGCTGCCTGAAAACCCTTTTATCGTTTTTCAGGCAGCCTGCACCTTGTTTACCCCAACTTCGCTCTAACCAATTCCTGCACCTGTGCGGGATTCGCTTTGCCTTTGCTGGCTTTCATCACTTGTCCCACAATCGCATTCAGGGCTTTTTCGTTGCCGGATTTAAATTGTTCCACTGCTTTGGCGTTGTTTGCCAGCACTTCGTCCACCATGGCTTCAATCGCGCCGGTATCGGTCATCTGCTGCAAGCCGTGTTTTTCGATGATTTCGGCAATGGAGGCTTCGGGTTCCGCCCACATGGCTTCAAAGGCTTTTTTCGCCAATTTGCTGCTTAGAGTGCCGTCGGCGATTTTGCCTACCAGCGCGGCGAGGCGTGGGGCGGTAATCGGGCTGTCGGCAAGTTCCATGCCTTCTTTGTTCAGCGTGGCGGCGAGTTCGCCGTTCATCCAGTTGGCAATCAGCTTGCCTTGTCCGCTGGCTTTGGCGGCTTCTTCAAAATAGGCAGCCTGCACGCGGCTGGCGGTGAGCAGGCGCGCGTCGTAGTCGGACACGCCGTAGTCCGTCACGAAACGCGCCGCCATTTCTTTCGGCAGCTCTGGCATTTCTTCTTTGGCTTTTTGCAACCGGTCGTCTGAAATGATGACGGGCAGCAAATCAGGGTCGGGGAAGTAACGGTAGTCGTGCGCGTCTTCTTTCAAACGCATCACGCGGGTTTCGCCTTTTTCCGGGTCAAACAACATGGTTGCCTGCTGTACTTTGCCGCCGTCTTCCAAAATCTCGATTTGCGCTTCCACTTCGTAATTAATCGCCTGCTCCAAGAAGCGGAAGGAATTAAGGTTTTTAATCTCACGGCGCGTGCCGAATTCCGCTTGACCTTTCGGACGCACGGATACGTTGGCATCGACGCGGAACGAGCCTTCCGCCATATTGCCGTCACAAATGTCCAGCCATGTTACCAAGCTGTGTAAGGCTTTGGCGTAGGCAACGGCTTCGGCAGCGGAGCGCATTTCGGGTTCGGATACCACTTCCAATAACGGCGTGCCGGCACGGTTCAGGTCGATACCGGTCGTGCCGTTCAGGCCCTCATGCACGGATTTGCCCGCATCTTCTTCCATGTGCGCGCGGGTTACGTTGATGGTTTTTACATCGTCGCCGACCACGATTTCCAGTTTGCCGTGTTCTACAATCGGTAAATCCAACTGGCTGATTTGATACCCTTTTGGCAAGTCGGGGTAGAAGTAGTTTTTGCGGTCGAACACGTTTTTCTGATTGATTTTCGCATCCAAAGCCAAGCCCAATTTGATGGCTTTTTCAACGACTTCGCGGTTCATCACCGGCAGCACGCCCGGCAGCGCGCATTCCACCACGCTGGCGTGCGCATTGGGTTCCGCTCCGAACGCAGCCGATGCGCCGCTGAAAATTTTGGATTGGGTGTTGAGCTGGACGTGGATTTCCAAGCCGATTACTGTTTCCCAAGTCATAAGAGGTTCTTTCTTTTGATGTCAATAATATAAAGTGGTCAGCCGTTTTCAGACGACCTGTTTGTTTTTCAAATGGCAAGGTCGTCTGAAAACGCAGAATCAAGTCTTCTGAAAGCAAGCCTGTATCTCGCCCGCCATGTTATCCAGCATTTGGTAACGTTTGCGGTACATCGAACGCTTTTTGCTTTCGATTTCCGCCAAGTCTTTTCGCGGCGGGATTTGCGGCAGATGCCAGTAGCCGTCGCTTTCGAGCGTTGCGCCGTTCTCCTGCCAAAACAGGTCGTAATTCATTTTGACCCGTTTCTTCAGCCGCCAGCGCAGTTTGACCTGATGCTCTTGGGCAATGCCGACAACGCTGCCCAAATTGAGCGATGTCGAAAAATATTGCAGGGCGGTTACCATCAGTTGCTGCGGACGTAGGCCGTGGAGTTGTTTGGTCAGGCTACGTACAAGGTCTTTAGCTTCTTCCCCTGCGGGGCCTTGGATAGAAGCGGCCAGCAATTTGCTGTCAACTAAGGCGAAGGTTGCCATGTAGAGACGTTTTCCTTCGCTGTCGCGCAAGGATAGCGACCACATTCCTTCATCCACGCAATTATCGTTCCGGTTCAGCCATAAAGTCAGGCCGTTTGAAAGATGCGCCAGAACGACATGGAATTTGCGCGTCGTCATATTGGCGAGCGTTTCCTGCCCGAACAGTTTTTCGGCTGTCAGCAGGTCTTCTTTCATGACTTGTAGCCTGCGCCGTTTGTTGAAACGTTGGTCGACAAAGGCATGTATCAACGGATA
>NZ_JH164970.1:41087-48965 GCF_000227275.1 Neisseria sp. GT4A_CT1
TTTGAAATCTGGAAAAACAAACTGCTCCGGCATTATACCTTTCCCTCTGCGCAGGTATACACATCAGATTCCGCACCAAATTCGGTCGGTGCGTCGCTGAAGATTTTGAATTGGGGGTTGAACTGGACGTAAATTCTTAAGCCGATTACTGTTTCCCAAGGCATAGTTTAAGTTTCCTTAATACATAGAAACCTGCTTGCATTCAGGATGGCGATGATTGTTTAAAAAGCTTTTTACGCCAAATAGCCAGTAGTAATACATTCACAGCAGCCACAGCAGATACGAGGAACAGCCATTCGTAAGAATAAATAACATTAAATAATGTAACAAATGTTTGTTCCAGAGGATGCAACGTCAACTGTCCGTAATATGCCGCTTGATTGCGAGCCGGCATAATAAAACGCATGACTATGTAACCAAGGTTGATAAACAAACTCAAAGGTAGGCAGATAATGCTATTGAGTAATAAATGTTTTCGCCAAAAATGCGGCGTTTTTGGACGTTTACGCCATAAAATGTACGTAACAAGTACAGAAAGGATGAGCCAGTACAGCAGAAATAACACAATGCTTGTAGATATTTCCAGCCCCGTTGTCTGCCATAAACCCCATAAGAATTGCCAAAATTTTGGGGAAAAGTAATCGTAATATTCCATTATTTTAGTAATTTTGTTAGTTTCAGACTGTTGGAAATTAGACGGTTTTCTTTTTTTAGATCATCTGAAAACAACAGCCTGAAATCTGGATTTTATTTTTGGATAATTTCTACTAATAAATTCTACTCCGGTGCTTTCGTATGCCAATCACTTGCCAACTGTACTTGATGCGCTGCGCCAAGGATTTTGGCTTCGGAGAAGTGGTTGCCGATGAACTGCACGCCGATGGGCAGTCCGCTGCTGCTGAAACCTGCAGGCAGGGTCAGGGCGGGCAATCCTGCCAGATTCACGGCGATGGTGTAGATGTCGGAAAGGTACATCTGCACGGGATCGTGGATGTCGCTGCCGAGTTTGGGGGCGGCGGTGGGCGCAGTCGGGGCGAGGATGAAATCGCATTGCGCGAAGGCTGTCTGAAAATCGTTGGCAACGAGGCGGCGCAGTTTTTGGGCTTTCAGGTAATAGGCATCGTAGTAGCCGTGCGACAACACATAAGTACCGATCATGATGCGGCGTTTGACTTCGCTGCCGAAACCTTCGGAGCGGGTATTGCTGTACATTTCTTCAAGGTCGCCGAATTGGGCGGCGCGGTGGCCGTAGCGTACGCCGTCGTAGCGGGAAAGATTGGTGCTGGCTTCGGCGGAAGCGAGGACATAGTAAGCGGGGATGGACAGGGCGGTTTGCGGCAGGGAAACTTCAATGGTTTCCGCACCTTGTGCTTTTAAAAGGTTGATGACGCTTTGCAAAGCAGCCTGTACATCGGCATCCGCGCCTTCGCCGAAATATTCTTTAGGTAGACCGATTTTTATGCCTTTGAGCGGTTTGTCCAAATCGCGGGTGTAGTCTTCCTTGCTGCGTTCCAAACTGGTGGAATCGCGCTTGTCAAAGCCCGCCATTGCATTGAGCAAAATCGCGCAGTCTTCGGCGGTTTGCGCCATCGGACCGGCTTGGTCGAAACTGGAAGCGTAGGCAACCATGCCGAAGCGGGAAACCGTGCCGTAGGTGGGTTTGATGCCGGTGATGCCGCAGTGTGATGCGGGCTGGCGAATGGAGCCGCCGGTATCTGAACCGAGCGCGGCAGGGGCAAGACGTGCGGCAACAACGGCTGCGGAACCGCCGGACGAGCCGCCTGGGACGTGTTCGGGATTCCACGGGTTTTTAGTCGCGCCGTAGAACGAGGTCTCATTGGTCGAGCCCATGGCAAACTCGTCCATATTGGTACGGCCAAGCGTTACCATGCCTTCATCGAGCAGGTTTTGCACGACGGTGGCAGTGTAGGGCGAAACGAAGTTGTCCAGCATTTTGGAGCTGCATGCGCTGCGCCAGCCTGTTTGGCAGAAAATATCTTTGTAGGCGATGGGTACGCCGGTAAGCGCCGTGGCGTTGCCTTGCGCGATACGCGCGTCGGCGGCACGGGCTTCGGCTAGGGTTTTGTCTTGGTCGAGAGTAATGTAGCCGTTGATTGCCGGGTTCTGCGCAGCAATGGCGGCGAGGTATTCGGTTGCCAGTTCGACGGCGGAGATTTGCTTGGATTGCAGCAGTTGGCTGGCTTGTTTGAGGGTGTATTGGGTCATAAGAGTCTTTTAGTTTAAATAAGTGGGATTTCAAAGAGTTTAATGGTGTAGGCTGATTTCAGGGTCGTCTGAAAATATCAACCTATCAATTTTTGGTAAGTATCCGGTTGGTTGAGCTGAGTGGTGGAACGGTAAAGCAGTGATTGTTCGTCATTTTCATCATAATCATCAATATAAAACGCAAACAGCAATATACCGTTTTCAGCACGATTGCCGAACAGACCTTCTTGGTCGCATTGTTGCAGTGCGGCTATCAGGGCGGTTTCGTATTCGGCACGTTTTTGCTGATAAGCATCATCATCTAGGTTCTCTATGCTGAGGTATGCAGCTTGGTAGAGCTCGCTTTGGTTTTCCAGCCAGTTATCTGAAACGTTCTGAGGCTCGGTTTCACTGTCATAAAGGGTACATCTGCCATCCCAAATCGCCTGCAAAATGGTGCAATTTTCATATTCGTCTGCGTGTTCGACGGTAAAAGCAGCCAAATCCTGATAGGTAATGGCGGCATTGCCTGCGGCGAAAAAGTCGTCTACCAGATAGAAATAATATGCGGCAACTTCTTTACCTGCCTGTTCGGCCTATTTCTTGATACGGTTGAAACATTGGTGGATGTGGCTAACGGCAACTGTGTGAAGGTGTTGTTGCTCGGTGGACATGGGATTCCTTTGCTTCGTACTTTTTGTCTATTCTATTCGTATGCGAAACAGAACTGTTTTGTAACCGTACTTGTTCTTTCAGACGACCTTCTTTTGGAAGGCTTAGTTTTTATCGGGCAAAATATTGGCATCTGACAATATTTGATTTAAGTGTTCAAATGCAGCCTGCCATGGGCTGTCAATATATGAAGAGTAGCCGTCGTCGTAGGTATTTGCCGTTATTTCCACGAGAAAACGGACTGTATTCAACAAAGCACGTTGTTGAGCAGCGTTGAGCAGCAGTTCATCGGTATAATAGCTGTTCTCCAAGGCATAAGCCAATGTATCGGCAATCATACCGTCAGGGTCTTGTAATGCCCAAAGCAAGTAATATGGTAGGGCGAAATGCCTGCCTATACTATCCATAAATGTGATGGCAGAACAGGGATTAAAACGTGGGATTTCTCCTACGCGGGGTCCTTGAAAAAGGACATTTTCCCAATAATCCCGTTCATCTTCAGCACGATAGCGGCAACGTTCCGGATTATTGGTATCCATCCAGTCATCCACGCAGTCGGCTTCCAATATCCCAATTCCGTTCTTTAGTTGGGTATCGGCAAATGCGTGGCAGACTTGCTCGGCGATTTCTTCGTATGCTTTATTCCACTGTTGAGCATATTCACGCAGGTAGCCCAGTATCTTGATGAGTCGCTTGGGAGACATTGTGCATACAGGCTCGGCACGCTGATGTTTCATAGTTAGGTCGTCTGAAAATGGTTCACCTGTGCAACAGCAAAACGTTGCAAGTCATCTGCCATTTGTTGATTGATCTCAGACAAAGTACCAGCAAAACACCAACCGCGTAGCTGTGCCAATATGTCAAGCCTCTGCATGGCAAGTAGGGCAAGTTGCTGCAATTCAGGTTTCAGACGACCTGTAATTTTAATGCTGCCGAATGTAGCAGCAATAATCACTCTATCGGATTGGTAAACTTCGGTTTCCTGTTGTTTACACAGTTCTTCAATGCTTTTGGCAGTTTGGTCTGCTTGAGGCGGCAGGTAATCCATACCCCAATATTCACAAATCAATTTCTGAGGGAAAGCCAATATATCCAGATCGGCATTTTTGCGGAAGGCTTGTGCAAGCTCATACAACGCATCACTGCCTTCATCACTGCCAAACGGAGCCTCTTCGTCACCGCAGTCATAATAGAAATTATCGGTTAAGTATCGGACGAAGTGTGGATGCGAGGTTTTGCGATGTGGACCGAAATCTTCATCGTCAAAATAAAAGCGGTCGATGAAATTAAAATCGGGAGCAGGTTTGTAGCCTTTTTTGGTCTTTTGCGTAATGAGCTTGTCAGCAGCTTTTTGACACTCGACTTCATCGTCGTATTCGGTAATTTGGTAACGTCCGGTTGCACCAAGTTTGCCGAAATTGACCATGATGTCGCTACCATCGGAATTGATAATCCAAAATTTCTGGGACTTGTCGTCAGTATAAATTAAGGCTTGTTTCACAGAAATTCCTTTTCAGGTCGTCTGAAACTGCAAATATTTAAACTAGGTAAAACAACTTACATTTTTATTTTACGCGGCTGCAAACGGTTTCCACCATTTTGTCACTGTGCATTGTTTCGCTGGAATCTTCCTTTTTCAGCTGCTCAATGGCTTCTTGCGGCATTTTGTTGGGACTATTGTAATTGTGAACGTCGATACGCTCTTCAAGTTGTCCGTTTTTGTCAAACAGGGCAATCGCGCTCATAACAGATTGTTTGGGTTCTTGGCAATGTACCCAATCTAAAATCAGCATATGGGCATGTTTGCCTGAAACCGCAGATTGATGCCGTGTAATGGTTGAATACCAACCATTACCGAGATTTTTGATACTGTTCGGATAGAGTGATGCGCTGTATTTCCCGTCAGGTGTTTCGTAGTCATACAAATGCACGGCTTGCTCGGAATGAACAACAGGCAATACAGAGGATTTAGGGTTGTTGTCATCCTTAGGCATAGCGTAGGCGTTAACCGTGAGTACGCCAAGTAATAATGTGGTCAAAAATTTATTCATTATTGGTTTTCCTAAAGGATAAATTCCATCTATTCTTCAATTACCTGAGGCACGATATACAGGCGGTTGCGCACTTCGGGTGCGACGGCTTGATATTCGGCGGCATGGTCGGTTTCGGTAACTGTATCTTCGCGCAGGCGCAGGGCGGCTTCGTGGGGGTGTGCCATCGGCTCGACACCATCGGTATTCACGCTCTGCATCTTTTCGACCATGGCAAAAATGTCGTTCAATTCTGAGAGGGTTTTGCCTTTTTCTTCCTCGGTCAGCGAAAGGCGTGAGAGTTTGGCGATTTTTTCCACATCGGTTAAGCTTAAAGCCATAAAAAATCCTTGTCTGATAGCAAACGCCCCTTTATTGGGGTATCATTGCGTTCTTCTTCGATGAAACGAAGAATTATAACCGAAAACTACTCAAACGGCGTGTGATTTCGCCATACGTTTCATTACGGGGAGTAGGGAAGTCGTCTGAAAAGGCGTTGTTTCCATGTTTTTAATATTTTGAATAACAATTAAATAAAATCGGTGCTGGGCCGATATTCAGGTATTTTATGTTTCGTTTTTTATCCCGTTTTTTCTCAAACGATATCGCCATTGACTTGGGTACGGCGAACACGTTGATTTATGTGCGTGGTAAAGGCATTGTTTTGGACGAGCCGTCTGTGGTGGCGGTTCAATCGGGTACGGGCGGTAAAAGCAAGATTGTCGCCGTAGGTACGGAAGCCAAGAAAATGCAGGGGCGCGCGCCGCGCAATATTGAAATCGTCCGTCCTATGCGGGATGGGGTGATTGCTGATTTTACGATTGCCGAGCGTATGCTGGGTATGTTGATTAAAAAAGCAATACAAGGCAATTCGGTTGTGCCGCCGCGCGTAGTGATCTGTGTGCCGGGCGGGGCAACCCAAGTGGAACGCAAGGCAATTTTGGATTCTGCGTTTGCCGCAGGTGCATCTTCCGTACATTTGATTGAGGAGCCGATGGCGGCTGCTTTGGGTGCGGGTTTGCCGATTGAAGATACTGCCGGTTCGATGGTGGTGGATATCGGCGGCGGCACAACGGAAATCGGCATTTTGTCGTTGGGTGGTATGGCTTATTCTGCCTCCGTCCGTGCGGCAGGTGATGAGTTTGATAAGAGCATCGTGCATTATCTGCGCCGTCATCGTGGCGTGTTGATTGGTGAAGCGACGGCTGAGGAATTGAAGAAAACAATCGGTTCAGCCTCCGGTTTTGCAACCGAAACCGCCATGCGGATTAAAGGTCGCGATTTGGCGGAAGGTACGCCCAAATCGATTGCCATTACTTCGGAAGAGGTGCGCGAGGCTTTGAGCGAAACGGTTAATCAGATTATCCGCGCCGTGCGCCTTGCTTTGGAACAGGCTCCGCCTGAGTTGGCCGGCGATATTGCCGACAGGGGAATTATGTTGACGGGCGGTGGCGCGCTGCTGCACGGTATGGATACGGTTTTGGCGGATGCGACGGGGCTGCCTGTCGGTATTGCCGACCAGCCTTTGAACTGTGTGGCTTATGGTGCGGGCAAAGCCTTGGATTATATCGGCAAATGGAATGCCGTCTTTGTGGATAACCCGTAAGGCAGGCTGAAATGGAACATTCTTCTTTACGGTTTGACGAGGCAAAGGGCCAAAAGCTGTTGCCTCGTTTTATTGCGTATTTGTTACTGGGCGCAGGCATTATGGTGGCGGACGGCCGTTTCAACCTGATGCAGCCCGTGCGCACTGCGGCAGCAGAGATTCTTTATCCGGTGCAATGGTTGGCAAATCAGCCGGTCCGTCTCTATCAATATTTTTCCAACCAATCTCAATCACAAACCGAGCTGTTGGAACAAAACCGTCTCCTTTTGGAGGAAAACGGTCGTCTGAAAATCCAGCTTCAACGCGATAAGGTCAATCTGAGCGAATTGCAGGAGCTGAAAAAGCTATACGGCTTGCAGCAAAAAGGCATCAGCAATGTCATCGGTGCTGAAGTATTGTCCAGTGGCAAAGACCCGCTGTCCGAACGTTTGATTATCAATAAAGGCAGTGGCGAAGGGGTGGCGGCAGGCGATGCCGTTATCGACCAAAACGGCTTAATCGGGCGGATTACCTTAGTTCACGCAAACAGTGCGGAAGTCGAGCTGATGGCGGCTGCGCAAAGTATCGTCCCTGTTGCCGTTGAGCGTACGGGCGAACGCAATCTCGCCTACGGCAATGGCGTGGGTTTGGATTTGCGTTATTTCCCGACGGGCTCGGATTTGAAGCCGCAGGATGTTTTGATTACCTCCGGCTTGGACGGTATTTATCCGGCAGGCATTCCCGTAGCCCGCGTGGATAAAGTCGTCCGCGCTTCAGGTACGCCTTATTACGACACAGAACTGACCCCGTTTGCCGCCTTGCGCCGCAGCCGCTTTGTTTTGGTTCTGTCTTCTTCCCATTCTTCCCAATAAATCATTCATGAACGATTTTGACGATTCCTACCGTGCCATGCCCGTCGGCGTGATTGCGGCAAGTTTTGCCGTAACCATGCTTGTCGATTTCATGCCTTTTCCCTTTGATGTGTTTTTTTGGCTGCCTGAACTGACTGCGCTGATGCTGCTTTATTGGTCTATGCACCATCCCCAACGCGTCGGCATGGGCATTGCGTTTTTTGCTCGGCTTGATAGTCGATGCCGCAACGGCAGCGACTTTGGGGCTGCACGCATTGTCTTATACGGTCATGGTGTATTTCGTCTTGAACACGCGCCGTCAAATCATGCTCTACGGCCACATCATGCAGATCGGGGCGGTATTGGCAGCATTGTTCTGCCATCAGGCGGTATTGGTGGCGGCGCGTCTGTTCCTCAACAACCAAATCATCACTTGGCAAAGTTTTATTGCGCCTTTGACCGGTGCGCTGCTTTGGCCTTTCTTGAGCCAGTTGATGCTGATGCTGACCAATTTCTATCGCGCCAACAGATAACG
>NZ_JH164970.1:49264-78873 GCF_000227275.1 Neisseria sp. GT4A_CT1
TGAAAAATGGCGGTAGCGGTAAAACACAGACTGCAAAGGCGGCGCAAGCCGATTCTTTATTGCGTCTGTTGGTGGCGTTTGTCCTGATTGTGATCCTGTTTGCCGCATTGGTGACTCGGTTTGTTTATTTGCAGGTGTTCCGGCATGACGATTTTTCCGGACAGGCATCCAGCAACCGCATCACATTAATTCCAACCCCGCCCGTTCGCGGCGAAATCGTAGATGTCAACGGCGTACCGTTGGCAAAAAACTATCCCGTGTTTTCGCTGGAAGTCATTCCCAGCCGCATTGAAGGCAAGATGGAAGATGTCATCGAAGCCTTGCGGAAGTATGTCGATATTACGCCTACCGATTTGAAGCGTTTCTACAAATATCGCGAGAGCTACCGCAAATTTGAAAACATCCCGCTCAAGCTGCGCCTGACAGATGAAGAAGCGGCGAAATTGTCGGTGCATCTGAATGAATTTAAAGGCGTAGAAGTCAATTCGCGCACTTTCCGCGAGTATCCTTATGGCAAGCTGACTTCACACTTTTTAGGTTATATCGGGCGCATCAGCGATAAAGATCAGGAAATTTTGGAAGAAGAGGGCTTGACTGCGCTCTATCGCGGCAGCACGCACATCGGCAAATCGGGTCTGGAAAAATATTACGAACCGCAGCTTCATGGCGCGCCCGGCTATCAAGAAGTGGAAAAAGACGCTTACGGCAATATTGTGCGCGTCTTGAAAAACGTGCCGTCGCGCATGGGGCAAACTTTGCGCTTGGGCATGGACATCCGCATGCAACAAGAGGCGGATAAAATATTGGGAGACAGGCGCGGGGCGATTGTCGCCATCAATCCGCAAGACGGTACGGTGTTGGCTTTCGTTTCCAAACCATCTTTCGATCCCAACCTCTTTATCGACGGCATCGACAGCGAAACTTGGAAAGCCTTGAATGACGACTGGAAAAAGCCGTTGGTCAACCGCGTAACGCAAGGTCTGTATCCGCCGGGTTCGACGTTTAAGCCGTTTATGGGCATGGCTTTGCTGGAAAGCGGCAAAATTACCCAAACGACGGTTGTTCCCGCACCCGGTGCATGGAGCATTCCCGGCAGCCGCCACGTCTTCCGAGATTCCGTACGCAGCGGTCACGGTTCGGCGAATTTGAGCAAAGCGATACAGGTGTCGTCCGATACCTTTTTCTACCGCTTGGGATACGAAATGGGCATAGACAAAGCATCTCCGTATTTAGCGCAATTCGGTTTCGGCAAAAAAACCGGCATCGACCTGCCCAGCGAATATACGGGCGTTTTGCCCAGCCGCGAATGGAAGGCGAAACGCTTTGCCAAATCGTCCGATCCTACCGCCAAAGAATGGCGCGCAGGCGAGATGGTCTCGGTCAGCATCGGGCAGGGTTACAACGCCTACACCCCGCTGCAAATGGCACACGCCACCGCTTCGCTCGCCAATAACGGCGTGGTTTATCAGCCGCATTTGGTGAAAGAGTTGTTGGATTTCGACAAACGCAAAATCACGCGTATCAATCCCAATCCTGAATACAAAATTCCGTTCAAACAAGACAATTTCGAATACGTCAAACAGGCGATGGAAAAAGTCTTGAAACCGGGCGGTACGGCACACCGCATCGGCGGCGGTTTGGCTTACAGCATGGGCGGCAAAACGGGCACGGCACAGGTTGTGCAAATCAAGCAGGGCGGTCGTTACAACGTCTCAGCCTTGCGCGAGCAACACCGCGACCATGCGTGGTTTATCTCGTTTGCTCCCTTAGAAAAACCTGAAATCGCCATCGCTGTGATTCTGGAAAACGGTGGCTGGGGTGCATACGCCGCACCGCTTGCCCGCAGCCTGACCGATTTTTATATGCTCAACGTCAAGCCGCAGCAGTTTTCAGACGACCCCGACGCAGGCGGAATGCCCGAACCGCAACAACACCGCACACAACCCCAACCGCCGACCATATTCCAAAAAGCCTACGGTTTGAAACAGGAGGAAGCAAATCATGAATGAAACGGTCGGAATGTGGGCGAAAATCAAGCGCATCGTATCTGCTCCGATAGACCCGTGGCTGTTTTTCCCCATGCTCGTCATCTACATCATGAGCCTGTTTCTGCTCTATTCAGCGGACGGGCAGGATTTCGGCCAACTTGAACACAAAACCCTGCATACGGTTGTCGGCTTCGCCCTGCTGTGGTTTGTCGCCTCATTCAAGCCGCGTGATGCCGCAAAGGTTGCGCTGCCGATGTACCTGATTGGCGTGTTGCTGCTTGTCGCCGTCGAAGTCGCGGGCGTAACCGTTAATGGCTCTACCCGTTGGCTGGAGCTGGGTTTCACGCGCATCCAGCCGTCCGAAATCATGAAAATCGTCCTGCCCATGACCGTCGCTTGGTACTTCCAGCGGCACGAAGGTCGTCTGAAATGGTTTCACTACGTCATCGCCATGCTTTTGATCCTCATCCCCGTTGCGCTGATTTTGAAACAGCCCGACTTGGGTACGGCAGTTTTGATTATGGCATCGGGTATTTTCATTGTCTTTTTCGCAGGTCTGCCGTGGAAAGTCATCTTTGCCGCCATCGTCGCCTTCGTTGCCGCATTGCCGCTTTTGTGGAACTACGGGATGCACGACTATCAGAAAACCCGTGTTCTGACGCTGTTTGACCCGACGCAGGACCCTTTAGGCGCAGGCTACCACATCATTCAGTCCATGATTGCCATCGGTTCCGGCGGCGTTTGGGGGAAAGGCTGGCTCAACGGCACGCAAACGCATTTGGATTACATTCCCGAGTCCACGACCGACTTCATTTTTGCCGTATATGGCGAAGAATTCGGTTTGATCGGCAACATCTTGCTGCTGCTGGTTTATCTCGTTATCCTGACGCGTGGACTGCTGATTGCCGCCAAAGCCCAATCGCTTTACAGCCGCACGCTTGCCGGTGCATTGACCATGACCTTTTTCTGCTACGCCTTTGTGAATATGGGTATGGTGAGCGGCATTTTGCCCGTTGTCGGCGTTCCCCTGCCGTTGGTCAGCTATGGCGGCACTGCAACGCTCTCCATCATGACCGTACTTGCGCTGCTCATGGGCATTTCCAGCGAACATAAAACCAAACGCCGTTACGAATTTAACGATAAAGCGGACGTAAACGTCTCTACAAAAAACAAATAAGGGAATGAAAAATGGAATTAGGTGTAGAAATCGGCAAACTATTAGTTGCCTTCCTTGTATTGATTAACCCGTTCAGTGCGCTTTCGATTTACCTCGATTTGACACAGGATCACAGCACCAAAGAAAAACGCCGCATCGCCCGCACTGCCGCACTCGCCGTCTTCATCGTCATTGCCGTCTTCACCTTAACGGGCGGAATGTTGTTGAAAATATTGGGCATCAGCGTCGGTTCCTTCCAAGTCGGCGGCGGTATTTTGGTATTGCTTATCGCCATCTCCATGATGAACGGCAACGACAACCCCGCTAAACAAAATATCGGTGGCGACAAGGAAGCGGGCGTTGTACAACACATCCAGAAAAACGCCAAAGCCATCGCCGTCGTTCCCGTCGCCATCCCCATCACCATCGGTCCGGGCGGTATCTCTACCGTGATCATCTACGCCTCAGCCGCCAAAAATTACAGCGATATTGCTTTGATCCTTACCGCAGGCTTCCTCGTCAGCCTGATTTGCTACGCCATCCTCATCGTCGCCGGGCGAATCAGCAAAAAACTGGGTACGACAGGGTTAACCATCCTCAACCGTATCATGGGCATGATGCTTGCGGCCGTCTCCGTAGAAATCATCGTCGCGGGATTGAAATCCATTTTCCCGCAACTGGCAGGCTAGTTCGTCGGATTAGACAAGAAGCAGACATTACCGCATATTTGTTTATCCTTGCCAATGTAAAAGGTCGTCTGAAAACAGGGTTTTCAGACGACCTTTAGTCTATTGACTTTCTAAAAGTGCCAATATCTATCCAAAATACAATCGTCAAAGTTATGTAACTATTTATTGAGAGACTTGTTTTCAGACGACCTCGGCAACATCAAAGAACCAATCGCGCCCGCAATTGCCCCCATTATTCCGACTCCGGCGTACATTTGCCAATCTAATGTCGTTGAACGCTGATATATCAGCATTAATATCCCTTCAGATGCCGCAATCGTAATTACCACGCCTGCCGCTGAAAGCAATGCAAACAACAGCGTTCCTGCTACACTGCGCCGCAAGCACAAACGTTTCGCGACAAGGGTGCATAGCAGCATAGCGGGCAGAGCATGGGCAGCGAAAATCAAAACACTGCTCAATATCTCTAAAACGGACGGATTTCCTTTATCTAAAACATACATGTAAAGCAATAATAAAAACAAGAGTGCTTGTACGCCAAATGCAACCAGCAGCATAGCGGCAGATTTCCAATATGCTTTAATTTTAGGCTGATTCATCATATTCCTTTTTTAATTTATAGCCATAGTGCAATGTGATTAATTTATCGATTCTAGTTTGAATCTGCTTATCCGCCAATATCGCACATAGATAAATTTGTTCCGCTTGTTGGAGGTCGTCTGAAAATTTGGTTTCCATCAATGGAAATAGGAAATTCAGTTTATTTCTTGAATAAGAAGCTAAAAAATTTTGCCCTGAGTTTTCAAAAGCGTTACACTCCATGCGGCATCGAGAGTAGGGTAGCAATCTTACGACTTTATGAGCTGTCAAAATTGTTCAAGTATTTGATTTGAATGATTTCACCCTTTGAGGCAAATAACATCGATGCCAACTTATCCAACCACGCCGCTGCCGTCATTGCGCCGACAGTCAGGCAGTCAGCGTCATTGCGCCGCTGTAAACACGAAAGAACACACTATGACCATCTCTCCCGTTGCCTTGCGCCGTAAGATCGAGCGCAAGCCGCATCCGACCGCGCGCTATTGGAAAAAATGCGATGTCGAAGCCCTGTTCGGGCTGCCCTTCCTCGACCTCGTTTACCAAGCCGCCGAAATCCACCGCCAAAATTTCAACCCGCGCGAAATCCAGCTTTCCACCTTGTTGTCCATAAAAACCGGCGGCTGCCCCGAAGACTGCGCCTACTGCCCGCAATCGGCGCACCACAACACCAATCTGGGCAAAGAGCAGATGATGGATGTGGACGAAATCGTTGAAAAAGCCAAAATCGCCAAATCGCGCGGTGCAAGCCGTTTCTGCATGGGCGCGGCATGGCGTGGCCCCAAACCGAAAGACGTAGAGACGGTTTCCGCAATCATCAAAGCCGTGAAGGGTTTGGGCATGGAAACCTGCGGCACGTTCGGTATGCTTGAAGACGGTATGGCGGAAGACTTCAAAAAAGCAGGTTTGGACTATTACAACCACAACCTTGACACCGACCCTGAGCGCTACAACGACATCATCCACACGCGCAAACACGAAGACCGCATGGATACCTTGGGCAAAGTCCGCAATGCCGGTTTGAAGGTTTGCTGCGGCGGCATTGTCGGCATGAACGAGACCCGCGCCGAGCGTGCCGGACTGATTGCCAGCCTCGCCAACCTTGACCCGCAGCCCGAAAGCGTGCCGATTAACCAGCTCGTCAAAGTGGAAGGCACGCCGCTGGCCGATGCCGAAGATTTGGACTGGACGGAGTTTGTCCGCACCATCGCCGTGGCGCGGATTACCATGCCCGAGAGCTACGTCCGCCTGTCGGCAGGGCGCAGCAACATGCCCGAATCCATGCAGGCGATGTGTTTCTTGGCGGGCGCGAACTCGATTTTCTACGGCGACAAGCTCTTAACCACCGAAAACCCCGGCGAAGACGGAGACCGTCTGCTGATGGAAAAACTGAATTTGTATCCGCTGCGGTTTGAGCTGGAAGAAGAATACGAAGCGGCGCAACAGGAAAGTGAAGCACCTAAAATCAAGGTGGATTATTAATCGTTCTTGCCTATACCCAATAAACAAGGTCGTCTGAAAACTGTGTTGACAAAGCCAATACTTTCAAACACGGTTTTCAGACGACCTTTATCCTGAAAGACACCTTTCTATATACCCTATGCCGTATTAAGCCATAAAAAACTGCACATGATTAAGCTGGATTTGGTATCCGGCTTAATCATGTGCAGTTTACGATTTTCAGACGACCTTTGCTGTTTAAACAGCAAATATACGTCTTTATCTATTTCGGCTTTACGCTTTTTCTTTTTGGCGCATTTTTTCCGCCATCATTTCATGCAGCGTTTTCTTGGCAGGTTTCATAGGAACGCGGTTGTCTGTCCAGCCCATTTGCTTGCTTGGTGTCAATGCACGGAATTTGGTGGCCGCCCAACCGAAGGCGCGGTAGGCTTTGCTGCCGCTGAAAATGCCGTTGAATGTGCGCCATGCCATTTGTTCGCCGAAGGTATGCGATGCGCCTTGTCCGCGGATAGGATGTGGCACAACTTCGGAAGGTGAGCGTTGTGCTTCGACACGCAAACGCTGCATTTGTTCGGTAATCGGGATACGTACCGGACAAACTTCCACGCATGCGCCGCACATGGTACAGGCGGTCGGCAGGTCGCGGGTGGCATCCAGACCCAACAGGTGCGGGGAAATAATCTCGCCGATAGGGCCGGGATAGGTTGTGCCATATGCCGCGCCACCGATACGGGTATAAACCGGACAATGGTTCATACACGCGCCACAACGGATACATTGCAAGGTGCGGCGCATTTGGTCTTCGGCATAGGCTTGGCTGCGGCCGTTGTCGAGCAGAACCAAGTGCATTTCCTGCGGACCGTCTAATTCTTCACTACGGCGCGGACCGGTAATCATGTTGAAATAAGTGGTAATGTTCTGACCGATGGCAGAACGCGGCAGCAGGCTGTACAAAGGCGGAACGTCCGACAGCTTGGCTACAACTTTTTCAATACCGGTAATGGCGATATGTACGGGCGGAACGGTGGTACTCAAGCGACCGTTGCCTTCGTTTTCCACCAGACACAGCGTACCTGTTTCAGCAACAGCGAAGTTTACGCCGCTCAAGCCGACATCGGCAGTGCTGTAAATATCGCGCAGTGCTTTACGGGCGAAGCCGGTCAGTTGGTCTACGTCGTCTGTTAACGGCGTGCCGAGGTTTTGGTGGAAAAGTTCGCTAACCTGTTCTTTGGTTTTGTGGATAGCAGGCATCACAATATGGGTCGGTTTTTCGCCTGCCATTTGGACGATAAACTCGCCCAAGTCGCTTTCCACCGCTTTAATGCCTTTTGCTTCAAGATAATGGTTCAGCTCGATTTCCTCACTGACCATAGATTTGCCTTTGACCATCAGCTTGCCGTTTTTGGCAGTAATGATGTCATGGATGATTTCGCAAGCTTCGGCTGGCGTTTCCGCCCAGTGTACTTTAACGCCCAACTTAGTCAGGTTTTCTTCCAGCTGCTCCAGTAGGGCGGGCAATTTAGACAATGAGCGCTGACGGACGTGTTCGCACAAATCACGCAGGCTTTGCAACTCTTCTTCGTCGCTCAAAACGGCTTTGCGCTTAGTCATCAGCATATCCATAGCGGTACGCAGGCTTTTACGCAAAGGCTTGTCTTGAAGGGAAATTGCGGCGTTTTGTTTGAAAGTTTCCGGCTTCATGTGGAACTTGATGGTTTGCGTAGTCATGTGTTTTCCTCCAAATCGGCAGGGGAAATGTGGTCAGGCAGGATGGCGAGGATGACCAAATCACGCGGACCGTGTGCGCCATAAGCAAGCGTCAGTTGGATGTCTGCGGTTTTGGACGGGCCGGAAATCAGGAAAACATTGGTCGGCATACCGTTTTCCACCAGTTTTTCGCCTTCAACGGCGTTGTGAAATTCGTTATACATTTTCGCCGTATCAAACAGGCAGAAATGCACGGGCGGAACAAGGCTCAAAGTACGCGGCTCTTCAGGGCTGGAAAACAGCATCAGCGTACCGGTGCGGGCGATGCCGCATTGAGAACCACTGAAGCCTGCATCGATATTTGTGAAGAACTCAGTTTTCCAAGTATCGATTTCGCTTTCGAAAGCAATCGGTTCGATATTGCTGTCCACCAGCGCGGCACGGGCGATTTGTCCGTGTTCGGTCGCCAACGGCAGCAGAATGTTTTTCAAACCTTTGCCTTCGGCTGCTTGACGGAATACTTGCGGCCAGCCGGTTTTAGTCACCCAATAAATTTCGGTTTTGACGGCGCGCATAGCGACAGCCCAATGTTTCAGACGCTCAACTTCGTTGTCCCAAGAAACACCCATTTCACGGTAATAATCAAAAACCGCAGGTTCTTCCATCGGCAATGCGTCGGCTTTTTTCAGTTTTGCCAAAATATTCTCGCGCGCGCTCATGCTTTGCCTCCGGTACGTTCCAACAAGAAGGATGCGATGTGTTTTGGACGCGGCATATTCGGCTCGTCCTTAGCGATTTTGCCGCCGATGTTCATCATGCAGCCGCAGTCTGCGCTGATGATTTCGGCCGCACCGGTTTCTTTCAGCGCGGCAACTTTGTCGGTTACCATCGCGCCGGAAATATCCGCTTGTTTGACGGAGAATGTACCGCCGAAGCCGCAGCATTCGCTTTCATGGTCGTGAACGATGCGTTCAACGTTTTCCATGCCGTCAATCAACTGCCAGCCTGAAATATGGACGTTCATTTCGCGGCGGGCGGCGCAGGAAGTGTGGACGGCGACTTTGACCGGCTCGCCTTTGTCTTCAGGCTTATAGCCGATAGCAAGCAAGAAATGAGTAAACTCAATGATGCGGTTGGCACAATCAACCGCTTTGGATTCGTATTCTGTATTTTTAAACAGGGTAGGCCAGTGATGTTTCATCATGCCGCCGCACGAGCCGGACGGTACAACGATCGGCCAGTTTTCAGGGAAGAGGTCGAGTTGCGCTTTGGCGACATCAAACGCCTCGGTCGGATGACCGGAAGAGTAGGCGGGTTGGCCGCAGCAGCTTTGCGCCATCGGGTAATGAACCCGTATGCCTTGCTGCTCGATTAAAGTAATGGCATCCATGCCTGCTTCGGGCATGAAAAGATCGAGGACGCAGGTGCCGAAGAAATAAACATCGGTCGGCTTGCTGTCGAATTTAGTGATTTTGGGTGGGGTGATTGCGCTCATTTTTTCGTTAACAGGAATGCCCGTTTTTCTTTGTATAAATAGATGGCTACTTTAAGTAATTGCATGTAGGCGGTCAAGTATAATTTTAAAAAATAATATTGGAAACGATTGATGGGTTGTCTGAAATACTGATTCCACAAATATAAATATTTATATGCGAATAAATATCATTATATTTAAAAGCTAATTCATTTATTAATGAATAAATTAATCAATCCATATGAATGCAAGGGTATTCAACAAATACGATTGCCCCCGGGTTTCAAATAGTTTTATAGAAAAAAATAGGTGAGGGTAGTTAATGGGACTGGGAAGAAGAAGGGTTTTTGGATGTATTAATTTTTGCTGCAACCCACAGCGCGGCACCTGAACCCAGCATATCCGCAATGCCGTCGCCAATAGAGCCTTCGCGTGTTGTGGTAAACGTAGCTTGTGCCCATTCACTTCCAACAGCAAACAGAAGTGCGAATATCAACAAACCGAGATACGGAATTTTTGCTTTTTCGTGAATATAAGATTTTGCCAATAACCAAATCTGGGCAAAAAACAAAGTGAAGTGGGCTACTTTGTCGAAATTGGGAAACGGTGGCGGCGTATTGCCAGATTCCTTGAAAATCAAAGAATAGATACCGGCCACAAACCAAACGATAGCCAACAGGCTGAATTTATTGATGTAAAACTTCATTTTTGTTCCTCATCCAACCAAGTTTGGCAGATAGCTGCAAGGCGGATGAATTTGTTGCCGCGTCCGTTTAATATGTCGCGCCATTGTTCAACTTCCTCTGTTGTCGGTGCATCATCTATACTGCATTCGTACAGCAGGAAATCAAGGGTTTCTTCCACTACGCCGATGGGTTCATTCTGGATTAATTCTAAAATCTGAGACATATAGGGGATTTTTCAAAAGAGGAGGCGGATAATGATGTACACAACAATAGCATTTACTTGCTGTGTAGGAAACGTGTAGCTTCTTCCCATTCGCCCGCCATTATTTTCGGCATCGCTTTTAATGATTTGGCAATTGCCTCGTCAATCTGTTGGCGGTGTTCTGCGCTTGGCTTGTTCAATACATAAGCGACAACGAGGTTACGGTCACCCGGATGATCTATACCCAAACGCAAACGGTAATAGTCAGGTGTACCAAGACGGGCTTGGATATCTTTCAAGCCGTTATGCCCCCCATTTCCGCCGCCAAGTTTAAATTTGATACGACCGCAAGGAATATCCAATTCGTCATGCACAACCAGTATCTCTTCGGGCTTGATTTTGTAAAACTGCGCGAGTGCGGCAACAGACTGGCCGGAACGGTTCATAAAAGTCATGGGTTTAAGCAGCCACACATCGCCATCGGGCAGATTCGCCCGCGCCACCTCACCAAAAAATTTTTTCTCTTCTTTAAATGATACTTTCCACTGCCACGCAAGTTCGTCTAAGAACCAAAATCCTGCATTATGGCGGGTTTGTTCGTATTCGCCCCCGGGATTTCCCAGTCCGACGATCATTTTGATTTTATTCGACATAATTATTTCTCAATACCTCAGAAAATATGGCAATTTTCAATAAAAGGTCGTCTGAACATGGTTTCAGACGACCCTGGTTAACTTTCAATCCTGATTCTGTACACGTTTGCGGCGTGCCTCTTTAGGATCAATCAATAATGGGCGATAAATCTCAATCCGATCTTTATCGCGAAGAAGCGTCTCATCTTTAACTGATTTGCCAAAAATTCCCAGCGGAGCAGTTTGTAAGTCCAATTCAGAAAATATTTCATCCAGCCCGCTTTGGCATACCGCTTCACGCGCCGTGCAGCCATTTTGCACATTCATTTTTTTCAACACTTGCTTGCCGGGCAAACCGTAAACGACTTCAATCTCAAGCATAACGGCGATCCGCTTCTTTAACGAACGCATCAACCAATGCTCCGGACAAATGGCTGAAAACAGGCGAAATCATGGCAGATAAGACAGAGTTGGAAAATTCATATTCCAATTTAAATTCAACTTTGCACATATCGTCGCCCAAATCTAAGAATTTCCATGTTCCCCGCAAGATTTTAAAAGGTCCTTCCAACAAATCCATTCGGATTTCCTTACCGGGAATATTGTGATTGTGCGTAGCAAATGATTGGCGCACGCGCATATAGTCCATAAAAAGACGCGCTTTCAACTCATTGTTTTTGCGTTCGATTACTTCAGTTTTACTGTACCAGGGCAAAAATTTCGGATAGTCTTCAACCTTATCGACCAACTCAAACATTTGCTCTGCGCTGTGCAAAACCAAGATATTCTTCTCAACCTTTTTCATGCTCAAACAGGCTCAAAATCGGAAAGCGGTATTATAAACGAATTCACTGTATTTTTCAGACGACCTCGAATCTCTGCAACCATCCCAATCCAACTCATCATCAAGACAGTCCTGCTTGGCAAAGTATAACGATATGCGTATAATCAACCTTTCCCATCTGGGGGCGATCTTGGTTTCGACGGGGGTTGCAAAGCAGATGCGGGCATACCGGGGTCTCAGATTTCCCGTAAAACACTGAATCTAAATAGTCGCAAACGACGAAACTTACGCACTGGCCGCTTAAGGCCTGCCGTTGCAGCAGTTGGTCAATGGGCTGTGTAGCGCAAGCTACCGCAACGTCATTCTACATTGACTGGTTTTCCGCCGGGTTACTTGGCGGGAAATAAGATTTAAGGTAACTGGTTCCTAGAAGGCCTGTCGGTCGGCATGATAGGAACGAGATTTTAAATAGACACGACTAAGTATGTAGAACGCTCTGTAGAGGACTTCCGGACGGGGGTTCGATTCCCCCCGCCTCCACCAAACCTAATTTTCAGTTTTATTTTATAACGTATAAAGCCTTAGAAATATAATAATTATTCAAGGCTTTTTGTTATCTCGTGTCTGATAAAGCTTTTGAGATGTTTAAAGCAAACAGGAATCTACTATCGACAAATCAAACTGCTTCACCGTTCTGCTTTGCCTCCAGAAGCTCCCAGCGTTCCAATTTTTCCAAAAGCAGCGTTTCGATTTCTTCGGCGCGGTTTTGCAATGCACCGGCTTTCTCATAATCTTTGAAGATTTCAGGATCGGAAAGCTGCGCGTTGATTTCTGCCTGTTCGGTTTCCAAGGCGGCGATTTCGTCGGGCAGGGCGTCGAGTTCGCGTTGTTCTTTGTAGGAAAGTTTGACCGTGCGGTTGGCTTTGGGTTTGGCTTTTTCCGGTTCTGCGGTTATTTTCGGCGCAGCGGTCGTCTGAATTTTCTCTTCGCGTGATTTTGCGTCGATATAGTCCTGATAGCCGCCGATGTATTCTTTCAGACGGCCTTGTCCTTCGAAAACAATGCTTTGGGTAATTACGTTATCAAGGAACATACGGTCGTGCGAGACGAGGAATACCGTGCCTTGGTAATCGCGCAGCAAATCTTCGAGCAGCTCTTGGGTGTCGATGTCCAAGTCGTTGGTCGGTTCGTCCAAGACCAGGATATTGGCGGGGCGGGTGAAGAGTTTTGCCAGCAGGAGGCGGTTGCGTTCGCCGCCGGAGAGCGATGAAACAGGGCTTTGCGCGCGGGCAGGATGGAACAGGAAATCTTCCAGATAGCTCATGACGTGTTTTTTCTTGCCGCCGATTTCGACGTAATCGTTGCCTTGTCCGAGCGTGTAAAACACGGTGTCGTTTTCGTTCAACGCGCTGCGGAACTGGTCAAAATAGGCGACTTCCTGCTTGCTGCCGATGCGGATTCTGCCGTAGGTCGGCTGCAATTCGCCCAGAATCAGCTTGAGGAAGGTGGTTTTGCCGATACCGTTTGGGCCGATTAAGCCGATTTTGTCACCGCGCTGCAAGATGGCGGAAAATTTGTCCATGATGACTTTGTCACCATAGGCAAACGAGGCGTGTTCCAGCTCGGCGATGATTTTGCCGCTTTTCTCGCCGCTGTCGAGTTTGAAGTTGACCTGTCCCTGCACGTTGCGGCGTTCGGCACGCTGGCGGCGCAGTTCTTCCAAACGGCGCACGCGGCCTTCGTTGCGGGTACGGCGCGCTTCGATGCCTTTGCGTATCCACGCTTCTTCCTGCGCGTGGAATTTGTCGAAGAGGCGGTTGTGTTCCGCTTCAACCGCCAATTCCTGCGTTTTTTTCTCGCTGTATTTGGAAAACGAGCCGGGATAGGAGCGCAGAATGCCGCGGTCGAGTTCGACAATGCGCGTGGCGATATTATCCAGAAAACGGCGGTCGTGGGTAATCACGACCAGGCTGCCTTCAAACGCTTTGAGCAGGTTTTCCAGCCAGATAATCGCGTCGATGTCCAAATGGTTGGTCGGCTCATCCAGCAGCAATACGTCGGGCTTCTGCACCCAAGCCTGCGCCAAGGCGACGCGCTTTTTCTGTCCGCCGGAGAGGTTGCCGATTTTTTCATTTTCCGGCAAACCCAGTTCACCCAAAGTCTGCTTCACCGCCGCATCCAGCTTCCAGCCGTCCTTCGCTTCGATTTCAAGCTGCAATTCGTTGAGTTCTTTTAATAAAACGTCGTCTGAATTGTGCTCCAAATCATGGCTGACGCGGTGGTAACGGCGCAGCAGGTCGCGGATTTCGCCCAAGCCTTCGGCGACGGTGTCGAATACGGTGGCTTCCTTATCAAAAAACGATTCCTGCGGCACATAAACGATTTTGAGGTTGTTTTGAACAATAATCTGTCCGTCGTCGAGCTTCTGTACACCGGCGAGGATTTTCAGAAACGAAGACTTACCCGCGCCGTTGCGGCCGATTAAACCGATTTTTTCGCCGCTGTCGAGTTGGAAGGAAGTTTTGTCGAGCAGGGCGACATGGCCGACGGCAAAGGAAGCGTTTTCTACGGATAAGATGTTCATAAGGAAATAGGGAAAAATAAAATTAAGTCGTGTATTTTAACTGATTTTAGAAAGCTTTGTGATGGGTACGAAGAGAGATGGATAGAACTAAATAATATTGAGAAACTTGAATCAATCGATATAATTTAACATAATATACATTATGCGAACTAATGTAACAGATAATAAGTTACTCACAAACAAAATCCGCCCCTTATTTTTACAGGCGGATTTTTCCAAGTGTGAACTATTTAATTTTATGCATGCGTTTGTCTGTATAGACACACAGTACACCGCTATTGTTGTAGATGACTTGATGATTGGTATCGCAGAAAAATGCTGACAATTCGATAGGAACTTTTTCACTACCCCATGTTTGTGGTGAAAGGAATATAAGTTTGCCCGGCGTACATTTTTGAATTTCATCTTTATTGATTTTGCTCACCACACAAACATCACTTTGATCGATATTTGTATCAGAATTTGTATCCGACTTCATTTTGTCACAACCAACAACCAGTACAGTCAAAGCCGTCAAAATTAGAATCGAAGATTTTCTCATATCTATTTACTCCTCAAAACTCAAGCTAAATTCACAACTTGGCAATAAACTTCGCTGGAACGTTTTCAGTCAGCCAAACGCCGTTGTCTGCGAGGTAAAACTGATGACCATCGGCAAGCATGGCTGCGGTGTTGATGGTTAACACTACGGGTTTACCATGTCGGGAACCGACTTTGATTGCGGTTTCGATATCTGCCGAAAGATGGACGAAATGGCGTGAACCTGCATGCAATCCCTGGCCAAATATCGACTGCACCGATTTTTCCGCTGTGCCGTGATATAGGATATCAGGCGGCGTCGTTGCGCAATACTGGATTTCAACCTGTTTTGTGGAATGCCCTTGCGCGGCACGAATACGCTTGCCGTCTTCTGATACGGTAAACCGTTTTTTATCATTATTTTCAACGACTTCCATTAAATTATCGTACGTCAATGCAACACCGGTAAAGTTGTGCTTGGGGTGATTTGCTTGTGCCAGCAGGATATCAATATCCACCCAGCCGTTTTTGTCCAAAGTAATTCCGATTTGTTCGGGTCTGTGACGCAAGATCAGGCTGAGGAATTTGCTGACGGATTTTTGTTGTTTTTCATTTAAGATCATTGGTATTTTTCCTAAGGAATCTTTCTTCCAGTATTTGTCGAGCACGGTTACTTTTTAGCCCATGGTTTTGGCAGCAACGATAAACATTCTGCCTAATTGTCCGCTGCCGAGGATACCGAGATTGGAGGGAGGATGGAGGATTTGTTCATAGCAAGGAATATTAAAAATCTTTTCTGATAGTATCTAAGGAAATAACTTTTGAAAGTAAGAGAAGCCTTTCATGTTCAGGATAATCCGTAAATATTATATTAATTTTATTAATAATTGTTGGAATATTAGAATCTTCTGGTACAAAAATGTATTTTATATCTGAGGGTTCAAAATTTAGTGAAGCAACTTTTTTCGTAACAATATTTGAATCCTGTAATTCTTCATTATTGGCTAAAAAAATTTGGTAAAAATTTGGGAAAAGGTTGTTTTCATCTGAAGTAGGTACATACCTCCACTCACATTCTTCATCAAAATTTTTCGTTACCTCCTTACCATTTACTTTCATCTTTCCTCTCAATGGCTTCAAGAATTTCATAAGTCGAAGTACAATGTTTGGACTCAATTCCCTACTGATTAACAAATTTATCGCATCCGCCGGAATATTTTTTTAAGATAAAATTTCGAATTAGATTGGGAATAATACTGTTATCTGACAGATAGAAAATAGGATTTAATCCCTTTCTTATTCCCCACTCCTTCGTCATTCCAAGACCAAAACCACCATAAAAATCTGTATGTGCTGTAATTTTGGATAGTGGAATATCACAAAAACAAGACATCGGGTAAGCTATTGAATTGATATTATATTTTATCAATTCTTTAGTAAGAGTTTCCCAAAAGTTGTCTTCTTCCTGTTTCTCTAATTCATTTTTAAAATCTTTTGGAATTAGCCATTCAATATCTTCAGAACAATATCTAGGCCAAAATCCATTTTCCAAAATATCTAATAGATATTCCTCTTTGGGAGTAAAGTGAAATAAAGAGTTTGATTTTATAGTTGCCATTTTGCAAAGTATTTACTTGAAGTTAAACATATTTCAATTTTTTCAGAATAATTTAGTGAACCTACCTATCCAACCCCTCCTGCACCATCTGCGCCGCCCGAACCACCGCTCGGGCTTTGTTCTGCGTTTCCTGCCATTCGGAGGTTGGATCGGAGTCGGCGACGATACCTGCACCGCTTTGGACGTATAGCGTGTTGTTTTTCACTACGGCGGTGCGGATGGCGATTGCCAAGTCCATGTCGTTGTTGAAGCCCCATACGCCGACGGCGCCGCCGTATATGCCGCGTTTACTCGGTTCGACTTCTTCGATGATTTCCATGGCGCGGACTTTGGGTGCGCCGGAGAGTGTGCCGGCGGGGAATGTGGCGGCGAGGATGTCCATATTGGTGATGCCCTCTTTCAGACGGCCTTCGACGTTGGAAACGATGTGCATCACGTGGGAGTATTTTTCAATCACCATTTTGTCGGTTACTTTGACTTCGCCCGTTTTGCTGATGCGTCCGACGTCGTTGCGCCCTAAATCGATAAGCATGACGTGTTCGGCGATTTCTTTGGCGTCGCTTAATAAATCCTGCTCATTGGCAAGGTCTTCGGCGGGGGTTTTGCCGCGCAGGCGCGTGCCGGCGATGGGGCGGACAATGACGTCGTCGCGTTCGCGGCGGACGAGGATTTCGGGCGAGGAACCGACGATGTGGAAATCGCCGAAATCGTAGTAAAAGAGGTAAGGCGAAGGGTTGAGTGTGCGCAAGGCGCGGTAGAGGGCGAGCGGGCTGTCGGTAAATTCCATGCTCATGCGCTGGCTGGGGACGACCTGCATGCAGTCGCCTGCGAAGATGTAGTCTTTGATTTTGTCGACGCAGGCTTTGAACGGCTCTTCGCCAAACTCGCTGACGGCTTCGGTGTGTTTGCTGCCGAGCGAGAGCGGGATGGCGCAGCTTTGGCGCAACTGGGTGCGGATGTCTTCGAGGCGTTCGCGGGCGCGTTCGTAGCCGTCGGGCTGCGAGGGATCGGAATAAACGATGAGATGGATTTTGCCGCTCAAATTGTCGATAACCGCCAACTCTTGCGACAGCATCAGTAAGATGTCGGGTGTGCCAAGCGGGTCGGCTTTGGCGCTGTTTTTCAGGCGGTGGGCGAAGTGTTCGAAATTGTAGATGGTTTCGTAACCGAAGTAGCCGACCAATCCGCCGGTAAAGCGTGGCAAGCTTGGGATTTCGGGCGTTTTGAAGCGGTTGTGGAAGGCTTCGATAAAGGGCAGCGGATTGCCGTCGTGTTGCTCAACGATTTCACCGTTTTGATAAACATCGACGTGTTTGCCACTGGCTTTGAGATAGTGGCTGCAAGGCAGGCCGATAAAGGAATAGCGGCCGAAACGTTCGCCGCCGACGACGGATTCGAGCAGGTAGGTATAGGGGCGGTTGGCGAGTTTGAGATAGAGGGAAAGCGGCGTATCCAAGTCGGCAAGGAGTTCCTGCACGAGCGGGATGCGGTTATAGCCTTGAGCGGCTTGGGCTTGATATTCTTGTTTGCTGATCATTTCTTTTCCGTTTGTCGGGTACTTTTCAGACGACCTTATCCGAGTAAAAACCGGTTGAATTATCCGAAAAGTATAGCAGTTTATCGATAGCGTTGACAGTATGCGGGTCGTCTGAAAAAGCAAAACGCCGTTTGCTATCAACGGCGTTTTAGGCTGGGGATATCAGGCGTTTGGCGTAGCGGTATGGCGTTTTTTAGCCTGTTTCCATTTGTATGCGTAGCCGAGTACGACCGGAATCAGCGACAGGATGAATTTGAGGGTCCAGCTTGCATACCATGGTCTGTTCAGAATAATAGCCTCTCCTCCCGAAGCGGGAACGACGATGTCTTTGATGGCGAACCAATCCAAATATGGCCACCAACACATCACCAAGCTGCCTAAAAACAGCGGCCAGATATTACGGCTCAAATTAATCTGCCACAGGCGGAAGCATACGCCTGCCCATACCAGCGTCAGGCCGGTAATCAGGAAGATGGTGTAAGTATCGGCGCCGAGAAAGGCGGCGATGAAATAAGTCAGCACCACCCAAATGACGGCAAGGACAAGGACGATGATTTCTTCAGGACGTTTGAACATTTCAGCGCTTCTCCAAAGCAATGTCGCATCATACGGTTTAGGGCGGGCTGACGATTGGCGGCGCGGGAATCTTTAGGGATAACATATAAAACGTCGCTTCCGCACCGGTCAGCCTGCCTGAAAGTCTGTTCAGGCGATACTATACCCGAAACGAAATAGTTTGAATATGCTACTTATTGCTAGGACGGGCGTTTTAGACGACCCTCAAATCGTTGAAAAAGGTCGTCTGAAAACCGATACCTTCAGACGCCCTTAAACCATTTTCAGACGACCTCTTTGCGCCCTGTCTTTCCGATGTATAGTGGATTAACTTTAAATCAGGACAAGGCGACGAAGCCGCAGATAGTACAGATAGTACGGAACCGATTCACTTGGTGCTTCAGCACCTTAGAGAATCGTTCTCTTTGAGCTAAGGCGAGGCAACGCCGTACTGGTTTAAAGTTAATCCACTATATCAGCCCTTCCCTTTCGCCGCCAACATATCCAGCATTCCCGCCAGATGGCTTCTGCCCTCTTCCTTACTCACAATCGGTTCGCCGCCTTTGCGCCCTAAAATCTTGATATCTTCCTGCGGCATTTCGTCTATGAAGCGGCTGGGTTCGGGGAACTGCCATGTGCCTTGTTTTTTGCGTTTGACGCAGTGGGTCAATGTAAGTTGGCGCTTGGCGCGGGTGATGCCGACGTACATCAGGCGGCGTTCTTCTTCGACGTTGTCTTCTTCGATGCTGTCGTTGTGCGGCAGGATGCCCTCTTCGCAGCCGACAAGGAAGACGTAGGGGTATTCCAAGCCTTTTGAGGCGTGCAGGGTCGAGAGTTTGACGGCATCGACTTCTTCTTCGCTTTTGCCTTCCAAAAGCGTCATCAGTGCGACGGTTTGGGCGAGTTCGATGATGTTTTTGCCGTCTTGCTCGCCTTTGCGTTCCAACCAGCCGATCAGGTCGCTGACGTTGCGCCATTTGATTTCCCCTGCTTTACCCTCTTCGCTGGCAAGCAGATGGTTTTCGTAGTCGATTTCTTTGAGCAGGCCGTTGATGAGTTCGCCCGCTTCGCTGGTTTCCGCTTTGGCGCGGTAGCTGCCGAACATATCCATAAAGGCTTGCAGGTGTTGGCGGTTGGTATTGTTCAACAGGGCGAGTGCTTCTTCGGTTTGCGCGGCTTCATACAGGCTGCATTCGTGTTCGTGCGCGTAGGTGTTGAGCTTGCCCAACGTTACATCGCCGATGCCGCGTTTGGGTGTGGTTACGGCGCGCAGGAAGGCGGGATCGTCGTTGGGGTTGGCAAGCAGGCGCAAATAGGACAAAACGTCTTTGATTTCGGCTTTGTCGAAAAAGCTTTGTCCGCCGGAGAGTTGGTAGGGAACGCGCGCGCTGCGCAAGGCTTCTTCAAAAATCCGCGCCTGATGGTTGCCGCGGTATAACACGGCGAAATCGGCGTATTGGGTTTTGTCGCCGCCGACCAGCTTCTGCTTGACGATTTGGCTGACGACCCAGTCGGCTTCGTGTTGCTCGTTTTGGCAGGCAACGACTTTGACAATTTCGCCTTCGCCGAACTGCGACCAAAGTTTTTTGGTGAACAGCTTGGGATTGTTTTCAATAACTTTATTGGCGATTTTGAGAATCCGCGCGGTGGAGCGGTAGTTCTGCTCCAGTTTGATGACTTTCATCTGCGGATAGTCTTCCTGCATTTTGCGCAGGTTTTCCATGTTCGCGCCGCGCCATGCGTAGATGGATTGGTCGTCATCGCCGACGGCGGTAAACATGCCTTCCGCGCCGGTCAAGAGTTTCAGCAGCGTAAATTGGCAGGTATTGGTGTCCTGACATTCGTCAACCAACAGATAACGCAACCGCCGCTGCCATTTGTTGCGCACTTCGCTGTTTTGCTGCAACAGCACGGCGGGCAGACGGATTAAGTCGTCGAAGTCCACCGCCTGATAGCTTTGCAGGGTTTCCTGATAGCTCGCATACACGCGCGCGATTTGTTCTTCCCAAATATTGGAGGTCGTCTGAAGTACGTCTTCGGGCGTTTTCAAATCGTTTTTCCACAGGGAAATTTGGTGCTGCGCTTTGAATAAGGCTTCTTTTCCCGTGCCACCCAAAAGTTCGCCGATGATTTTCGCGCTGTCGGTGGAATCAAGGATGGAGAAGTTTTTTTTGTAACCGATATGGTTCGCCTCTTCGCGCAAAATCTTCATGCCCAAAGAGTGGAAGGTGCAAATCGTCAGCCCGCGCGTTTGCGACTTGGGCAGCATTTTGGCGACGCGTTCCTGCATTTCCGTAGCGGCTTTGTTGGTAAAGGTAATCGCGGCAACGGTATGCGGCAGATAGCCGACGTTGACAATCAAATGTTTGATTTTTTGCGTAATCACGCCGGTTTTGCCGCTGCCGGCGCCGGCGAGCACGAGCAGAGGCCCGCCGAGGTATTTGACGGCGGCTTGCTGTTGGGGGTTGAGTTTCATAGGGAATGCAGACGAACCAAAAAGAGGCGCAGATTATAACAGGTCGTCTGAAAGCCCCAAACGGCAATCCGACATATATAACAAAATCATCTTTGCAACAAACAAACCATTCTTTCCGTTTTTCAGACGACCCCGTTAAAGTGGCAGCATCTTCTTTTTCCCTTCCGAGCGACCATGTTATTACTCAAAACGCCCAGCGTACTGCCCGGCTTCAAAATCAGCCTCGGCCTGACTGTATTGTGCCTGTCGCTTCTGGTAGTTTTGCCGTTTGCGATGATGGCGGCGAAGGCGGCGGAAATCGGCTGGGGCGGCTTTTGGAACACGATTGCCGAGCCGAACGTGTTGGCGGCGGTGTGGCTGAGTTTGCGGATGTCGTTTTATGCGATGCTGACCAATGTCGTGTTCGGCACGCTGGTGGCGTGGGTGTTGGTGCGCTATGAATTTCCGCTCAAGGGGCTGGTGAACGCGCTGGTCGATTTGCCGTTTGCGCTGCCGACGGCGGTTACCGGTATCGCGTTGGCGACCCTGTATGCGCCGAATGGTTGGATAGGCCGTTTTTTCGAGCCTTTGGGCATCAAAATTGCGTTTACGCCCGTCGGTATTTGGATTGCGCTGGTCGTTGTCAGCCTGCCCTTTATCGTCCGCGCCGTGCAGCCGGTGTTGGAGGAATTGTCGGGCGAATATGAGGAAGCGGCGGCGACTTTGGGCGCAAACCGTTTCACGACGTTCCGCCGCGTACTGCTGCCGGAAATCACGCCGGCGCTCTTAACCGGCGCGGGCATGATGTTCGCGCGGGCAACGGGGGAATACGGCTCGGTGATTTTTATCGCGGGCAACATTCCGATGGTTTCCGAAATCCTGCCGCTGATTATTACGGGCAAGCTGGAACAGTTCGACGTACAGGGCGCATCGGCGGTGGCGTTGTTTATGCTGCTGGTTTCGTTTGTGATTCTGTTTGCGTTGAACGTGATGCAGTGGGCGTTGAGCAGGCGTTCGGGTGCGAAGGGTTGAGGGGTCGTCTGAAAAACGTAGGTCGGATTCTTGAATCCGACGCGTTTTGATACCTGAAACCAGAAAAACGGAACATTGGATATTTTGTCGGATTCAAGAATCCGACCTACCGTGAAAAGTCGTTTGAAATCCCTGTTGCCCTGCGGTGGATTCCCGCCTGCGCGGGAATGACGAAAGCTAGACGTTTTTTGTTCCCCTTTTAATCCATAAAAGATAAAAGGTCGTCTGAAAACAAATCCGCCTCACAAAAAACGGTTTTCAGACGACCTCCAAACACCTTAAACAACAAACCAGAGAACACCACCGCCATGAAACCCTATTCCGCCAATCCCAACCTGACCGAACCGCGCTGGCTGCGCGTGCTGCTGACCGCTGTCGCGCTGGGGTTCCTGCTGCTGATGCTGGTCGTACCGCTCATCGCCGTGTTTTACGAGGCGCTGAAAGGCGGTTGGGATTTGTACCTGCAATCTATTACCGACCCCGAAGCATGGGCAGCAATCAAGCTCACCCTGATTACTGCTGCGGTGGTCGTTCCCGTCAATGCCGTCTTGGGCGTGGCGATGGCGTGGCTGCTGACCCGTTTCGACTTCCGCGGCAAGCAGTTGCTGACCACCCTGCTCGATTTGCCGTTTTCCGTATCGCCCGTGGTGGCCGGTTTGATGTTCGTCTTATTGTTCGGCGCGCACACGGCATTGGGCGGCTGGCTCGAAGCGCAAGGCATACAGATTATCTTCGCCATACCCGGCATTATTCTGGCGACACTGTTCGTTACCTTCCCCTTTGTCGCGCGCGAAATCATCCCGCTGATGCAGGCGCAGGGCGACAGCGAAGAACAGGCCGCGCTGATTCTCGGCGCAAGCGGCTGGCAGATGTTCTGGCGCGTTACCCTGCCCAACATCAAATGGGCGCTGCTCTACGGCATCATCCTCACCAACGCCCGCGCGATGGGCGAGTTCGGCGCAGTCAGCGTAGTATCGGGACACATACGCGGCGAAACCAACACCATCCCGCTTTTGGTCGAAATCTTCTACAACGAATACAACTTCACCGGCGCATTCGCCCTCTCCGGCGTATTGGCACTTTTAGCACTGGCGACGCTGGCGGTGCAAAACATCATCACAAAATTACAAGACAAAAAACTCGCCGCCGCCGAAAGGAACGCAGCATGAGCATCACCATCCAAAACCTAAACAAACACTTCGGAGCGTTCCACGCGCTGAAAAACATCAACCTCAACGTACCCACCGGCAAACTCGTTTCCCTGCTCGGCCCTTCCGGCTGCGGCAAAACCACGCTCCTGCGCATCATCGCCGGACTGGAAAACGCCGACGGCGGCAACATCCTCTTTGACGGGCAAGACGTAACCGCCAAGCATGTGCGTGAGCGCAAAGTCGGTTTCGTGTTCCAACACTACGCCCTCTTCCGCCACATGAACGTGTTTGACAACGTCGCCTTCGGTTTGACCGTATTGCCCAAGTCCGAACGCCCGCCCAAAGAACAAATCCGCACCAAAGTCGAAGAATTGCTCAAACTCGTGCAGCTCTCCCACCTCGCCAAATCCTATCCGCACCAGCTCTCCGGCGGCCAACGCCAACGCATCGCCCTCGCCCGCGCCCTCGCCGTCGAACCCAAACTCCTGCTTTTTAGATGAACCCTTCGGCGCACTGGATGCCAAAGTGCGCAAAGAATTACGCACCTGGCTGCGCGACATCCATCACAACCTAGGCGTAACCAGCATTCTGGTTACACACGACCAAGAAGAAGCCCTTGAAGTTTCCGACGAAATCGTCGTCATGAACCACGGCAAAATCGAACAAACCGGCAGCGCCGAAGCCATTTACCGCAAACCCGAAAACGCCTTCGTTACCGAATTTCTCGGCGAAACCGACGCATTTGAAGGCAGAATCGAAAAAGGCATCTGGCACTACAACGGCTTCGCGTGGAAATTGGACACGCAATACAAATGGCAGGAACAAACCGCCACCGGCTACATCCGCCCGCACGAATGGCAGCTCGCCGCCGAACACGAAACCCCGATGATCCGCGCCGAAATCGAAAAAATCCACGCCGTCGGCGCACTGACGCACGTTTTGGTGAAACACGGCAAACAAGACGTACATATCACGCTCGCAGGCAGCGACGCTTCTCGGCTGGATTTGACCGCAGGGCGGGAATTGGCATTAGTGCCGAAACAGGTTTATGTGTTTTCGCAGAACGAGTTGATTGAATATTCGATTTGATGGAGGAGAAAAGCAAAGGTCGTCTGAAAACTTGTTTTCAGACGACCTTTGCTTTATCCAAACGGCTTAGAATTTGTATTCCACCTGACCGCGCAAGACGTTGACGTCTTGTCTGCTTGAGCCGGCAGTCGGGGTAACTTGTTTGCCCGCCAAGTAAAAGCCTGACACTTTCCAGTTTTTCCAAGGAACGTAGGTCGCGCCGACTTGTACGCCTTGTACGTTTTTACTGTAGTCTTGTACGGAAGATACGCCCGAGAGTGCGCCGACGCGGCGGTAGTTCAGGAAGACGTCGTAGGAATTGCGGACTTTCCAGTCGGCGAGTTTGTAGCGGACTTCGGTGAACACGCCGTCGTTTTTGATTTTTTGTCCTGCATCGTTATAGGCTTTGATGTTGGACTTGCTGACTGCCGCCATCCAACGCCAATCGTCGTTGAATTTGACATCTGCGCCGATTTCGCCGAAGACGGCGTTTTTCTTCGCACCGCGCACGTCTATGTCTTTCATGTAGCTGACGGTTGCGCCGACGTTGATGTTTTCGTTAATCGGCAGGCTGCTTTGAATGGCGGCGAAGTGTTTGCGGCGGCCGCCTATGCCCCATACGTTGTCGTTGAGGCTGCCGGTGCGGCGGCCAGCGTAAATTTTGGTGGGTAGGGTTTTGTTGTCAAAGAAGATTTCGCCGCCGGTTACTTCGGTATCCCAGACGCGTCCGTAGGAGGAGAATGCGCCGAATTTACCGACGCGGGCTTTGATGCCTTCGGTAATCGAGCCTTCGGCATACAGTTTGTTCACGGGAACATCATGGTCGCCGTTGAATTTGCCGGTTTTCAAGTCGATGTTGGGTTCGATTTGGGTAACCAGTTTCCAGTCTTTATAAAGCTTGGCGCGCAACCAGAATTCGGCGTTGAAATTGGTATTGGAGGCGTCGGGCGTGGGATTGGTGCTGCTGTTGTTGGCATTGATGTCTTTGGTGTCGGCGCGGACGCGGAATGTGCCGTTTACGGTCAGCAAATCGTTGAAAATGCTGATTTTGTCTTCGTCTTTGCGGATGACGCTGCCCGAATTGACGTAATCGCTCGTCGTTGCCAATGCGGCGGCATCGCGCTCTACGCTAGCGGTTTCTGCAAATGCGGTGGGTAATGCCGCCAAGGCAGCGCATACAACGGCAAAGTTTTTTTGGATGTTCATGCCAATCTCCGATTGAAGGGTAAAAGGTATTTTTAACAAAAATTCCTAATCAATATTTGTTAGAAATTTACTAATTTTTGTAATCGAACGGCTGTAATCCTATGAAAGACGGCACAAACCGTCAAGAAGATTTAGAGTATTATGCTTATTTCCAAACTGATTTTGACGCATATCAATAGAGAAAGGTCGTCTGAAAACTTCCGGCAGCATCCGTTCCGTTTTCAGACGACCTTTAGGGTTTGATTCAAGCTTTCGGCACGAACATCGCGTCCAAGATGTCGCCCAATGCCGTGCGGCGGGTTTTGCGGGTTTCCACCGCCATCCGCCATTGCTCTTCATTTCCCCAAAAGACGAAGCGTTCCCGTGCGCGGGTGATGGCGGTGTAAAGCAGCGCATTGTTTAAGCCCGACAGCGCGTCATCCCCGCCCTGCTCTATTTTCCCCGACGGCGGCAGCAGCCAGACTTCCCGATATTCCGAACCCTGGCTTTTATGCACAGTCATGGCGAACGCGGAATCAAACTGCGGCAGGCGGCTGATGGCGATTTTTTTGAAACCGTCCGCATTCGGAAAATACGCCGCCAAGCCGTTCGCCGACTCCGCGTCGGGCATAATCAGCCCGATGTCGCCGTTGAACACTTCCAGCGTATAGTCGTTGCGCGCAATCATGATGATTTGTCCCGCGAACCACGGCGTATCCGCGCCCGCCCGATGTTTGCGTTGCAGATAGCGGCAATACTCTTCGTTAAACGCCTCCGCGTCCTGCCTCCATGCCGCCAAAACGACCACATCCGCCGCGTGTCCGAACGCCAGTGTCACATCGTTTTTATCGACTGCCTGCCAATATTTTTCGTGTTTGCGGTAAAGCAGTTCCGCCTGCTGTTTCAGACGACCCTCGCGGATTTCCAGCTCGTCGGGGAACAAGGCAAACTGCGCCCAACCTTCCCCGCCCTTGCCCGATACGACCGCCCTAGCCAGACAGCCGATGCCGCTATTTGCGCCGAAACGGTGGCTGACCGTCAGTTGCGCGACGTTTTGCGACAAAGCCGGCGGATTTTCCTCCACGGGGAAACCGTGTTCCGGCAGATAAATACTCAGTTGCTCCGCCGTCTCTTTATTCAAAACCGTCCGTCTCGACAACGCCGCCAATACCGCGCCGACGCCGACCGAAGGCAGTTGGAACTCGTCGCCCAAAAAAATCACGCGGCAGCCCGACGGAATCGCACGCAGCAAGTGAAGCAGCAGGGAAACATCCAACATCGAAGCCTCATCCACCACCAATACATCCAAAGGCAGCGGGCGGTTGCCGTCAAACGCAGGCAGCATTTGCGGCGGGCGCAGTTTCAAAAGGCGGTGGACCGTCTGCCCTTCCAGCGCGGACAAATGATTGCGTACCGCCTCCGGCATCTCGAAACCGTCCACCGCCCGATGCAGCGCGCGCGCCATATGCGCCGCCGCCTTGCCCGTCGGCGCGGCAAGCGCAATATGCGGCAGGCGCGTGGCAGAGTTGGTGCAAATCAGCCCCAAAAGTTTTGCCACCGTCGTCGTCTTGCCCGTACCCGGCCCGCCCGTAATCAGCATAAACGCTTGAAGCAGGGCAAGCCCCGCCGCATCCCGCTGGCCTTCGCTGCCCTTATCGGCAAACCAGCAAGACAAGTTTTGCGACGCGCTCATCCAATCCACAGGCTCGACTTCCGCTTCTGCCAAACGCTTGATTTCAGCCGCCAAATCATGCTCGAGTTGCCACATCCGCCCCAAAAACAGCTTTCTGCCCTGCAACACCAACGGCGACGCGCCCTGCCCGACTGACGGCGCCAATCCCGCCAATTCCTCCGCCTCGCCCTCATCCAGCCAAACAAACGAATGCCCGTTCTGCAAAGCCGCAAACAGCCGCAACACATACGGCGTCAGCACCGCAGCATGCTCCGGTACGCAACGCTCCAGCAAATGCCCGGCCGCTTGAGCGGCGGCAAGGTTCAAATCATCGGCGGTATTCTCAGCCATTTTCGTTTCCCGTATTGAAAAAAGGTCGTCTGAAAACTGTTTTTCAGACGGCCTTCTTTTGTTGACCGCTATTTGCCTTCATCCAGCAGGGATAAGGGCTGCTGCGCCTTGCGCAATTCTTCCACTTCGTCCAGCAGGCGCATAATCAGGCCGAGTGCGGGAATTCCGGCATCAAAGTCGCGGCTCAGGCGCTGGGCGCGGCGGATGCGGGCGAGTTGGAAACCGCTGTACAAAGTTTGTTCCGGCCTGCCGTTTACGCTGATGATTTCTTCCTCTATCAGCTCCAGCAGCCAATCGCGGCGGCAGCGGCTGGCAGCGAGGATTTCTTCGAAAGTCAGGGTAATGTCGGTGTGTTGCGTCATGGTTTGTCCTTTCAATTTGATGCGCTTTTGCCGTCAAAGTGGGCGGCAAGCTGCGCCCATGCGGCGCGGTCGGCTTCGCTTTCGGCCTTGGGAACGCTGATGCGGATGTTGAGGTACAAATCGCCCGCTTCTTTGGCCGGAATGCCTTTGCCTTTCAGGCGTATGCTTTTACCGTTTTGGCTGTTGGCGGGCAGGTTGACCTGCAAACGTCCCGCTGCGGTGGGAACGATGATTTTGCCGCCCAATACGGCTTCCCAAGGCTTGACGTCTATGGTCTGGTATACGTCTTTTTTGTTTTTAACGTATAAATCGGGTTTGTCGTGGAACTTGATTTTCAGATACAAATCGCCGTTTGCGCCGCCGTTGTGACCGGGCAGGCCCTGTCCCGCCAAACGGATTTGCTGGCCTTCGGTAATGCCTTTGGGAATTTTGACATTTAAGGTTTTGGTCTGATAACCGACGCGGCCGTATTCGTCCACGGTCGGCACGTTCAGGCTTAATGAGCGCTCCGCGCCGACATAAGCGGCGTAAATATCGATACTCAGTTCGGCGTGCTGGTCTTCGCCTTTAATCGGACCGTCCGGCCTTGCGTGCGCCTGTCTCTGACTGCGGCCGAAGCCGGCAAACAAATCTTCAAAATTGAAATCGCCCGCACCGAAAGGTTCGCCGCCGCGGTATTCGTAGTGAAAGCCGCCGGATTGCGTGCCGCCGAACGGATTGCCGCCTGCGCTGCGGCCGTAGGGGTTGGCCAGCAATTCGTCGTATTCGGCACGCTTTTCACGGTCGGATAAGGTTTCGTAGGCGGTGTTGATTTCGGCGGTGCGCTCGGCGGCGTCAGGTTCTTTGCTGACGTCGGGATGGTATTTGCGTACCAGTTTGCGGTAGGCCTTTTTAATGGTGTCGGCGTCGGCGGCTTTGTCCACGCCGAGAATTTCGTAATAGGTTTTTTCTGCCATATCGTTCTTCCGTCTTTATCATGTTAATCATTATGCCGTATTTGCTATTTATAAGGGCGGAAGGCATAGATTCAATACTCTAGGCGCACAAATAAACGGTTAAGGCAGGTAAGCATCAAAAAGGTCGTCTGAAAACGGAAATCCGGTTTTCAGACGACCTGTCTGGTGTAACGGAATCGATAGCTAAGAATGGCAAGGCGGCGGTTGTTCAAATCCATAGCCGTCTGGACGATGGTCTGTCAGAGCTTTTAGCCGGTTGAAACATACCAAAGCCTTTCTATTCCGTAGCCGGCTTTGTGAGCTTTCTGCCCAATACCTTACTCTTCAGTTATATTTAGATACAGAAATCAAACTGATATGTCGTGTTTTACGGTAACGCCGAGTTTGATTCGGCGCTTCACCTTTGCCCGGATAAATCCCTGTTCCACGTTCCACTTCAAATGTAAAATGTTTTGGTTGACGGGCAAATATTGCGTATTCACGCGATTCGATTGCTGATAGGTGGACTTCTTTGACTTTACCCAGCTTGGCTTCTGCATCTTTGATCTTCATGCCCGGGTGTACCCCCGAAGCCGTGTGGCAGGCGGGAGAGTCGGTCTCCAAAAAATCAATTTTTTTATGGAATTTTATAGGAGCATCAGGATCTTCTTCTCCATCTTGAGAAGCGAAAACCAAGATATCTTTAGACAGCGTAATGGCGACAAGCGCTACGCCATCATCGCTTGTTCTCTCCATTTTCGCCTTCGGGAATTTCTGTTTTACCTGCTTTAAGCTCTGCCCTAGTTTAATTCCTCCGATACTGTCTTTTTGAATCAAACATTCGGCAGCGGCAGGCATGGCAAGCCCCCAAACTAACGCGCTCATGATCCCGATTTTGTGCAACATGGTTACTATTCCTGTTTAATAAAATAGGATATTAACATATCAACTTATCTATATGACAAGGATATCGTTTCAGACGACCCGTATTACGTAACGGAATCGATAGCTAAGAATGGCAAGGTAGCAGTTGCTTAAATCCCATAACTGCCATCAAAACCTCCTCTTTCAAATACAGAAATTCCTTCGATAAGTCCCGTTTTACGGTAACGCCGAGTTTGATTCGGTGCTCCACCTTTACCCGGATAAATTCCTGTTCCCATTTCCATTCTAAATTCGAAATGTTGCGGGTGGCGGGTAAATATTGCG
>NZ_JH164970.1:79080-95326 GCF_000227275.1 Neisseria sp. GT4A_CT1
ATGACGTCTTTAGACAGTGTAATGGCAACATACGCCACACCTTCGGGATCGCTTTCTCTCTCCATTTTCGCCTTCGGGAATTTATGTTTTACCTGCTTTAAGTTCTGCCCTAATTTAATTCCTGCGATGCTATCTTTTTGAATCAAACATTCGGCAGCGGCCGGCATGGCAAGACCCAAAATCAACGCGCTCATGATCCCGATTTTGTGCAACATGGTTACTTTCCTATTTAATAAAAATAGGATATTAACATATCAATATATTTATATGGCAAGGATATCGTTTCAGACGACCTATTGTTATAGTGGATTAACTTTAAATCAGGACAAGGCGACGAAGCCGCAGACAGTACAGATAGTACGGAACCGATTCACTTGGTGCTTCAGCACCTTAGAGAATCGTTCTCTTTGAGCTAAGGCGAGGCAACGCCGTACTGGTTTAAAGTTAATCCACTATATTTTTCCAACATCAAATCTTTTTGCTAAAAAAGGTCGTCTGAAATCAAGGCATTCCCCATTTCAGACGACCTTTTTATCTTATCGATGGCAATGCCAAATCAACTTTCCGTCTTCGGATCCGGCAGCAAGAAGTTCAATACGATTGCCAAAATGGCGCACAAACCGACGCCGGCAAAACTCAACGTACCGACATGAACCGCCATGCCGCCGACGCCAACCGTCAAAACCGAGCTGACAATCACCAGATTTTTCGGCTGCATCAAATCCACTTTCGCATCCACCAGCGTTTTAATGCCCAAAGAAGCAATCGTGCCGAACAAAAGCAGCATGATGCCGCCCATTACGGGCAGAGGGATAGAAGCAAGGAAAGCATTAAATTTACCGAAAAATGCCATAGCGATGGCGAAAATTGCCGCCCAAGTCATAATAACCGGATTGCTGTTTTTCGTAATCATCACCGCGCCCGTTACCTCGCCGTAAGTCGTTACCGGCGGGCCGCCGATCAAACCTGCCACGCATACGCCCAAGCCGTCGCCCGCCAGCGTTTTATCCAAGCCCGGGTCTTTGGTGTAGTTGTTGCCCGTTACATTGCCAATTGCCATGATGCCGCCGATGTGTTCAATGGCGGGCGCGATGGCGACGGGCAACATAAACAGCGCAGCCTGCCAGTTGACCTGCGGCGTTTCAAAATGCGGCACAGCAAACCACGGCGCAGCCGCGATGGTAGCAGTATCCACCAAGCCCATGACCAAAGCCAAAATATAGCCCGCCGCCACGCCGATTAAAATCGGAACCAGTTTCATCATGCGGCTGCCGAAAACCGACACAACCACCGTAACGGCAAACGTAAAGCCTGACAAAATCAGCGCATCCGCATAGTCGATTACTTGCTTTCCGCTGGATTTGCCCATTGCCATTTCACTTGCGGCTGCAGCGACAGACAAGCCGATGACCATAATCACGGGTCCGATAACCACGGGCGGCAGCAGTCGGTTGACCGTAGCCAGCCCGCGCCATCTGATCAATCCGGCAAACACGAAATACATAAAGCCTGCAGCAAACAGCCCAAACATGGTCGAAGGCAGACCCCATGTTTTAATCGAGTAGATAATCGGCGCGATAAAGGCAAAAGAAGAGCCTAAGAAAATCGGCACTTTACGCTTGGTGACTATTTGAAAGAGCAGCGTACCGATGCCCGCACCTAAAAGTGCCAAAGAAGGATTCAGTCCGGTCAAAAGCGGAACAAGCACCATCGCCCCGAACGCCACAAACAAAATCTGTGCGCCAGAAACCGCTAATTTAAGCTGGTTCATCAGAAAGCCTCGTCAAATCAATTCAAACGGCGGGAATTATACAGTTTCACCCCATAAATGAACATTAATTTACAAATAATCCGTTAAATATACCAAACTTCTAAAAAGTAAAACATGAACCGCCCTACCCTAATCATCTCAAACGGATAACCGTTTTTCTTCATAATGAAATAACCAATACGACAGCAAAGCAATTTGAAGACGACGTTAACCCACGCTCCAATTAACATCCGAGGTCGTCTGAAACGCTTTTTCAGACGACCTCGGTTCTCATCATTAAACAATTATCTATATAATGCCTGACTGATACGTTCTTTCAGACGACCTTCTACATTATTTCAGAAAGCCAAAATATGAATACCAAACAAAAAGTCATCGCTATCGACGGACCCAGTGCATCGGGAAAAGGAACGGTCGCTTCCCGCGTCGCTCAGGCTTTGGGGTTCGATTATCTGGACTCCGGCGCGTTATACCGCCTGACCGCGCTGTATGCGAAGAAACAGGATGTGGAATGGAATGATGAAGAGGCGGTTGCCGCGTTAGCGGAAAATCTGCCCGCCCGCTTTGAAGGCACTCAGGTCTTTTTGGATGATGAAGACGTTTCGGAACAAATCCGCAGCGAAGCCATTGGCATGGGCGCTTCTGCAGTGGCGCAGTTGCCAAAAGTGCGTGCCGCTCTTTTGCAGCGGCAGCGTGATTTTCTGACGGGAAAAGGTTTGGTCGCTGACGGGCGCGATATGGGTTCGGTTGTTTTCCCCGATGCGGCGTTAAAGGTTTTTCTGACCGCAGATGCAAAAATACGGGCGGAACGCCGCGCCAAACAAATCGGCATTCCATGCGAAGGCTTGGAATTTGAACGGATTTTGTCGGACATCGAAGCACGCGACGAAGCGGACCGCCGCCGCAGCGTTGCGCCCTTAAAGCAGCTTCCCGACGCGGAGCTTTTGGATACGAGCGGGCTGAGTATCAAAGAAGCTGTAAAAAAAGTGCTTGATTGGTATCATAAAGTTTGAAATTTAGGGTATAATCCCTGCGTTTTGTTTCAGACGACCTTTGGAGCATCCGAAGGTCGTCTGAAATATTTATTTTCAAAGCCTGCCGTGCCAAGGGCGGCAGGCATCCTCCAACCTACCCCGCACCCCTTGGCGGTGTACCGAAAAGAGTATATATGACTATGGAAAATTTTGCCCAGTTGCTTGAAGAAAGCTTTACCCTGCAAGAAATGAACCCGGGTGAGGTGATTACTGCCGAAGTCGTGGCAATCGATCAAAACTTCGTTACCGTTAATGCAGGTCTGAAATCAGAATCTCTGATTGACGTTGCTGAATTCAAAAACGCTCAGGGCGAGATTGAAGTTAAAGTTGGCGATTTCGTTACCGTTACCATCGAATCCGTTGAAAACGGCTTCGGCGAAACCAAACTGTCCCGCGAAAAAGCCAAACGCGCTGCCGACTGGATCGCTTTGGAAGAAGCGATGGAAAACGGCGACATCCTGTCCGGCGTTATCAATGGCAAAGTCAAAGGCGGCCTGACCGTTATGATCAACAGCATCCGCGCATTCCTGCCGGGTTCTTTGGTTGACGTACGTCCCGTTAAAGACACTTCCCACTTTGAAGGCAAAGAAATCGAATTCAAAGTCATCAAACTGGACAAAAAACGCAACAACGTCGTGGTTTCCCGCCGCGCCGTTCTGGAAGCTACTTTGGGTGAAGAGCGCAAAGCCCTGCTGGAAAACCTGCAAGAAGGCTCTATCATCAAAGGTATCGTTAAAAACATCACCGACTACGGTGCATTCGTTGATTTGGGCGGCATCGACGGCCTGTTGCACATCACCGACTTGGCATGGCGCCGTGTGAAACACCCGAGCGAAGTCTTGGAAGTCGGTCAAGAAGTTGAAGCCAAAGTCCTGAAATTCGACCAAGACAAACAACGCGTTTCTCTGGGTATGAAACAATTGGGCGAAGATCCTTGGAGCGGCCTGACCCGTCGTTACCCACAAGGTACCCGCCTGTTCGGTAAAGTATCCAACCTGACCGACTACGGTGCGTTCGTTGAAATCGAACAAGGCATCGAAGGTTTGGTACACGTTTCCGAAATGGACTGGACCAACAAAAACGTACACCCAAGCAAAGTCGTACAATTGGGCGACGAAGTCGAAGTCATGATTCTGGAAATCGACGAAGACCGCCGCCGTATCTCTTTGGGCATGAAACAATGCCAAGCCAATCCTTGGGAAGAATTTGCCGCAAACCACAACAAAGGCGACAAAATCTCCGGTGCGGTTAAATCCATCACTGACTTCGGCGTATTCGTAGGTCTGCCCGGCGGTATCGACGGTCTGGTTCACCTGTCTGACCTGTCTTGGACTGAAGCCGGCGAAGAAGCTGTACGCAAATACAAAAAAGGCGAAGAAGTTGAAGCCGTTGTATTGGCAATCGACGTTGACAAAGAGCGTATCTCTTTGGGCATCAAACAACTGGAAGGCGATCCTTTCGGTAACTTCATCAGCGTAAACGACAAAGGTTCTTTGGTTAAAGGTTCTGTGAAATCTGTTGACGCCAAAGGTGCCGTTGTTGCCCTGTCTGACGAAGTAGAAGGCTACCTGCCTGCTTCCGAATTCGCAGCCGACCGCGTTGAAGACCTGACCACCAAACTGAAAGAAGGTGACGAGGTTGAAGCCGTTATCGTAACCGTCGACCGCAAAAACCGCAGCATCCGCCTGTCTGTTAAAGCCAAAGACGCTAAAGAAAACCGTGAAGCCCTGAATTCAGTCAACGCTGCTGCAACCGCCAGCGCAGGTACTACCAGCCTCGGCGACTTGCTGAAAGCCAAACTGTCCGGCGACCAAGAATAAGGTTGCAGACATGACGAAGTCTGAATTAATGGTTCGTTTGGCAGAAGTTTTTGCCGAGAAAAACGGTAACCAATTGCTGGCAAAAGACGTCGAATACAGCGTAAAGGTTTTGGTTGATACCATGACACGCTCGCTGGCTCGCGGTCAGCGTATTGAAATCCGTGGTTTCGGCAGCTTCGATTTGAACCATCGCCCGGCCCGTATCGGCCGCAACCCCAAAACCGGCGAACGTGTGGAAGTGCCTGAAAAACACGTCCCTCACTTCAAGCCCGGTAAGGAATTGCGTGAACGTGTGGACTTGGCTTTACAAGAAAATGCCAACTAAACCTGAGTAAACGAACGCCGCAGAAATGCGGCGTTTTTGTTGTCTGAAAATATGGTTCTCTATTGTTTTCGTAATTTGGGTGGAATTTGTAATGGAAAATTCATAGGGTCGTCTGAAATCATCTATAATACGTTTCTTTTAATGATTGCCCGTTGATAAAACGTATAGTGGATTAACTTTAAATCAGGACAAGGCGACGAAGCCGCAGACAGTACAGATAGTACGGAACCGATTCACTTGGTGCTTCAGCACCTTAGAGAATCGTTCTCTTTGAGCTAAGGCGAGGCAACGTCGTACTGGTTTAAAGTTAATCCACTATAATTGTCAAACCCAAAAACATAATAAAGGTCAGATATGAGTGATAGAGGTCAACTGTTTGTCGCCCCTCCGTTTGAAAACCACAGCCCGCTGACTTGGTATCAGGCGGCAGCCGAACAACCGAATTTCATCCGCGATGAAGCACAGGCGCGGGCGATTGAATATTTGGATCGTTTGTGGACGGAACTGATGATGTTCAAACGCAAACGCAATCGTTTCCTAGGACGCAGCCTGCGCTCTCCCCAAGTGCCGAAAGGTCTGTATTTTTACGGCGGCGTGGGTCGCGGCAAAAGTTTCTTGATGGACGCTTTTTTCGGCTGTTTGCCATACCGCCGCAAACGCCGTGTCCACTTTCATGCCTTTATGGCGGAAATCCATAAGCGTTTGAAAGACTTGAAAAGCGAAGCCAATCCTTTAAAAGCAGTCGCTGCCGAGATTGCCAAAGAGACCCGCGTATTGTGTTTTGATGAATTTCACGTCAGCGATATTGCAGATGCGATGATTCTGGGTCGCCTGCTGGAAAACTTGTTGAGCGAAGGCGTGGTTTTGGTGGCAACTTCCAACTACGCCCCGTCCGAGCTTTATCCCCAAGGTCAAAACAGAAGCAGTTTTCTGCCGACCATCGCGCTGATTGAATCCAGCCTGACCGTCTTAAATGTTGACGGGGGGGAAGACTACCGCCTGCGCACTTTACGTCCTGCCGAGATTTTCTTCGTTCCCAACAGTGAAGAAAACGAGCAAAAATTGGCTGATTTGTTTAAAGAAATGGCGGGAATTTCCGAACTGAACCCCGGTATCAGCGTAATACACGGACGTGAAATTCCGCACAAAGCCCACTCCGACCGCGCCATTTGGTTCGATTTCCGCGCTTTATGCTTTGGTCCGCGTTCGCAAGCCGATTACCTCTATTTGGCCGAACATTATGAAATGGTGTTCGTATCAGGATTGGAACGTCTGACGCCGCAGGAAAAAGCCGAAGCGCGCCGTCTTACTTGGCTGATTGACGTATTGTACGATTTCCGAGTAAAACTCTGTGCCACCAGCGCGGTAGGCGTAAACGATATTTATGTCGAAGGCGATTTCGCCGAAGAATTTACCCGTACTGCCAGCCGTATGGTGGAAATGCAATCGGAAGTTTATTTGGAGCAACCGCATCTGACGTTGAAAAAATAAGATTCAGGAGAAGAAAAAAGAGCGGCTTTTCCCAAAGTATACTGAAATTTGATAAAATAGCAGTTCATTTTCCCCAACCTCAGACTATTGCACAACGCAATAAAAACAAGGACATAATATGGCTATTGAGCGCACGATCTCCATCGTTAAACCCGATGCTGTAGGTAAAAATGTAATCGGCAAAATTTACAGCCGTTTTGAAGACAACGGACTGCGTATTGTCGCCGCCAAAATGAAGCATCTCAGCGTACGCGAAGCCCAAGAGTTTTATGCTGTCCATAAAGAGCGTCCTTTTTACGACAGCTTGGTTGCCTTTATGACCAGCGGTCCTGTCATGATTCAGGTGTTGGAAGGTGAAAATGCCGTTGCAAAAAACCGTGAGCTGATGGGCGCGACCAACCCTGCGGAAGCCGCTCCCGGTACGATACGTGCGGATTTTGCCGAATCACTCAGCGTAAACGCCGTACATGGCTCTGACAGCCTGGAAAATGCAGCAATCGAGATTGCCTACTTCTTCAGCCAAAGCGAAATCTGCCCGCGTTAACGATAGATGCCGTTCGAACGTCCGACCGGTTCGGGTGTTTGGACGGTTTTGTCGATATTGTTTGTCTCAATCTGTTTTCAGACGACCTTTCTCAAATGGGGGTCGTCTGAAAATATGATAGAAGGAGCTTGGAAATAAAAGCTGTTTGCTCAACAAGATTCAGTGCATGTTCAAACCCACTATGCAACGCCCTAATCCGCCGGATTTGCAAGATTTATCACGACAGCCTTTATTAAAAGCTTTACCAAGAAATAAACCACATGAAAACCAATCTGCTGAATTATGATTTAAACGGACTGACCCATCATTTTGCCGAGATGGGCGAAAAACCGTTCCGCGCCAAACAAGTCATGCGTTGGATCCACCAAGCCGGTGCGCAAAGTTTCGATGAAATGACCGATTTGGCAAAATCCCTGCGCCTGAAACTCAACGAACAGGCAAGCGTGGATGTGCCCAAACTGATGATGGCGCAAGAATCCACCGATGGGACGCGCAAATGGCTGTTGGATGTAGGAACGGGCAACGGTGTGGAAACGGTGTTTATTCCCGAAGCAGAACGTGGTACGTTGTGTATTTCCTCTCAAGTCGGCTGCGCATTGGAATGCACCTTCTGTTCTACCGGCCGCCAAGGTTTCAACCGTAATCTGACCGCTGCCGAAATCATTGGGCAACTGTGGTGGGCAAATAAAGCAATGGGCGTTACGCCGAAAAACGAACGCGTGATTTCCAATGTAGTCATGATGGGCATGGGCGAGCCGATGGCGAACTTTGATAATGTCGTTACTGCGCTGAGCATCATGCTGGACGATCATGGCTACGGACTCAGCCGCCGCCGCGTTACCGTTTCCACATCAGGCATGGTGCCGCAAATGGACAGGCTGCGCGATGCGATGCCTGTTGCGCTGGCAGTATCCCTTCATGCTTCCAACGACGAAGTACGCGATCAAATCGTTCCGCTGAATAAAAAATATCCGTTGAAAGAATTGATGGCGGCATGTCAACGCTATTTGGTCAAAGCACCAAGAGATTTCATTACTTTTGAATACGTTATGTTGGATGGAATCAATGACAAGGCGCAACATGCGCGCGAACTGATTGAGCTGGTAAAAGACGTACCGTGCAAATTCAATCTGATTCCGTTCAATCCTTTCCCCAATTCCGGCTACGAACGATCTACCAATGAAAATATCCGCGTTTTCCGCGATATTTTGCAGCAGGCAGGATTCGTGGTAACCGTCCGTAAAACACGTGGCGACGATATTGACGCAGCTTGCGGTCAATTGGCAGGACAAGTACAAGATAAAACACGCCGCCAACAAAAATGGCAGCAGATTTTGGTTGAACAACAGAGCTGATTATGAAACTGAACATTTGGCAACCCATTATTTTAACTTTGGTTTTGGGCGCATGCGCCGGCCCGAAAGGTCCAAGCAGAGCGGAACGTGCGACACAGGTCGCCAATATCAAAACCCAGTTGGCTATCGAATACATGCGCGGGGGCGATTACCGTCAAGCAACGGTCAGTATTGAAGAGGCATTGAAAGCGGACAGCAGCAATGAAGATGCATGGCTGGTTCGCGCGCAAATCTATCAATATCTCAAAGTGCGCGAAAAAGCGCAGGAAAGCTTCCAAAAAGCCCTATCTTTGAAACCTGACAATGCAGAAATCAACAATAACTACGGCTGGTTCTTGTGCAGCGAGATGAACAATCCAGCCCAGTCCATCAGTTATTTTGACAAAGCCCTGGCCGATCCGACTTATCCTTCTCCGTTTATCGCCAACCTCAACAAGGGCATTTGCAGCGCGAAGATGGGCCAATATTCGCTGGCAGAAGCTTATCTTGAACGCTCTTTGGCTGCGCAACCTCAATTCCCGCCTGCGTTTAAAGAATTGGCAAGAACCAAAATGCTGGCAGGCAATTTAAACGAAGCGGACTATTATTTCCGCCAATACCAAAGCAAAGTCGATGTTTTGCAGGCAGATGATTTGCTGCTGGGTTGGAAATTGGCGACTGCTTTGGGCAATAGCCAGGCAGCCTACGAATACGAAGCCCAGTTAAGGGCAAACTTCCCCTATTCGGAACAATTACAGGCAGTAACCACAGGTAAGTAACCACATGGAAAATCAAAAGAAAAACGAATACGACATTCAAGCTGCCAAATCATTGGGTGATGAGCTGGGACAACTCAGACACAAATCAGGTTGGGATATTGACGAAGTAGCACGACGGTTGAAACTATCTGCCGAACAAATTGAAGCACTTGAAAAAGGAGACTATTCTTTCTTTTCAGGATTGGTCTTCGTTATGGGCTATCTGCGTTCTTATGCCCGCCTGTTGAAAATCGACGAAGCAACCATTACAGGTCGTCTAAAAGCCATTTCCGCGCCGGAAGAAGACCATGTCTATCTGGTTGATCGCAAAAAAAATGCCGGCTTGAACTACCAAGATGGTGAAAAAGTCGGTTTTCCCAAATGGGTTTTGGGCATGGCAGCGCTCATCCTGCTTGGCGGCGGTATTTATGTTTGGCAAAGCAAGTCTAATCATGAAAACGAACAACAAGTCGCGCAAAACAGCGATGCAGTACGCAACAGTATGCAGACGCCGGATTTGAAAAAAGAAAATGTTGCCGTTTCCAATATGGCAGAAAACGGCAAACAAGAAATATCCAATGCCGAAAAAGCAGCTTCAAGTGTCGCCGCATCCGAAGCAGCGGCATCCGAACCTGAAGTCAAAGTCGATTCAGACGAGCTTTGGATTAAAGTCCAATACCGAAGCAATCTGATTATCACCGACAAGAAAGGTACCATGGTTTTCAGCCGGATCATTCCCGCAGGAAGCGAAAGGCGTTTTAAAGGCGGTGCGCCCTACAATGTCTGGATCGGTATTGCCACAGGCGCACAAGCCAATTACGGCGGGACAACCATCAATCTGGCAGAATACCGGGTTGCCGGTGAAAAATCAGCTTCCTTTGTAGCAGGAAAAAAATAAAGATGAACACACCCAAACGCCGCCAAACCCATCAAGTACAAATCGATCATCTCACCGTCGGTTCAGATGCTCCCGTTGTCGTGCAATCGATGACCAATACCGATACCGCAGATGCTAAAGCAACCGCCCTGCAAGTCAAAGAATTGAGCGATGCAGGCTCAGAAATGGTGCGCATTACCGTCAACAGCCCAGAAGCCGCCTCCAAAGTTGCCGAAATCCGCCAACGTTTGGACGACATGGGTTACACCACCCCGCTGATTGGCGACTTCCATTTCAATGGCGAACGTCTGTTGGCAGAATTTCCCGAGTGCGGCAAAGCCTTGTCCAAATACCGTATCAACCCCGGTAATGTCGGCAAAGGCGCAAAAGGCGATGAAAAATTTGCCTATATGATTCGGACTGCCGCCGAAAACGACAAAGCCGTCCGTATCGGTGTTAACTGGGGTTCGCTTGACCAAAGCCTCGCCAAGCGCATGATGGATGCCAATCTGGCGTCCTCATCGCCCAAACCGCCCGAAGAAATCATGAAAGAAGCCTTGATTATTTCGGCGTTGGAATCTGCTGAAAAAGCCGTCCGATTAGGTTTGCCTGAAAACAAAATCATCTTGTCGTGCAAGGTCAGCTCCGTTCAAGATTTGATTCAGGTTTACCGCGAACTGGGCAGCCGCTGCCAATATCCGCTCCACTTAGGCTTGACAGAAGCAGGCATGGGCAGCAAAGGCATTGTCGCTTCGACTGCTGCCTTGGCCGTACTGCTTCAAGAAGGCATCGGCGACACCATCCGCATTTCCCTGACCCCCGAACCCGGCAGTTCGCGTACACAGGAAGTCATCGTCGGCCAAGAAATTCTACAAACCATGGGACTGCGCTCGTTTACCCCCATGGTTACCGCCTGCCCGGGCTGCGGACGTACCACCAGCACAGTCTTCCAAGAGCTTGCCCAAGACGTACAAAATTACCTTCGCCAAAAAATGACCGTATGGCGCACCCTTTACCCTGGCGTAGAATCTTTAAACGTTGCCGTCATGGGCTGCGTCGTTAACGGACCGGGCGAAAGCAAACTGGCAGACATCGGCATCAGCCTGCCCGGAACCGGCGAAACCCCTGTTGCCCCGGTTTATGTTGACGGAGAACGCAAGGTGACTTTAAAAGGCGATAACATCGCAGCCGAATTCTTAGAGATTGTCGAAGAATACGTCAAAGTCAATTATTGCGAAGGCGGTGCAAAACGTAGTCAAAACCGTATCATCCCGATACAGTCTGCTTGATAAACATAGACAAAAGGTCGTCTGAAAAACGTTCGGGCAAAAACTGAACTGCTCCGAAGGTCTTGGACATTCATAAAAGCCTATTCAATCGCTCTATAATAAGCCGGGTTCTATATGTGACAGGACCCGGCTTTTCAATTTCGAACTGCAACGTTCCTGATTATAGGAATCCATATAATCCTCTATCTGTTTCATCAATTCATCCATCGTCAATTCCCCTGCACGGTAAAACACTCCGTCTTCATTACCGCAAAGAAGCCCATGTATCGGCGCGTTATTCCCAAAGTTCCCTTTGAGCGGTGAGGCTTAAGTACAAATCCCAATCAAGCATTAAGGTCGTCTGAAAAACATTTTTCAGACGACCTTAATGACGTAACCACACTGTATAGTGAATTAAATTTAAATCAGGACAAGACGACGAAGCCGCAAACAGTACAGATAGTACGGAACCGATTCACTTGGTGCTTCAGCACCTTAGAGAATCGTTCTCTTTGAGCTAAGGCGAGGCAACGCCGTACTGGTTTAAAGTTAATCCACTATAAAACTTACCGGAAGCTATCAATGCAGGTAAGATTGGTCAGGTAAAATTAGAAGCGATTGTCCACTATAAATCATTTGTTCAATAAGGAGACATCATGGAACCTTCCCCAGATGAAAAGCTTAAATCAGCAGTCGAATTAGATTTGTTATTTAGATGATTTTGTTTTAGAAAAAAAGAACGATTATTTAAAAAGATTATTTGAATTTCCTAGCGGAAAATGGGTTGAAATTAAATATTTTTTTGATTCTGATTATTACGACTCAAATTATCAGAATTCACATATTTCCGTATGCTGGTTGCCGGATACTGATGGAGATTATGATACAAAACGTATAAATTGAACAATAACCCAATAAGGTCGTCTGAAATCAGTGGACTTAGCGCCAACAGTTTTCAGACGACCTTTTCATCACTTTATCTCAATCCACACCTAAATCAGGCAAACACCAGCTTGCCGCCCTCTTCTTTCACATGAATCGTGCTGTCGGGCGTGTATTTGCCTTCGAGCAGGGCTTTGGCCAGCGGGTTTTCGATTTCCGACTGGATGGCGCGTTTGAGCGGGCGTGCGCCGTACACGGGGTCGAAACCGGCTTTGGCAATCAAATCCAAGGCGGCATCGTCCACTTTCAGGTGCAGGTGCTGCGCTTCTAGGCGTTTTTCCAAGCCTTTGAGCTGGATTTTCGCGATGTTGCGGATATTCTCCTGATTCAGTCCGTGGAACACGACCACTTCGTCGATACGGTTGATCATTTCGGGGCGGAAGTAGGCTTTCACTTCTTCCATCACCGCTTCTTTCACGGCTTCGTAATCCTGCGTACCCATTTGTTGGATGTGCTGGCTGCCGATATTGGAAGTCATGACGATGACGGTGTTTTTAAAGTCCACGGTGCGACCTTGTCCGTCGGTCAGGCGACCGTCATCCAATACTTGCAGCAGGATGTTGAACACGTCCGGATGGGCTTTTTCCACTTCGTCCAGCAGAATCACGCTGTACGGTTTGCGGCGGACTTGTTCGGTCAGGTAGCCGCCCTCTTCGTAGCCGACATAGCCCGGAGGCGCGCCGATCAGGCGGGCAACGGCGTGTTTTTCCATGTATTCGGACATGTCGATACGGATGAGGTGGTCTTCGCTGTCAAACAGGAAGCCTGCCAAGGCTTTGCACAACTCGGTTTTACCCACGCCGGTCGGACCTAGGAACAGGAAGCTGCCGTAGGGTTTGTTCGGATCGGCAAGGCCGGAGCGGCTGCGGCGGATGGCGTCGGACACGGCACGCACGGCTTCGTCTTGTCCGACCACGCGGCGGTGCAATACTTCTTCCATTTTCAGCAGCTTGTCACGTTCGCCTTCCATCATTTTAGACACGGGGATGCCGGTCATGCGCGATACGATTTCGGCCACTTCGTCCGCGCCGACTTCGGTGCGGAAAAGTTTGTTTTGTTTTTTACCGTCGGGGTTGCTTTCCGCCGCCTGCAACTGCGCACCCAATTTCGGTAACTCGCCGTATTCGAGTTCAGACGCGCGGGCAAAGTCGCCTTGGCGTTTGGCCTGCTCGATTTTGACTTTGATGTCGTCCATCTGTTTCTTGATGTCGGCGGTGCTGGAAGAGGCGGCTTTTTCGGCTTTCCAGATTTCGTCCAAATCGGCGTATTCTTTTTGCAGGCCGTCGATTTCCTCGTCTATCAGCTCCAAACGTTTTTTGCTGGCGTCATCGCTCTCTTTGGCAACGTGCATTTTTTCCATTTTGAGCTGAATGATGCGGCGGTCAAGTTTGTCCATCTGTTCGGGTTTGCTGTCCAGCTCCATTTTGATGCGGCTGGCAGCTTCGTCAATCAAATCAATCGCTTTGTCGGGCAGGAAGCGGTCGGTGATATAGCGGTCGCTCAATTCCGCGGCGGCAACGATGGCGGGATCGGTGATGTCGATGCCGTGGTGGATTTCATAGCGCTCCTGCAAACCTCGCAGGATGGCAATGGTGTCTTCCACACTGGGTTCGCCGACCAATACTTTTTGGAAGCGACGTTCGAGTGCCGCGTCTTTTTCGATGTATTGGCGGTATTCGTCCAAGGTGGTCGCGCCGATGCAGTGCAGTTCGCCGCGTGCCAAAGCCGGTTTCAGCATATTGCCCGCGTCCATTGCGCCGTCGGTTTTGCCTGCGCCGACCAAAGTATGGATTTCGTCGATGAAAATCAGAGTGTTGCCGTCGTCTTTCGCCAAATCGTTCAACACACCTTTCAGACGCTCTTCAAATTCGCCGCGGTATTTCGCGCCGGCAATCAATGCCGCCAAATCCAAAACCAGCAGGCGTTTGTTGCGTAGGGATTCGGGCACTTCTCCATTGACGATACGTTGTGCCAAGCCTTCGACGATAGCAGTTTTACCCACACCCGGCTCACCAATCAGCACAGGGTTGTTTTTGGTGCGGCGCTGCAATACCTGAATGGCGCGGCGGATTTCGTCGTCGCGGCCGATAACGGGATCAAGTTTGCCGTCGCGGGCACGCTGGGTCAGGTCGAGCGTGTATTTTTTCAGCGCATCGCGTTGGTCTTCGGCATTGGCATCATTCACGTTTTGTCCTCCTCGTACCGCGTCAATCGCGGCATTGATGTTTTGTTCGGTCGCACCGGCTTCTTTCAGGATTTTGCCGGTCGCATCGTTCTGCTGCACCAAGGCAAGCAGGAAAAGTTCACTGGCGATATAGGCATCTCCGCGTTTGGTTGCGGCTTTGTCCATCAGGTTCAACACTGCCTGTAATTCGCGGCTGGGCAGAATATCGCCGCCCTGGCCGGACACTTTCGGCAAGCTGTTCAAATGCTGCTGCAAACGCTGTTTCACCTGCGGCACGTTTACGCCCGCATGAGCCAAGAGCGCGGCGGCTCCGCTGTTTTGATCGTCAAGCAGGGCTTTCAGCACGAAGCCTGCTTCCAGATAGCTGCTGTCCGCAGCCAATGCCAAACTCTGAGCTTCTGCAAGGGCTTGTTGGAATTTGGCGGTTAATTTGTCGAATCTCATCTTTTTGGTTTCCTTTGGTTAGAATTTCGTTACACCCAATATAGGCCCAAATGTGGATAACTCAATAGCAAAATTTTATTATGATAGAAAATTTTTAATATCTATTTGTTTTATATTGAAATTATTATTTAAAAATCTGTGCATAACTTTTATTGTTCAAGTTCATAACAGATTGCTGACATAAGAAATAAAGACTTTCAAATTAACAAAAAGGTACGTCTGAAAACATTTTCAGACGACCTTTGGGGCGACCAAATATAGTGGATTAAATTTAAATCAGGACAAGGCGACGAAGCCGCAGACAGTACAGATAGTACGGCAAGGCGAGGCAACGCCGTACTGGTTTAAAGTTAATCCACTATACTATCTAAACAATCTGTTCGCATAATATCAAAACAAGACAAACCGCTATCAGACTCCGACAAAACGCCTTTTTACCCTTCCATATACCCCCGCTCCCGCATCGAGCAGACTTCTTTTGCCGTGACAATAAAATGATCCAAAAGTGAGACATCAACCAATGCCAAAGCCTGTTTCAGACGACCTGTGAACTCAATGTCGGATTGCGAAGGCGTTGCCGAACCGCCGGGATGATTATGTGCGATAATCAGGCTGTCGGCGTATTCGTCCAATGCGAGCTTGACGATTTCCCTGATATAGACGGTATTTTCTGCCACCGTTCCGCGCGAGAGTTCGCGCATGGCAATCAGCCTGTTTTGGCGGTTGAGCAAAAGCGCGGTGCTGACTTCTATCTTTTCGTGCCCCAAATGCAGGCGCAGATAATCGGCAACGGCTTTCGGGCTGGAAAGCGTGATATTTTCCTGTAAATCCTCGCCCAAAATCCGCCTGCCGATTTCTTTGACGACAGCAAATTGGGTAAAACTCGCCAAACCCATACCCTTGTATGCGGAAAGCGTTTTAGCGTCGGCGCTCATCAGCTTGCCCAAGCTGCCAAACTCGTTCAGCAGATAACGCGCCAAATCCACCGCGCTCATCCCGCGTGTACCGACCCGCAGCAAAATCGCCAGCAACTCAGCATCGCTCAACGCGCCTGCGCCATGCGCCAACAATTTCTCGCGCGGCCGCTCGCCTTCAGGCCATTGTTTGATACTCATGTTTTACCCCTTGCGTGAACATTCACGAAAAAAATTTGTTTGAAAATCTGCTTGTTATTACACTGTTTACAACGAATGCCTATCAAGCAATTAATGTAAATATTTCATATTTTATTATATTTCGAATGAATATTTAAAATATAGGCATAATATTCATATAAATTAATTGCATAAAAACAACGCGCTCAAACTTCGCTCATGAAAGCGATTGCCTTTTCTTATCCGCCCGTAAGGGTTGACGGCAGATTCAATCTGACAGGTTTCAAAATGTCCCGTTTAAATCAAATCCGCGAGAAATCAGCCCCTTCGGGCAATTTCGTATTGCCCCTGCGTGCCAT
>NZ_JH164970.1:95797-112491 GCF_000227275.1 Neisseria sp. GT4A_CT1
AAACAGCTTTTTATCACCCTTTCGAAAATCCGTTTTGCCGGTACTCGTCATTTTTATTGGAGTATTGCCATTATGACCGCAACCACTGCGTCTTCAGCCAAACCTTATCTCAAAATTCAAGGCTTGGTGAAAAAGTTTGGTGACAATTACGCTGTCGATAACATCGACTTGGATATTTATCAACATGAAATCTTTGCCCTTTTGGGCAGCTCCGGCAGCGGCAAATCCACGCTGCTGCGTATGCTGGCGGGCATGGAAAGCCCCAATCAGGGCAAAATCATTCTGGACGGTCAAGACATTACCAAACTTGCCCCCTACGAGCGCCCCATCAATATGATGTTTCAAAGCTATGCCCTGTTCCCGCACATGACTGTGGAGCAGAACATTGCCTTCGGTCTGAAACAAGACAAAATGCCCAAAGATGAAATTGCTGCGCGCGTGGAAGAAATGCTGCGTCTGGTGCAGATGACCAAATACGCTAAGCGCAAACCGCATCAATTATCCGGTGGCCAGCAACAACGTATCGCTTTGGCACGCAGCTTGGCAAAACGTCCGAAAATCCTGCTACTTGACGAACCTCTCGGCGCGTTGGACAAAAAACTGCGCCAACAAACCCAGCTCGAATTGGTCAATACGCTCGAACAAGTCGGCGTAACCTGCATCATGGTCACGCACGACCAAGAAGAGGCGATGACGATGGCGACCCGCATCGCCATTATGTCTGACGGTCAGTTGCAACAGGTCGGTACGCCCAGCGACGTGTACGACTACCCCAACAGCCGCTTTACCGCCGAATTCATCGGCGAGACCAATATTTTCGGCGGCGTTGTGATTGACGACCATGCCGATTATGCCGTTATCGAATGCGAAGGATTGGAAAACCACGTCCGCATCGACCACGGTCTAGGCGGCCCGAGCGAACAAGACATTTGGGTCAGCATCCGTCCCGAAGACATTGATTTGTACAAAGAAAAACCTGACCACTTGGGCAGCTTCAACTGGGCAAAAGGCACAGTGGAAGAAATCGCCTACTTGGGCAGTTTCGCCATCTACCACATCAAACTCGCCAACGGCCGCGTCGTCAAAAGCCAAGTTCCTGCACCTTATTGGTATGTCCGCAACATCACGCCGCCGACTTGGGACGAAACCGTCTATATCAGCTGGCCGGAAAACCAACCGACTCCGTTGTTCCGTTGATTTAAGGGGAATGAGATGAACCTTAAAAAACTGAAAAACAAACTGTTCCGCCGCCCGGGTCAGCGCGCGGTCATTGCCGTGCCGTATATTTGGCTTTTGGTACTGTTTCTGATTCCGTTCGCCATTGTGCTGAAAATTAGCTTTGCCGAACAAGAAATCGCCATTCCGCCGTTTACGCCGCTGACCAGCGTCGATGAAGATTTAGGTCGTCTGAACATCGCCATCAGTTATCAAAACTATGCCGATATCTTCCAAAATTTTTGGAATACCCTGAATCCGTTCGGCGACAGCGAAAACAGCAATATCTATCTGATGACCTACTGGTCTTCGATTAAGACTGCGCTGACGACGACCATCATTTGTCTGCTGATTGGTTATCCGACTGCCTATGCGATTTCACGCGCCAATCCCGCCATGCGCAACGGCCTGCTGCTTGCCATCATGCTGCCTTTCTGGACTTCCTTCCTATTGCGCGTCTACGCATGGATGGGCCTGCTGGGACACAACGGCATCATCAACAATTTCCTGCTTAAAATGCAGATTATCGAAGAGCCTTTAGACCTGTTTTACAACGCGTTCTCACTGAACTTGGTCATGGTTTATGCCTATCTGCCGTTTATGATCCTGCCGCTTTACACTCAACTGGTGAAACTCGACAACCGCCTGCTCGAAGCTGCTTCTGATTTGGGCGCAGGGCCGATTAAATCGTTCTTCACCATTACCCTGCCCCTGTCTAAAACCGGCATCATCGCAGGCTCCATGCTGGTTTTCGTACCCGCAGTCGGTGAATTTGTGATTCCCGAGCTGGTCGGCGGTTCGGAAAACCTGATGATCGGTAAAGTCTTGTGGCAGGCGTTCTTCGATCAAAACAACTGGCCGTTGGCTTCCGCTGTCGCCGTCGTCATGGTCGCACTGCTGGTCGTACCGATTGCACTGTTCCAGCATTATGAAAACCGCGAATTAGAGGAAGGATCCAAATAATGCAGAAATCCCGATTATCCTGGTTCCTGAAACTGATGCTGATGCTGTCGCTGGCGTTTCTGTATATTCCGCTGGTCGTTTTGGTCATCTATTCGTTCAACGAATCCAAGCTGGTTACCGTTTGGGGCGGCTTTTCGACCAAGTGGTACAGCGCATTGCTGGAAAACGACACCATCTTGGAAGCCGCTTGGCTGTCGCTGCGCATTGCCGCCGCATCCTCGCTTGCAGCCGTCGTTTTGGGTACGCTGGCAGGCTACGCGATGGCTCGCATCAAACGCTTCCGCGGCAGCACCTTGTTTGCCGGTATGATTTCCGCGCCTATGGTTATGCCTGACGTGATTACCGGTCTGTCCATGCTGCTCCTGATTATTCAGGTGCAGATGTTCCTGCAAGGTAGCGAATTGCTGCAAAACCTGTACTTCGACCGCGGTTTCTTCACCATTTTTCTCGGGCATACGACGCTTTGTATGGCATACATCACCGTCGTCATCCGTTCGCGTCTGGTGGAGCTTGACCAATCGCTCGAAGAGGCCGCAATGGACTTGGGTGCGCGTCCGCTGAAAATCTTTTTCGTCATCACCCTGCCCTTGATTGCGCCTGCCATCGCTTCAGGCTTCCTGCTCGGCATTACCCTGTCGCTGGACGATTTGGTGATTACCTCCTTCCTGTCCGGCCCCGGTTCTTCCACATTGCCACAGGTGATTTTCTCCAAAATCAAGCTGGGTCTCGACCCGCAGATGAATGTGTTGGCAACCATCCTGATCGGCATCATCGGTACGCTGGTCATCGTCATCAATTATTGGATGATGCGCCAAGCAACCAAACGCGATCGGGAAGCCGCCGAAGCCTACCGTCAGGAAAAGCTCGCCGCAGAAAAAACAAATTGACCCAATCAAACAGGCTGACCGCATCAATGCAAGGTCAGCCTGTTTTCTTCACACAACCCGTTTGACAACTTTTCAGACGACCCTCAACTATAGTGGATTAAATTTAAATCAGGATAAGGCGACGAAGCCGCAGACAGTACAGATAGTACGGCAAGGCGAGGCAACGCCGTACTGGTTTAAAGTTAATCCACTATACCCTCCAAAGGTCGTCTGAAACCACACAAAGCATTACCCTATGATTCATCCCAATTTCAAAGAATACCTTCCCTCCTATTATTTCAGCACCATCAATCCCCACGCCGCTTATCCCAAGCTTGAAGGTCGTCTGAAAACCGAGACCTGCGTCATCGGCGGAGGATTGACAGGACTTTGCACCGCCCTTCCCCTTGCCGAAAACGGACGCGAAGTTACCGTACTCGAAGCCGCCCGTATCGGCTTCGGCGCATCAGGGCGCAGCGGCGGGCAAGTTATCAGCGATTATGCCTGCGGTATGGAAGAAATCGAAAAACAAGTCGGCTTGGAACAAGCCCGCTGGTTTTGGCAGCAATCCCTGCAAGCCGTCGAACTCGTTGACGAACGGGTTAAAAAACACCAAATCGCTTGCGACTGGCAGCGCGGCTACGCCACCGTCGCCATCCGCCCGCAGCATTGGGAAGAATTGCAACAATGGCATGAACACGCCCGACAACATTACGGCGCTACCCATTACCAACTCTGGGATAAAGCCACGCTCAAGCAACAACTTACCAGCGATATGTACTTGGGCGCACAGTTCGATCCTCATTCCGGCCATCTCCATCCGCTCAACTATACCCTGGGCATCGCCCGCGCCGCTGCCGAAGCAGGCGCGCAGATTTTCGAACAGTCCCCGATGACCCGTATCGAACCCTATCAAGGCGGCTGGCTCGTCCATACCCCGGACGGCAGCATCGAATGCCAAAACCTCGTGTATGCCGTCAACACCTACGCCGGTTTGCATCAAAAATTCAAGCCATTGGAAAAAAAAGCCATCGCCGTCAGCACCTTCATCATCGCCACCGAACCGCTGGGCGAACGCGCCAAAGAACTCATCCGCAACAACATGGCTGTCTGCGACAACCGCCACGTCCTCGACTACTACCGCCTCAGCGCCGACGGCCGCCTGCTCTTCGGCGGCAAAGACAACGAATTCATCGACGATCCCGACCGCATGACCGAGCTTGTCCGCCAAGACATGCTCAAAGTCTTCCCCCAGCTTGCTGATGTCAAAATCGAACATTCATGGGGCGGCGAATGCGACATCACCGCCAACCTCGCCCCCCACTTCGGAAGACTCGCGCCCAATGTTTACTATGCCCAAGGCTACTCGGGACACGGCATGGCAATTACCGGCATAGCAGGCCTTGCCATTGCCGAAGCCATCATAGGTGACGATGGTCGTCTGAAACCGTTTGAAAAACTCAAACACCCTAGCATCATTACCCAACCTTTCCTGCGCAAACTCGGCTCCTTCCTCGGCTCGAAATATTACCAATGGAAAGACAGCCGTTAAGCATTTGGTTAAGCTCGAACACATCAACAAAAGGTCGTCTGAAACCCGATTCAGGTTTCAGACGACCTTTTCGATATTGAATTGAAGACTTCCAATCAAACTGCTATCGCATCAAATGTTCAACGAACGCCCGATGCATTTAGATTCCTACCCTCTCCGTTTGTGCTCCAAACCCATTACATCAAATGAATCCCGCTTGCCGGATTGGAAACATTTTCATATACGGTAATCGAAACAATTTTCCCGCTTTCGTCAAACACGATTTCCAGATAAGGTTTATCAGGGCTGCGGTCGCGGTTGAAGAGGCGGAATACCCTTTGCGCCTCAAAAATCTTTCCGCGCGCTTTTAAATATTCGGGCAACTGGCTGATGTTTTGAAAACTGCCGCCAAACCCGCCGCCATGTTTCTTGAGATATTCCGGCGTTCCTTCTATAACAAAATTGTGCGTTATCCTCAGCGGCTGATCCGAACCTTGGCTTGTCTGTTTGCCTGTTGATAAAACCAAAGTATCCCGACGCCTGAGTGCTTTCATTTCTTGTACCACCGGTTCAACCGCCTGCTGATTATAGCTCCGCTCCCCTTTTCCCATCTGATCAATAGCCTCTATCACTTTATCAACGTTTTTAGGATCATTCGGATCAATATCAGGGAACAGTGCCTGCTCCAGCGGATCATCTCCGCCGGGAATGCCCCAAATCGCCGCCAATTCTTTAGGGCTGCGTTCAAACAAACAACTGGAATCGATATTCTCGGCAACCTGACGGACAAAATCATCAATGCCGTCAATCTGATGCAGGTTGGTGCAATTTGAAGAAGGTGCGCTTTCTACTTGCTTGACGCTATTAGAGTTGGACGCGATTGGATTCAAATCGGATTGGGAAGAAGCAGATGACGTGGAGGATGGAACAGCGGATGCGCCGACTTTTTTTGTTTTATCTTCTTTGCTTGGAGAACACGCGGTCAGCATGATTGCGGTAAGCCATAAGAGAAGTGATGACGTTTCGTTTTTCATTATTTTGTTTTCAACATAAAGAGGTCGTCTGAAAATCTGCCATTTCATTTTTCAGACGACCTGTTATTCATAGAACTCAAGAACCTTGTTATTGCCAACAAGGTGCTCAACCCATCTTACCCGACGCGGTAAAACGCCAAGCTGCCCAACAGGTTGGGGAAATGTTTGACCTGTTTGTTACCCGTCATGACCGCGCGCTCGAGGACGCGGATTTTGTTTTTGGCGCATAATAAATCAAAGTCTTTGAGCGTACACCAATGGATATTCGGCGTGTCGTACCAATGGTAGGGCATGCGCTCGGAAACCGGCATATGCCCGCCGATGGCGATTTGGAAGCGGTTGCGCCAGTAGCCGAAATTCGGGAAGCTGACAATCGCCTGTTTCGCCACGCGCATGAGGCAGCGCAGGATTTTTTCGGTATTCTGCATGGCTTGGATGGTTTGGCTCAAAACGATAACGTCAAACGTCTGGTCGCCAAATTCCGCCAACCCCTGCTCCAAATCGGCTTGAATGACGTTCACGCCGCGTGACATGGCGGCGATGACGCTGTCGGTGTCGATTTCGATGCCGTAGCCGCTGCATTTTTTGTGTTCCACCAAAGCCGCCAGCAATTCGCCGTCGCCGCAGCCCAAGTCCAAGACGCGGCTGCCTTCGGGAATCCAGTCGTAAATCAACTGCAAATCGTCGCGCAAATTCATGATCGGCAATCCTTGTCAACATTGTTCATATAAACCGCTACGGCGCGCATGTAGGCCTCGTCTTCCATCAAAAAGGCGTCATGGCCGTGGTTGGATTTGACTTCGATATACTGCACCGGCTTGTGCGCGGCAATCAGCGCTTTGACCAGCTCTTTGGAACGCGCGGGCGAAAAACGCCAGTCGGTACTGAAGCTGGCAACAAAGAATTTCGCTTTCACATTTTGCAGGGCACGGGTCAGGCTGTCGCCGAAATCCGCCGCCGGATCGAAATAGTCCAGTGCCTTGGTCATGAGCAGGTAAGTGTTGGCATCAAACCGCCCGACGAATTTGTCGCCCTGATAGCGCAGATAGGATTCCACTTCAAATTCAACACCGTAACCGTATTGATAGCCGTTTGAACGCAAATCGCGTCCGAATTTTTTGCCCAAACCGTCTTCGGCAAGATAAGTGATGTGCCCCATCATGCGGGCAATCCGTAAGCCTCGTGCAGGAACGGTATTGTGACTGCGGTAATGTCCTTCGTTGAAATCGGGGTCGGTCAAAATCGCCTGACGTGCTACATCATTAAACGCGATATTTTGTGTGGACAGTTTCGGCGCAGATGCAATCACTAAGGCATGGCGCACGCGCTCGGGATAGGAAATCGTCCATTGCAAAGCCTGCATACCGCCCAAGCTGCCGCCGACAATCGCCGCCCATTGTTCGATACCGAGATAATCGGCAAGCGCGGCTTGGGATTTTACCCAGTCCTTCACCGTAACCACCGGAAAATCCGCGCCGTATTCCCTGCCCGTTTCAGGATTGATCGACAAAGGCCCGCTGCTGCCGTCGCAGCCGCCCAGGTTGTTCAAACCGACCACGAAAAAACGTTCCGTATCAATCGGCTTGCCGGGACCGACCATATTGTCCCACCAGCCCGCATATTTATCCTCCGCCGAATGCCTGCCCGCAACATGATGATTGCCCGACAGCGCATGGCAGATTAAAACCGCATTGTTTTTTTCGGCATTCAGCTCGCCGTAGGTTTCAATCATCAGATCGAAACGCGGCAAAGTTTTACCGTTTTCCAAAACCAGCGGCATCTCAAACGGAATTTTTTGGGGCGTTACAATGCCCACCGAGGCACTTTGACTCATATCCTGTTCCAACAAATGCGGCGAAAAGCGTTATTATATAGCAAACGGCATGACTTTTTGACACGGTCGGACAAGCAGCCTGACGCGCTCAAACATCCGTCCCCATACTGCCGCGCCCAAACCATACTTTTTCAGACGACCTCCCCCGCTTCCCGATATGATAGGCAGACTTTTCCGTATTTTTTTCTTTTTCGCACTTGCCGCGCTGATCATCAACCGCCTCTTCAGCCGCAAGCAAAAACGTGCCCTGCGCGATGTCGCCAAAATCAGCGCATGGGTACTGCTCGGTGCTGCCGCAGCGACGCTGTTTTGGTATCTGGTCATGCTGTATTTCAAACACATTCCGGATTCTTATTGACCGGACGTTGATAGCCAGACAAAAGGTCGTCTGAAAACCCAAATTCAGGTTTTCAGACGACCTTTTCCCGTATATTAAAAACACGGGGGATGACGATGTTGCCAAAGCGGCAGCCTCAGCTCAAGATTTAGCATCCGGCTTCTCCTTAAACTCCGTTCCGACGAACGTCCGTTTCGGATTGCCGCGTTCCACCTGATAAAGCCGGCTGTGCTGTGCGCGGGCGTAATCGTCGGTCTGTCCGGCATGATGTTCCGCCAACTTTTGCGCCAGCAGGGTCAAAGCCAATTTTTTGTTGGCATGCTGACTACGTTCGCTTTCGACGCGCACGGAAATACCGCTTGCTTTATGAGTGGCACGGACGGCACTTTCAGTTTTATTGACGTGCTGTCCGCCTTTGCCACCCGAACGGCAGGTTTGAAACTCAATCTCGCTTTCAGACGGCATTTCAGGCATATCGGGCATACGGAAAACGCCGATATACCAGTTTTTGCGCGGATGCTTCGGGCGGACGGGGCTGGCGCATATCCATTGGAGCGAACCTTGCCAACGCTGTGCCAGAGTTTCGGCATGTTTGCCGTCCAATTTAAGCACCGCCGACATAATGCCGTGTTTATCGGCGGTTTCGGAGATGATTTCCACCTCGACACCTTCCGCCTTCGCCTCGGCAAGTATCCTGCCCAATACGAAACGGGCAAAGATGCGGCATTCGGCAGGCCCTTGCGCAGTGGAAATTTGCAGATAAACCGTTTGTAAATTTTGCTTCATATTTATTCTCCGCATCCGCCGCTGGTTTTATAAGTCAAAACGGGTTTGAACCGGGCGACCAATTCAATCAGACCTGTGTTTTTCATGGCTGAAATGACGCTGTCTATACTTTTATAAGCCTGCGGAGCCTCTTCAAAAATCAAAGCCTTATCCTGACAAACGACCACGCTGCCGAAGGCAGTTTGACGCAGGCTGTCGGCGGAATATTTGTGCGACAGGCGTCCTTTACATTCGCCGCGCTGCCATTTCCGTCCTGCGCCGTGTGCCAATGTGTTCAGCGAAATTTGGCAATCTTGGGTCGGCAGAACCAGATAGCTGTAATCGCCGCGCGAGCCGGGTATCATCACCAGACCTTTATCCGCGGGCGTTGCGCCTTTTCGGTGCAGCCAACCGGTTTGCCCCGCGATTTCGGCTTGTTCGAGGAAATTGTGATGCACGTCGAGCAGGCATTCGCCTTCCGTGCGCCAGCGGTCGAGCATTCTGGCGGCAATCAGACGGCGGTTTAAACGGGCGAACTCAAGGGCTGCCTGATGTTCGGCAAGATAGTCCGCCGCAGCCTCGCTGCCTTCCGCCAAACCTCGATGGCCGTAGGCTTCGATGTGGCGTCGCAAAATTTGCTGCCCCAGTCCGCGCGAACCGCTGTGTACCAACAATTGCAAACGGTTTGAATCAAAGGCAGCGGGAAGCAAATCGGCGCGGTAAACGGTTTCAACGGTTTGCAATTCGGCAAAGTGATTGCCGCCGCCGATAGTGCCGACAGCGAGGTCGTCTGAACACGAAAAATCGGATGCGGGTTCTCCAAGCAAGGATTCTTGTTCGTCTTGGCTCAAAGGCGTATCGATGTTGCCAAGCTGCTTGGCGAGTTTGGCGGGTTTGAGCTTGGCGGCAGACAAATCGGTTTGCCAAAACGCCATGCCGCAGCCGATGTCGTTGCCGATGAGCGCGGGGTAAAAATGGTGTTCGCTGAAAAATGCTGCACCGACGGGATAACCTCGCCCCGCGTGCAAATCAGGCATGCCGGCTACGCGCAGCATATGCGGCAGCTTGGCGGTGGTTTCAAGTTGAGCGACGGCGTTGCCTTCAATCCAGGTTTCTGAATCAGCGATGATGTGAATATGATGGGGATTTTGATAATTGCCCATGTGTATGCTTTCTTTAAAACGGACAGATGGCAAAACGTGTCCAAACCGACAAAACAAAAAAGATGTCCGGTTTGAAAATATACCGACTGCCGTCTGACGTTTTCAGACGACCTCTGTCCGATTGATGGGAAAGCAGCCCGAAGCGGGCGATAGGGAAAATGCGGGAACGCGTTGTCCGAAAATCAGACCGACGCTTGGGCTGCAAAGAATGTGATTGAGCGGATTGAAGTATTGCGTGTCATGGCTGCTCCTTTCTTTGCATGTGAAAATTGAAAACAGGCGGATTATAGGGGAAATGTTTGAAACGTTACAATCAAACTGTGTTTTTTTGTGAATAGGTGTTGCAATACCGTCATGAAGCAATGGAAACAAAAAGCAGCCTGCACTTTAGAAATTGAAGCTCAGGCTGCTTTTTCATATTGCCGACATGTGTTCCAATGCCTCCACGAAGTAATCCGCCACCGCCCTGACGCTGGGGCTACGGCGTACGTCTTCGTGCATTACCAGAAAGAGTTCCGCTGCGAATTCGGGCGGCGGGGCATCTGGATTGAGTGAGACGGGATGCAGCCTGTCGGCAGGGAAAACAGCGAAATCGGGCAGGATACCGATGCCGATTTGTTCGCACACGGCTTGTTTGACGGCGGCGAAGTCGTTGCTGGCGAAGGAAATGTCGGCATCTTCGCCGATTTGTTCGGCAAACCAGCGGGAAAAACGGGTATTTACGGCAATTTGTACAAAACGCCAGTCTTCGCGGCGGATGGTTTTCAGGTAGCCTTCATGGGCGTAGATGCGGTAGGCAAAATGGGCGATGCGGCGCACGGCAAGGTCGTTTTGGGTGGGGCGGACGAGGCGCAGGGCGATGTCGGCTTGGCGGCCGTGCAGGTCAGCGAGTGCGGCATCGCTTTGAATGATGAGGCGTATATCGTTGTGTTTGCGGTAGAAATCGGCAATGTGGGGCATCAGCAGGAGTCGGGCGACGAATGGCGGTGCGGAAATGACGACGCTGTGCCGCAGCTCGGCCTGTTCGCGTGCAGTACGCTGCAACATGCTCATATCTTTGCAGATTTCGCAGGCATGGCGGTAAAGTCGTTCGCCTTCGGGGGTGAGCAGGTAGCGTTTGCCGATGCGGTCAAACAGGCGCAGGCCGAGTGCGTTTTCCAGCTGGGCGATTTGCCGCGAAACGGTGCTGTGCTGCACGCCCAGGTGTTCGGCAGCGGCGGTAAGGGTTTGTTTTTCCACGAGGGTGGTGAAGTGGCGGATGCCGTTCCAGTCCCAATCCATTATTGCTTCCTTTGTGCATTTTTTAGCTGTGTTTGCCAATTTATCTTATTTTCGTGTTTTTATAAACGGTTTAAACTGCACGATATGGATTTTTTGAGGGGAGCGAGATGAAAAAATTGCCGAAAAAATACGCGGGCGTACTGTTTTCTTTTTACGCTTCGACGGTGATGGTGCTGATTGTGAGCGCGGTGCTGGTGGCGCTGAATACCGGTATCGACGCGGGCTACCTGCAGCGCTTGTTGAAATCATATTTGATTACTTGGCCGGTGGCATTCGCCAGCCTGCTCGGCGTGCGGCCACTGGTGGTGAAATGGGTGGCGGCTTCGGTGGCGGATTGAGGCTACCTGAAAACATGAATAAAGCAGTGACAACCCCAGTTGCATCAAAGTGCAGGCTGCTTTCGGTTTCGCAAAAGCGCCGCTTTTCATAGACAAACTAATATTGTTTTTAAATTTCAGACGGCTGAATACAGCCAAAAGTTCCTCTGAAAACCAGCCTTTATTTACCAACCTTGCAGACAGGAGACACATATGTCCGACAAACCCATTCTCTACGTTGTAACCAGCAATGCCGTTAAAGGTACAAGCGGTCAGCCCACCGGTTTTTGGTTGTCCGAACTCACGCACCCCATGCACGAAACCGAAGCCGCCGGGCACCGAAGCGAAATCGCTGCCATCCGAGCCGGAGTCGCCCCCGTTGATGCCGACAGCCTGAATATGGATGACCCCGTGAACGCCCATTACTGGCAGCAAACTGACCTGCAACAACATTTGCAAGCTGCGCCCGGGCTGGGCGGTCTGAACGGCGCGGACTATTCCGCCATTCTGTTTACCGGCGGCTACGGTACGATGTGGGACTTCCGCGAAAGCCTTGACGCGCAACGCCTTATCCGCGAAGTGTACGAAAACGGCGGTATCGTTGCCGCCGTCTGCCACGGCCCTGCCGCGCTGGTGGACGCGAAACTTTCTAATGGCGAATATCTGGTCAGCGGCAAAAACGTTGCCGCTTTCACCAACGCCGAAGAAGAAGCAACGGGCGGAGCTAAAATCGTCCCCTTCCTGCTGGAAACCGCGCTCGTTGAACACGGCGCAAAACACCATGCCGCGCCGAACTGGGCGGAAAACGTGGTGGTGGACGGCCGTCTGATTACCGGTCAAAACCCGGCATCCGCCAAAGGCGTAGGGGTGGCGTTGGCAAAGGCATTGGGTTGATGAAGTATTGAAAAAAGCAGCCTGCACTTTGGAAATTGAAGTGCAGGCTGCTTTTTTACGTTTTCAGACGACCTCAATCCGCCACCGAATCAGATACCATTTCGCTCTCATCAAAAAATCCATACCGCACAATTTAAACCGTTTATAAAAACACGAAAATAAGATAAATTGGCCCCTCCCGAACCATCGTTTCATGTTGTCAGACCGCCGCTTGGTTTATCGTCTGTTCAAACCTGTTCCGACAAGCTTTCAGACGACCTTTGGGGTCGTCTGAAAATCAAAAAACACAAAAATTAAAACCTTACCAACCACCCATACGCATCAATCGCAGTGCGCCCAACTACTGTCGGGAAAAACTCCGAAAAAGCCATTTTAAAAGCGTATTGCACGCCAAATTTATTGTGTAAACGGTTCCACACAGAGGTCGTCTGAAACCACCAGAAAGGCAGAAATATGAATCCTAAATCCCTCTACCGCGCCGCCCTGCTCGAATGCCTCAGTTATGTCTGCTTATCCGATTCTGCCGAAGCCCGTGCCGCTTACCGCACCTACCGCCAACTCGCCAAAAAAGGCTGCCCAGACGGCTGGTTCGGTCTCGGTAATGCCCGCCAGTACGGCGAAGGCGTCAAACCAAACCTCGCCAAAGCCGAAAAATATTACCGCCGTGCCGCCAAACTCGGCCACGCCAAAGCACAGGAATCTCTCGGCCGCCTGTATGAATTTGCAGAAAAGCCCGACTACCGTCGCGCCCGCAAATGGTATGCACGCGCCTTTAAGCAACACGGTAGCATAAACCCCGATACGGCCTATGCAGCCTACCGCCTCGGCTTGCTGCACGAGCGCGGCCTCGGCGGCAAAAAAGACATTAAGACAGCCTGCCTGCTTTATCGCAAAGCAGCCAAAGCGGGTTGTGCCGAAGCCCAACGCGCCCTCGGCTACTTATACGATGAAGGCCTCGGTCTGACCCGAAACTACGCCAAAGCCTACAAATGGTACGCCCGCGCCGCCTTACAAGCGGATGAAACCGCCTGCAACAACATAGGTTTCCTCTACTACAAAGGCAACGGCGTGCGCCAACACACGCCAGGCAAAAAAATGGTACAAACTCGCCGCCCGCGCGGGTAGCATCATCGCATTATCCAACCTCGGTATCCTCTATGAAGATGCAGGTCGTCTGAAAAAAGCCGCCCGCTACTACCGCCGTGCTGCCGAGGCTGGCAATAAATATGCCGCCAAGCAATTGAAGCGGCTGGAGAAGAAAAAGTCTGCACAATAAACTGAGGTCGTCTGAAAACGGCGTGTCGCGTTTTCAGACAACCTTTCACCTACTTCCCTCCAAAATCTCCAGCCATTTCTCCAGTCCGTATTCAAGCGATGTTTTGGTTTTTAAATCTAATTTTTCCATCAACCGTTTTTCGTTTTCCACATGCGGGAACACGGCTTGTTCAATCAATTCTTTGCCTTTGTCGGTCAGGCGTACCAGCATACTTCGCGCGTCGTCCGGATTGGGCAGGCGGTCGATTAAGCCTTGGTTTTCCAGATTTTTCAGGCGCGTGGTCATGGTGCCGGACGTTACCATCAGCGCTGAAAACAGCTCGGTCGGGGTCAGCGTATAAGGCGCACCGCTGCGGCGCAAAGTGGCCAGCACATCGAACGAGCCTTCGGTTAAACCATATTCTTCGTAAACTTTTTCCAATTCGCGCGCGATGACGGCAGCGGCGCGTTTCAGACGGCCGATTAACAGCATATTTTCGGCGGCCAATTCAGGCAGCTCCTGCTTCCATTGGGCAACGGCGCGGGCCGCAGCATCAAGGTGTTCGGTCATAGAATGCTCCGTTCGGTTTTCAATGGCGATTATTTTATCTTGACTTCAAGCTAATCTCCATTTACATTTATATTTAGCTTGAAGTCAAGATAATTTTGCTGGAGAAAACCATGTTTGCCGATAAACAAGCCGTTTTAAACGCCTTCCGTTTCCGCCACGCCTGCAAAAGTTATGATGCGGCGAAGAAAATCCCTGCCGATGATTTCGCCTATATTCTGGAAACCGCACGCCTGTCGCCCAGTTCGTTCGGGCTGGAATCTTGGCATTTTTTGATGGTGCAAAACCGTACTCTGCGCGAAGAGTTGCGCGACATCGCATGGGGCGCGGCGGAAAAAATCATGGATTGCAGCCATTTTGTGATTTTGTTGGCGCGCACGCTGCCATGCAGGCGGATTATCAAGAAAAAATCTGGGGCGGCGCGCATGGAATGCCGTCTGAAACTATTGGGATGATGCAAAAATTTTTCAAACAGTTTGCCGAAACCGATTTTGCCATTGCCGATAATCCGCGCGCATTTAACGACTGGGCAGTCAAGCAAACCTATACGTGTTGGCGAATATGATGACCGTTGCCACTTTGATTGGTGTGGATTCCACGCCGATTGAGGGCTTTCAAAAGGAAACTGTGGGAAAGTTGCTGTCTGGCAAAGGCTTCATCAATCTTGACGAATACCGCGTCAGCTTCATGGCGGCGTTCGGCTATCGCGCAGGCGAGCCTAAGCGAGCCAAAACGCGGCAGGCAGTAGACGATGTGGTTGATTGGATTGAATAAACGCCTGAAAATCAGCAACACAGACATTCCCCAGTTGGTAAAATCAAGCGTCTTGACCGATGGCAGCCTGCACTTGAATGGAGAAGGTTTCCGATAGGCCAAATTCCCCACCCGCTTATTCATTTATTTGGAGGACTTATGCGCTTACACTATTCCCAATATGCCCTTAACACCTATAAGGCACTACTGGCTTTGGAAGCCAGTCTCACGCTGGATAGTACCCTGAAAGATTTGGTGAAACTACGTGTTTCGCAAATCAACGGCTGCGTTTTTTGTGTTGATATGCACGTTAAAGAAGCCAAGCTGCACGGCGAGCGAGAACTGCGCCTGCACCATTTGGCCGTTTGGCACGAATCAACCCTGTTTACCGAAAAAGAACGGGCCGCGCTGCAATGGGCGGAAAGCCTGACCCGCATCTCCGAACGGGGTATCCGCGATGCGGACTACGCAGCGGTACGCGCCCATTTTGATGAAGAAGAACTGGTGGCATTGACCCACGTCATCAACACCATCAACGTCTGGAACCGCCTGAATGTGGCTTTTGCCACCCCTGCGGGCAGCATGGATAGTCTGATGGGATTGGAAAAGGCAGGTTTGATTTAGTCTGGCAAGACAATCTGAAATCGATCAAACATCAACAGGGGCTACCTAAAATATAAAAAGCAGTCTGCACATTCAAAACCAAAGTGCAGGCTGATATTGCCCCATCACACCCCATTCCCTTTTTTCAGACGACCTACTGTATAGTCAATCTGAAAAAGCTGCATTCCTACGAGAATCAAAATGCCCAACCGTACCGCCACCATCCTGACCACCGCACTCGCCCCGTTGATTTGGGGCAGCACCTATCTCGTGACCACCGAATTTCTGCCGCCGGATCGACCATTCACCGCTGCGCTTATCCGTGTTTTACCCGCTGGGCTTTTACTGTTGGCGTGGACGCGGCGTATCCCCAAACGCGAGGAATGGGAGACGGTTGTCTTGCTCGGTTTTTTGAACATCGGCTTTTTTCAGGCCATGCTGTTTGTGGCGGCGTATCGCTTACCGGGCGGACTGGCGGCGGTATTGAGTTCGACGCAGACGCTGATGGTGCTGGTGTTCACTTGGTTAATCGGCAAAACCATGCCGCCTAAAGCGGCTTGGGCTTGGTCGGCGGCGGGGGTTTTGGGGATTGCGCTTTTGGTTTTGTCGCCGCAGGCGCGCTATGACGGGACGGGGATTTGGGCGGCATTGGCGGGCGCGGCGGCGATGGCGTTGGGCGTGTATTTGTCGAAACACCGCCGCACTTCGCTGCCCGTGTTAGCGTTTACCGGCTGGCAGCTTTTCATCGGCGGCTTGTTTTTACTGCCCGTCGCCCTGCTTGCCGAACCGCCGCTCAAATCTTTAAGCCCCGCCAATATCGGCGGCTATCTGTATTTGTGTCTGTTTGGTGCCGTGTTGGCTTATGTGTTGTTTTTCAGAGGGATTGCCAAACTTTCACCTGCTGCGGTTTCGTCGCTGGGACTACTCAGCCCTGTCTCGGCATTTGTCTTGGGCTGGCTGTTTTTAGGACAAGGAATGGACGCGAAGTCGTTGGCAGGATTTACGTTGGTATTGGTATCAATCTTCGGAGTGCAGCGGGCAGTCATGAAAAAGGTCGTCTGAAAACAGCCTTGAAGCCTTCAAGCTGCTTTTCAGACGACCTCTTGCTCCGGTCGCTTTATTTCTTCAAGAATGCCCGTTTCAGAATAATCAGCCAATCTTTTTTATCCAAAACAGGACGTTGTGTAAACATATCGTATTTGCTGCCGTCCAGTTTCTGCAAAATCAGTTGTCCGCCGACAATAATCATCCGCAATTCAAATCCCAAACGGCCTTTCAGCGTTTTACCCAAGGGCGAGCCGCCCTTGAGCATTTGG
>NZ_JH164971.1:0-39177 GCF_000227275.1 Neisseria sp. GT4A_CT1
CCAATACCTGTCACGCCACTGCACCGTCACCGAAATCGCCAAACAGCTTAACCGCCACAAAAGCACCATCAGCCGCGAAATCAAGCGGCACTGCATCCAAGGACAGCAATACAGTGCCGAAAAAGCCCAACGGCAAAGCCGGATTACCAAACAGCGCCAGCGAAAACCCTATAAGCTCCACTCGCAGCTGATTCAACACATCGACACCCTTATCCGCCGCAAACTCAGTCCCGAACAAGTATGCGCCTACCTGCGCAAACACTACGGGATCACGCTCCATCACAGTACCGTTTACCGCTACCTCCGCCAAGACAAAAGCAACGGCGGCACTTTGTGGCAAAACCTCAGAATATGCAGCAAACCCGCCTGCGCGGGAATGACGGTTCATAATGCTGATTAAAAACCAAGCCGCCCGTAGCGTGGATTCTATACATGAATAAACAGAGATGATTGGATTCGGATGTTTGGGGAAAAGGTCGTGGGCGAAGCCCACGCTACGGGTTCGGTTTGTCCCAAGCCTGTGCCCATTTGAGGGAAAGGTCGTCTGAAAACCGGAATACTTAGTTTTCAGACGACCTTTTTGCAGGGAGAGTTTTTACGGATAAGACCTCTGCGCCGTCAGAATGAACAGGGATAATTGGATTCGGATGTTCGGTGAAAGGTCGTGGGCAAAGCCCATGCTACGGGTTGGTTTATCCTAAATCTGTGTTCACGCACTGAGCAGGCTTTGGGCGAGGAAGCCGCCTTTTTCGACGCCGGGGAGGATGAAGAAATAGCCGCCGCCGAAGGGGCTGATGTATTCTTCCAGCGGTTCGCCGTTGAGCAGGTTTTGGACGAAGATGAAGCCGTCGGCGAGGTTGGCCTGGTAGCAGATGAAAATCAGGCCGACGTCGAGCTGGCCGTTGGCGGCGAGGCCGCGGGAGTAGTTGAAGGCACGGCGGTAGAGCAGGTGTTTTTTCATGAACTCGGGGTCGCGGGGGTTGGCCAGCCTCATGTGGCTGTCTTTGGGGGTGGTTTTGCCGTCGGGGTCTTTGGCGAAGTCGGCGGTGTCGCTCTCTTTTTTGCCGTCCATGGGGGCGCCGCTGTATTTGCGGCGGCCGAAGATTTCGGTTTGTTCCTGCAAGGGGGTTCTGTCCCAGAATTCGACGAAGTGACGGATGAGGCGGACGGCCTGGTAGCTGCCGTTTTTCGCCCAGGCGGGTTCGTCTTGGCTGTTGGCGGCGATGCCTGTCCAGAGGACTTGGTCGGCAATTTTAGGATCGGATACGTCGGGGTTGCCGGAGCCGTCGCGGAAGCCTAAGAGGTTGCGGGCGGCGATGGCTCCGGGTTCGGCTTTGGGCAGCCAGCCGTCTATGCTCCAGCGGATGACGGCGGTTTGGGCGGTGTTTTTGATGATGTCGCGCAGGGCGGCTTGGCAGGTTTCGGGGGTGAAGGCGCAAATTTGGAGGCTGAGGTCGCCGTCGCACCATGATTTTTGGAGGCGGTCGTTGGGGAAGTCGCGCATTTCTTGGAGGTGGCGGGGTTTTTTGTCTTTGAGTCCGAAGCGGTCGTCAAAGAGGCTGCTGCCGACGCCGACGGTGATGGTGAGGCCGTCGGGACGGAATGTTTTGCCGAGCAGGCCGCTGCCTGCGGGGGGGAGTTTTTCGTCACCGTCTTGGTACTCGCCGCCTTGGGTGAGGAATTCGATGCGGGCGGTGAGGGTGCGGAAGAGGTTTTCGAGTTGTTTAGGGTCTTTGGCGGTTACGTCGAAGGCGCACATGATGCCGAAGAGTTGGTGCGGGGTGGTAATGCCGGCTTGGTGCGTGCCGTAGCAGGGGTAGGCTTGCGGGGAGTGTTCGTTGAGACGGGTCTCGGCGGCGGTTTCGCCTTGTTGTTTGCCGGCGAACCAGCCTGCCGCGCCGGCTGCGCCTGCGGCAAGGACGGTTTTGAACAGGGTGCGTTTGGTCGGTTGGGCGGGTTGTGAGTTGTCTTGGCTCATGGTTTGTCCTGAATGTATTTTGGCATGGCGGCAAGGTGTGTCGCGGTTTGAGCTTTGTCGGATACAAGTATCCGACCCACAGGGCTGTATTGGGGTTTTCGCGGGCAAAGCCCACGCTACGGCCTTTCCCTTTCCGTGGGAGAGGGCATCAGCGATAAGTTTTCAGACGACCCCTTGTATCTCAAAAGGTCGTCTGAAACGGGCGGGTCAAAAGTTTATTTGAGACCCAGTGTGCCGCGCAGTTGGCTCAGGTCTTCGGCAAGGGCGTTAATCGGTGCCTGAAGGGTTTTGCGGTCTTCGTCGCTGAGTTTGTCGTAGGTTTCAAAGCCGTCTTTGGTTTTGTATTTGGCGAGGATGTCGGTGACTTGTTTGAAGTTGGCATCGACTTTCTCGAGCAGGGCTTTGTTTTTCTCGGCAATCATCGGACGGAAGAGTTCGACGATTTTTTGCGCGCCTTCGATGTTGGCTTGGAAGTCGCTCAAGTCGGTGTGGCTGTAACGGTCTTCTTCGCCACTGATTTTGCTGCCGGCAACTTCTTCAATCAACACTGCCGCGCCGCCGACGACTTTGTTCGGCGGGAAGGAGAGGGCGTCGATTTCTTTTTGCAGGGCTTCAACGTCTTTCATGAGTTTGTCGGCAATGTCTTTCACGCCGGATACATCTTTTTTGACCCACAGGGCGTGTTCGATGCGGTGGAAGCCGGTGAAGGCCGCGTCTTCGGTTTTATCTTTGAAGTCGTCTTCACGCGCGTCGATGGCGGGGTCGAGTTCGTTGAAGAGTTCGGCAATCGGCTCGATGCGTTCGTAGTGGGTGCGGGTGGCGGCAAACAGGGATTTGGCTTTTTCGATGTCGCCCGCTTTGACGGCGTCGGTGAAGGCTTTGGTTTTGGCAACCAGCTCTTTGGCTTCGCCTTGGACGTAAACTTTATAGTCGGCAAGCGGTTTGGCGAGTTTTTCCAAATCGGCTTCGTTGCCGGTGTCTTTAAAGCCGCTGTCGGTAACGACCAGTTTGCCGCGCGGGTTGGTCAAGAGGCCGCAGGTCATTTCGTATTCGCCCGGCAGCAGGGTAACGGTCATTTTGTCGGAAAGTCCGGGAGCGATGTTTTCGCGTTCGTCAACCACCATCACGCCTTTGAGGATTTCCCATTCGAGCTTGCGGCCGCTGTTGTTTTTGATGTTGAACACGACTTGTCCGCTCGGTACGGTCAGTTCCATCGGTTCGCAGGCAGTGTCGTTCACGCCGACGTTGACGGTGCCGTCGGCATTCGCGCTTGATGCACCTGACGCGGCAGGCGCGGATTTTTCCGCTTCGGGCGGCTGACACGCGGTCAGACCCAAAGCCAGCATCACGGATAAAGCAGTTATATTGAGTTTTTTCATTTCAAACCTCTTTGGCATGTTGATAAGAATGAGATACGGAGTTTTTAAGCGCCACTAGGGGCTGTCGACAGTCTCTAATGGCTTTCAGACGACCTCTGCACCGCGGCGGGCCTGCTGCCGTGCAAAAACCAAATCATGACCGGAACCAAATACAGCAGCCACGCCAGCACCTCGCCCTGCGTCGGGTGGTCGGTATAGCCGAAGAAGCCGCCGAGCAGCACGCCCATCGGGCTGTCTTCATGCAGGTATTTGGAAGAATCAAACACCACTTCTTGCAGGTGGTTCCACACACCCGCCTCATGCAGCGCGCGCAGCGAACCGGCCACCAAACCGGCGGCCACCACAATCAAAAACGCGCCCGTCCAGCGGAAAAACTTTGCCAGATTCAGACGCATACCGCCCTGATAAATCAGCGCGCCGATGACCACTGCGGCCAGCAGCCCCAATACCGCGCCGACGGGCATAGACCAAGTCGGACTCTGCTGAAACACCGCCAAGAGGAAAAACACACTCTCCAGCCCCTCGCGTGCCACAGCCAGAAAAGCCATGCCGACCAAAGCCCAGCCTTGGCCGTCGCCGCGGTTTAAGGCCGTCTGAACCGAATCCTGAAGCTGCTGCTTCATCGAACGGGCGGCTTTTTTCATCCATAAAATCATATAAGTCAGCATTGCCACCGCCACCAAACCGATAACGCCGACCACAAATTCCTGCTCCTTCTGCGGAATCTCGCCCGTTGCCGAATGGATGCCGTATCCGATGCCCAAACACATCAGCGCAGCCAAAGCCACACCCAGCCACACCTTAGGCATCAGCCGCGAATGTCCCGACTGTTTCAAAAAACCCGCGACGATACCGACGATCAAAGCCGCCTCGATGCCCTCGCGCAACATAATCAAAAAAGCAATCAACATATATAAAACAAACCTTAAAACTTAATGTCCAGATGGGGATCAAAACCAGCCCATTTTGTCTTCACCGCATTCGAATTCACACGCAGCAAATGTTCATGAAGCCTGTTGAAACCTTCATGGCCGAACCACAGGCTTCCCCTCGGACAGCGCGATAAACAAATACGCCCCGCGTTCCGTAATACAAAAGCTCGCGGCTGAAAAACTTGTTACAGCTAAAACAAATGAGCGTGTCACCGTCCAACACCCTATCGGGCGCGATAGCGCGGTGTAAGGCAAAAAAGAAGAAAGAGAAGAAAAGGGCTATCGGTATCAACATGACGGACATGACAAATCTCTCTAAAAAATTCAGACGACCCCGGTTAGACAGGGCAGTAGAAATTTTGTTTGAAAGTATCGGGTTTGAAATACTGTCTGATACGCCAAAAATATCTATCGGATATTTAATTCCGCCGTCTCTTTATCCCAAGTCTGACAAAGTACCGCCATCTGCCTGTCTTAAAAGTAAGAGTTTATAAACGGAGTCGCACAAATGCAAATAATTTTTATTATTTCATCAGTAAGCCATTATTTAAACAAGCCAAAAGGTAGCGTCAGAATTTACCGCAAAACAAAGCGAATCAACGTAATACGCTTTCCCGGAAACGCTGTTTGTCCGTATGTCTGGGAATATTGGAACACCAATAAGCCAAACAAAAAGGTCGTCTGAAAATCCGAATATCGAGGTTTCAGACGACCTTTCCCTTCTCGCCAATTACCATCCCATCCACCTGATTAAAGAAATGATGCCGAGCATGACGACGACCGTTATCGAAATCCAGAAAATCGGAGGACGGCTGTCGGATTCAGCGGGTTTGACGGGTTTTACCCAGCCATTTTTGTAGAGAAGGATGGTGAGAAGCATCATCAAGATGCCTAGAAACAAAAATATTTGGAAATTATTCATTCACTTTGGAGCCCTTTATAGTGGATTAAATTTCAATCAGGACAAGGCGACGAAGCCGCAGACAGTACAGCTAGTACGGCAAGGCGAGGCAACGCCGTACTGGTTTAAAGTTAATCCACTATATCGTTTATGGCGGACAGTTCGCATAATTGGACTGCTTTACTTCTTAAGGCAGGGGCCGGGGTAAAAAGTTCGTCATAATTATCAATTTGATAAATCAAGCACCTATCCCTGGTCTTCCAAACAGGGAGGTTTTTTATTGATCCTGTCTGCGTTCGGCTGAGACGGCGTCCTTATTCTGTGTACCCGTCCGATGGGAGGCGGAAGGAAGTATTCCTGATGTCAATTTATGGCAAAAGGTCGTCTGAAAACCTGGATATCGGTTTTCAGACGACCTTTTGATGTCGGTGCCAAACGGCTTACTTGAATTTGTAAGTGTATTGCAGGCCGATGATGTCGGCGTGGTTTTTGAAGTGCGCGCTGGATGCGCCTTTGCTGTCCACATCGCTGCCGGTGGCTCGGGCGGTGTGGTAGCGGGTGTCGTTGATGTGGATGTGGCTGTAAGCGGCATCGAGGACGTGGTTTTTGCCGATATGGTATTTCGCGCCGAGCGAGAACCAGATGCGGTTGCCGTCGGGCAGGCTGTTCATGCGGTAGCCGGCGTTTTTGACGGGCGAGCGGTCAAAGGCGATGCCTGCGCGCAGTTGCAGCGGGTCGGTCACTTGGTAAGAACCGCCGAGCGCGACTTTGTAAGTGTTGCGCCAGTTGGGGGTGATAACGGTGCGGTCGGATTTGCCGTTGACGACGTTTTTGGTGTTTTCAAAAACCAGTTCCGCTTTGTTGAAGCGGCTGTGGCGCGTCCAAGTTACATCGCTGAACAGGTTGAATTTGTCGGTGGCTTTGTACATGCCGTGAACGGACAAGGATTCGGGGGTTACAATTTTGACGCTTGCTTTTTCATGCGGAACGTAGCCGCGGGCGGCAAGCGCGCCCAAATCCCAAGCGCGGCGGGCGTATGCGCCGTCGGCTTCCCATTCTGCCGAGCCTTTGAGGGTGTGGGTTACTTTGGAGCGGTAGTTCACGCCGACCCGTGCGCGGTCGTTGATGTCCCACATCCAAGCGAGTTGATAGCCGAAGCCCCAGTCGTGGCCTTTTACTTCGGCGTGTCCATCAGATTTGCCTTGCGCACTGACGGAGACAGGGCGGCCGGCGGCGCGTGAGGCAAGGCCGCTGGCGAGTTGGCTGATGGAGCCGGAAGCATCCCAGTCGGAATATTTGCGCAATTCGGCTTTGGAATATTGGGCGATCAAACCTGCACCGAAAGCATGGTTTTCATTGGCTTTCCAAGCGACGACCGGTTCGATGTCGATGCTGGTGAGGCTCAGTTTGTTGATGTTGTGGCGCAGCACGGAATCTTTTTCGTATTCGGTGGCAGAGCCGAAGGGAACATACACGCCCAAGCCTAAAGTTACATCGTCATTGACTTTGTATGCGCCGTAGAGGTGCGGAGCGACGGTGGTTTTGGTGATTTTGCCGCTTTTTGAGCCGGAAACATCGCCGCCTTGATAGTATTTTGCGGAATCGGCTTCGTAGTGGATGCTGGGGATGACGATGTTGGCGTTGACGGAAACTTGGCTGCTGTCGAGTTTGGACAGGCCGGCAGGGTTGTAGAAGATGGTCGATGCGTCGGCGGCTTCCGCGCCGGAAGAGTTGGCAGTGCCTTGCGCGTTGACCGACTGCGTACCGAAATGGTAGCCCGAAGCGTGGACTGCGCCGGAGAAGAAGACGGCGCTGAGTAAGATTACGGTTTGTTTGATGGGTGAGTGTGTCATTTTCTTGTACCTGCTTGTAAATAATAAAGAGGTCGTCTGAAACAAACGCCTCCGTGTCTGGAGCGGGCTGACGGTTTGGAATCGGCATGTTGAATTGAAACGATGGTCTTTGAAGCGGAAATCCTGCAAGCTGCTTTTGCGCGAATTTTGAGGCTGAAGGACGGCAGTTTTCAATCAAAATACGGTTGTTTCCTAACGGTCATTCCGTTTGATTAGTGTAGGTACTCGATTCTATACCACGTTATCGCGTTTGCCTAATATTTTTGGACGCTTTCAGAAAAACTTGTGTGTTGCGTAGATAGGAGAGGGCGGGACTGTGGTAAAGATGTCATTGCGGGATTTATTGATGACTTGGTTCCCTCTATTAGAGCTTTATGCACGAATACCCTGATAAACAAAAATAAATTTGCCATCTTTTTTATGAAAACTACCTTCTAGGGTTAGGTCAGTTTCCTTGTTATCTGCATATAAACAGCATTCGATTCCTATAACTTCTTCTGTACCATTCATTTCATATGTTTCAAATATTGCCCTATTATCATTTCGTGCGGTCAATGCTATTGCTTTGGGAGGTAATGATAATTTTTTAGCTAAAAGATTTTCATCATCCAGTTCTTCCAAAATTTCCTCATACACACCTTTGTTAATCTGAAATTTGATTTCGAGTTGTTTAAAATCTCTCTGATTAAATAAATTTAGAAATTCTTCTATAAGGTCAAAAAAATTATCTTTCATTTGATCTTTTGGCATATTCATTTCTTTCTTATTGAAAGTTGATTGGTTGAAGCTCTTACATTAGCCCTCAAGCCCGTTAGATATTCTCCAGCTTTCAAAGCAGCACACTTTTCTGTCTTTGTGCCTAGACTTGAGGTTCTTAAAAAATTATAGACTCCTAGTGTTTCAGTGCTCAAAAATCTTGCTTCAAAAGAAAACGAAAGGTCGTCTGAAAACCCGTTTCCAAGTTTTCAGACGACCTCTTGTTTATCTGCCGTTTGCGTGTCGATTATTTAACGCGCAACACTTCCAGCGTATTGGTCGAACCGGATTCGCGCATTTGCGAACCGCTGGTGATGATGTATTGGTCGCCGGAGCTTAAGATTTTATGTTCGACCAACATGGCTTCCACTTCGTTCAGCGCGGTATCGTGGTCGGTGCTGGTCGCCAAAATCAGCGGGCGCACGCCGCGGTACATCGCCATACGGCGTTGGGCGGAAATGCTCGGGGTCAGCGCGAAAATCGGCAAGGTGATGTTGTGGCGGCTGACTTCGAAGGCGGTCGAACCGCTTTCAGTCAGGGCGACGATGGCTTTGGCGTGAACCGCGCGCGCCACGCTGACCGCACCGCCGGCAATCGCCAAGTTGGTGCTGACGGCTTCGGGATAATCGACCTGTTCGGCAACGCCGTTGAGCGAATCTTGTTCTTTTTCCGCAGCCGCGCAAATAATCGCCATTTGGCTGACGGTTTCAAAAGGATACGCGCCGACGGCGGTTTCGGCGGAACACATCACCGCATCGGTACCGTCCAATACCGCGTTTGCCACATCGCTGACTTCCGCGCGGGTCGGGACGGGGTTGGTGATCATGGATTCCATCATTTGGGTTGCCGTAATGCTGAAGCGGCGCAATTCGCGTGCGCGGCGGATCATGCGTTTTTGCAGGGCGGGGACGGCTGCGTGTCCGACTTCAACCGCCAAGTCGCCACGCGCCACCATGATACCGTCGCTGGCGAGGATGATTTCGTCCAAGTTTTCAATCGCTTCCACACGTTCGATTTTGGAAACCAAACCGGGGCGAACGGCAGTGCTGCCTTTCATTTCTTCTTCGACTTTGGCGCGGGCAGTGTGCAAATCTTCGGCGGATTTTACAAAGCTGATGGCGAGGTAGTCGCAACCGATGGCAATCGCGGTTTTCAGGTCGCGGAAGTCTTTCTCGGTCAACGCGCCTGCGGACAAACCGCCGCCGCGTTTATTGATGCCTTTGTTGCTTTTCAACACATGGCTGTTTTCAACTTTAGTAACAATCTTACTGCCTTCAACGGATTCCACGGTCAAAGTCAGCAAACCGTCGTCCAACCACAAAACATCGCCCGCAACGACATCATTAGGCAGGTCGCGGTAGTCCAAACCGACTGCGTCGCGAGTGCCTTCGCCTTCGAGTGCGGCATCAAGAACCAGCGTTTCGCCTTTGTTCAATTCGATGCTGCCACCGGCGATTTTGCCGACACGGATTTTCGGACCTTGCAAGTCGGCGAGGATGGCGATTTCCTGTCCGGCGCGTTTTGCCGCTTCACGCACGATGCGGGCGTTTTCCTGATGGAATTCAGGCGTGCCGTGGCTGAAGTTGAAACGGACGACATTCAGACCGCCTACACGGATCATGTCTTCCAACAACTGGACATTGTTGCTGCCCGGCCCCAACGTGGCGACGATTTTGGTGTTGTGGCTGATGCGGGTTACATCGCGTTTTGCATTACTCATGTGAAGCGTCCTTTCGGTCAATCCGTTGATAAATGGCATACGGCTTTGTTAGAAAATTACAAAATAGCATCCCAACGTCGTCTGAAACTGTAAATCTAAAACTTATGTCGAGACATCCAAGCCGTAAATCATGATGCAAATTAATATTTTGGGATTTTACTCCCAAAGTTAAATGATTGGTGGAAAATTACAGGATTTTATGACTTAGGCTAAATTTAATTTTACATACGTTTGGGGCGGCAATCCGCTACAATACCGTCTGCCACTTTTCAGACGACCCTCCTTAAATGGATGTGTATAGTGGATAGGTTGTCTGAAACTACATTAGTTTCCATCCATATCTTTTTCATCATTATCAGACACAACCATGCTAAGACGAATGCTCACTTCTTTGCCCATAGGTATTATGCTTGCCGATATGGTTTATGGTTTCGTTTTAAATATCGTTCAAGGACTTAACCTTCAGCAGCAAGCGGCTCCTGCTTCAGACGGCGGACTGGCGGTAACACCCGACATCGCGTTCAACAGCCTGCAAATCGTTGCAAACGGTGGCATGGTCATCATCATCGGGTTCGGATTGATTGTCTTGTTACAGCTAAACCGTACAGTGCTAAAACGTCAGATTTTGTCCATCGGTATTTTCCGAACGCTCGGACTGATTGCCGTGTTGGCTTTCAGCGTACCTTCGTTGTGGGAATGGTTTAATGCCGCATTGACCCTGTCGGCAGGAGGAAACATCCTCAATACCGGCAACCCGCGTTATTTGGTTTCCGCTTTATGTATGCCCTTGATTGCCTTTTTATGTTTGGTACGGTTGTTTGGTTGGTATAAATTGCACACGCGCCAGCCCGAGCAAAACCCAACGACGGAGTTGCAGAAATAGCATTCTCGGTATAAAACGTATCCGAGTAGCGTAAAATAACCATGTATTGAGAAGAGGTCGTCTGAAATTTTGTTGTAGATGAAATTTCAGACGACCTTTTATATCGTTGAACAACAATTAAGACTGTCAAAATTCAGAACAGAATATCGATGGATTGGATAAAACCCAAATCGCTCGGATGATAGTAAATAATCTGCGGCAAGCCTAAGATTTTTCTTGAAAACTTCTTTATTGTCGTGGTATAGTTCAGGGCTTGGTACAAATGTGCCAAGTTTTATCATTGTCCGAAGGCAGGCCAATCGTAGCCCGCCCCTTTACTTTAAAAGGAAAATAATCATGACTTTAGGTCTGGTTGGACGCAAAGTTGGTATGACCCGCGTGTTCGACGAACAGGGTGTTTCTGTTCCGGTAACCGTTTTGGATATGTCTGCCAACCGCGTTACACAAGTAAAATCCAAAGATACTGACGGCTATACTGCCGTTCAAGTTACCTTTGGTCAGAAAAAAGCTAACCGTGTCAACAAAGCCGAAGCTGGGCACTTTGCAAAAGCAGGTGTTGAAGCTGGTCGCGGTTTGATGGAGTTTGCTTTGACTGAAGAAAAACTGGCTGAATTGAAAGCCGGTGACGAAATCACCGTTTCTATGTTTGAAGTCGGTCAACTGGTCGATGTAACCGGTACCTCTAAAGGTAAAGGTTTCTCCGGTACGATCAAACGTCATAACTTCGGTGCCCAACGTACTTCCCATGGTAACTCCCGTTCTCACCGTGTTCCAGGTTCTATCGGTATGGCGCAAGACCCAGGTCGCGTGTTCCCCGGTAAACGCATGGCTGGTCAATACGGCAACACTAAAGCAACTGTCCAAAAACTGGAAGTTGTACGTGTTGATGCAGAACGCCAACTGCTGTTGGTTAAGGGTGCTGTTCCGGGTGCGGTCAACAGCGATGTTGTAGTTCGTCCTAGCGTGAAAGTAGGTGCGTAATGGAATTGAAAGTAATTGACGCTAAAGGACAAGTTTCAGGCAGTCTGTCTGTTTCTGATGCTTTGTTCGCTCGCGAATACAATGAAGCGTTGGTTCATCAGCTGGTAAATGCCTACTTGGCAAACGCCCGCTCTGGCAACCGTGCTCAAAAAACCCGTGCCGAAGTAAAACACTCAACCAAAAAACCATGGCGCCAAAAAGGTACCGGCCGTGCCCGTTCCGGTATGACTTCTTCTCCGCTGTGGCGTAAAGGTGGTCGTGCGTTCCCGAACAAACCCGACGAAAACTTCACTCAAAAAGTAAACCGTAAAATGTACCGTGCCGGTATGGCGACTATCCTGTCCCAATTGGCCCGTGACGAGCGTTTGTTTGCGATCGAAGCGTTGACTGCTGAAACTCCTAAAACCAAAGTTTTTGCTGAACAAGTGAAAAATCTGGGTCTGGAGCAAGTGCTGTTTGTAACCAAACAGCTCGATGAGAATGTTTACTTGGCTTCACGCAACTTGCCAAACGTGTTGGTTTTGGAAGCTCAACAAGTTGATCCTTACAGCTTGCTGCGTTACAAAAAAGTAATCATCACTAAAGATGCAGTTGCACAATTAGAGGAGCAATGGGTATGAATCAACAACGTTTGACTCAAGTGATTTTGGCACCTATCGTTTCTGAAAAAAGCAACGTATTGGCTGAAAAACGCAACCAAATGACGTTTAAAGTTTTGGCAAATGCAACCAAACCTGAAATCAAAGCGGCTGTTGAGCTGCTGTTCGGTGTTCAAGTTGCTTCTGTAACTACCGTTACCACTAAAGGTAAAACTAAGCGTTTTGGTCGTACTTTGGGCCGCCGCAGCGATGTTAAAAAAGCTTATGTAAGCTTGGCTGCCGGTCAAGAGTTGGATTTGGAAGCCGCTGCTGCAGCTGCAGATAAGGAATAAACAAAATGGCAATTGTTAAAATGAAGCCAACTTCTGCAGGCCGTCGCGGCATGGTTCGCGTGGTAACAGAAGGTTTGCACAAAGGTGCGCCTTATGCACCTTTGCTCGAAAAGAAAAATTCTACTGCCGGTCGTAACAATAATGGTCATATCACCACCCGTCACAAAGGCGGCGGTCATAAACACCATTACCGTGTTGTAGACTTTAAACGTAACAAAGACGGTATCCCTGCAAAAGTAGAGCGTATTGAATACGATCCTAACCGTACTGCCTTCATTGCACTGTTGTGCTATGCAGACGGTGAGCGTCGCTACATCATCGCTCCTCGCGGTATTCAAGCCGGTGCTGTATTGGTTTCCGGTGCTGAAGCTGCCATCAAAGTAGGTAACACCCTGCCGATCCGCAACATCCCCGTTGGTACAACTATCCACTGTATCGAAATGAAACCTGGCAAAGGTGCTCAAATTGCACGTTCTGCCGGTGCTTCTGCGGTATTGTTGGCTAAAGAAGGTGCATACGCTCAAGTCCGTCTGCGCTCTGGTGAAGTTCGTAAAATCAACGTAGATTGCCGTGCAACCATCGGTGAAGTCGGTAACGAAGAGCAAAGCCTGAAGAAAATCGGTAAAGCCGGTGCCAATCGTTGGCGCGGTATTCGTCCGACCGTTCGTGGTGTTGTCATGAACCCTGTCGATCACCCGCATGGTGGTGGTGAAGGTCGTACCGGTGAAGCTCGCGAACCGGTTAGCCCATGGGGTACTCCTGCTAAAGGCTACCGCACTCGTAATAACAAACGCACGGATAACATGATTGTTCGTCGTCGTTACTCAAATAAAGGTTAATTAGTATGGCTCGTTCATTGAAAAAAGGCCCATATGTAGACCTGCATTTGCTGAAAAAAGTAGATGCTGCTCGTGCAAGCAACGACAAGCGCCCGATTAAAACTTGGTCTCGTCGTTCTACCATTCTGCCTGATTTTATCGGTCTGACCATTGCTGTGCACAACGGCCGCACCCATGTGCCTGTGTTTATCAGCGATAACATGGTTGGTCATAAATTAGGTGAATTCTCATTGACCCGTACCTTTAAAGGCCACTTGGCTGATAAAAAGGCTAAAAAGAAATAAGGTGAATCATGAGAGTAAATGCACAACATAAAAATGCCCGTATTTCAGCTCAAAAAGCTCGTTTGGTAGCTGATTTGATTCGTGGTAAAGACGTTGCCCAAGCTTTGAATATTTTGACTTTCAGCCCTAAAAAAGGTGCTGAGTTGATTAAAAAAGTATTGGAATCAGCTATTGCTAATGCCGAGCACAATAACGGTGCCGACATTGATGAGTTGAAAGTGGTCACTATCTTTGTTGACAAAGGTCCAAGCTTGAAACGTTTCCAAGCTCGTGCCAAAGGTCGCGGTAACCGCATTGAAAAACAAACTTGTCATATCAATGTGACAGTGGGCAACTAAGGAAAAGCTATGGGACAAAAGATTAACCCTACAGGCTTTCGCCTGGCGGTAACTAAAGACTGGGCTTCAAAATGGTTTGCTAAAAGCACCGACTTTTCTGCTGTTTTGAAACAAGATATTGATGTTCGTAACTACCTGCGTAAAAAATTGGCGAATGCTTCTGTTGGTCGCGTAGTTATTGAGCGTCCTGCAAAATCTGCACGCATTACCATCCACTCTGCCCGTCCAGGCGTAGTAATTGGTAAAAAAGGTGAGGATATCGAAGTTCTGAAACGTGATTTGCAAGCCTTGATGGGCGTGCCTGTTCATGTGAATATCGAAGAAATCCGTAAACCTGAATTGGATGCACAAATTATTGCTGATGGTATTGCTCAGCAATTGGAAAAACGCGTTCAATTCCGCCGTGCTATGAAACGCGCTATGCAAAATGCTATGCGTTCAGGAGCAAAAGGTATCAAGATTATGACCTCAGGTCGTCTGAATGGTGCAGATATTGCTCGTAGCGAATGGTATCGTGAAGGTCGAGTACCTCTGCATACTTTGCGCGCAAACGTAGATTATGCAACTAGCGAAGCTCATACTACTTATGGCGTGCTGGGTCTGAAAGTTTGGGTCTATACTGAAAGTAATGTAAAGACTTCAGCTAAACCTGAGCATGAAAAGAAACAAAGAAAGGCAGGTGGACGTAATGCTGCAGCCAACTAGACTGAAATACCGCAAGCAACAAAAAGGTCGCAATACTGGTATTGCTACCCGCGGTAACAAAGTAAGTTTCGGTGAGTTCGGTTTGAAAGCCGTTGGTCGCGGTCGTTTGACTGCCCGCCAAATCGAAGCTGCTCGTCGTACAATGACTCGCCACATTAAACGTGGTGGTCGTATTTGGATTCGTGTATTCCCTGATAAACCAATTACTGAAAAACCTATTCAAGTTCGTATGGGTGGCGGTAAAGGTAACGTGGAATATTACATTGCCGAAATCAAACCAGGCAAAGTGTTGTATGAGATGGACGGTGTTCCAGAGGCTTTGGCTCGTGAAGCATTTGAATTAGCTGCTGCCAAATTGCCTATTCCTACGACCTTTGTAGTAAGACAGGTAGGTCAATAATGAAAGCAAATGAATTGAAAGACAAATCTATTGAGCAATTAAATGCAGATTTGTTGGACTTGTTAAAAGCTCAGTTTGGCTTACGTATGCAAAACGCAACTGGTCAATTGGGTAAGCCAAGCGAATTAAAACGTGTACGTCGCGATATTGCTCGTATTAAAACCATTTTAACTGAAAAAGGTGCTAAGTAATGAGCGAAAATAAAAATGTTCGTACTTTGCAAGGCAAAGTGGTAAGCGACAAAATGGACAAAACTGTGACAGTATTGGTTGAGCGTAAAGTAAAACACCCTCTGTACGGTAAAATTATCCGTTTATCAACTAAAATCCATGCCCATGATGAAAATAATCAATATGGAATTGGAGATGTTGTAGTAATTGCGGAATCTCGTCCACTGTCAAAAACCAAATCTTGGGTTGTTAAAGAACTGGTTGAGAAAGCACGTACTGTTTAAAATTTAAGACAGTTAGCTTTAATAAGAAACGAAGTGTTGCACCAAAGTGAATTTGCGTGTAAACTTCGTTTCTTATCTTTCAGTTTCTTCTGGAAGTTTCTTCCCTTCGGGATCCAAGACTGGTTTACTAGAACCGTGATGGTTTCATTTAGTTAGCTCAATTGAAATAAGTGGGCGAGTTATATGAAAATGGTAAATTAAGTTGGTTAATTTAAAGGTACTAATATGATTCAAATGCAGACCATCTTAGATGTGGCTGATAACTCTGGTGCGCGTCGTGTGATGTGCATCAAAGTGTTGGGCGGATCTAAGCGTCGCTACGCTTCTGTTGGCGATATTATTAAAGTCGCAGTTAAAGATGCGGCCCCGCGTGGTCGTGTTAAAAAAGGTGATGTATACAATGCGGTTGTTGTTCGTACTGCTAAAGGTGTACGTCGTCCTGATGGTGCGTTGATTAAATTCGATAACAATGCCGCCGTGTTGTTAAACAATAAACTTGAACCTCTGGGTACCCGTATTTTTGGTCCGGTAACCCGCGAGTTGCGTACTGAGCGATTTATGAAAATCGTTTCATTGGCGCCTGAAGTGTTATAAGGAATAGCGCGATGAATAAAATCATTAAAGGTGACCAAGTTGTTGTGATCACTGGTAAGGATAAAGGTAAGCAAGGTCAAGTAGTTCGCGTATTGGGTGGTAAAGTCGTTATTGAAGGTGTTAACGTCGTAAAACGTCACCAAAAACCCAATCCGATGCGTGGTATTGAGGGGGGTATTGTTGCTAAAGAAATGCCGTTGGATATTTCTAATGTTGCAATCCTGAATCCGGAAACTAATAAAGCAGACCGTGTTGGTATTAAACTGATTGAGAATGAAGGCAAAGTTAAGCGCGTTCGTTTCTTCAAATCAAATGGCTCTGTTATTGGAGCATAAGGAGATAACATGGCTCGTTTGAGAGAGTTTTATAAAGATACAGTTGTTCCTGAACTGATTAAACAATTTGGTTACAAGTCAGTAATGGAAGTTCCCCGTATTGAAAAAATTACTTTAAATATGGGTGTTGGAGAAGCTGTTGCTGATAAAAAAGTTATGGAGCATGCGGTATCTGACTTAGAGAAAATTGCTGGTCAAAAACCAGTCGTTACTGTTGCTCGTAAATCTATCGCAGGTTTTAAGATTCGCGATAATTATCCTGTCGGTTGCAAAGTAACATTGCGCCGTGATCAAATGTTTGAATTCTTGGATCGTTTGATTACTATTGCATTACCTCGTGTACGTGACTTCCGTGGTGTAAGTGGCAAATCATTTGATGGTCGTGGTAATTACAACATGGGTGTTCGCGAGCAAATCATTTTCCCGGAAATTGAATACGATAAAATTGATGCTTTGCGTGGTTTGAATATTACTATTACAACTACTGCAAAAACTGATGAGGAAGCTAAAGCTTTATTATCACTGTTCAAGTTTCCGTTTAAAGGATAATCATGGCTAAGAAAGCACTTATTAATCGTGAACTGAAACGTCAAGCTCTGGCGAAAAAGTTTGCAGCCAAACGTGAGGCAATTTTTGCTGTTATTAATGATGCGAATGCAACTGAAGAGGAGCGCTTTGAAGCTCGTCTGAAATTCCAATCCATTCCGCGTAATGCAGCTCCTGTACGTCAACGCCGTCGTTGTGCTTTGACAGGTCGTCCTCGTGGTACTTTCCGTAAATTCGGTTTGGGTCGTATTAAAATCCGTGAAATCGCTATGCGTGGCGAGATTCCCGGTGTTGTTAAAGCTAGCTGGTAATAGGAGTATTAATAATGAGTATGCATGATCCTATTTCCGATATGTTGACTCGTATTCGTAATGCGCAACGTGCCAATAAGGTAGCGGTTGCCATGCCTTCCTCTAAATTAAAGTGTGCAATTGCAAAAGTCTTGAAAGAAGAAGGTTATATCGAGGATTTTTCGGTTTCTGCTGATGCGAAGCCGGTATTGGAAATTCAATTGAAATATTATGCAGGCCGTCCTGTGATTGAGCAAATTAAACGTGTTTCACGTCCAGGTTTGCGTATTTACAAAGCTTCTAGCGAAATTCCTAATGTTATGAATGGATTGGGTATCGCTATTGTTAGTACTTCTAAAGGTGTGATGACTGACCGCAAGGCTCGTTCTGAGGGCGTCGGCGGTGAGTTGTTGTGCATCGTAGCCTAGTGGAGAAAAGTAAATGTCACGTGTCGCAAAAAACCCAGTGACTGTTCCTGCTGGTGTAGAAGTAAAATTTGGAACAGAAGCATTGGTTATCAAGGGTAAGAATGGCGAGTTGGTCTTTCCTTTGCATTCTGATGTCGTCATTGAATTAAACGATGGTAAATTAACTTTTGCTGCAAAAAATGACAGTAAGCAGGCAAATGCTATGTCAGGTACTGCTCGTGCATTAGTTAATAATATGGTTAAAGGTGTTTCAGAAGGTTTTGAGAAAAAACTACAATTGATTGGTGTGGGTTACCGTGCTCAAGCTCAAGGCAAAGTTTTGAATTTATCTTTGGGTTTTTCTCATCCAATCGTATATGAAATGCCTGAAGGTGTTTCTGTTCAAACTCCTAGCCAAACAGAGATCGTTTTGACTGGTGCAGATAAACAAGTAGTTGGTCAAGTCGCTGCTGAAATTCGTGCATTCCGTTCTCCTGAGCCTTATAAAGGTAAGGGTGTTCGTTATGTAGGTGAAGTGGTAGTGATGAAAGAAGCCAAGAAAAAATAATTGAGGTTCACTAATGGATAAACATACAACCCGACTCCGTCGTGCACGCAAAACCCGTGCACGTATTGCGGACTTGAAAATGGTAAGATTATGTGTGTTCCGTAGCAATAATCATATTTATGCTCAAGTAATTAGTGCTGAAGGTGATAAAGTATTGGCTCAAGCCTCTACATTGGAAGCTGAAGTGCGTGGTAGTCTGAAATCTGGTGGCAACGTCGAGGCGGCTGCAGTAGTAGGAAAGCGCATTGCTGAGAAAGCTAAAGCCGTAGGCGTAGAAAAAGTTGCTTTTGATCGTTCAGGTTTCCAATATCACGGTCGAGTGAAAGCTTTGGCTGAAGCTGCACGTGAAAATGGTTTAAGCTTCTAATAATTGGAGACTTTCAGATGGCAAAACATGAAATTGAAGAACGTGGTGACGGCCTGATTGAAAAAATGGTCGCAGTTAATCGCGTAACTAAAGTAGTTAAAGGTGGTCGTATCATGGCTTTCTCTGCGCTAACTGTTGTTGGTGATGGGGATGGTCGTATTGGTATGGGTAAAGGTAAGTCAAAAGAAGTGCCGGTAGCTGTTCAAAAAGCAATGGATCAGGCTCGTCGCTCTATGATTAAAGTACCTCTAAAAAATGGTACGATTCATCATGAGGTTATTGGACGTCATGGCGCTACTAAAGTCTTTATGCAACCCGCTAAAGAAGGTAGTGGTGTAAAGGCAGGTGGTCCTATGCGCTTAGTTTTTGATGCTATGGGTATTCATAACATTTCTGCTAAAGTGCATGGTTCTACAAACCCTTATAACATTGTACGAGCTACATTAGATGGCTTGTCTAAGTTATATACACCTGCTGATATCGCTGCTAAACGTGGCCTAACAGTAGAAGACATTTTGGGAGCAAACCATGACTGAGCAAAAAAAGATTAAAGTTACATTGGTGAAGAGCCTGATTGGTACAATTGAATCTCATCGTGCATGTGCTCGTGGTTTAGGTTTACGCCATCGTGAGCATACAGTAGAGGTTTTAGATACCCCTGAAAACCGTGGTATGATTAACAAAATCAGCTACTTGTTGAAAGTGGAGTCTTGATATGTTTCTAAATTCTATTCAACCTGCTGAGGGGGCTACTCACGCTCGTCGTCGTGTAGGTCGTGGTATTGGTAGTGGTTTAGGTAAAACTGGTGGCCGTGGTCATAAAGGTCAAAAAAGCCGTTCTGGTGGTTTTCATAAAGTAGGTTTCGAAGGCGGTCAAATGCCTTTGCAACGTCGCCTGCCAAAACGTGGTTTCAAATCTTTGACTGCTGCTGCTAACGCTGAGATTCGTTTGAGTGAATTGAACTTACTCGCTGTGAATGAGATTGATGTATTAGTTCTCAAGCAAGCTGGGTTGGTTCCTACAACTGTTTCCAATGTGAAAGTTATTGCCTCTGGTGAGCTTTCAAAAGCTGTTGTCCTGAAGGGCATTAAAGCCACTAAAGGGGCTAAAGCAGCAATTGAAGCTGCTGGTGGTAAAGTGGAAGAATAAGGCTTGCATTATAGTGGCTAATCAACAATCTTTATCAGGCTTGTCCAAATTTGGAGATCTGAAAAAACGTCTAACGTTTCTTTTAGGGGCGTTAGTTGTTTTTCGTATTGGTGCCCATATCCCTGTACCTGGCGTAGATGCTGTTGCTTTAGCTAAATTATACGAAAGCGCTGGGAACGGCATACTAGGCATGTTGAACATGTTTTCTGGTGGTTCGTTAGAGCGCTTTAGTATATTTGCAATTGGCATAATGCCATATATTTCAGCATCAATAATTGTTCAATTGGCCTCTGAAATAATTCCTTCTTTAAAGGCATTAAAAAAGGAAGGGGAGGCAGGTCGAAAAGTTATTACAAAATATACAAGATACGGTACAGTACTATTAGCTATCTTACAGAGTTTTGGTGTAGCTACCTTTGTATTCCAACAAGGTGTAGTTGTCACTAATTCTTTAGAGTTCCATATTTCTACGGTAGTGAGCTTAGTCACAGGTACAATGTTCCTGATGTGGTTAGGTGAGCAGATTACGGAGCGTGGGATTGGGAATGGCATTTCTTTGATTATTACTGCTGGTATCGCTGCCGGTATTCCTTCTGGTATAGCAAGATTATTAGCTTTAACGAGTCAAGGATCAATTGGTATGCCTACAGCTGTGTCAATTGTTATTGGTGCATTGCTATTAATTTATATTGTTGTATATTTTGAAAGTGCGCAGCGTAAAGTTCCCGTGCATTATGCGAAACGCCAAATTGGTAGCGGTGTAATGCAAGGTTCTAATACACATATGCCCTTTAAGTTGAATATGGCAGGCGTCATTCCTCCTATTTTTGCGTCAAGTATTATTTTGTTTCCATCCACTTTGTTAAGCTGGTTTGGTTCTAATGATACAGGTAGTTTGTTGCATAAAATTGCTGGTTTGCTTCAGCATGGACAAGCTTTATATATTTTGTTATTTACAGTGACAATTATTTTCTTCTGCTATTTTTATACAGCCTTGGTTTTTAGCCCAAAAGAAATGGCAGAGAATTTGAAGAAAAGCGGTGCTTTTGTGCCGGGAATTCGACCTGGTAAGCAAACTTCTCAGTATCTGGAGCAGGTTGTATTACGCCTCACTTTGTTTGGTGCATTATATATTACAACTATTTGTTTAATTCCAGAATTTTTGACAACAGCTTTGAATGTTCCTTTTTATTTGGGTGGTACATCTTTACTGATTTTAGTCGTGGTGACAATGGACTTTAGTACCCAAATTAACTCTTACCGCATGACTCAGCAATATGAGAGTTTAATGAGCGGTCTTGATATGAAATCTTTATCACGTAAGTAGAATTATGGCTAAAGAAGATACCATACAAATGCAGGGGGAGATTCTTGAAACTCTACCTAACGCAACTTTTAAAGTAAAGCTTGAGAATGACCATATTGTATTAGGTCATATTTCCGGGAAAATGCGTATGCACTATATCCGGATCTCTCCTGGGGATAAGGTGACGGTAGAACTGACACCTTATGATTTAACTCGGGCTCGGATAGTCTTCCGAGCTAGATAAAACGATATAAGGAAAGATAATGCGTGTACAACCGTCTGTAAAGAAAATTTGCCGCAACTGTAAGATTATCCGTCGTAATCGAGTGGTTCGTGTAATTTGTACTGACCCTCGTCACAAACAACGTCAAGGTTAAGGGAACTTTTCTTTTAGCAAGACTTTGTGGTATAGTGACGAACTTTGCCGTTTAAAGGAAAAAATATGGCTCGTATTGCAGGGGTAAATATCCCTAATAATGCACATATCGTAATTGGCTTGCAGGCTATTTATGGTATCGGTGCTACTCGTGCTAAATTAATTTGCGAGGCAGCAAATATTGCTCCCACTACAAAAGCAAAAGATTTGGACGAGGCTCAATTAGACGCTTTGCGTGAACAAGTTGCTAAGTATGAAGTAGAAGGCGATTTGCGCCGTGAGGTAACGATGAGCATCAAACGATTGATGGACATGGGTTGTTACCGTGGTTTCCGTCATCGTCGAGGTTTGCCTTGTCGTGGTCAACGCACTCGCACAAACGCTCGTACCCGCAAAGGTCCGCGTAAAGCGATTGCTGGTAAAAAATAATTTTTAAGGAATTTTATTAATGGCTAAAGCAAACACAGCTTCGCGTGTACGTAAAAAAGTACGTAAAACCGTAAGCGAAGGTATTGTGCATGTACATGCTTCTTTCAACAATACCATCATTACAATCACTGACCGTCAAGGCAATGCATTGTCTTGGGCTACCTCTGGCGGCGCTGGTTTTAAAGGTTCTCGTAAAAGTACACCGTTTGCAGCTCAAGTGGCTGCAGAAGCAGCTGGTAAAGTTGCCCAAGAATATGGCGTTAAAAATTTAGAAGTTCGTATAAAAGGCCCTGGTCCCGGTCGAGAGTCTTCTGTACGTGCACTCAACGCTCTTGGTTTTAAAATTACCAGTATTACCGACGTTACTCCGTTGCCTCATAACGGTTGCCGTCCGCCTAAAAAACGTCGTATTTAAAGGAGTGATTGAAACATGGCACGTTATATTGGCCCTAAATGTAAATTAGCACGTCGAGAAGGCACTGATTTATTTCTGAAGAGCGCCCGTCGTTCTTTGGATTCTAAATGTAAACTTGATTCTGCTCCCGGTCAGCACGGTGCAAAGAAACCGCGTTTGTCCGACTATGGTTTGCAATTGCGTGAAAAGCAAAAAATTCGTCGTATTTATGGCGTTTTGGAACGTCAATTCCGTCGTTATTTTGCAGAAGCAGATCGACGTAAAGGCTCTACTGGTGAATTGCTGCTGCAATTGTTAGAGTCTCGTTTGGATAATGTAGTATATCGCATGGGATTTGGCTCGACTCGTGCTGAGGCGCGTCAGCTGGTTTCTCATAAAGCAATTACTGTTAACGGTCAGGTTGTAAATATTCCTTCTTTCCAAGTTAAAGCGGGTGATGTTGTAGCTGTTCGTGAGAAAGCTAAAAAACAGGTTCGTATCCAGGAAGCTTTAAGTCTGGCAACTCAAATCGGTTTACCAAGCTGGGTTTCTGTTGATGTAGACAAATTGGAAGGCGTATTTAAAAATATGCCGGATCGTTCAGAATTAACTGGCGATATTAATGAACAGCTGGTGGTAGAATTCTACTCTAAATAACGCTAGCTCAGTGAGGGACAGTTAAATGCAAAATAGCACAACCGAATTTTTGAAACCTCGTCAAATTGATGTCGATACTTTATCTACAACTCGTGCAAAAGTATCCATGCAGCCGTTTGAGCGCGGTTTTGGTCATACTTTAGGTAATGCTTTGCGTCGTATCTTACTGTCATCCATGAATGGTTTTGCTCCTACTGAAGTGGCCATTTCCGGTGTGTTGCACGAATACTCTACTGTTGATGGCGTTCAAGAAGATGTTGTCGATATTTTGTTGAATGTCAAAGGTATTGTATTTAAGCTGCATGGGCGTGGCCAAGTTCAGTTAACTTTGAGAAAGTCAGGGGTCGGTACAGTAGTTGCCGGTGATATCGAATTGCCACATGATGTGGAAATTTTAAATCCTGAGCATATTATTTGTCATTTGGCCGAGAATGGTCAAATTGAGATGGAAATCAAAGTTGAGCAGGGGCGTGGCTATCAATCTGTTTCCGGTCGTCGTGTTGTGCGCGATGAAAACCGCCAGATTGGTGCAATTCAGTTGGATGCGAGCTTTTCGCCCATCAGTCGTGTTAGCTTTGAAGTTGAACCTGCACGCGTAGAGCAGCGTACGGATTTAGATAAATTGGTTTTGGATATTGAAACTGATGGTTCTATTGATCCTGAAGAAGCTGTACGTAGTGCTGCTCGTATTTTAATTGATCAAATGTCTATCTTTGCTGATTTGCAAGGTACTCCAGTAGAAGAAGTTGAAGAAAAAGCTCCTCCTATTGACCCTATCCTGCTGCGTCCGGTAGATGATTTGGAATTAACTGTACGTTCAGCTAATTGTCTGAAAGCTGAAGATATTTATTATATCGGCGATTTGATTCAACGTACTGAAACAGAGCTTCTTAAAACTCCGAATTTGGGTCGTAAATCTTTGAATGAAATCAAAGAAGTGTTGGCATCTAAAGGCTTGACACTAGGTTCCAAATTGGAAGCTTGGCCGCCTGTAGGCTTAGAAAAGCCGTAAGTTTGAAGATTAAAGGATAATGACATGCGTCATCGTAATGGTAACCGCAAATTAAACCGTACAAGCAGCCATCGCGCTGCAATGCTGCGTAATATGGCGAACTCATTGTTGACTCACGAGACTATTGTGACAACTTTGCCTAAAGCTAAAGAATTACGCCGCGTAGTTGAGCCCTTAATTACATTGGGTAAAAAACCTTCCTTGGCAAACCGTCGTTTGGCATTTGACCGCACTCGTGATCGTGATGTTGTAGTTAAATTGTTTGATGAGTTAGGTCCACGTTTTGCTGCCCGTAATGGCGGTTATGTTCGTGTACTGAAATATGGTTTCCGCAAAGGTGACAATGCACCTTTGGCATTGATTGAATTAGTAGACAAAGCAGCAGAAGCTGCCGAGTAATCTAATACACTATAATAAAACACCATTTGTTTTCTCAAATGGTGTTTTATTATATGCAAGCTACCTTTTGTGTATTTTAAATACTCTATTTAAAATACTCTCGGTATATTGAAGTTATTCTTTTTGTTTGTATAGTGGATTAAATTTAAATCAGGACAAGGCGACGAAGCCGCAGACAGTACAGATAGTACGGCAAGGCGAGGTAACGCCGTACTGGTTTAAAGTTAATCCACTATAATGATGGGTAAGTGGGTTTGCTATAGATAGAGTATTTCTTTTTAGTATCATATTATAAGAGATATTTTAAATAACATAAGTTACTAAAATTCTATGTTTAATACTATTTTCAAAATAAAAAACCTTTCTGATTTTTCCTAGCTTTTACTCAAAATCATAAAGGTTTTGGTCAAATGAAAATTTTTAGCGCATTTTTATGAGTCAAATTCCGTTAACAGACTATTTTTGCAAAGGTCTCTATAATTGAAATTTGACTAAGAACTTCTTTACCGTCAGGTATTACACTTACCAAATTCTTTTTTGTATCCCATAATTTTATATGACTACTTCTCTCACGATTGCAATGAGTGTTGCTGAGGCATCGGGTGATCTGCTTGGTGCACATCTTATTAGTGCGATTAAAAAACGTTGTCCTGATGCAAGATTTATTGGTATCGGTGGCGAGCGGATGAAGGCGGAAGGATTTGAAAGTCTTTATGACCAAGAAAAATTGGCAGTACGAGGCTTTGTTGAGGTAGTTAAACGTTTGCCCGAAATCTTGAAAATCCGAAAAGGTCTGGTTAATGACCTTATTCGTATAAAACCGGATGTTTTTGTTGGGATTGATGCACCTGATTTTAATCTTTGGGTGGAAGAGAAACTGAAGAAAACGGGTATTCCAACGGTTCACTATGTCAGCCCTTCTGTTTGGGCGTGGAGGCGTGAACGGGTGAACAAAATTGTTCATCAAGTTAACCGGGTGTTGTGCCTTTTCCCAATGGAACCACAGCTCTATTTGGATGCCGGTGGTAAGGCTGAGTTTGTCGGTCATCCGATGGCTCAAACCATGCCTGTAGATGTTGATCAATCTTCTGCGCGTCGTCAGTTGGGAGTTGCACCGTCTATCCCAGTATTTGCCTTGATGCCCGGCAGTCGTGTTAGCGAAATTGATTACATGGCTCCCGTGTTTTTTCAAACCGCATTACTTCTGTTAAAGCGTTACCCACAGGCGCAGTTTCTGATGCCGGTTGCTACGCAGGCCACCCACCGTCGTATATCAAAAATTCTTGCATCTGCGCAATTTTCGAACCTTTCCATTACATTAGTCGATAAACAAGCTGATACTGTTTGTACTGCGGCGGATGTGGTCTTGGTAACCAGCGGGACGGCAACGCTAGAAGTGGCTTTGTGTAAACGTCCTATGGTGATCAGCTATAAGATATCTCCTCTGACTTATGCTTATGTGAAGCGTAAAGTTAAAGTGCCACATGTCGGTTTGCCCAATATTTTGCTGAACAAATGTGCTGTTCCAGAGCTTTTGCAACATGATGCGACGCCTGAGAAACTGGCAGAAGCCATGATTTATTGGTATGAACATCCGGAAGCAGTTGCCCGCTTGAAACAAGATTTTCATGAGCTGCACTTATTTTTGAGAAAAGATACCGATACACTGGTTGCAAATGCAGTGTTGGAAGAAGCAGGTTTTTTCAATTCTTAGTTTGACCTGCGATTTGACAAGAGAAAAGAGCGGTAATCAAATCTGCAAAAAGTAATGAAGCAGAAAACGGGTTGCAGTTTAAACATCGCTTTGCCCCAACTTATCTATCCTTCAGTCGGCAAAGATAGCGTTTGCACGGCCTTTGCTATATCATTCCCTTATCTGAAATCAAGGAAAACATCATGTACGAAGTCAACCGCAGCGTCTTCCTGCTCATCCCGCTCGATCCTTTTTGGAACTGGCTGCAAACCCTGCCCGGCAATCATCTTGACGGTTTGACGCTTGAAGATATTCAAGCTGATGCCAATTCTTACCTCGTCCGTCCGTGTGAAACCGCTGATGAAGTTTGGGATGAAATCGAAGCGCGGTTTGAAGACATTTTCGCTGCCGAACTTGCCGATTGGTGCGAAGATGAAAGCGAATGGCCTGATTTGAATGCGGATATTTTCAATGAATGGTTCGACATCCAGCTTTCTACCGTTATCACCGACCTCGAGCAAGAACCGCTCGCCCGTGAAGCCTTTCAACCCTTCAATCTGAACTGATGAATATCCGCGTCCGCAATTACCATCTTGACGGCTACGGTCATGTCAACAACGCGCGCTATCTCGAATTTCTCGAAGAAGCGCGCTGGGCGTTTTTTGAGGAACACGGTTTATTGTCCGAAATCGACGGCTTGATGCTGGTGGTTGTCCGCACCGACATCCGTTATCGCCGTGCCGCCGTCGATGGCGACATATTACGCTTTGAAGGTCGTCTGAAAGAGCTGACCTCGCGCCATATTATCCTCACTCAAAACATTGTTTTGCCCAGCGGTAAAAATGCCGTCGAAGCCGAAAGTACTTTGATGGTTGTTAGCGCAGAAAGCGGGCGAAGCATCAGCATTCCCGAATCTCTCTTTACCCTTTTAAAACAATACGCCGAAGCATGAAAAAGCTCATTACCATTGCCGCAGTCGCCATTATCGGCGCGCTGCTTGCCATCGTCCTTATTCCGGATAACAAACCTGCTCCCGCATTCTCTTTGTCCGACCTGCAAGGCAAACCGGTGTCCAATGCCGATTTGCAAGGCAAAGTCAGTTTCATCAATTTCTGGTTTCCCTCCTGCCCGGGCTGTGTCAGCGAAATGCCCAAAGTCATCAAAATGTCCAAAGACTATCAAGGAAAAGACTTCCAAGTCCTCGGCATTGCCCAGCCGATAGACCCGCTGGAAAGCGTAAACCAATACGTCAAAGAATACGGCTTGCCTTTTACCGTCATGTTTGATGCCGATAAAGCCGCCGCCCAAGCGTTCGGCACGCAGGTTTACCCGACTTCTTTCCTGATCAATAAAAAAGGCGAAATCCTGAAAACCTTTGTCGGAGAACCAGACTTCGCCGCGCTTTATCAGGAAATCGACAAAGAATTGGCGAAGTAATACTGGCTTGAGAGATTCGTGACTGTTTTCAGACGACCTCTGTTATGAATATATTAAACAATCAACGATATTGTCTGCTGTCGGACTTAAAGAAGGGCAATTTCGGTAAGTAGATTCTGAGCATCATTGAAAATGGCTTTGAAAAATAAACAATTTCTTTATTTTATTTTTGTCGGCTTTATTTTGAGCGTATTTCAGCTGACATTTGCACAAGGCGTTCCTCAAAAAGGCATGCTGTGGGTTTATTGGGGTAATAGTTTAGATGGTAATGCTCGGAATCAAAGGATTTTATATTTTGACTTTATCCCTGAAGACACCAAAATATCGAATCAAAACCGAATCTTCCTTAATTTGAGCGAATCGCAGCAAACTGCTGTTTTGAAAGAATTGGTGCTTCCGCCGAATTTTTACGTTTATCAGGAAGATTCTGTCAAACAGCCTGCCCAAATTACTATGGGTAAAGTGGGTACGGAAGTCATTTGTGACGGTAAATATTATTCTGCCAAACTTATAAAATTTGAAAAAATCCCAAAAACAACGGCGAAACAAATCCCTGATTCGGGCTGTATTTACTCGTTGATTATGAATAATGATTTCATCGTTAAATCCACAGATAGCCATAAGGTTAACCTCAGGAGCCAACCGGATGCCCATGCCGACATAATCAAACGCTTGGACGACAACGCCATAGTAGAAAAATTGAAAACCGTTCGTAAGGATTGGTACCTCGTTCAATTAAAAGATACGACTACCCAAGGGTATGTTCATAAAAGTCAGTTGGAGCGGGTGGATTAATCAAAAGTTGTCGATATGTCGGCGTAATCAAAAAGGTCGTCTGAAAACCTTGATTCAGTTTTTCAGACGACCTTGTACTTAATAATCTTCTATTGCAAGGAATGTTCATGACACCCCAAACCGTCTTAGACTTCTGGTTTGCCGAAGAAAACCGTCCTTTTCTGTTTGCCAAAAACGATGAATTCGATGCCAAGATTCGCGCGCGATTTTTTGATGTCTGGCAGCAGGCGGCCCGTGGCGAACTTGCACACTGGCGCGACACCCTGCAAGGCAGGCTCGCCGAAATCATCCTACTCGACCAATTCTCGCGCAACCTTTTTCGCAACAGTCCTCAAGCATTTGCCCAAGATTTGGCCGCTCTCATCCTTGCCCAAGAAGCTGTCCGTCAGCCCGGTTTCGCCGCCCTCCTGTCGCACGAACGCCATTTCATGCTCATGCCGTTGATGCACAGCGAAAGCCAAGTTGTCCACGAACAAGCCGTTCCGCTGTTTGAACGCTATACCGACGGACACGCATTGGATTTTGAAATCAAACACAAAGTCATCATCGACCGCTTCGGACGCTATCCGCACCGCAATGCCGTATTGGGGCGTGAAAGCACGGAGGAAGAGGCGGAATTTTTGAAGCAGGAAGGTTCGTCATTTTAATTTGGGTTTTAAAATTTGAAGGTCGTCTGAAAACCATTTTTCAGACGACCTTCTTTCATATTTCCGCTTCAATAATGCGGCGGAATTTCATCACGCAGGCTGTAAGGTTCGCGCTCTCCGTTTGCGCCTTTGTCCTGCATTTTCTGATAAAGCAGCCTTAACTGCGCCTGCTGTAAATCCAGCGTCTGCTGCATTTTCGCCACCGTATCGTTCAGGCTGCCGATTAAGTCTTCCTGAAGCGCGGTTTGGATTTCCAGCTCGGTGATGCGGTGTTCCAATTCGTCCATTTCGCTCATTTACAGCACCATCGCGGCAATCCAGCCGGCAATCATCAGCGGGATATTGTAGTGGATAAAGGTTGGGATGACGGAGTCGCGGATGTGGTCGTGTTGTCCGTCGGCGTTCAAACCCATGGTCGGGCCGAGCGTCGAGTCGGACGCGGGCGAACCGGCATCGCCCAATGCGCCCGCCGTACCGACGATGGCGACGGTTGCCAGCGGCGAGAAGCCGAGGCTGATACACAGCGGCACATAAATTGCGGTAATGATCGGCAAAGTAGAGAAAGAAGAGCCGATGCCCATGGTGACCAACAATCCGACAAACAACATGGCAAATGCCGCCATGCCTTTATTGCTGCCGAAAAGTTGCATACTGTGTTCGACCAGCGGTTTGATTTCGCCTGTCGCGGTCATGACTGCCGCAAAGCCTTGCGCCGCAATCATGATGAAACCGACCATCGCCATCATTTTGATGCCTTCGCCGAACACATCACTGGCAGCGTCTCGGTTCATCACGCCGAGCATCATAAAGACGGCAAAACCCAGCATCGCGCCCAACACCAGCGAATCTTCATACATCAACTGAATCGCAAAGCACACGCCGATTGCCACCGCCGCCACCAGACTGCGGTAAGCCGAAGGCTGGGGCTGTTCGGATGCTTCGCGGTTGTCTTCCGTATCGACGGTATTGGTTTGATAAATGCGTGATTTGCGGTAGTGGACAAACGCCGCCAGCAGCCCCGCCACCATACCCAGCGCAGGAATCGCCATCGCATGCATGACGCTGATGCCTTTTACGTCCATACCCGCAGATTTGATGTTGCCCAAGAGAATGTCGTTCAAGAAAATCGCGCCGAAGCCGTAAGGCAGGAACATATAAGTCGTCACCAAACCGAACGTAATTACACACGCCACCAGACGGCGGTCGACTTTCAAACGGTTAAACACCAGCAAAAGCGGCGGAATAATCATCGGAATAAACGCGATATGGATAGGCACGACGTTTTGACTCATGATGCCCATCGCCAAAATAATCAGCAACAGCGTCCATTTCACCGAACTTTCGCCTTTCGCGGCATCCTGACTGTTGTTGAGTTTGCGGATAATGCCGCCCGCAAGCTGCTGCGGCAGCCCCGAATAGGTAATCGCCATCGCGAACGCACCGAGCATCGCATAAGACAAAGAAATCCGCGCGCCGCCCTTCAAGCCTTCGTTAAACACGGGAATAATCCCCGACTTCGTTACATTGCCCGCCGTATCCACGACGTTTTCCAGCGGCATTCCCGCCACCAGTCCGCCAACGAACGCACCGACAGTCAGGCTCAATACGACGTGTACCCGCGATAGCGACAACACGAGCATAACGATTACTGCAACCACTACGGCATTCATGCCTTTTCTCCGTTTCAGACGACCCTCAGACCATCTGTTCACATATTAAAAAGAAACATCATAACCTAACATGATTTAACGGGCTAGGGCAAGCCGATTATTCATGTAAATGAATAGGATGGAATGTGCAGGCAGCCGATTCAGACGACCTTAAGCATATTTGATTTTGCCTAAAGCCATAGAACCACCCCCATCCTAACCTTCCCCTGCTGGACGGGGGAAGGGACAAATTGCCGTTGCAGCAATCCGTAGCGTGGGCTTTGCCCACGATATGAGTGAAAACGTGATCATCCAATTCAGATTGTCAGAAGATAGATTTCGTGGGCAAAGCCCATGCTACAAACTGGCGTGGATTAAATAAAAGGTCGTCTGAAAACTCGACTTTCAAGTTTTCAGACGACCTCGTTTTTACCTGCAACCCGCTCCCTCTCCCGTCCGGCGGGAGAGAACTGGGGAGAGGGTGGTTCTACGGGGCAAACGAATTTGATTTTATTTAAACTCGCAAAGCCACCCCGTCCTAACCTTCCCCCGCCAGACGGGGGAAGGGATAAGTTACCGTTGAAGCAATCCGTAGCGTGGACTTTGCCCGCGAAATCTGCCATAAGCAATCCAAGCGTTCCGGTTCAATCTCAAGAAAACCGTAAGGCATGATGCAGCTTAGTCCGCCGCCTGTCAGGTCAGTACGGAAACTTGATTGCGCTTTTTATCTATTCGACTAGAACGAGAATAAATGCCGTATAATCAAGCCCCAAGTTTCCCCAGCCTTGAAGGTCGTCTGAAAACCATGCACTCAACTTACGCTACCGTACAGCGCGATTTGCTCGAAGCCAATCACCTTTCCCCTGAGCTGCTCGCCAAAAGCCTGAGCATCATCGGCGCGCATCACGTCGATTACGCCGACATCTACTGCCAGCGCACTGCTTTTGAAAGCTGGCATTTGGAAGAGGGCATCGTCAAATCAGGCAGTTTCCAAATCGATCAGGGGGTGGGCGTGCGCGCTGTTTCGGGCGAAAAAACCGCTTTTGCCTATGCGGACAGTTTGTGTATCGATTCGATCAACCGTTCCGCCCAAGCTGTCCGCGTCATCGGCGCGGCAGGCGGCGAAGCTTCTGTCAAAGTGCCGTCCGCCGCATACGGCAAATCCGTCCATGCGGTGCTGAATCCTATTATCGGTCTCGATTCCGCTGCCAAAGTTGCCTTATTGAACAAAGTGGAAACGCTTGCCAAAGCCGCCGATCCGCGCATTGTGCAAGTGATGGCGGGGCTGACTTGCGAATACGACATGATTTACATCGCCCGCCTCGACGGCAGGCACGCCGCCGACATCCGTCCGATGGTGCGCCTGAACGTTACCGTCATCGCCAAACAGGGCGACCGGCGCGAACAGGGCAGTGCGGGTGGCGGCGGTCGCTACGACTTGGCTTATTTTGATGAAACTTTGGTGCGGCAGTTTGTCGATTCCGCCGTCAAACAAGCCCTGATTAATCTCGAATCCCGCCCTGCGCCCGCAGGCGAAATGACCGTTGTCTTGGGCAACGGCTGGCCGGGCGTGTTGCTGCATGAAGCCGTCGGACACGGCTTGGAAGGCGATTTCAACCGCAAAGAAACCAGTGTCTTTTCAGGCAGAATCGGCGAGCGCGTTGCCGCCAAAGGCGTTACCGTCGTTGATCAGGGCGACATTGCCGACAGACGCGGTTCGCTCAATATCGACGACGAAGGCAACGAAACACGCCGCACCGTATTGATTGAGGACGGCATCTTGGTCGGCTATATGCAGGATGAAACCAACGCCCGCCTGATGGATACGCAATCCACCGGCAACGGCCGCCGCGAAAGCTACGCCTCCGCCCCTATGCCGCGCATGACCAATACCTTCATGGAAAACGGCGGCTACGAACCCGACGAAATCATCGCGTCCATCGACAAAGGCATTTACGCCGTCAACTTCGGCGGTGGACAGGTGGACATCACCAGCGGCAAATTTGTCTTCAGCGCATCCGAAGCGTGGTGGGTCGAGGGCGGCAAACTGCAATATCCCGTCAAAGGCGCAACCATCATCGGCAACGGCCCTGATGTGTTGAAACATGTTTCCATGATAGGCAACGATACCGCGTTGGACAGCGGTGTCGGCGTGTGTGGCAAAGACGGACAGAGCGTTCCTGTCGGCGTCGGACAACCGACCCTGCGGATTGATTCGGGACTGACCGTCGGCGGTAGCGAGATTTAAGGCAATTAAAAATAAAACGTCGTCTGAAAACTGTATTTAGGGTTTTCAGACGACGTTTCGTATTAGATGGTAGGCTTATCGATTGGAAACTGTTGAGTCCTTACCCTGCTCAAGTTCGCAGGAAACCATGTTTTAAGGCATTAAAGCACAAGTTTATCTGATCGAACGTTCTACACGATTTCTGGCTTATCCATCTGCTGAGACACAAAAAACAAGCCGCCGAAAAAATCGGCGGCTTGTTGAATATCATCACAATTGAAAGCCCTGGGCATGATTTCATCGATGCCCGGTATTCAATGCGCTTTACTCTTGGACAAAAGTAACGCCGTGAAGATGGGAATTGAGGATGGCAGTCCGCAAAGCAGTCAATGCTTTGGGGCGGACGAAGTTCCGACGATATGCCAAAACGACGCGGCGGTGCGGTACGGAGCCTGAAAACGGGATGATGCTGAACAGCAAATGGTCGTTTTCGGTCAACGCGGTAGCAGGCATGACGCTAATGGCGAGACCGCTGGCAACCATGTGGCGGATGGTGTTGATGGAGCTGCCTTGCAGGGTGTTGGTCAGGCCTTGGATTTTCTGCTTGGCGGCCAGCTCGGAGCAGCTTGATAAGACCTGATCGCGCATACAGTTGCCTTCAGTCAGCAACAAGACCTGCTCTTCGCTCAACATCTGCGGCGTAACGGCATCGAGTTCTTCGAAATGGTGTCCTTTGGGGACGATGACGAAAAAAGGCTCGTCATACAGCGGCTCGGTGACGATGCCCGGCTCTTGGAAGGGTTCTGCGACTACGATGGCATCGACGTCGCCGCGTTTGAGCGATTCGGTTAGGATGTGCGTGTAGTTTTCTTCAAGCATCAGGGGCATTTTCGGCGCGGTTTCGCGCAGGGAAATGATGAGCTTGGGCAGAAGGTAAGGGGCGACGGTAAAAATCAGACCGAGTTTGAATGCGCCTTCCAATTCGTTTTGCTCTTCGCTGGCAAGGTGCTTGATCAGCTCGGCTTCTTCCAACACGCGGCGGGCTTGGGCAACGATGCGCTCGCCCGCTTCGGTGGTGATGATGTCGTTGCTGCTGCGGTCAAACAGGGATACCGACAGCTCTTCTTCCAGCTTTTTGATGGCGATGGAAAGGGTGGGCTGGCTGACAAAGCAGCGGCGCGCGGCACGTCCGAAATGACGTTCCTGCGCGACGGCTACGATGTAACGCAATTCGGTCAAGGTCATGTGTTAAGCCTTTTTCTGTTCCGTTTTTTGTTCAGGCAGGGTGATGTTCAATTCGAGAACGTCCATACCGTCCTGCTTTTCTTGGGAAATGCGGATGTCGTCCAGGGAAACATTGACGTATTTGGACAATACTTCCAGCAATTCTTTGCGCAGGGTCGGCAGGTAATCGGGCGCTTGACCTTCTTGCGCGCGCTCTTGGGCAATGATGATTTGCAGGCGGTCGCGTGCAACGGCGGCGGTTTTCGGTTTTCTGCCGAACAACATATCCATTAATGACATGACTTAGCCTCCGAACAGCCGTTTGAAGAAGCCTTTTTTCTCGGCTTCGAGGAAACGCATTTCACGGTTTTCACCCAAGAGGCGCGCGATAACGTCTTTGTAGGCTTCTGCGGCAGTTGCGCTGTCTTGGTGGATGACGGGTTCGCCGGCATTGGACGCTTGCAGGACGTTTTGCGATTCGGGAATGACGCCGATAAGCGGGATGCGCAAGATGTCGCAAATGTCTTGTACGGACAGCATTTCGCCTTTGTTGACGCGCTCAGGCGAGTAGCGGGTAATCAGCAGGTGTTCTTTGACCGTGCCGCCTTGTTCGGCTTTGCGGGATTTGCTTTGCAGGATACCCAAGATACGGTCGGAGTCGCGGACGCTGGATACTTCGGGGTTGGTGGTGACGATGGCTTCGTCGGCGAAGTAGAGCGCCATCAATGCGCCTTGTTCGATACCGGCGGGGGAGTCGCAGATGATGTATTCGAATCCCATTTTGTCACTGCTCAATTCCTGCATGACTTTCTCAACGCCTTCACGGGTCAGCGCGTCTTTGTCGCGGGTTTGCGATGCGGGCAGGATAAAGAGGTTTTCGCAGTTTTTGTCTTTAATCAGAGCTTGGGTGAGCGTGGCTTCGCCTTGGATAACGTTAACCAGGTCGTAAACGACGCGTCGTTCGCAACCCATAATCAGGTCGAGGTTGCGCAAGCCGACGTCAAAGTCGATGACGGCTGTTTTGTGGCCGCGCAGAGCCAGTCCGGTTGCGATACTGGCGCTGGTCGTGGTTTTGCCTACGCCGCCTTTGCCTGAAGTTACTACGATGATTTTTGTCACGATGTTTCCTTTATCAAATGCTTGGAATGGTTAATCTGTGTCGATTGCGCTGATAACCAGGCGGTTGTCTTGCAATGAAACCTGTACGGCTTTTTTGTGCAGGTGGTCGGGCAGGTCTTGTTCGAAATTGCGGTAGATGCCCGCTACGGAGACCAGTTCCGCCTGCATGGAGTGGATGAAGATGCGCGCGTTGGTGTTGCCTTTCGCGCCTGCCAGAGCCCTGCCGCGCATGGGCGCATAAATATGAATGTTTCCGTCGGCAATGAGTTCCGCACCTTGGCTGACGATGCCGGTCACGATAAGGTCGCCGTTTTCCGCGTAAACCTGTTGTCCGGTGCGGACGGGGGTGCTGATGAGGACGGTCGGGTTGCTGATGACCGTTGCCTGAACGGGTGCGGGCTCTTGGTTGATTTTGGGCTGTTGCGGCTCGGATTTGTCGCTACGGCTGAAAACCAAATGGTAACGTGCTGCGAAGGATGCCCAATATTCGCTTTCGTGGCGCAGCCCCAGAATCTGCATGCCGTAACGGGCGAAAAGGGAAATCATGGAACCGATGTCCAATGACTCGGGATGGTCAAAATCCTGCACATCCAAAACGAAGGGGACGACATCCAATTCTTGGTATTGACCGGCGCGTTGGCGCAAAAATTCTTCCAGTTCGGTCAAGTCTGCGGTATGCAGGTGAATAGCCAGCACGTCAAGCCGGGCTGACTTTATGTCGAAGGCGGGTTTCATAATAGTGAGTAAATCATAAAATTTTTTAATTGTATAAGTTTACCGTGTAAATCTTGGCTATTCAATCCGTTTGGGCCGTCTGAAGTGAAATTTCCTGTATCTATCGGGTTGAAATTACGACTGGGACGCGATTGCAAGCCGATTGCAAGGTTTTGTCATGAAATGACGTTATCTTTAAAGTTGTTTGAAGTGGCGTAAAAGCGACAACAGGTCATCTGAAATCCGGAGCAGGCTCTGAATCTGGACGATTCGTCAATGGGATGAACAGATTTTTTTATATAAGGACGGTCGGTCATTGAAGGAATATAGTGGATTCACTTTAAACCGGTACGGCGTTGCCTCGCCTTAGCTCAAAGAGAACGATTCTCTAAGGTGCTGAAGCACCAAGTGAATCGGTTCCGTACTATAGTGGGTTAAAATAAAAATGAGACAAGACAGCGAGCCGCAAGGCGTACAGGTAGTACGTCAAGGCGAGCCAACGCCGTATCATTGTGATTTTAATCCACTATATCTGTACTGTCTGCGGCTTCATCGCCTTGTCCTGATTTAAAATTAATCCACTATAAATGGTGGGATTTGGAGGTTTTTCAGGGTTGGGTGAGGCGATTTGAGCCGCTAAGGTCGTCTGAAAATGCGGCCACCGGTTTCAGACGACCTTTTATAGTGGATTAAAATAAAAATGAGACAAGGCGGCAACGCCCGCCGTGTACGGGTAGTACATAAGGGCGTTGGCAACGCCGTATCATTGCAATTTTAATCCACTATACTTTTCCGCTTTCTTTGCACATTCTTTGTCTAACTTGACATTTCCTTGCCGCCGCAACACCATAAAGGCAGATTCGGCAGCCGGTTCGAGCCTGCCGTACGTTTTTTCTTAACCGAAAGGCTATCCACGATGACACAATCCACTCACGATCCTTACGCGGATTACCGCGAGCTGACGCTTCGGGGCATGATACTCGGTGCGCTGATTACCGTGATCTTTACCACGTCAAACGTTTATCTCGGTTTGAAAGTCGGTCTGACCTTTGCTTCGTCGATTCCGGCTGCGGTGATTTCGATGGCGGTTTTGAAGTTTTTCAAAGGCAGCAATATTTTGGAAAACAATATGGTGCAGACGCAGGCTTCGGCGGCGGGTACGCTTTCGAGCATTATTTTTGTTCTGCCCGGTTTGTTGATGGCAGGCTATTGGAGCGGTTTTCCGTTTTGGCAGACTGCGCTGTTGTGTATGGCGGGCGGGATTTTGGGGGTGATTTTCACCATTCCGCTGCGTTACGCGATGGTGGTGAAAAGCGAGTTGCCTTATCCCGAAGGCGTGGCGGCGGCGGAGATTTTGAAAGTCGGCAGCCACGAGGAAAGAGGAAGACCGTCAGGGCGGAAGCGGCATTAAAGAGCTGGCGGCAGGCGGCGCGTTGGCGGGCTTTATGAGCTTTTGTGCCAACGGTTTGCGCGTGATTGCCGATAGCGCGAGTTATTGGTTCAAAAGCGGCACGGCGATTTTCCAACTGCCGATGGGCTTTTCGCTGGCATTGTTGGGCGCGGGCTATCTGGTCGGTCTGACGGGCGGTATTGCCATCCTGCTGGGTATTTCGATTGCTTGGGGCATTGCCGTGCCGTATTTTTCATCGCACATTCCTCAACCTGCCGATATGGAAATGGCGGCATTTGCGATGAAGCTGTGGAAGGAAAAAGTACGCTTTATCGGCGCGGGTACCATCAGTATCGCGGCGGTTTGGACGCTTTTGATGCTGCTCAAGCCGATACTGGAAGGTCTGAGAATGTCATTCAAGAGTTTCGGCGGCGGTGCGCCTGCGGCGGAACGTACAGAACAGGATTTGTCGCCTAAGGCTATGATTTTTTGGGTATTGTCCATGATGCTGGTGCTGGGCGTATCGTTTTATCACTTTATCGGCGATTCGCACATTACAGGCGGCATGGCTTGGCTTTTGGTGGTCGTTTGCACGCTTTTGGCTTCCATCATCGGCTTTTTGGTTGCCGCCGCCTGTGGTTATATGGCGGGTTTGGTCGGCTCGTCTTCCAGCCCGATTTCCGGCGTGGGCATCGTTTCCATCGTCATCATTTCGCTGGTGTTGTTGGTCGTGGGCGAATCCGGCAGCTTGATGGCGGATGAAGCCAACCGCAAATTTTTGCTGGCTCTGACCTTGTTCTGCGGCTCGGCGGTGATTTGCGTGGCTTCGATTTCCAACGACAACCTGCAAGACTTGAAAACCGGCTACCTGCTCAAAGCAACGCCTTGGAGACAACAGATTGCGTTGATTATCGGCTGTATCGTCGGTGCATTCGTCATCTCGCCCGTGTTAGAACTGCTCTACGAAGCTTATGGCTTTACCGGCGCCATGCCACGCGAAGGCATGGACGCGGCACAGGCCTTGGCGGCTCCGCAAGCGACTTTGATGACGACCATCGCGTCGGGTATCTTCGCCCGCAACCTTGAATGGGCGTACATCTTCACCGGTATTGCGATCGGCGCGGTGTTGATCGTCGTCGATTTGGTGTTGAAAAAATCGTCCGGCGGCAAACGCGCACTGCCTGTCCTCGCAGTCGGCATGGGCATCTACCTGCCCCCGTCCGTCACTATGCCCATCGTGATCGGCGCAGTGTTGGCGGCGGTGTTGAAACACATCATCGGCAAGAAAGCGGAAAACCGTGAAGGTCGTCTGAAAAACGCCGAGCGTATCGGAACCTTGTTCTCCGCCGGTTTGATTGTCGGCGAAAGCCTGGTCGGCGTAGTGATGGCATTCATCATCGCCTTCTCCGTGACCAACGGTGGCTCCGACGCCCCGCTCGCGCTGGGTCTAGAAAACTGGGAAATCACCGCATCATGGCTGGGACTGGCATTTTTCATCACAGGCATGGTGTTCTTCGCCCAACGCGTGTTGAAAGCAGGACGCGTCAAGTAAGTCAGGTTTGAAAATAAAGAGGTCGTCTGAAAACTTGGGATTCAGGTTTTCAGACGACCTTGTTTTTATCTGCGGTCTTCAACCTCTCTCGTCTGGCTGGGGAGGGGGGCTACAGGCTACACGAATTTAATTTTACCTAAATCCACAAAGCCACCTCCATCCTAACCTTCCCCCGCCGGACGGGGGAAGGAACAGATTGCCGTTGCAGCAAACCGTAGCGTGGGCTTTGCCCGCGATATGAATGCCAAAATGAAAGCACATTCGGCTATTGTCTGATTTTGATTACTTAAATGATGGATTTCGTGGCAAAGCCCACGCTACTTGAGTTATCCAAAATCTGTATTGATTGAATACACGGGTCGTCTGAAAACGGGTATGAACGGGTTTGTTTCTTTAAAACCCGAATCTTAAAGTTTCAGACGACCTCGTTTTTATCCGAAAACCGCCCCCTCTCCCGTCTGGCGGGAGAGGGCTGGGGAGAGGGTGGCTCTATGGGTTAAACGAATTTGATTTTACCTAAAGCCATAGAACCACCCCCATCCTAACCTTCCCCCGCCGGACAGGGG
>NZ_JH164971.1:39786-48339 GCF_000227275.1 Neisseria sp. GT4A_CT1
TCTGAGATGTTGCCACAAAGTGCCGCCGTTGCTTTTGTCTTGGCGAAGGTAGCGGTAAACGGTGCTGTGATGGAGCTTGATCCCGTGGTGTTTATGCAGGTAGGCACATACTTGTTCGGGACTGAGTTTGCGGCGGATAAGGGTGTCGATGTGTTGAACCAGCTGCGAATCGAGCTTATAGGGTTTTCGCCGGTGCTGTTTGGTCAGCCGGCTTTGCCGTTGGGCTTTATCGGCGCTGTATTGCTGTCCTTGGATGCAGTGCCGCTTGATTTCTCGGCTGATGGTGCTTTTGTGGCGGTTGAGCTGTTTGGCGATTTCGGTGACGGTGCAGTGGCGGGACAGGTATTGGATATGGTATCGTTCGTCTTGGGTCAGTTGTGTGTAGCTCATGGCAATCTTTCTTGCAGGAAAGGCCGTATGCTACCGCATACTGGCCTTTTTCTGTTATGGAAAGTTGCACTTCAAATGCGAATCCGCCGTCGTCTGAAAACCCAAACTTCAAGTTTTCAGACGACCTTTTGTACCATGACAAGATAGTCGGCTTATGCTGCTGAATTTTGATGAATCAGGCAGCCCATATACAGATTGCCGTCTTTCTGCCAGCCGAACAATTGGTTCTGCTGATCGCTGTTTTCAGCCATCAAGCCCAGAGTCAGCCAGTGGCTTTCTCGCGGAAGTTGACCTGTATACGGTTCGGGCGTGTGTATCAGGGGCAGGTCGAAATTATCGTTCCAGCTGACGCCTGCTTGGCGAAGTTTGCCGACGTATTGTTGCGTATCTTTAGGCGGTGCGGTAAACCAGGCGGCATGGACGGTGCGGTTTTTCAAAGCGTAATCGGCGTAGTGTCCGAAAGATTTGTTTTGCGCTGTTTCGTCGGACAAGGAGATGGCAATCGGACGCTGCAAAACCGCTTTGACGGGCAATTTATTCTGTTTGGCGACATAAGGCGAGGCAAACACCAGCCAAGTTGCGTTTTCTGTAAACTCGGCATCTGAAGCGTCTTCGTTCAGCCATGCCGAAAAAATCACATGGATGCCTTCAAATTGACGGTTTTCCACCCAATCGCCCATCAAACTTTCGCCATCGGACAAAGGCTTGATAGTCGCGCGGACACCCGCCATTTCGGCGATTTCTTCAAATCTCTGCTGCCAGTTCAAATACGCTTCTTCGTCCGGCGCATCGATGTGCAGGGTCACAGGCTGCCGATACTCCGCCAATTCGCTCAACTTTTGGTAAAAATGTTCGGCAACGTAAGGATAGCCGCTGCGCCACAGGTCTTCGTCTTCATCACGCGGAAACAGAAAAAGATCGGCATTTCGTCCGCCTGAGGCTTGGGTAATGACGTCCGGCAGCGACAAGGGTTCGGGCAGGATGGTATGCGAATCGACCAATACGATGCTTCTTTGCGCCCAATCCGTCCATTTTTTGCGGATATTCGATTTTTCGGTTTCCCAAGCATCTGCCGCCGCGCTGCGGTTCATCGACAAGATAAAGCGGTACAGCAAAGCCGCGCCCCAAACGCCAACCGGTATCAACAGATAAAACGGGCTGATTTTCAGCCACAACACAACAATCAACGCCGCAATGAAAAGCAAAGCCAATACCGTCAGCCATACCCAAGGGGTATTCCACTTGCTGTTTTTGCGGGCGACGATGGTATCGGGGATATCAGGAATAGACCAGTACATAATCTTCAGATATTGATTTGAAATAAATGGAATGAGTATAACAGCAAAAAAGCCAAATGTTTTTCCAAACTTGATTTCAGGTATCTTTTTCCCGCCAAACGGATTGACCGAAAACCCCTGCCCGATGTTTTTCAGACGACCTTTTGAGCCGGATAGAAAAAAACACCGACATCGCGTAAAATATGCGCAAATTTTGTGATTCAATCAGGTCGTCTGAAACAGATTGCGCCTGATTTATTTTTCCGGAAAACACCATGAGCGAACAAAACAATCCGCAAACCGAGCCGCAGTTGGACGAAAACCAAATCATCGCCCTGCGCCGCGAAAAACTGCACAACATCCGCCAACAGCGCATTGCCTATCCCAACGACTTCAAGCGCGACAGCTTTGCCGCCGATTTGCACGCCCGATACGGCGAAATCAGCAAAGAAGAACTCGACCCGCAAGCCGTTCCCGTCAAAATTGCCGGCCGCATGATGCTCAAACGCCAAATGGGCAAGGCGAGCTTTGCCACCATCCAAGACGTGACCGGCCAAATCCAGCTTTATCTGAACAACAAAGGCGTGAGTCAGGAAGTTTTGGACGATTTCAACCATTGGGACTTGGGCGACATCGTCGGCGCGGAAGGCACTTTGTTCAAAACCAACCACGGCGAATTGACCGTGCGCGTGTCCGACATCCGCCTGCTGTCCAAATCCCTGCGCCCGCTGCCCGACAAACACAAAGGCTTGAGCGATCAGGAAACCAAATACCGCCAACGCTACGTTGATTTGATTGCCAACGAAGAATCGCGCAATACGTTTATCAAACGCAGCCAAATCATCCAATCCGTGCGCAATTTCATGGTGAACGAGCATTATCTCGAAGTCGAAACCCCGATGATGCACCCGATTCCCGGCGGCGCGACGGCGAAACCCTTCGTGACCCACCACAACGCCTTGGACATCCCGCTCTACCTGCGCATCGCCCCCGAGCTGTATCTGAAACGCCTGGTAGTCGGCGGTTTGGAACGCGTGTTTGAAATCAACCGCAGCTTCCGCAACGAAGGCATGTCCGTGCGCCACAACCCCGAATTCACCATGATTGAATTCTACGAAGCCTTCTCCGATTACGAACGCATGATGCAGATGGCGGAAGACATCATCCGTAACGCATCGCGCACGGTCAACGGTACGGCGAAAATCAGCTACAACGGCAAAGAAGTCGATTTGGAAAGCCCGTTTGAACGCCTGACCATTCTCGAAGCCATCAAAAAATACAATCCGCACTACACCGACGAGCAGTTAAACGATGAAGAATGGCTGAAAAAAGAAATCGTCAAACACGGCGAAAGCCTGCCGCCGTCCCCCGGCATCGGCAGCCTGCAACTTGCCCTGTTTGAAGGTTGCGCCGAGGGCAAACTGTGGAACCCGACCTTCATTGTCGATTACCCGGTCGAAGTTTCCCCGTTGGCGCGCGCTTCGGATACGAAACAAGGTCTGACCGAGCGTTTCGAATTGTTCGTTGTCGGCCGCGAGCTGGCAAACGGCTATTCCGAGTTGAACGACCCCGAAGACCAAGCCGAACGCTTCAAAGCGCAAGTGGCGCAAAAAGACGCGGGCGACGACGAAGCCATGCACTACGATGCCGACTACATCCGTGCCATGGAATTCGGCCTGCCGCCGACAGGCGGTTGCGGCATCGGCATCGACCGCCTGGTGATGCTGCTGACCGATTCGCAAACCATCCGCGACGTGATTTTGTTCCCGCAGATGCGTCCCGAATAAGGTAGGCAGATAACAAAGAAAAGGTCGTCTGAAAACCGGAAAATTGGTTTTCAGACGACCTTTTTGTTGAAGCTAAACTTGATTCAGTTTTGTTTTTCAATTGTCTTATAGTGGATTAAAATTGCAACGATACGGCGTTGCCAACGCCCTTATGTACTACCCGTACACGGCGGGCGTTGTCGCCTTGTCTCATTTTTATTTTAATCCACTATAAGTTCCGTATGCCGTATGCGCTGAGGTAGCCGCAAGCGGTTTTGCCGGAGGTAACGGATCGGACGGTTGATGAATTCGCAAACCATCCGCGAGTGGTTCTGTTTACGCAAATGCGCCTCGAATAAAGTCAGCAAAGAAAAAGGTCGTCTGAAAACCGGAAAATTGGTTTTCAGACGATTTTGTTCAAGCTAAACCCGATTCAGATTCAGCCTCTGTTTTTCAACCGTCCATGCAACTCCTGCACGCTGTACACGCCTAGGTGGTCGCGGCTTTTTGCGCCTTCGCTCATGGCTTCGCCGCCGGCGATGGTGGTGTATTGCGGCACGCGTTGGGTGAGGGAGGTGCGGCGGATACTGTGGCTGTCGGCGATGGATTGTGCCGAGCTGCTGACGGTGTTGACCACCAGCGCGATTTCGCCGTTTTTAATTGCGTCCACGATGTGCGGGCGGCCTTCCTGCACTTTGTTTACCGCTTGCACGATGATGCCGTGCTCTTTCAGGTATTCGGCGGTGCCGCGTGTGGCGCAGACGCCGTAGCCTAAGGCTTGGAAGTTTTGCGCGGTTTTGACGATGAGCGGTTTGTCTTCGTCGCGTACGGCGAGGAAGATTTTGCCGGTCGGGTTCAGGCGTTCGCCAGCGCCGAGTTGGGCTTTGTAGTAGGCTTCGCCGAAGCTTGCGCCTACGCCCATCACTTCGCCGGTGGAGCGCATTTCGGGGCCGAGAATGGTGTCCACACCGGGGAATTTGATGAAGGGGAACACGGCTTCTTTAACGGCATAGAAATCGGGGACGACTTCTTTTTCCACGCCTTGCTCTTGCAGGGAAATGCCTGCCATGCAGCGTGCGCCGACTTTGGCGAGCGGCACGCCGGTGGCTTTGGAGACGAAGGGAACGGTACGGCTGGCGCGCGGGTTCACTTCCAACACGAACACCACGCCGTCTTGCACGGCAAACTGTACGTTCATCAGGCCGACCACACCCAGCGCGTACGCCATGGCTTTGGTTTGGCGGCGGATTTCGTCTTGGATTTCTTCGCTGAGCGAGTAGGGCGGCAGCGAGCAGCCGGAGTCGCCGGAGTGGATGCCTGCCTGTTCGACGTGCTGCATGATGCCGCCGATAACGACGTCTTTGCCGTCTGAAACGCAGTCCACATCGACTTCAATGGCGTTGTTCAGGAAGAAGTCGAGCAACACGGGGCTGTCTTCGGATACCTGCACGGCTTCGCGCATGTATTTTTGCAGCTCTTCGGCGGAGTGGACAACCTGCATGGCGCGGCCGCCGAGGACGTAAGACGGGCGCACGACCAGCGGATAGCCGATTTCTTCGGCTTTGACGAGCGCTTCTTCTTCGTTGTGGGCGATGCGGTTGGGCGGTTGGCGCAGGCCTAAGTCGTTCAACACTTTTTGGAAGCGTTCACGGTCTTCGGCAGCGTCGATGCTGTCGGCGGATGTGCCGATAATGTTCACGCCGTTTTCAACCAGCGCGTTGGCGAGTTTCAGCGGGGTTTGACCGCCGTAATGCACAATCACGCCCCACGGGTTTTCGGTGCGGACGATTTCCAACACGTCTTCCAGTGTCAGCGGCTCGAAATAGAGGCGGTCGCTGGTGTCGAAGTCGGTGGACACGGTTTCGGGGTTGCAGTTCACCATAATCGTTTCAAAGCCCGATTCGCGCAGGGCGAGTGCGGCGTGAACGCAGCAATAGTCAAACTCGATGCCTTGACCGATACGGTTTGGGCCGCCGCCGAGAATCATCACTTTTTTACGCTCGGAAGGACGCGCTTCGCATTCTTCTTCGTAAGTGGAATAGAGGTAGGCGGTTTCGGTGGCAAACTCGGCTGCGCAGGTATCGACGCGTTTATAGACGGGATGCAGCTTCAGCGCATAGCGGTGTTCGCGCACTTCTTTTTCAGGTAGCCCTAAAAGCTGTGCGATGCATTTGTCGGAGAAGCCTTTGCGTTTCAGACGACGTAAGGCGGCGAAATCCAAATCTTGCAGGCAGCCTGCACTTACCTGCTGCTCTTCTTTCACCAAGTCTTCGATTTGAGCCAAGAACCAAGGGTCGATGGCGCAGATTTCGTGGATTTCTTCCAGCGTGAAGCCCACGCGGAACGCGTCTGCCACAAACAGCATACGCTCAGGGCCGGGGTTGGCCAGTTCGCGGCGGATTTCCGCTTTGTCGGAGCTTTTCGGATTGAAGCCGCACAAGCCTGTTTCCAAGCCGCGCAGGGCTTTTTGGAAGCTTTCCTGAATCGTGCGGCCCATCGCCATCACTTCGCCCACCGATTTCATCTGCGTGGTCAGGCGGTCGTCTGCAGCGGGGAATTTTTCAAAAGCGAAACGCGGGATTTTGGTGACGACATAGTCGATGGAAGGCTCGAATGACGCGGGCGTGCGGCCACCGGTGATGTCGTTGCGCAACTCGTCCAGCGTAAAGCCGACCGCCAGCTTCGCCGCCACTTTCGCAATCGGGAAGCCCGTCGCTTTGGAAGCCAGCGCAGACGAACGGCTCACGCGCGGGTTCATCTCAATCACAATCATCTCGCCGTTTTCAGGGTTCACCGCAAACTGAACGTTCGAGCCGCCCGTGTCCACGCCGATTTCGCGCAATACCGCCAAGCTTGCGTTGCGCATGATTTGGTATTCCTTGTCCGTCAGCGTCTGCGCCGGCGCAACCGTAATCGAGTCGCCCGTATGCACGCCCATCGGGTCGAAGTTTTCAATCGAGCAGATGATGATGCAGTTGTCGGCCTTATCGCGCACCACTTCCATCTCGTACTCTTTCCAGCCGAGGACGGACTGCTCAATCAGCAGCTCATGCGTGGGCGACGCGTCAAAACCGCGTTCGCAAATCGCCAAAAACTCGTCTTTATTGTAGGCAATGCCGCCGCCCGAACCGCCCATGGTGAAAGACGGGCGAATCAGCGTCGGAAAACCGACCTGTTCCTGCGCCGCCAAGGCCTCGTTCATCGTGTGGCAGACAAAAGATTTCGGGCAGGAGAGGCCGATTTTCTCCATCGCCTCCTTAAAGCGGCCGCGGTCTTCCGCCTTGTCGATCGCGTCTTCCGTCGCGCCGATCAGCTCGACATTGTATTTCGCCAGCACGCCGTTGCGCGCCAAATCCAGCGCACAGTTCAGCGCGGTCTGGCCGCCCATCGTGGGCAGAATCGCATCGGGCCGCTCCTTGGCGATAATCTTCTCCACCGTCTGCCACATAATCGGCTCGATGTAGGTAACATCCGCCATTTCAGGGTCGGTCATGATGGTGGCGGGGTTGGAATTCACCAGAATGACTTTATAGCCTTCTTCACGCAAAGCCTTACAGGCCTGTGCGCCCGAATAGTCAAATTCGCAGGCCTGACCGATAACGATAGGGCCGGCGCCGATGATAAGGATGGATTTTAGGTCGGTACGTTTGGGCATGGGTGGGTCTTTCTTTAAAAATTATTGGCAATTGATTTTATTTAACTGTTCTACAAGTTGTTTTTGTTGGATTTGTCGTTCATTTCGTTCTTGTTCAGTCAGTCCATGGAGAACGAATCCTTTTGTAAATCCAGATTTGAGTTCTTCTCTTATAGTGTCTAATTGTTGTTGTAAGTGCTGTTGTCTTTGTAAACATGCACTTTTGGTTTGCAATTGAGATGAAAGTTTTATATTTTCATCGTTTATTCTTTGGTTTTGATCTGATTTTTGAGCATAATCTTGCTGGCAGCGATTCAACTCTTCTTTTCGTACATAATCTTTCTGTATCGAGTTTTCTAATCCTGTTTTTTGTGCTTCGCAAGTGGCAAGGCTTTCTCTTTGAGTTGATTTTTCTTCTTCCAGTTTACTTTTTTCTTCCTTTAAGTCTGTTATTTGTTTATTAAGTATTTCTTTGTTGTCTTGATATAAACCTTCTCGTACTAGCCATGTTCCAGGAATACCGAGACATAATCCAAGTATCGCCCCAACAAATATTTCTTTTTTTGCCCACTTGCTAGCTTCTTCATGTGAAATTCCTGTCATAAATTATCCTAACTTATCAAAAATGAACAATAAAGCAAGCCGTAGCCCATATGTAGGGCGTGTGCGGTACGCACGCACGCGTTCTCCATTTTCTCTGCAACCCCAACCCAGCGCGTGCGTGCCTTGCGGCACACGCCCTACCGATGGGGTTAAAGGTCGTCTGAAAAAACGCTCGTGGCGTTTGGTTCATTTTCCTGGAGATAAAGGCTACCTGAAAAATTCCTGCCGTTGATATTTCGGGCATTCTTTTTTCAGACGGCCTGTAACACTTGAATTTACCGCAACCTGCTCCCTCCCCCGTGGAGGAGGGCTGGAGAGAGGGCCTTCCCCGAATTTCGGCAATCTTTCCCAATACCCTAACCACCTCAATACAAGCTTTGCGGCTTGTTGCCCTCTCTCTAGCTCTCTCCCACGGGAGAGAGGACGGGGCGGCTGTTGGGATTAAGGGTTTTGCAAGAAAAACAAATTGTTCAGGCTGCTTTTTTTCTTTTCAGATGCCCTACAATCAATGGCAAACCCAAGAAAGCCGTCACCCTCATGTAGGGTGTGTGCGGTACGCACGCGTTCTCCATTTTCCCTGCACCCCCAACCCACCGCGTGCGTGCCTTACGGTACACACCCTACCGATGGGTTCAAAGGTCGTCTGAAAAAATACTTACGGTGTTTGTTCCATCAGCCTTGCGATAAAGGCTACCTGAAAAATTCCTGCTGTTGATGTTTCGGGCATTCTTTTTCAGACGACCTGCAACGCCTGAATCCGCTGCAATCCACCCCCTCCCCCGTGGGGGAGGGCTGGGGAGAGGGCATTCCCCGAATGGCGGCAATCTTTCCCAACACCTAAATCTCCCAAAATACAAGCCTTGCGGCTTGTTGCCCTCTCTCT
>NZ_JH164971.1:48809-55229 GCF_000227275.1 Neisseria sp. GT4A_CT1
TGAAATCAACGGTAAATCCAAGTTGCTTTTCAAACCGCCGCAACCGCAAAACTTGCTGCAACCTGCTCCCTCCCCTGTGGGGGAGGGCTGGGGAGAGGGCATTCCCCGAATTTCGGTAACCCTTCCCAAATCCCTTGGTCCCCTAAAATACAAGCCTTGCGGCTTGTTGCCCTCTCTCTAGCTCTCTCCCACGGGAGAGAGGATGGGGTAGCTGCTGGGATTAAGGGTTCTGCGAGGAAAATAGGTTGTGCAGACGACTTTTATGCTTTTTAGACGACCTTTATGAATGCTTAATTCAGTCGGTTTGCACCCTATAATTTTCAATAATTTAATCAAAACCAGCCATCTGCTACCGTGCAGGCTGTTTTTCCAATTCCTGCAACACGCGCAGGATTTCCGCCAGCACATCGTTTGTCTGCTGCAAAATCTCGTGATTCCAAAAACGCAGCACGGTAAAGCCCAGGCTGTTGAGATATGCTGTCCGCGCGTGGTCGTATGCGGCTTGTTCTGTGTGCTGCCCGCCGTCTACTTCGATAATCAGCTTGGGCGTTACGCACATAAAATCAACAATATAATTTCCCATCGGCTGCTGGCGGCGGAATTTATAGCCGTTCAGACGGCCTGCCCGCAGGTGCTGCCACAATTTTGCTTCCGCTTCACTCATTTCTTGACGCATGGCTTTGGCGCGTTGATGCAGGGCGGGGTTGTCGGCGGTCAATAGTTTTTCGGGCGGGTTCATTTTTTATTATTGGGTGCGGGAAACACCTTGATGACAATCTTTTTTCTTTTTTCAGACGACCTTTTACGTTTTTATTTTGCACAGGCCGTCTGAAAACTTCCTTAAAGGCTGGTGATAAATGTAATCAAGCCCAAAATGATACCGGGGGCGTTTGCCAGTATGATGGGGTAGTCGCGTTTTTCTTTCAAAAAGCCGTAGGCAAACCATAATGTGCAGTTGATGGCGGCGACGAGGGGTTGCAACGGCGAGCCGGGGTTGCCGGCAAGGTTGTTTTGGATTTGCGGGATATAAGAAACGTACATACCGACGGCGGCCAGGGTGGCGACTACGGAGAGGATGCGCATTTGTTTTTCAGTCATGGGAGTTTCCTTTCTGACTTGAGTTACAGGGTTTTGAACTGCTTGATTTTCAGACGGCCTGCCGGATTTGACGGCCGTCTGAAAAATTCGCTTTATTGCTTCGCCGCTTTCATATTGTCAATGAATTTGTCGAACAGATAGCCGACATCCTGCGGGCCGGGGCTGGCTTCCGGGTGGCCTTGGAAGCAGAACACGGGTTTGTCGGTCAGCTCGATGCCTTGCAAGGTGTTGTCAAACAAGGATTTGTGGGTAATGCGTGCGTTGGCAGGCAGGGTGTCGGCATCGACGGCGAAACCGTGGTTTTGGCTGGTAATGACGACTTTGCTGCTATCCAAATCTTGTACAGGGTGGTTGGCACCGTGATGGCTGAAGCGCATTTTCAGGGTTTTCGCACCGATGGCGAGGCTGATCAGCTGGTGTCCCAAACAAATGCCGAAAATCGGTTTGCCGCTTTCCATCAGTTTTTGTACGGCTTTGATGGCGTAGTCGCAAGGCTCGGGGTCGCCGGGGCCGTTGGACAGGAATACGCCGTCGGGGTTGAGTGCCAACACGTCTTCCGCGCTGGTTTGGGCGGGGACGACGGTCAGGCGGCAGCTGCGTGAGGCGAGCATACGCAGGATGTTGGTTTTTACGCCGAAATCGTAAGCGACGACGTGGAACGGCTGTTCGGCAGGGGTAACGAAACCTTTGCCCAACGCCCATTCGCCTTCGGTCCATTCGTAGGCTTCTTTGCAGGAAACTTCTTTTGCCAAGTCTTTGCCGACCATGCTGCCGAACGCGGTGATGAGTTCTTGCGCTTTTTCAACTGTCGCGTCCGCACCGGTCAAAATCGCGCCGCCTTGTGCGCCTTTTTCGCGCAGCAGCGTGGTCAGGCGGCGGGTGTCGATGTCGGCGATGGCGACGGTTTTATTGCGCACCAGATAGTCGTGAAGGCTTTCGGAGGCGCGGAAGTTGCTGTGCAACAGCGGCAGGTCGCGGATAATCAAGCCTGCGGCATAAACGCTGCGGCTTTCTTCGTCTTCGGCGTTGGTGCCGGTATTGCCGATGTGGGGGTAGGTGAGGGTAACGATTTGTTTGCAGTAGGACGGGTCGGTCAGGATTTCCTGATAGCCGGTCATGGAAGTGTTGAACACGACTTCGCCGGAAGTCGAACCTTCGTAACCGATTGATGTGCCATGAAATACGCTGCCGTCAGCGAGAACGAGAAGAGCCGGAGTGGTCATGATGAATCCTGTTTGCCTGATGATGGTCGGTTTGCAGAAACGGGCAGGGGTCGTCTGAAAATTGTTTACAAAAAAGACCGCCTGAGAAAATATCGGCTAAAAAAACACGCCCCGCAGCCTTGATTTTGCTGCGTAACGTGCTTTTTCAGGCATAGCTGCCTATGCCGTAGAAGCAATGCATTCTACGTCAAAAAGCCACATCGTTCAAGCCGTGACGTGGCAACGGATTTTGCCTTTACAATCGCGCCGCCTGTTTCATTTTCGCCATTGTTCGCCGCGTCAGATAAAAAAAACAGCCCGAACCCCACATAAATGACATCGTAAATGTTAGAATCTCATTCCGAGAAAATAAAAACAACGTCATCATCCGTCAACCGACGATTTTATGAAAAAAGAACGCATTATGAAAAACAAACCTTCACGTTGCCCCGGCTCCATCCGTCCGATGATTTACAGCATCGCCTCCGCGCTCGCACTGATGGGGGCGGCATCACAAGCGCAAGCACAGTTTGCCAAAACCCCGCTTTATTTGCAAAACGAAAGCCAAATTACAGAGCAGCCGAAAGTCAAACATAACATTATGTTTTTTATTGATGATTCGGCGAGTATGGGTTCTATTGTACCTGGAGCCAGGGGGAAGAGGGGGGAACCTTTAAATAGGTTAGAAGTAACGAAAAATGCGCTAAATGATATTCTTGATCAATATAAGGATCAGTTTAACTGGGGGTTGCAGACGCTTCATAACAATGGTCGATCAGATGCTGATTTTTTCAGTTCTGACCCAGAGGCAATGAAAACGCGTGTCAACAAGATGAGTACTGGCTATGCAACCCCAGCAACACGCCGCTATTTTGAAATTGTCAGTACGATTGTTATGCCTAAGGTTGAGTACCGTTGTCAAAAATCGTATGTCGTCATGATGTCGGATGGCGATGCTAACTATAGCTCTTATTGTGGTAATTCTCCATATTGGCCAGATAGGACGATTTTTGATTATGATGCCCGTCGTTTTTATTATGCTGCTAAAGATTACAATTGGAGAGTTCATAATGCTTATGATAGTGAAGATTACCAGAAAGCATACGAATATTTCGGCGAACGAAAAGGGCAGGATAGGCTTTTACGTTGTATGAGGGCAGAGCCTTCCTACGATCAGTTTTGGGATCGCGGTAACGGTTTGGCCTTTTTCAGTAAAAAACTAGCAGAAAAAGACTTTAAAGTCGGTGGTAAGGATAAAGCGGGTAAGAGCTGGGATGGCGATCCAAATGATTTTGGGGACTACAAAAAGCAAACTGTTCAAACATTTACTGTAGGTTTTGGTGGCGATATTACCCTGGCAGGTGAAGATTATCTGAAGCGAGGCGCCAGTAAAAAAGAGTGGTATTACATTGCTAATAAATCAGAAACCTTACTTGAGGCATTCAAAACTATTACAGATACGATTAAAAATGATAGCCAAAGTGAACCGATTACTTTGGATGGCGGTACCGCTCCGGCAACTTCCAGCAGCGGTATTCCTGATTTGGCGGCAACCATCAAGCTGAATACCGGCTCTTGGAGTAGCCAGATTTTATTTAATAAATTGAATAATATTGATGGTAGACGGGAAGGTACAGTTACCCAGCCTTCCTTTGGTAATCGTAAAACATTGATTAACACAGGTTCTAATACTTACTTTATCGACGCCATCCCTGCTAATAAAGTCAACAATGCCTATTTCGGTATTGAGAATACTGACAAAGACGAATGGAAAAAACTGCTCAATTGGACAGGCAGGGTTGGCAGTGATGACAGTGCATACAAGCCTTACCGTGACCGTAAACCTGGAGAGCGTGATTTGGGCGATATTTTGGATGGTTCTGTTGCTGCAGTCGGCAATCTTGAGCATGGTCGCCGCAAATATTTGGTTGCCGCAGCCAACGATGGCATGGTGCATATTTTCCAAAGCACGGCAGGAGACTATCCTTATGATTTGAAAGTCAGCTATCTTCCTTCAGCGATGGAGCGTGAAAACGATGCGTCAGGCAACCCGATTACGCTTGCCAAAGTATTGAAAGACATTGCACATGCGGATTATGGAAAATCCATCGAAAACCATAAATATGGTGTAAACGGCGGTTTTACCCTGCGTCAGACCCCTGTTGCAGAACAAGGCAGTAAGTTTCAGCAGCGCGTGTTTATGTTTGGCGCGATGGGGCAAGGCGGACGTGGCGCATACGCTCTCAATATAGGCGGTAAAGAAGATCAAACCACCGATACCGGTCTGGATGCGGCTGCTTGGAGCGATAAAGTTCCTTTGTTTGAAACTACCAAAGGTAAAGACAATACTTTGGGCTTTACTATCGGTACGCCGCAAATCGGTCGCGTTTCCATCAAACGTGAAACTGACGGTAGCGCCAAACTGGAGGAAAACATCCGTTACGCAGGCTTCCTCGCCAGTGGCTACGCAGCCGAAGAAAAAGATGCGACAGCCAACGAAACTGCGTTATATGTTTACGAAATGCTTGGTAAAGAAGTCGGTACAGGCAAGAAACGCGGTCAGTCTGCGGGAAAAGAAGATAAGGCAGGTAAGGAGTTGGCGAAAATTATCGTGCCGGGCGGTGTAGGCGGTCTGTCCACACCGACACTGCTTGATACCGATTTTGACGGAGTTGTCGATTTTGCCTATGCAGGCGACAGAGGGGGTAATATGTACCGCTTCGACCTGCGCGGTGAAACGCCGAAAAATTGGACTGCGGTCAAAATCTTCTCAGGTTCGTCAAGCAAGCCGATTACCTCGGCTCCTGCCGTATCACGAAAAGGAGCTAAGGAATACGTCGTGATTTTCGGTACAGGTAGTGAAATCTACCAAAGTGATTTGAGCAATACTGAAAAACAATCGATTTACGGTATTTTTCAAAAACTGGATAAAGCGCCGAAAGATCTATTCGAAGACAAGACAAATCAGGATGTTACCGAGCAAAACCTGCGCGAGCAAACGATTACTGAGGTAGAGCAGTCATATAACGATGGAAACAATCAGCCACGAACCAGTAAGGCATTGTATCTGAGTAATGAAAAAATTGAAGAGACACATAAAGGCTGGTTCATCAATCTAGGTTCCGGCGAGCGTGTCAGCATTAAGCCGACTATGATTCTGCGTACTGCCATCGTTACGATACGCAAGTACACTTCCGATGGCGGTAAGACTATCGGCAAGGAGGAAGCGGAAAAAGACTTGTGTATGCCTGTCAGCAACAATAAGTCAACTGTAACCAGCACGACCTTCCTCGGCATCAATGCTGATAACGGCGGTGCACTCAATAGCCGTAGCGCACGTTTTACGCCTGATATATTTAAGCGTGAATTGAGCGGTTTCGGTACGCAATACGCCAACGGTTTGACTCAAGAGGGTATTGTCAGCTTCACCTTTATCGATCCGAACAAGCGTACAGACGATCCTGTTACTGCCGATGGTGACAGCGGTGAAACCGGTACGGATAAGGAGCTTGGTTTGGGGTCTGGTACGCCAAACAACAAATGCTTCTCAGGCAAAGAGGGTGACCAACGCAGCTTGTTGCTGAATAATGCGCAATCACTGGAAGTGAAAGGCCGTATCTGTGGTCTGCAACGTATCAGCTGGCGCGAGCTGTTTTTCTGATTGGTTTAGTTAAACGTCGCATCCGATAGAAAGGTCGTCTGAAAACTTGGAAACAGGTTGAACTGCACCCCAAAAGTTGGACATCCCCTCCAACTCACAAGGTGCAGTTTTTTTATGAGCAAATATACATTACACTTCAAATACCAAGCCGTACTCCACTACCTGCATATACGCAGCCAACAACGTACCGCAGACCACTACGGCATTTCCCGAACCCACCTGAGACGATGGATACGCGCCTATCAAGAAGGCGGTATCGGCGCACTCGAACATCCCCAATCCAAAACCATGCCCCAACACCGCAAAAACCCCTTCATCGCAGATAAACCCGACCACGAAAAACACAGGCAGAGCTTATCGAAGAGTTGTGCTATATGCGCGCAAAGGTCGCCTACCTAAAGGAGTTAAAAGCCCTCAGCCAAAAACAGACCGAAAAGGACAAAGCCAAACCGTCCAAAC
>NZ_JH164971.1:56207-71059 GCF_000227275.1 Neisseria sp. GT4A_CT1
AGGAACACGATGGTCGAAGTGTAGGGTGTGCTGTTGTGCGGCAGGGCTTTTTGCCAGTCTGCCGATAGGAGTTGCCTGCCTGCTTTGTTGTGATGGAGTGCGTCGATGTCGGATGCCAGCGCAAGTGTCACGACATCGGCTTTCAAGCCGTTTTGTACGGTCAACGACTGTTTGCCCGAACCGCCGTTAGAGAGGCGGATATCTGCTTCCTGTCCGTGTGTTTTTTGCCAGTAGCGTTGGAAAAACGGGTTGTATTCGCGGTAGAACTCGCGTGTCGGGTCGTACGATACATTCAGCATGACGACACGCTCGGGTTTGCCCTTGTCAGCCACGCTGCCGGACTGTCCGCATGAGGCGAGCCACACCGTTGCGCCGATGAAGATAATGCCCAGCCATGATTTGAGTCCCATCATATTTTCCTTATCAGACAAATACTTGAGCGGGAAATATAACAAGGCGAGAATCGTGCGGGAAATATTGTTTGCTTCTTTGGATATAACGGAAATGCGTTTGCGGCGATATGGAGCTTGGCGTTTGCAGATATTGCGTTTGAAGAGATGGGTAACGAAAAGGTCGTCTGAAAACTTCGATATACCGTTTTCAGACGACCTTTTGTCAATGATGCACTATAAAGACGATGCCTATGCTGTGAACGCTGCTTGCCCAAGTCTAAAACCATTTGCTTCGGACGGACAGGATTCAGCGGTGCATAATCATGGCTTTAATCCACGCGGGTATTTCGCGGGAGAGCTTGCGCAGGTAATTGGGCGTGGAGTCGCCGCAGGAATCGGAAGCGTAAAATTGGACATTTTTGTCTTTCAAATGGCGGTTGACGAGCCACTCGGCGCGTGCGAGATGGAAGGCGTCGCTGACGATGATGACGTTGGATACGTCTTGTAACAGTGGTGCGCTCAGGGCGATGTTTTCAAAGGTGCTTTCCGATTTGTTTTCGATGCGGATGTGTTCGGGCGGGATGCCCATGTCTATCGCCATAGATTGCATGGCTGCCGCTTCGTTGCTGCCGTCGCCGTCCGTGCCGCCGCTCATCAGCAACCTGCTGACTTTGTTTTGACGGTAGAGGGCGACGCCTGCTTCCACTCGGGAGCGCAGGCAGGGATTGGGTTTGCCGCGCCTGTTGACGGAATTGCCCAAGATGACGGCGATGTCGGCAGGTTTGATGTTTTGGGATGCTTTTTCTGCTTGGACGGCTTGGTAATGCAGCCAAGCCACGCTGGTCGCCCACATGAGGAGAAGCGGGAGGAAGCCCCATATTATCCATCTTTTCATAAATGATTCCTTTGGGTGTGTTGGGTATGTGCGGCGGGATATCGGTTGGATGGCGCGGCAGTGAAACATCATAGCATACGCGGATTGTCTGACCGGCGAGACGGGATGGGCGGTAGATTTCGGTTGCGGGCGGGGAGGGTATGTTGTGTTGTCATCGCGGTGAGGTCGTCTGAAACCATCTTCTGTTTTTCAGACGACCTCGTAAATGTTAAGATAAACCGTTTTTCCCTTTACGGTATGGAAGGGCGCAAAAAGCGGCGGCATAGGGTTGCCTGCTGTTTTGCGTTGTTCCACCATGTATTGATCGAAAGCCATTTATGACCGATATCCTCAATAAAATCCTTGCTACCAAGGCACAAGAAGTTGTCGCGCAAAAAGCGGCAGCACCGCTTGCGGAAGTCAAAGCGCAGTTGCGCGATGCCGAGCCAGTGCGTGACTTTTTTGCTTCCATCCGCAATAAACACGCCCAAAACTTGCCTGCCATTATCGCGGAAATCAAAAAAGCCAGTCCCAGCAAAGGGCTGATACGGCCTGATTTTCACCCTGCGGATATTGCGTGCGCTTATGAACGCGCGGGGGCGGCGTGTTTGTCTGTGTTGACTGACGAAGTGTATTTCCAAGGTTCGCCCGAGTATTTGAAACAGGCGCGTTCGGCGGTCAGCCTGCCGGTGTTGCGCAAAGATTTCATCATCGACGACTATCAGATTTATCAGGCGCGCACATGGGGCGCTGATGCGATTTTATTGATTGCGGCGGCCTTGGATGCCGCGCAGTTGACGCATTTTGAAGCCGTTGCCCACGATTTGGGCATGACCGTGCTGCTGGAATTGCACGACCAATCCGAATTGGAAAAATGCCGTAACATGACCACGCCGCTTTGGGGTGTGAACAACCGTAATCTGCGGACTTTTGAAGTCACGCTCCAGCAGACTTTAGACCTGCTTCCCGATCTGTCGGGCAAAACGGTCGTCACGGAAAGCGGTATCCGAAACAAAGACGATGTGGACTTTATGCGCGGTCACGGCGTGCATACGTTCTTAATCGGCGAAACCTTTATGCGGGCGGCGGATATCGAAGCCGAAGTGCGTAAGTTGTTTTAATACCGTGCCGTAAGGCGTGTAAGGCACACAATATCTTGCCTGCTTTTGAGGCGGTCTGCTTCGGAAGCAGGCAGTTTAGTGTTTCCCCGACCGCCACACCGACCAGATAATCCACAGGCTGTTGGCGAAGGCGATAAGGTAGCCGACGAAGCCGATAAACTTGGGGCCGGTTTCTATACTCATGACGATGGACGAACCGATAATCAGGGCGGCGGTGACGATGCCCATGGTCAGGCGGTTGGCGGCGCTGTCGATTTGATGGCTGATGCGGTCTGACTGCTTGAGGTCTAGGGTGATGCCGAATTTGCCTTTTTGCAGCATTCTGGTCAGCCTGAAGAAGTCTTGCGGCAGCGACTCCGCCATTTGCAACAGGGTGCGCAGTTGCGTTTTGGCGTTGCGGGCAATGTGGGCGGCGGAGGCTTGTTCTTTGACGGCGGCTTCGGTGATGGGTTTGGCGCGTTCGAGCAGTTCGATACTGCCGTCGAGCCGTTTGACGACGCCTTCGAGGGTGATGAGGGTTTTGAAGAGCATCACGAGGTCGCCGGGCAGGGTCAGCCCGTGGCGGCGCATGATGGAGGTGATGTCGTTGATGACTTGGCTGACGCGCAGGTCGCGGATGGGCGTGTGTTCGTAGTTGAGCAGCATTTCCAAGACGTCTGCGCCGAGCAGGTTTTCGTCGGGCAAATCGCCCTGCGCCCAGTCGCTGAGGACGTATTGGATGAGCAGTGCGTCGTTGTTGGTCAGGGCGTTGATGAGGTTGAGGATTTCGCGGCGGCGGGTGTTGCCGAGGTGTCCGACCAGCCCGAAGTCGATGAAGGTGATGCCGCCGTTGTCGTTGATGAAGATGTTGCCCGGATGGGGGTCGGCATGGAAAAAGCCTTGCCGCAGCATCATGGTGAAGAGGGTGTCGGTAATCCGTCCGGCAAGCCCGTTGCGCAAGGTGTGGGGCATGGTGTCGAGGTCGGCGTCTTTCAGGAGCGTGCCGCCGATGTAGTCTTGTACGAGGATGTGCCGGTTGGAAATGTCGGGATAGACGGCTGGGATGCGGACCAAAGGGTCGTCTGAAAAGGTCTGACCGAAGCGCTGCATATAGCGCAGCTCCACCGATAAATCGGTTTCTTTCGCCAGACTCTTGGCAAAATAGGCGACCATCAATACGGGCTGGTAACGGCGCACTTCGGGGATTTCGGATTCCATCAGTCTGGCGAGATGGTTCAAAATCCGCAGATCCGCCTGAATGACCGGCTCGATGTCGGGGCGTTTGACTTTGACGGCGACGGCGGTTCCGTCTAAAAGTTCGGCACGGTGTACCTGTGCCACCGACGCGCTGCCTGCGGGTTTCGGGTCTATGCTGCGGAACACTTCGGAAACGGGTTTGCCCAGATAGGCTTTGACCAAAGTATAGATTTCAGACGACGGTATCGGCGCGACGTTGCTTTGCAGTTGTTCGAACTCTTCAATCCACTCCGCCCCGAAAATATCGACCCGCGTGGACAATACCTGACCGAGTTTGACGAAGGTCGGACCCAGCTCCTCAAACGCTTTGCGGAAGCGTCGCGGCGTACTCATATAACGGCTGTCGGGATGCACTTCGTCCCCGCCCGCCGCGCCCAAACGGATGCGCTGCACAAAGCCGCCCAAGCCGTATTTCGTCAGCACGGTAATAATTTCGCGCATTCTGGAAAAGTCGCGCATAGCGAGCAGAGTAGGTATCATCATGGGTCGGGTATCTTTGCAAAATTTTTTATAAACAACGCTTTAACGCAATATAACAGACGCTTTTTTGCCAAACATCCTGTTTTTTATATACAATCGCCTGAATATCCCAGATACAGAATAACATAATAGCAGGCGGCAGACAGGTCGTCTGAAAATGGAATCAGTCAAACATGAAAGCCTTATCCAGGCTGGCGGCACTATTGGCTTCGGTCTATGTGCTGTCCGGCATTCATTTTGCAAACGCCGACGATCTCGATTCGTTCGTCAGAAACAGACAGCAGGTTTTAAACCAATTTGAAGATGCAAGACAACCTGCTTCCCCGGCACTCCTCCAACCCGGACGCGCAATCACTGCCGCGATCGCTCCCCGCCAACCCGTAAGCTCTGTACAGTCATCAGACAATGCAGACGAACTCATCAGCAGCGCGATGGGGCTTTTGGGCGTAGCCTACCGCTACGGCGGCACATCCGCGTCCACAGGTTTCGACTGCAGCGGCTTTATGCAGCACATCTTCAAACGCTCGATGGGCGTAAACCTCCCGCGCACTTCCGCCGCACAGGCAAAAATGGGTGTCGGCGTATCGCGTAGCGAATTGCAGCCGGGCGACATGGTGTTCTTCCGCACGATGGGTCGCGGCAGAATCTCCCACGTCGGCCTCTACATTGGCAACAACCGTTTCATCCACGCGCCGCGTACCGGCAAACGTATTGAAGTCACCAGCCTCAGCAACAAATACTGGAATGCCAAATACGCCTTCGCCCGCCGCGTGAAGAAAAACGATCCGTCCCGTTTCCTCAATTAAGTCTAGGAAAGTACCAACGTGAGTATGCCTGAAATGCCCAAATGGTATGACGACGACGGGCAAATCGTATCCTGCACTGAAAAAGTGAAAGTCATGACCGAGAACATGACCGAGCTTTATCAGGCGGCGCAAGACGCATTCGAAGACGCGCTTCTGATGGGGTGCGGCGAGAAGCAGTTGCGCGAATACCTGCGAGCCTTGATTGAAGGTGTGGAAAATCCCTACCGGAAATCCTAGGCGGAAAATCCCTATCCGACGGCATGGCTTTTGAACCATGCCGTTTTTTATGGGCGGCAACCCGACAAGGTCGTCTGAAAGCCGGCAAGATGCTTTCAGACGACCTTATCGTTTGGTTTCATCATTGATTGATGCGGATAAGCGCGAAAACGGCAAATCGATGTTGCATTCGGGCTGAGCCACACTTTTCAGACGACCCCAAGGGCGTTATGATTCAATTATTAACAAAGATTCATAAACCGCCCGTCTGCAAAGCGGCAAACCATAGAGGAAACCCGACCCATGCACACCATCCGCGCCTTGCTCGTCCTGCTCGGCTGCCTCGCGCTCGGCGAAACCGCCGCCTACCTTACGGGCATCAAGCTGCCCGGCAGTATCATCGGCATGGGCATTCTGTTTGCCATGCTTCAGGCGGGGTGGGTGAAAGCCGAGTGGTTGCAGCAGCTTACCGACGCGCTGATGTCAAACCTGACGCTCTTCCTTGTGCCGCCCTGCGTTGCCGTCATCAGCTATTTGGATTTGATTGCCGACAGTTGGCTGTCGATACTCGTCTCCGCCGCCGCCAGTACCGTGTGCGTCCTGTTGGTTACGGGCAAAGTGCACCAATGGATACGGGAGAAAATCTGATGGACGACATCCTTTCCCTGTGGCAGCAGCCCAGCGTTTTGCTTTTTCTGACGCTGGCGGTTTACGCGTTGGCACTCATCCTCCGCGCGCGGACGGGCTATCTGCTGCTCAACCCCGTCTTAATCAGCACCGTGACCCTGATTGCCTACCTCAAAATCCTCGACATCGATTACGCCGTGTACCACGATGCCGCGCAGTTTATCGACTTCTGGCTCAAGCCCGCCGTCGTCGCACTTGCCGTCCCGCTTTATCAAAACCGTCAAAAAATCTTCAGCCAGTGGCTGCCCGTCATCGTCTCGCAGCTTGCCGGCAGCGTGACCGGCATCATCACAGGCATGTATTTCGCCAAATGGCTGGGCGCGGAACGCGAAGTCGTCCTCTCGCTCGCCGCCAAATCCGTGACCAACCCCATCGCCATCGAAATCACCCGCACCATAGGCGGCATCCCCGCCATCACCGCCGCCACCGTCATCGTCGCCGGACTGGTCGGGCAGATAGCCGGTTATACCGTGCTTAAAAACACCGTCGGCATGCCCTCGTCGGTCGGCATGTCGCTCGGCACCGCCTCACACGCCATGGGCATCGCCGCCTCGCTCGAACGCAGCCGGCGCATGGCGGCATACGCAGGGCTGGGGCTGACCCTCAACGGCGTACTGACCGCCGCCATCGCCCCGATTATCATCCCCGTATTAGGATTCTGAACACTTTTCAGACGACCCCCGATGAACCAAAAAGGTCGTCTGAAACCCAAACCCATAGCAACCCCAAACAAAGGAGCAGCAAAATGGCAGTCAACCTCACAGAAAAAACCGCAGACCAACTGCTGAACATCGACGGCATCCAACTCTTCACCGCCCGCGCAGGCATCAAACAAACCGACCGCGCCGACCTCACCCTGATGGTACTTTCCGGCGGCAACACCGTCGGTGCCGTCTTTACCACCAACCGCTTCTGCGCCGCCCCCGTCCACATCGCCAAATCACACCTCTTCGACGAAGACGGCGTGCGCGCCATCATCATCAACACCGGCAACGCCAACGCCGGCACAGGCGCGCAAGGCAGAATCGACGCCATCGAAACCTGCGCCGCCACCGCCGAACAAACCGGCTGCAAACCCTCCCAAGTCCTCCCGTTCTCCACAGGTGTCATCCTCGAGCCCCTGCCCGTCGGCAAAATCACCGCCGCCCTGCCCAAAATGCAGCCCGCCGACTGGGCAGATGCCGCACGCGCCATCATGACCACCGACACCGTGCCCAAATCCGCCTCGCGCGAAGGCAGCGTCGGCGAAAAACACACCGTCCGCGCCACCGGCATCGCCAAAGGCTCCGGCATGATCCACCCCAACATGGCGACCATGCTCTCCTTCATCGCCACCGATGCCAAAGTTTCCCAACCCGTCCTCCAACTGATGACCCAAGAAATCGCCGACGAAACCTTCAACACCATCACCGTTGACGGCGACACCAGCACCAACGACAGCTTCGTCATCATCGCTACCGGCAAAAACAGCCAAAGCGAAATCGACAACATCGCCGACCCGCGCTACAAACAGCTCAAAGACCTGCTCGGCAGCCTCGCCCTCGAACTTGCCCAAGCCGTCGTCCGCGACGGCGAAGGCGCGACCAAATTCATCACCGTCCGCGTCGAAAACGCCAAAACCCGCGACGAAGCCCGCCAAGTCGCCTACGCCGTCGCCCACTCGCCCCTCGTTAAAACCGCCTTCTTCGCCTCCGACCCCAACCTCGGCAGACTGCTCGCCGCCATCGGCTACGCAGGCATCGCCGATTTGGATGCCGACGCCCTCGAAATGTATCTTGACGACGTATTGGTTGCCGAAAACGGCGGCCGCGCCGCAAGCTACACCGAAGAACAAGGGCAGGCAGTGATGGCGAAAGACGAAATCACCGTCCGCATCAAACTCCACCGCGGACAAGCCGCCGCCACCGTCTATACCTGCGACCTGTCGCACGACTACGTCTCCATCAACGCAGACTACCGCTCGTAAGGACAGATTGTAAGTTTTGGGTTTTCAGACGACGTCTGAGGTCGTCTGAAAGTTTGAAACAATGGTTTGAGAACGGCAAAAAACGCGTGCGCGCATACCGCATACACCCTACACCTCGGTTTTAAAGTTTGTGCCGTCCGCAGGTAGGGTGCGTGGCGTAGCCATGCACGCGGTTAGTAGAGATTCAGGCTACGGCTTGCTTCGCCACATCAAGGGAAACACGATCAAAAAGAACGGTATTTCCAACAGTGTTCAACTGGTAGCGTGTGCTATGCCCGCGAAAATATAAAAGGTCGTCTGAAACCTGTACGCAGGCTTTCAGACGACCTTTGCTTTCCCAAAAACAATCCGTGGGCAAAGCCCACGCTACGGCTGGTTGTGTTTTAAATATGGTATTTATTCATTAATTTCACCGTCAGGTAGTCCAAACCACCTTAAGGGAATCGTGTTAAATTGGTAGTGACAGTTAACACAGATAATATAATCTAAAACATCTTTATATTCTGGCTTTGTAAACCAATCATTCAAAACATAGACATATTCAACCCGCCAACCTAAAGAGTGAACCAATTTTGTATATTGTTTTCTCTTAAAGTCGCAAGTTTGTAATTTCTCATCTACGGAACCAGGGGTTTGTTGAAATTTGATTTCAATGATAAATAAGGTATCACGGATGATGATAAATAACCCATTGTCGGGCAGTAATCTTTTAGACAGATGGTCTTTCCAATTAATATTGTATTCCGGTCTTTCCAAAAATCGGTAAAACTCATATTTTTTGAAACAATAAGCCTTCAATTCTCCATTAAACCAAACTTCATAACCAGCATTATCATCTGTTTTTCTTAAGTCGTACCCGGGAATTTCTTCAAACAGCTGTCGTAAGTCTGTGCGTTCTTCGAATCTGAGTCCTGTTTGTGTTTTTGCACCGCCGATTCCACCAATAATCATTTTTCTAACCTTTTCTTTGCTAATTCAAAAAAATCTTCTTCTAGTTCGCAACCGCAAAATTTCCGACCATGTTTTAAGGCGGCGACTCCTGTTGTGCCGCTGCCCATGAAAGGGTCAAAAATTAAATCTCCAATGTTTGAAGCTGACAGTATGCAGCGTTCAAGCAAGGCGAGTGGTTTTTGTGTCGGATGTTTGCCGAATGTTTTTTCGGCTTTATTTGGAGGAGGGAATGTCCAAACACATTTCATCTGTTTGCCATCGTTTTGTGTTTTCATGGTTTCATAATGAAACGTGTGTTTGGCTTTTTTATTTTTCTTTGCCCATAAGATTGTTTCTGTTGAATGGGTAAAGAAACGACAGGACAAATTAGGGGGAGGATTGGGTTTTTCCCAAGTAATATTGTTCAAAATATGGTAGCCGATGGTTTGCATCAGGTAGCCGATTAAATAGATATTATGGAATGTGCCGCAAACCCAAATTGTGCCGTTTGGTTTTAATAAGGCGTAACACAGTCGGAGCCATTCTTCGTAGAATTCCAAATCTGCCGCCATTCCTTTGGATTTATCCCAGTTGCCTTTATTAACGGAAACCATTTGTCCGTTTTGACAACTGAAGCCGTTATTGGAAAGAAAGTAAGGCGGATCTGCGAAAATCATATCAAAACAGCCGTTTGGATGTTTTTCCAATATCTTCCGCATGATGTTAAGGGAATTTTCGTTGTAGAGGACAAGGTCGTCTGAAACGATTTTTTTCAACCGGTTTTGATAAATGGCGGCTTCTTCAGCCAGTTTGTCGAAATCACTCATAAATTGCCAGCAATTCTCCGACCTTTTTACGGCTGCTGCCCTTTGCAGCGATATTGCGTTGTACTTCAACTGTTTTCAGAATGGCAGAAGAATAAATATCCCTTGTGAATTCAGTATCATGATTTGAAATCAAAACACCTTGAGAGTTAGGTGCAATTTGTTGGGCTGACTGGGAAAGGCGGATTTGATCGTCTAAATTGAAACCTTCTTTGGCATAAGTGGTAAATGAAGCGGTTAGGCTTAAAGGCGCATAAGGAGGATCACAATAAACAGTATCCGTATTGTCTGCCAGAGATAGGGTCGTCTGAAAATCTCCGCACATTAATTCAACTCTGTCAGATTTTTGAATGAAACCTTCCATTTCTTGTTGGGGAAAGTAAGGCGATTTGTAGCGTCCGAACGGCACATTGAATGCCCCTTTGCTGTTGTAACGGCATAAACCGTTAAAAGCATGGCGGTTCAGATAGATAAATAGAGCGGAACGTTCGTGCAGATTTTTGCTAGAGTTGAATTGTTCCCGCAATTCATAAAATTTTGAATCGTTATTGTTGTCGGAATTAAAGAAAGAGCGGGCATAGTCGATGAATACGGACTTTTCTTCTTTTAAGATATGGAATAAGCCGATTACGTCAGCGTTAATATCATTGAGCAGATAATGTTCGAAATCCAATGCAAGAGACAAAGCGGCAGAACCGCAAAAGGGTTCAATTAGACGTTTTCGTGCAGAAGAAGGGAGGTTGTGTTCGATAAAGGGGACAAGTTTATGTTTGCCGCCTGCCCATTTTAGGAAGGGTTTTGAAGCCATTAGGATGCAGAGTATAAGCGTGGTTGATTGGCTTGGAATTGTGCCAAAACATCGTGAGGAATACAATGGATTGTTAGACTTATCAACTCAATCTACCTTAAAAAGGTCGTCTGAAAACCCTGTTTCCAAGTTTTCAGACGACCTTTTTTAATTACAGCAATCAATGCCGAATCGGCTTTACACCACGATGTTCACCAGTCTGCCCGGTACGACGATGATTTTCTTCGCAGGCTTGCCTTCCATGAATTTCACCGCGCCTTCGGTGGCGAGTGCGGCGGCTTCGAGGTCGGCTTTGGAGGCGTCGGCGGCGACGGTGATTTTGCCACGCAGTTTGCCGTTGACTTGAACCATCACTTCGATTTCGGATTTGACCAAGGCGGCTTCGTCGACTGTCGGCCAGGCTGCTTCCCACAGTTTCGCGCTGTTCAATTCGCTCCACAGGGTTTCGCAGATGTGCGGCACGATGGGCCACAACAGGCGTACGGCGGTTTCCAATACTTCTTGGGCGACGGCGCGGCCTTGTTCGCCGCCGGTGTCGGTTTTGTCGTATTGGTTGAGCAGTTCCATCACGGCGGCGATGGCGGTGTTGAACTGCTGGCGGCGGCCGTAGTCGTCGCTGACTTTGGCGATGGTGGAATGCAGTTTGTGGCGCAGGTCTTTGAGTTCTTTAGACAAACCGTCTTGGCTGCCTGCAAACGCTTTGACCGCGCCGCCTTGTTTCAGGTATTCGTAAACGGTACGCCACAGGCGGCGCAGGAAGCGGTGCGCGCCTTCGACGCCGCTGTCGCTCCATTCGAGGGACTGTTCGGGCGGTGCGGCGAACATCATGAACAGGCGGGCGGTGTCCGCGCCGTAGGCGTTAATCAGTTCTTGCGGATCGACGCCGTTATTTTTGGACTTGGACATTTTTTCCGTGCCGCTGATGACGACGGGCAGTCCGTCGGCTTTGAGGACGGCGGAAACGGGGCGGCCTTTGTCGTCGAAAGTCAGCTCGACATCGGCAGGGTTGATCCAGTCTTTGCTGCCGTTGGTGTTTTCGCGGTAGTAGGTTTCACAAACGACCATGCCTTGCGTGAGCAGGCGTTCGAACGGTTCGTCCACGCTGACTAAACCTTCGTCGCGCATCAGTTTGGTGAAGAAGCGCGCGTACAAGAGGTGCAGAATCGCGTGTTCGATACCGCCGATGTATTGGTCGACCGCGCCCCAATATTTCGCAGCTTCAGTCGATACCATGCCTTCTGCGAACTTGGGCGACATGTAGCGGAAGAAATACCAGCTCGATTCCATGAAGGTGTCCATGGTGTCGGTTTCGCGTTTCGCCGCGCCGCCGCAGCATGGGCAGGTGGTTTCGTAAAACTCGGGCATTTTTGCCAGCGGCGAACCCATGCCGTCGGGTACGACGTTTTCAGGCAGGACGACGGGCAATTGGTCGGCTGGGACGGGTACGTCGCCGCATTTTTCGCAATGGACGATGGGAATCGGGCAGCCCCAGTAGCGCTGGCGCGAAATACCCCAGTCGCGCAGGCGGTATTGGGTTTTCGGTTCGCCTGCGTCTTGGCTTTGCAGTTTGGCGGCGATGGCGTCGAAGGCCGTCTGAAAATTCATGCCGTCCAAGTCGCCGCTGTTGACCAATACGCCGTTTTCTTTGTCGCCGTACCATTCTTGCCATTGGTTTGCGTCGAATGCGTTGTCGCCGACGGCAATGACTTGTTTTTTCGGCAGATTGTATTTGGTGGCAAACTCGAAATCGCGTTCGTCGTGCGCCGGAACCGCCATCACTGCGCCGTCGCCGTAGCCCCACAATACATAGTTGGCAATCCACACTTCCAGCTTGTCGCCGTTGAGCGGGTTGACGACGTAGCGGCCGGTCGGCACGCCTTTTTTCTCCATCGTCGCCATGTCGGCTTCGGCAACCGAGCCGGCTTTGCATTCGGCGATAAATGCCTGCAATTCGGGTTTGTCGGCGGCTGCGGCGGTTGCCAGCGGATGCTCGGCGGCAACGGCGACATAAGTCGCGCCCATCAACGTGTCGGGACGGGTGGTATAAACTTGCAGGAATTTCGCGTAATCGCCTTCCAAGCCTTGTTTGCTGTCGTCTGAAACGGCGAAGCGCACGGTCATACCGCGTGATTTGCCGATCCAGTTGCGCTGCATGGTTTTGACTTGTTCCGGCCAGTGTTCCAGCTTGTCCAAATCGTTGAGCAGCTCTTCGGCGTAATCCGTGATTTTGAAGTAATACATCGGGATTTCGCGTTTTTCGATCAACGCGCCCGAACGCCAGCCGCGTCCGTCGATGACTTGCTCGTTGGCAAGGACGGTTTGGTCGACCGGGTCCCAGTTTACCGTGCCATTTTTGCGATAGACGATGCCTTTTTCAAACAGCTTGGTAAACAGCCATTGCTCCCAGCGGTAGTATTCGGGTTTGCAGGTGGCGACTTCGCGTTCCCAGTCAATCGCAAAACCCAGGCTTTTGAGCTGGGTTTTCATGTATTCGATGTTGTCGTACGTCCAAGCGGCGGGGGCGACGTTGTTTTTCATCGCCGCGTTTTCCGCAGGCATGCCGAACGCGTCCCAACCCATAGGCTGCATGACGTTGAAGCCGTTTAAGAGTTTGAAGCGGCTCAATACGTCGCCGATGGTGTAGTTGCGCACATGCCCCATGTGCAGCTTGCCGCTGGGATAGGGGAACATAGAGAGGCAGTAGTATTTGGGTTTGGAAGCGTCTTCGGAGACGTTGAAAATACGGGCGTCATCCCATTTTTTCTGCGCCGCAGGCTCGATGGCGGCGGGCTGGTAATGTTCTTGCATGGTCATTCTGTTTTTCGCTTGAAAATGTGAGGGCGGGCTGACGATTCGATAACGGCGGTATTTTGTTCCATAAGTTGCCGCCTTCTGCGGTTTTTGCCTTGAATCTGACATTTCTGTGCCAAAATCCGGCCCGTTTCGAATCGCCCGTCCGCCCTGAGAAAAATAAAAGAGGGATTATAGCAGGTTGTCGGTAGGTCGGTTTGACAAAGGTCGTCTGAAAACAGAACGGTATTTTTCAGACGACCCCGCATTCAGACACTTGAGTTTTCCCCACCCCACCCATATATCCGGTCTAGTTTTTACACATATCAACAACCATTACTATCATGAGCAACCAAGATTTTTATGCAACACTCGGCGTGGCGCGCGGTGCGAGCGACGACGAAATCAAAAAAGCCTACCGCAAGCTGGCGATGAAATACCACCCCGACCGCAATCCCGGCGACAAAGAAGCGGAAGAAAAATTTAAAGAAGTTCAAAAAGCCTACGACACCTTGTCCGACAAAGAAAAACGCGCCATGTATGACCAATACGGCCATGCCGCGTTTGAGCAAGGCATGGGCGGCGGCGCAGGAGGATTCGGCGGTTTTGGCGGATTCGGCGGCGCGCAGGGCTTCGACTTTTCCGACATTTTCAGCCAAATGTTCGGCGGAGGCGGGGGCGGTGGCCGTCAGCCAAACTATCAAGGCGCGGATTTGCAGGTCGGCGTGGAAATCACGCTGGAAGATGCCGCCAAAGGCATCAAAAAACGCATCAACATCCCGACCTACGAAGAATGCGATGTCTGCCACGGCAGCGGCGCAAAACCCGGCACGTCCGCATCGACTTGTTCGACCTGTCACGGTTCCGGTACGGTACACGTCCGCCAAGCTATTTTCCAAATGCAGCAGACCTGTCCGACCTGCCACGGCACAGGCAAGGAAATCAAAGATCCGTGCGTCAAATGCCGTGGCGAAGGCCGCACCAAAACCAGCAAAACCGTTGAGGTCAATATTCCCGCCGGCATCGACGACGGTCAACGCATCCGCTTGAGCGGCGAAGGCGAACCGGGTACGCACGGCGCGCCCGCAGGCGATTTGTACGTCAACGTCCGCGTCAAAGAACACAAAATCTTCGAGCGCAACGGCTTAGATTTGCATTGCGAGCTGCCCATCAGTTTCGCCGTCGCAGCCCTGGGCGGCGAAGTCGAAGTTCCGACCTTGGACGGCAAAGTCAAACTGAACATTCCGAAAGAAACGCAAACCGGCCGCCGCATGCGCGTCAAAGGCAAAGGCATCAAATCCCTGCGTTCCAGCGCGACGGGCGATTTGTACTGCCACGTTGTGGTGGAAACGCCGGTCAACCTGACCGACCGCCAGAAAGAGTTGCTGGAAGAGTTCGAGAAAATCTCCACCGGTCTCGACCGCAGCCAAACCCCGCGCAAAAAATCGTTCTGGGACAAAGTGGGTGAACTGTTTGACTGATTCGGATTTGAAAACAGTAAAAGGTCGTCTGAAAGCTGAACTGGCCCCCAAATCTTGGACACTCATAAAAGCCTATTCAGGCGCTCTGTGCAAGCTGGGTTCTGTATGCGACAGGACTCAGCTTTTTCAATTTCAAACTGCAACGCTCCCGGTTGTAGTAATCCATATAGTCATCTATCTGCTTCATCAATTCATCTACCGTCAATTCACCTGCATTATAGAAACACTCCGTCTTCAACAC
>NZ_JH164971.1:71486-83694 GCF_000227275.1 Neisseria sp. GT4A_CT1
TTATTTGAGGCGGGTTGTTGCCGCCCTCAGTTGTTTGGTACGGTTTGGTCTTTGTTCCTTTTCGGTCTGTTTTTGGCTGAGGGTCTTTTAACTCCTTTAGGTAGGCGACCTTTTGCGCGCATATAGCACAACTCTTCGATAAGCTCTGCCTGTGTTTTTTCGTGGTCGGGTTTATCTGCGATGAAGGGGTTTTTGCGGTGTTGGGGCATGGTTTTGGATTGGGGATGTTCGAGTGCGCCGATACCGCCTTCTTGATAGGCGCGTATCCATCGTCTCAGGTGGGTTCGGGAAATGCCGTAGTGGTCTGCGGTACGCTGTTGGCTGCGTATATGCAGGTAGTGGAGTACGGCTTGGTATTTGAAGTGTAATGTATATTTGCTCATAAAAAAACTGCACCTTGTGAGTTGGAGGGGATGTCCAACTTTTGGGGTGCAGTTCAAGCTGATATCGTCGGCTTTCAGACGACCTTTTCATCTGTCTGCAAGCCTTTCCCGCTATAATTCCCGCTTTCGCTATTTTCAGACGGCCTCTCTTCTATGAAATCCTACCCCGATTCCTATCTCCATTTCGAAAACCTCGACGCCCCCGAAACGCAAAACTTTGCCGCTGAAGCGCATGCCGAAACGCGTGCGCGTTTTTTGGAAAGCGATAAGGCGCGCGCGCTGTCGGACGGGATTTTGGCGCAGATGCAGGACACGCGGCAGATTCCGTTTTGTCAGGAACACCGCGCGCGGATGTACCATTTCCATCAGGACGCGGAGTATCCGAAGGGCGTGTACCGCGTGTGTACGGCGGCGACCTACCGTTCGGGCTATCCCGAGTGGAAAATCCTGTTTTCGGTGGCGGATTTCGACGAACTGCTCGGCGACGATGTGTATCTGGGCGGGGTGTCGCACTTGGTGGAGCAGCCCAACCGCGCGCTGTTGACTTTGAGCAAATCGGGCGGCGATACGGCTTATACGTTGGAAGTGGATTTGGAGACGGGCGAGTTGGTCGAGGGCGGCTTTCATTTTCCGGCGGGGAAAAACCATGTGTCGTGGCGCGATGAAAACAGCGTGTGGGTGTGTCCGGCTTGGGACGAACGGCAGTTGACCGAATCGGGTTATCCGCGTGAGGTGTGGCTGGTGGAGCGCGGCAAGAGTTTCGAGGAAAGCCTGCCGGTTTACCAAATTGATAAAGGCGCGATGATGGTAAATGCATGGCGTTACCTCGATCCGCAGGGTTCGCCGATTGATTTGATTGAAGCGTCGGACGGTTTTTACACCAAGACGTATTTGCAGGTGTCGTCCGAAGGCGAGGCGAAACCTTTGAACCTGCCCGCCGATTGCGACGTGGTCGGCTATCTGGCGGGGCATCTTCTGCTGACGCTGCGCAAGGACTGGCACCGTGCGAACCAAAGCTATCCGAGCGGCGCGCTGGTGGCGGTGAAGCTGAATCGGGGCGAACTCGGGGCGGCGCAGCTTTTGTTTGCGCCCGATGAAACGCAGGCATTGGAAAGCGTGGAAACGACCAAGCGTTTTGTGGTGGCGAGCCTGCTGGAAAACGTGCAAGGCCGTCTGAAAGCGTGGCGGTTTGCCGATGGCAAATGGCAGGAAGCTGAGTTGCCGCGCCTGCCTTCGGGCGCGCTGGAAATGACCGACCAGCCTTGGGGCGGCGATGTGGTTTACCTTGCCGCCAGCGATTTCACCACGCCGCTGACGCTGTTTGCGCTGGATTTGAACGTGATGGAACTGACCGTCATGCGCCGCCAGCCGCAGCAGTTTGTTTCAGACGGCATCGAAGTACGGCAGTTTTGGGCGGTTTCGTCCGACGGCGAAAGCATCCCTTATTTCCATGTCGGCAAAAACGCCGCGCCCGACACGCCGACGCTGGTCTATGCCTACGGCGGTTTCGGCGTGCCCGAGCTGCCGCATTATCTGGGCAGCATCGGCAAATACTGGCTGGAAGAGGGCAACGCCTTCGTGTTGGCGAACATACGCGGCGGCGGCGAGTTCGGCCCGCGCTGGCATCAGGCGGCGCAGGGAATCAGCAAACACAAAAGCGTCGATGATTTGCTTGCCGTCGTGCGCGATTTGTCCGAACGCGGCATGAGTTCGCCCAAACACATCGGCTTGCAGGGCGGCAGCAACGGCGGCCTGATTACCGCCGCCGCCTTCGTGCGCGAACCGCAAAGCATAGGCGCGCTGGTGTGCGAAGTGCCGCTGACCGATATGATCCGCTATCCGCTGCTCTCCGCCGGCGCAAGCTGGACGGACGAATACGGCAACCCGCAGAAATACGAAGTCTGCAAACGCTGGCTGGGCGAATTGTCGCCGTATCACAATCTTTCAGACGGCATCAATTATCCGCCCGCACTCATCACCACCAGCCTCAGCGACGACCGCGTCCATCCCGCTCACGCGCTCAAGTTCTACGCCAAACTGCGCGAAACCTCCGCGCAATCGTGGCTCTACGCTCCGGACGGCGGCGGTCATACCGGCAACGGCACGCAACGCGAATCCGCCGACGAACTCGCCTGCGTATTGCTGTTTTTGAAAGAATTTTTGGAGTAAGGGCGGGAGCGACACTGCTGCCGCGAATGAAAAAAGGTCGTCTGAAAACCGGAAAATCAGTTTTCAGACGACCTTTCTGATTATTAATTTATTGATATTAAAGAAAAACAAATTCCCGCTTGTAGGTTAAAATCAGGCTATGCTAATATGCACAACAACAGGTTTTTCCAGAATAATCTGTGTTAGAATGCAGGTTTAGATGGAAAACTCTATCCGAACTCGGTACAATACCGACGAATTTATTTCTCTTAAACAACCCGCCGCAAGGCAAAAGGAACGACTGATATGTCAAACATTGAACAACAAGTTAAGAAAATTGTTGCTGAACAACTGGGCGTAAACGAAGCCGAAGTCAAAAACGAATCTTCCTTCCAAGACGACCTGGGTGCAGATTCTTTGGACACCGTAGAACTGGTTATGGCTTTGGAAGAAGCTTTCGGTTGCGAAATCCCCGATGAAGAAGCCGAAAAAATCACTACCGTACAACTGGCTATCGACTACATCAACGCCCACAACGGCTAATCGGCCGCACCAAACACCCCAGCCTCTGCTGCGTTAGCGCAATAGAGGCTGTTACCTTATATATGTGGGGCAAAATCCGTTATAATAGCCGCCCGGAATCCGATTCCGAACCGCTATTATCATTTTCAGACGGCATCTTGCCGCATCCCACCGAAAACCAACAGCGAGATTATCATGAGTCAGAGAAGAGTAGTCATCACAGGCCTCGGCCAAGTATCACCGGTCGGCAACGACGTCGCCACCGCATGGAGCAACCTGCTCGCAGGCAAAAGCGGCATCGGCCGGATTACCCGCTTTGACGCATCCGACATCAACAGCCAAATCGCCGGCGAAGTGCGCGATTTCGACATCGGCCAATACATCAGCGCGAAAGAAGCCCGCCGCATGGACGTATTCATCCATTACGGCATCGCTGCCGCGCTGCAAGCCATCAGCGATGCCGGTTTGGACGAATTGGAAAGCCTCGATAAAGACCGCGTCGGCGTGAACATCGGTTCCGGCATCGGTGGCCTGCCCAGCATCGAAGCCACCGGTAAAGCCGTTATCGAAGGCGGCGCGCGTAAAATCAATCCTTTCTTTATCCCCGGTTCGCTGATCAACTTGATTGCGGGCCACGTTACCATCCTCAAAGGCTACCGCGGCCCCAGCTACGGCATGGTTTCCGCCTGTACCACCGGCGCACACTCCATCGGCGACTCCGCCCGACTGATCAAATACGGCGACGCGGACGTGATGATTGCAGGGGGTGCCGAAGGCGCGATCAGCACTTTGGGCGTCGGCGGCTTCGCAGCCATGAAAGCCCTTTCCACCCGCAACGACGATCCCGCCACCGCTTCCCGTCCGTGGGATAAAGGTCGCGACGGCTTCGTTATCGGCGAAGGCGCAGGCGTGCTGGTGTTGGAAGAATTGGAACACGCCAAAAAACGCGGCGCGAAAATCTACGCCGAAATCGTCGGCTTCGGCATGAGTTCCGATGCTTACCATATCACCGCCCCGAACGAAGAAGGCCCTGCATTGGCGGTTACCCGCGCGCTGAAAGATGCCGGACTGAATCCCGAAGACGTCGATTACGTCAACGCACACGGTACGTCCACTCCGTTGGGTGATGCCAACGAAACCAAAGCGCTCAAACGCGCGCTGGGCGACCATGCCCGCAAAGTCATCGTCAACTCCACCAAATCCATGACCGGCCACTTACTCGGCGCGGCAGGCGGCGTGGAAGCGCTGTACAGCGTGTTGGCGGTACACGAGCAAAAATCCCCGCCGACCATCAACATCTTCGAACAAGACATCGAAGCGGGCTGCGATTTGGACTACTGCGCCAACGAAGCGCGCGACGCGAAAATCGACGTTGCCATCTCCAATTCCTTCGGCTTCGGCGGCACCAACGGTACGCTGGTGTTCAAACGTTTCAAAGACTGATTGAAGCAGTTTGAAACAAGACGAAAGGTCGTCTGAAAACCTGAAACAAGGGTTTTCAGACGACCTTTTTCATGTTGGCAAACATGGGGCTTATAGTGGATTAAATTTAAATCAGGACAAGGCGACGAAGCCGCAGACAGTACAGATAGTACGGAACCGATTCACTTGGTGCTTCAGCACCTTAGAGAATCGTTCTCTTTGAGCTAAGGCGAGGCAACGCTGTACTGGTTTAAAGTTAATCCACTATATAGTGAAAAAGCCGGGTTTCGCATCATGCAAAATCCGGCTTGAAAAGCGGTCGAAGAGGCTTTTGGTCGGTATCTGATTGTCGTCTTATGCCTGATAATCGATGCCCAACTGTTTCAGCAGATACTCAAATGTTTCCGGCGTATCGAAGTGGAGGACGATTTTGCCTTTTTTGTGATTGGTGGTTTTGACTTCCGCGTTAACGCCCAGCCTTTCGGTCAACACGTCATTCAGACGACGTATATCGGGACTGATGGTTTTTTTGATTTCCTGTTTGGTTTGATGGGCGATTTGGCTGCGGCGTTCGACTTCGCGCACCGACCAACCGTTTTTTACCGCTTTTTGTGCCAATTCAAGCTGCTCGACTACGGGCAGGGTCAGCAGGGCGCGGGCGTGTCCCATCTCAAGATGGCGGTGGTAGAGCATTTCTTGGACCGGCTCGGGCAGGCTCAACAGGCGCAGGCTGTTGGAAATGGCGCTGCGGCTTTTGCCGACCGCCTTGGCGATGGTTTCATGAGTCAGTCCGAACTCGTCGGCGAGGCGTTTCAAACCTTGCGCTTCTTCAATCGGGTTTAAGTTTTCGCGTTGCAGGTTTTCAATCAAACCCATTGCCAGCGCAGTCTCGTCGCTGATGGTTTTGATGACGACCGGAATCTCGGTCAGTCCGGCGAGCTGGGATGCGCGCCAGCGGCGTTCGCCGGCGATCAGTTCATATTGGGAAAGGCCGTGTTCGCGCACGATGACCGGCTGGATAACGCCTTGCGCTTTAATCGAATCCGCCAGCTCCTGCAAGGCTTCGTCGTCCATCTGTACCCGCGCCTGATAGCGGCCGGGTTGGATGTCGTTGATGGCGACGGTAGTCAGGCGGTCGCTGCTGCTGTTGTCCACGCCGTTGGAAATCAGGGAATCTAAACCGCGGCCCAAACCGCCTTTTGCTTTTGCCATATCGTGTCCCTTTCAGACGACCCTAAGGATGAAAAAACAGTATTCTATCGGATATTCACAAGCGCCGACAATTTGTATTGCTGTGTTATTCCAAGTGGCGATTTTTACTATAATGAACCCCCTCGGTTATTTTTCAGACGACCCACAGAAAGATTATTTATGACCCGACGCCTGATTATCGGCATCAGCGGTGCCAGCGGTTTCCAATATGGAGTCAAAGCCTTACAGCTTTTGCGCGCACATGACGTCGAAACGCATTTGGTGGTTTCCAAAGGTGCGGAAATGACACGCGCTTTGGAAACGGGCTACACAAAAGAAGAAGTCTATGCTCTCGCCGATGTCGTGTATTCCGTCAACCACATCGGCGAACGCATTGCCAGCGGCTCGTTTAAAACAGACGGGATGTTGATTGCGCCTTGCTCCATGCGGACGCTGGCATCCGTCGCACACGGATTCGGCGACAATCTTTTGACCCGCGCTGCCGATGTGGTTTTGAAAGAACGCCGGCGGTTGGTGTTGATGGTGCGTGAAGCGCCGTTAAACCTTGCCCATATTGAAAACATGCGCCGAGTGACCGAAATGGGCGGCATTATTTTCCCGCCCATTCCTGCCATGTATCAGCAGCCGCAAACCATTGACGACATCATTACCCACAGCGTGGCACATGCTTTGGACATGTTCGGCATCGAGACCGAGGGCGTACCCAGATGGAACGGCGGACAAACCGAAGCAGACTGAAGACAATGCAGTTTGATAACGGAACTTTGCCGCCCCGAAGCTCGCCGCAAACGTGCTAAGCTGCTGAATTTTCCAGCAGAATCAGGTATAATGGCGGTCTATTTCCGTCCGTCGGACAGCTTGACCGTCCGGGTGGCGCGCCCAACTGTCGTTCAGACGACCTCAGCAGAAATTCTTTTAAAAAAATCTTACAGATAAAGACCATGACTGACCAAAAACACGAAGAATACGGCGCCGACAGCATACAAGTGCTGGAAGGCTTGGAAGCGGTACGCAAACGCCCCGGTATGTATATCGGTGACACGCAGGACGGCAGCGGCCTGCACCACATGGTGTTCGAAGTATTGGACAACGCCATCGACGAAGCACTGGCGGGACATTGCGACAAAATCACCGTAACCATCCATGCCGACAATTCCGTCAGCGTGGCCGACAACGGGCGCGGCATGCCCACCGGCATCCACCCGAAAGAAGGACGCTCCGCCGCCGAAGTCATCATGACCGTATTGCACGCGGGCGGCAAGTTCGACAACAACAGCTACAAAATCTCCGGCGGCCTGCACGGCGTGGGCGTATCCGTCGTCAACGCGCTGTCCGACTGGGTAACGCTGACCATCTACCGCGACGGCAAGGAACACTTTGTCCGCTTCGTGCGCGGCGAAACCGAAGAGCCGTTGAAAGTTGTCGGCGATTCCGACAAAAAAGGTACGACTGTGCGCTTCCTCGCCAGCGCAGAAACCTTCGGCAACGTCGAATACAGCTTCGACATCCTCGCCAAACGCATCCGCGAACTTTCCTTCCTGAACAACGGCGTGGACATCGAATTGATTGACGAACGCGACGGCAAACACGAAAGTTTCGCCCTTTCCGGCGGCGTGGCAGGTTTCGTGCAATACATGAACCGCAAAAAAACGCCGTTGCACGAAAAAATCTTTTACGCGTTCGGCGAGAAAGACGGTATGAGCGTCGAATGTGCGATGCAGTGGAACGACAGCTATCAGGAAAGCGTGCAGTGCTTCACCAACAACATTCCGCAGCGCGACGGCGGTACGCACCTGACCGCATTGCGCCAAGTGATGACGCGCACCATCAACAGCTACATCGAAGCCAACGAAGTCGCCAAAAAAGCCAAAGTTGAAACCGCCGGCGACGATATGCGCGAAGGCTTGACCTGCGTGTTGTCCGTCAAACTGCCCGACCCCAAATTCTCGTCGCAAACCAAAGACAAACTGGTTTCCAGCGAAATCGGCCCCGTCGTCAACGAAGTCATCAACCAAGCACTGACCGACTTCCTGGAAGAGAATCCGAACGAAGCCAAAATCATCACCAGCAAAATCGTCGATGCCGCCCGCGCGCGCGAAGCTGCCCGCAAAGCCCGCGAAATCACCCGCCGCAAAGGCGTGATGGACGGCTTGGGGCTGCCCGGCAAACTCGCCGACTGCCAAGAAAAAGACCCTGCCTTGTCAGAGCTTTATCTGGTCGAGGGCGATTCCGCCGGCGGTTCTGCCAAACAAGGCCGCGACCGTAAATTCCAAGCCATTTTGCCGCTCAAAGGTAAAATTTTGAACGTCGAAAAAGCCCGTTTTGAAAAAATGCTCGCCAGCCAAGAGGTCGCCACCCTGATTACCGCGCTGGGCGCAGGCATCGGCAAAGAAGAGTTCAACCCCGAAAAACTGCGTTACCACCGCATCATCATCATGACCGATGCCGACGTGGACGGCGCGCACATCCGCACCCTGCTCCTGACCTTCTTCTACCGCCAAATGCCCGAGCTGGTCGAACGCGGCTACATCTACATTGCCCAGCCGCCGCTTTACAAAGCCAAATACGGCAAGCAGGAGCGTTACCTCAAAGACGAACTGGAAAAAGACCAATGGCTGCTCGGCCTCGCCTTGGAAAAAGCCAAAATCGTTTCAGACGGCCGCACCATCGAAGGCGCAGAACTTGCCGATACCGCCAAACAATTCCTGTTGGCGAAAACCGTTATCGAACAGGAAAGCCGCTTCGTGGACGAACTCGTCCTGCGCGCCATGCTGCACGCGTCGCCCATCGATTTGACGTCGTCTGAAAACGCCGATAAAGCCGTTGCCGAACTTTCCGGTTTACTCGACGAAAAAGAAGTCGCCCTCGAACGCATCGAAGGACACGAAGGCAACCGCTTCATCAAAATCACCCGCAAGCTGCACGGCAACGTCATGGTCAGCTACATCGAACCCAAGTTCCTCAACAGCAAAGCCTACCAAACCCTCACCCAAACCGCCGCCGCGCTCAAAGGCTTGGTCGGCGAGGGCGCCAAGCTTTATAAAGGCGAGAACGAGTACGACGTGGACAGCTTTGAAACCGCGCTGAACATCCTGCTCCAAAACACCCAAAAAGGCATGTCCATCCAGCGATACAAAGGTTTGGGCGAGATGAATCCCGAACAGCTCTGGGAAACCACGATGGATCCCGCCGTGCGCCGTCTGTTGAAAGTGCGCATCGAAGACGCCATCGCCGCCGACGAAGTGTTCGTTACCCTGATGGGCGACGAAGTCGAACCGCGCCGCGCCTTCATCGAAAACAACGCCCTGATTGCGCAAAATATTGACGCTTGATAGGGGGTGAAGCATGAAAAGGTCGTCTGAAAATGGGGATTTCCGGTTTTCAGACGACCTTTTTGCTTGATGGGAACGTTGCGGCGTCATGCTGCATGAAATATTTGAACCATGTGGTTTGTTGCCCTGATAATCCACTATAAAACGCCACTGTCTGTACCTTTGGGTAACAAATTGCGACCAATCGGAAATTTTATCCGCATTTTTTTCAAATTATAGGCATATTAATATGCAAACGTAGTTTGATTATTGCAAACCTCCTTCTTGGGTCACGCCGGAGCGTATGGTGTTTCGGCTGTCCGCATTTTTTAACTCATTTTTATGGAAACCCCATGATGAAAAGCAACCGTCTTGCCTGCGTTGTTTTGGCAGCCTTGTTATCCCTCCAAACCTTGCCTGCGTATGCCGCCAAACCGGATACTGCTTCAGCCGTCGAAGCATCTGCGCCAAACTCGAAAAATGCTTCAACTGTTTCAGAGGACGAGATCGCCAAACAAACAATCACCGGCCCGGCAGTTATCGACTTGGGCAACCAGGCAAAACTGAAACTGCCCGCCAAAATGGTCTTTATTAAAAAAGATGCCGCCAATAGCTTGATGGAAGAATGGGGTAATGGCACAAATCCCGACCGCTACGGGCTGATTATTCCGGAGCAAAAAAATAAAGACAGCGCAGCCCCTTGGTGGGTCGATTTGAATTTCAATGATTCCGGTTACATCAAAGACGACGATGCCAAAGAATGGGATGTCGAAGGCATGCTCAAGCAGCTGAAAGAAGGTTCTGAGGAGCAAAACAAAGAACGTGCCGCCCGCAACCTGCCTGAATTGGAAACGCGCGGCTGGGTGGAAAAACCGCAATATGATGCGGCTACCCACCGCCTGATTTGGTCGATTGACGTTTTGGAGAAAAACAAACCCGACCAAAATCCTGCCATCAACTACAACACTTACCAGCTCGGCCGCGAAGGTTTTATCGAACTGACCATGGTCACCGATTTGAACAGCGTAGACCAATACAAACCTATCGCACGGGAATTATTGGGCAATATCGAATTCAACGAAGGCAAGCGTTACAGCGATTTCAATGCCGCGACCGACAAAGTGGCGGAATACGGATTGGCTGCCTTAGTCGGCGGATTGGCTGCGAAAAAACTGGGCTTGCTGGCCCTTGCAGGCGCATTGCTCGCCAAATTCGGCAAATTGATTGCTGTCGGCGTGATTGGGGCTGGCGCGCTGTTTAAAGGCTTATGGCGCAAAAAAGATAAAAATCAAAGCGAAGAATAAGTTTCTGCGAAACTAAAAAAGGTCGTCTGAAAATTTTCAGACGACCTTTTCAACGTTTTAAGAACGTATCCGTTTCAACACTTCTTCCTTGCCGATTAATGCCAACACGGCATCGACGCTGGGTGTTTTCGCCGTGCCACAGACGGCGAGGCGCAGGGGCATGCCGAGTTTGCCCATTTTGATGCCTTCTTCGTCGCAGAAGGGTTTGAACAGGTCGTGGATGGCTTCGGCGTTCCAGTCTTCCAGCCCTTCGAGGCGTTCGGCGAAGCGCAGCATACGGGCGGCAGCTTCGTTGTCCCAATGTTTCTGCACGTCCGCTTCGGCAGGCGTTTGTTTGACGTAGAAGTAGAGGCACTCGTCGGCGAGCGTGTTCAGGTCTTGGGCGCGGTCTTTGACCAGTGCCAACACGTCTTCCAACGCGGGTTTTGCCGTGTCGTAAATGTCGCGCAGGGCAAGGCGGGGTTTGACGAGTTCGGCGAGTTTTTCGTTGGGCGTGATTTTGATGTGTTCGCCGTTGATCCAGTAGAGTTTCTTCAAGTCCATGCGGCTGGGCGACGGGGAAACGTCTTTCAAATCAAACCATTCGATGAATTGTTCCATCGTGAAGAACTCGTCGTCGCCGTGCGCCCAACCCAAACGAGCCAGATAGTTGAGCATGGCTTCGGGCAGGATACCCATCGCGCCGAAATCGGTGATGGCAACGGTATCGCCGCTGCGTTTGGAGATTTTTTTGCCTTGTTCGTTGAGAATCATGGGCAGGTGGCCGTATTCGGGCAGGTTCGCGCCGATGGCTTTTAAGATGTTGATTTGTTTTGGGGTGTTGTTCACATGGTCGTCGCCACGGATAACGTGGGTAACGCCCATGTCGTAGTCGTCCACGACGACGCAGAAGTTGTAGGTCGGCGTACCGTCGGCGCGGGCGATAATCAGGTCGTCGAGTGCTTCGTTGGGAATGGAGATTTCGCCTTTGACCAAGTCCGTCCACTTGGTAACGCCGTCCAAAGGCGTTTTGAAGCGGACGACGGGTTGCACGTCGGCAGGGATTTCGGGCAGGGTTTTGCCTGCTTCGGGACGCCAGCGGCGGTCGTAAGTCGCCGTGCCTTCTTTTTCGGCTTTCTCACGCATGGCTTCCAGCTCTTCTTTGCTGCAATAGCAGTAGTAGGCGGCGCCTTTTTCCAAGAGTTCGGCGATGACTTCTTTGTAGCGGTCGAAGCGGCGGGTTTGGTACACGACGTTGTCGGCGTTGTCGTAATCGAGACCGACCCATTTCATGCCGTCGAGGATGATATTGACGGATTCGGCGGTGGAACGCGCCAAGTCGGTGTCTTCGATACGCAATAGGAACTCGCCTTTGTGATGGCGGGCAAACGCCCATGAAAACAAGGCAGTGCGCACGCCGCCGATGTGCAGGTAGCCGGTGGGGCTGGGGGCGAAACGGGTTTTGACGGTCATGATGGCTCCAGAATCTTTTAAAACGGGTATTTTACTGTTTTTAGACGGAATCGGACAATGAAAGGTCGTCTGAAACCTGAAAATTCGGTTTGAACTGCACCCCAAAAGTTGGACATCCCCTCCAACTCACAAGGTGCAGTTTTTTTATGAGCAAATATACATTACACTTCAAATACCAAGCCGTACTCCACTACCTGCATATACGCAGCCAACAACGTACCGCAGACCACTACGGCATTTCCCGAACCCACCTGAGACGATGGATACGCGCCTATCAAGAAGGCGGTATCGGCGCACTCGAACATCCCCAATCCAAAACCATGCCCCAACACCGCAAAAACCCCTTCATCGCAGATAAACCCGACCACGAAAAACACAGCAGAGCTTATCGAAGAGTTGTGCTATATGCGCGCAAAGGTCGCCTACCTAAAGGAGTTAAAAGCCCTCAGCCAAA
>NZ_JH164971.1:84382-94882 GCF_000227275.1 Neisseria sp. GT4A_CT1
AATGGTAAAGGAAATGCTCGAAAAAGCCGCACCCCGGCTGACTGGCGAAGGAACGATGCTTCATTCGGACCAAGGTGTGCTGTACCGTACGGCGGGATATAGGGAATTGCTTGCGGAGCATTCCATGGTTCAAAGCATGTCGCGAAAGGCGAACTGTTGGGACAATGCGCCGATGGAAAGCTTCTTTGCGGTGTTGAAGACGGAGTGTTTCTATAACGCAGGTGAATTGACGGTAGATGAATTGATGAAGCAGATAGATGACTATATGGATTACTACAACCGGGAGCGTTGCAGTTTGAAATTGAAAAAGCTGAGTCCTGTCGCATACAGAACCCAGCTTGCACAGAGCGCCTGAATAGGCTTTTATGAGTGTCCAAGATTTGGGGGCCAGTTCAGTTTTCAGACGACCTTTTTTCCTTTATTCATCTTCTGTTTTACTCATCGTCAGCCAGTCCCAAAAGTTTTCGCTCCATTTGCCGATGCGGTAGAGGAAGAGGGCGTAGCTTTCTTGAAGCAGGAATTTGTTTTTTTCCTTGCTTTGGTCGAACCGCGTGGTCGGCGTGGCGGAGATGTAGGCTTCGATGTCGAGGTCGGAGGCGATTTCGAGGGCGCGGGCGAGGTGGTAGGGGTCGCTGACGATGATGATGCTTCCGATGCCCTCGGCGCGCAATATCGGGCGGATGTTGCGGATATTTTCGTAGGTATTGCGCGAGGTGTTTTCAAAGAGGATGTTGTGCGCAGGTATGCCTTGTTTGAGGGCGTAGCGCCGACCGACTTCGGCTTCGGTCATGTAGCCTTTTTTGGGTGTTCCGCCGGTGAAAACAATTTTTTCGACGCGGTGGCTTTGGTAGAGGGTGATGGCGTGGTTGATGCGTTCGCGGAAGATGGGCGAAGGCCGTTTGTCCCACGCGGCGGCGCCGAGCACGAGGGCGGCATCGGCGCGGACATAACCGGGCAGAGGCTGCGAGCCGGTGTGGTACACCTGCCATGCGCCCTCGCCGAATATGCCGAGTACCAGCAGGATACTCAGGCCTATGCCGCGAAAAAGGTAGTAGCGCAAGCCGTTGCGGCTGCGAAACAGGGAAATCATGTAGGGACGGCCTTCCCGCGCTTCAGTCCAACAGGGCTTCGATGTTTTCGAGCGGTCTGCCGATGGCGGCCTTGTCCTGTGTGGTCAGGATGGGGCGTTCGAGCAGGGCAGGGTGGGCGGCGATGGCTTTGAGTAAGGCTTGGTTGTCGAGGTCGGGATCGTCCAAGCCGAGTTCTTTGTACAAGTCGTCTTTGACGCGCATCATGCCGCGCACGGACTCCAAGCCCAGTTTGGCAAAGATGTCTTGCAGCGTTGCCAAATCGGGCGGAGTGTCGAGGTATTTGACGACTTCGGCTTTGATGCCGCGCGCTTCGAGCAGGTCGAAAGCGGCGCGCGATTTACTGCAGCGGGGATTGTGGTAGAGCGTGAATTCAGACGACATAGAGTTCTCCGATGTTTATAGATTTTGCTGATGGGCTTTATAGTGGATTAACTTTAAATCAGGACAAGGCGAGGCAACGCCGTACTGGTTTAAAGTTAATCCACTATATTATCGGCTGCATTGGAGATTTCCTCAACTTATCACCCGATAATCGTCATTTTTTACCGCTAAAATCCAACATCTTCATTTTCTCCATAGACAGCACGCTGAAAGGGGTTACAATGCCATCATCTGATTGATGCAAAGGATGGAACTTATGAAAAAATTATTGCTTGCCTCTGTTTTGATGACTGCCGCCCTGTCTGCCCCTGCGTTTGCCGCCGACCCGCTGGCAGGCTGGAACGACAACAAGCCGCAAAGCCTGCAATCGCTCAAAGCCCCCGTGCGCGTGGTGAACCTTTGGGCGACTTGGTGCGGTCCATGCCGTAAGGAAATGCCCGCCATGTCCGCATGGTACAAAGCGCAGAAAAAAGGCAGCGTCGATATGGTCGGCATTGCGTTGGATACTTCCGACAACATCGGCAAATTCTTGAAACAAACCCCCGTCAGCTATCATGTTTGGCGTTATACCGGCGCGGACAGCCGTAATTTCATGAAGTCTTACGGCAACAATGTCGGCGTCCTGCCGTTCACCGTCGTCGAAGCCCCAAAATGCGGCTACAAACAAACCATCACCGGCGAAGTCAACGAAAAAAGCCTGACCGCCGCCGTCAATGCCGCTAAAGAGAAATGTAAATAAATCGGGCAGAAACCGAACTTAGAAAATCAAAAGGTCGTCATGAAAACCATGAATCTTGGTTTTCAGACGACCTTTCGATATTTTGGGGTTTACACGCCCTGTTTCAGGCTGGCTTCGATGAATCCGTCCAAATCGCCGTCCAATACGGCTTTGGTGTTGCCGACTTCGTAGCCTGTGCGCAAGTCTTTGATGCGCGAGGAGTCTAAGACGTACGAACGGATTTGGCTGCCCCAACCTACATCGGACTTGCCTTCTTCCAATGCCTGTTTCTCTTCGTTGCGTTTGCGCATTTCCAATTCATACAGTTTGGACTTCAACATTTCCATCGCAGCGGCTTTGTTGGCGTGTTGCGAACGGTCGTTTTGACATTGCACCACAATTCCCGTCGGCTCGTGGGTAATACGCACGGCAGAGTCGGTTTTGTTGATGTGCTGACCGCCCGCACCCGATGCGCGGTAGGTGTCGATGCGCAAATCGGCGGGGTTGATTTCGATTTCGATGGAATCGTCGATTTCGGGGTAAACGAACACGGATGAGAACGACGTATGGCGTTTGTTGTTCGAGTCAAACGGCGAGTAGCGCACCAAGCGGTGAACGCCGGTTTCTGTGCGCAGCAAGCCGTAGGCGTATTCGCCTTCCACGCGGATGGTGGCGCGGTTGATGCCCGCGATTTCGCCATCGTCTTCTTCGAGGATTTCGATTTTGAAGCCTTTGCGCTCGGCGTAGCGGCTGTACATGCGAAACAGCATACCCGCCCAGTCTTCCGCTTCCGTACCGCCCGCGCCTGCGGTGATGTCGATAAAGCAGTTGTTCGGGTCGGCGGGCTGGTTGAACATCCGTTTGAACTCCAAATCCGCCATCTGTTTTTCCAGTCCCGCTACGTCTTCCTGCACGGCGGCGAAACCTTCTTCGTCGTTTTCTTCGACGGCCATTTCAATCAGCATTCGGTTGTCTTCGATGCCCGACGCGATGTTGTCAAGCGTCAACACGATGCCTTCGAGGATTTTGCGCTCTTTGCCGATTTCTTGGGCGCGTTTGGGGTCGTTCCACAGCTCAGGGTCTTCGGAAAGGCCGATGACTTCTTCCAATCGGTCTTTCTTGCCCTGATAGTCCATATAGACGCGGATGTCTTCGCTGCGCTTTTCCAAATCGTTCAGGGTGTTGTTGAGCTGGTTGATTATTTCGGCTTCCATGATTCTTGTGTGCTTTCAAAATTTTAGGGGCGTATTGTAAGGGATTTGCGGGCTTTTTTCTATGATAAAGGTCGTCTGAAAACCTGAATCTCAAGTTTTCAGACGACCTTTGCGTTTGCATTATCCGCCAGCCATGTGGCGGATTCCTATCCGATCTGACCGGATTATTTATTCAGACGCTGCCATTGTGCGGGAGTGTAGGTTCGGGTAGTGGTTTTCTCATTGCCACGACGGTCGGTTCGGGTTTCAGTTACCACGACCTTGTCCTCGTCAGAGGTATCGACTGAACGGGAGTAGAACAACGTCAGAATATACTCGGGGCTGTAACGGTAGCGTTCTTCGATACGGGTGCAGCAGTCGACTTCATTCGTCACAATCAGGGCTTTTTGTTTGTTGTCGACGCGGAACATACCCATGTAATTCTTGGTCAATTCAGTCAGTGAATAATTGGAGCCAAAATAACCATACTCGCCTTGCTCGTAGATATCGTATGTAGGAGAGTTTTTAGGGCCTTTATTGCCGGTTGCAACGGCAATATCCTTGCGTCCGTCAAAGGTAAAGTCTTTCATAATCAAAGGGCTTTTTGCCGCAGAGATTTTGCTGCCTTCGCTGCGTTCAAATATCAGGTCGTCACTCTTAAAAACATTTGTGGTTTCCTGCTTAGGGTGATACAAAAACACCGCGCCTTTGCCGCCGCAATGATTGTCTTTGCAGCCCTCGACAGAAATATGCGCCTGCCAGCCGTCGGGCAGATCGGTCACACGGAAAAATTCTTTTGCCTGAGCGCCGGCAGCGGCGAAAAGAGCAAATAGCATGAGGTATTTTTTCATCAAAGTTCCTTTACGTTTAACCCCGACCGGGTAATGAAATCAAAATTATGCAGAAGAGTAACCCTCTTCATGTCAGGCAGCAAGGGCAATTAAGCCAAACAGGTATTCTTTCATAATTTTCTTATCCTTGCTTTACAAAATGACAAAAGGTCGTCTGAAAGCAGGAAAGGTGTGCAGATGGGCGGGAAAGCGTTGTGTATAGTGGATTAACTTTAAACCAGTACGGCGTTGCCTCGCCTTAGCTCAAAGAGAACGATTCTCTAAGGTGCTGAAGCATCAAGTGAATCGGTTCCGTACTATCTGTACTGTCTGCGGCTTCGTCGCCTTGTCCTGATTTAAATTTAATCCACTATACATGATTTAACCGATTGGGGTGCGGCATACGGGAAAGCATTGCCTACGGACGTAAAGGTCGTCTGAAAACGGATTTCAGACGACCTTTGATTTGGTAGGGAAGGGAGTTTAGAAAGGCTGCACGCAGATTCCAGGTTTTGTGTGATTTACTGGTGTGTGAAAGTGCGACGCGCCCAATCCAACCTCCTGCCGCCTAAAACCCCGCCCGATCCAACTCCTCCAACAGCGCCGGCCGGCGCGGTTTTTCGCTATATCGTTCCCTGATCTCGTCGGCAAAGTCTTCCATCGCCTGCCGTTGTGCGGAATATTGGCGGCGGAGGGTCTTTAATTGGTTCAAGAGCTGGCGGTATTGTTTACGGTTGCTTGCCTTATTGATTTCAGCCGCAAAGATTTTCAGGTAGCAAGCCACGATTTGGTCGTGATACGGATCGGGGAAAGACGGGGCAAAACGTTCCATCATGTACAACGAAAGATGTTGCTGCAATAGGGCGAGCAGCAGATCGAATTCCTGTTCATGCTCCAATATTTCAGCCCGCAGCGAATATTGACCTGACAAGCGCGCAAGCAGGCGGTTGAATTCATTCGGCCATTCGGCGGCGGAAAACGTGGCTTTCCACGCCTCGTAATGCGGCAATGAAAGGCTGGTGGAAAACGCCAAATCCGCTGCGATTTCGCGTACATTTTTACCGGTTTCCTTCAATACATCAAAAAGTTGCAGCTTCCATTTGTGCGCTGTACCGAGTGTTCCTTCATCTTCGGCAATGCTGATGCCTTCGCGCAAGAGGCGTTCCGCTTCCGCCCAATCTTGCTGCCCGACTGCTTGTTCTACCGCAATTTGTCTGAATTGCGGCAGGTGCAGATGTCGTCTGAAATAATCCTGCGCGGCAGCAGTATCGCCTTTCGCCTGCAAAACCTGCCAACCCTCAAATGCCCAAAATTCATGTTCCCAACCCGACTTGGTAACAGCCAAACGTTTATCCACATAATCTTGCCACGCCTGCCATTCGCCGCGCAGCCGCCAGATTCGGGCGCGGATTTGGTAGATTCTATTGCCTGCCTCGGAGAAATCAAAATAGCGGCTGTCGTCCAAACATTTGTCCAAAAAATTGATCAAACGCTTAGTGACGTTTTCCATGACCGCCTCTTCCAGCAGGTCGATTGCCATATACATAGCATCGCCCAACATACCGTCTGAATCGTCCGCCTTTTCAAAAGCATCCTGCAAACGCGGTATCAACAGAGGCAAAGCCTGCTGCAACGCCTCCGTTCCCTCCTGCGCCACATCTTCCAACCAGTTTTGCAGCCTGAAGCCCAAATCAGCGGCTTCGTAGTAATCATAATATCGGGTTCGGGAAAAGATGCTGGAGAGCTGCTGCCGATACGGATTGCCGCCCTTTTTAGGCTGCTGCGCGTCAGATTCGTCAGGCTGCCCGTCCGGCGTTTGAGCGCGCACCGCGTACCACAACGCCGCCATATGCTTGCACGCCCAGCCATAAGGACAATCGCAGCCCCCGTCCTTAATGTACAAATCACTATCCAGCTTCAGCCATACCGAATAGTTTTCCGAACCGCACACCTCTGCCCGATAACGCCCGGTGGAAGTTTTTTGGATATCGCAAACCTTGCCCTGCTGAAAATACAACAGGCCGCGTTCGACGATGTGGGGCGGAAATAGGCGGGGTAGGTAGATACCGGACATGGTTTGCTTCCAAGAAGTTGTTGAAATATGGGGAGTTTACTGGTTTGGGCGACGTTTGGGGAGATAGTGGTGGGAATTCTTGTTTTGCAAAGTGGCAAAAGGTCGTCTGGAAATGGGATTCAGACGACCTTTTAGGTGCTTGAAAGGAGGCGATAATTTATTTGGAATGCAATGATTGGATAATCAGCGGTATACAGGCTGCCACATTACATCCTGCACGGCCTGTACCCAGTTTTCAGGCTGTTTGGTCGCTACACCGTCCTTGACCGCCTGTTTCGCCACGGCAACCGCCACAGTGGCGGATGACGCGCGCAGGTTGTCTACCGGTGGCAGCAGGGATGCGCCTGTATCTTGCGGGTTCACTTGTGATGCTACGGCTTCGGCAGCGGCAAGCAGCATACCATCGGTAACTTCTTTCGCGCCAGAAACGATAACGCCCAAGCCCAAGCCCGGATAAAGCATGGCGTTGTTGGCTTGCCCAATGTGGTAGTTCACGCTTTTATAAGAAACGGGCGGAACAGGTATGCCGACGGAAATTAACGCTTTGCCGTCCGACCATTGAACCGCGTCGGCAGGCATGACTTCGATTTTCTCCGTCGGATTGGACAGCGGCAGCAAAATAGGCCGTTCTACGCCCGCGCACAGCGCTTTCACCACTTCTTCGGTAAACGCGCCGTGATCGGTGGATGTGCCGATTAAGATGGTCGGCCTGATCTGTTTGACCACTTCCAGTAGGCTGATTTTGCCGTTGGTTTTCGTCCATGCAGCCACTTCGGCGGCAGGACGGGCATATTCCTGCTGATAATCCGGCAGATTCGGCATATCGTCGGTAACCAAGCCGTTGATGTCTATCAGCCATACGCGTTTCTTGGCTTCTTCGCGGGAGAGTCCGTCGCGCTGCATGGCCGCGCTGATTTGGTCTGCCATGCCTGTTCCCGCCGTACCCGCTCCATAAACAACCAAACGCTGTTCGGCAAAATCCTGTTTGGTTACTTTCAAACCCGAAAACACGGCCGCCATGACAATTGCGCCCGTGCCCTGCATATCGTCGTTGAAAATACGGTAGCGTTCGCGGTTTTCTACCAAAATGCGGCGCGCGTTGGACGGGCCAAAATCTTCAAAGTGCAGCAATGCATTCGGGAACAGCTCTGCCGCTGTTTTCAAGTATGCAGCAATCAGCGCGTCGTAGCGTTCGCCGCGCACGCGGGCGTGGCGGTTGCCGAGGTAGGCGGGGTCGTTGAGCAAGGCTTCGTTGTCTGTACCAACATCAAGATTGACGGCAATGGTGCGCGCTGGATCGATGCCTGCGGCAGCGGTGTAAACCGCCAGTTTGCCGACGGAAATATCCGTACCATTCACGCCCCAGTCGCCGATGCCGAGTATTTCTTCCGCGTCCGACACCACAATCAAATCCACATCGTTCGCACCCAGCCCCAAAGATTCAAGGGATTCGCGAATGGCTTCGGGGTGGTTGATATCCAAATACACCGCGCGTGAACGGCGGTAGTCACGGCTCCATTTCTTAATTGCTTCACCTACGGTCGGGTCGTACACAATCGGCAGCATCTCCGCCAAATGGTCGGTCAGCAGTTTGTAATACAGCACTTCGTTGCGGTTGTGCAGCTGGTCGAGAAAAATATATTTTTCAATATTTTCGGCATATGAAGCGTATTGGCGGTAGGCGCGTACGGCTTGTTGGTCAAGCGTCTCCACCGCTGCGGGCAGGCGGCCGATTAAGCCGTATTTCTTACGCTCTTCAACGGTAAACGCCGTGTCTTTGTTGGTTAGCGGGTTTTGCAGGATTTCAGGGATGTTGCTCATGATGCAGTCTCCTATGAGGTGAGGTGGTTGTGGAATTCCCAATTCATTCTATACTCAATTTCATAAATTAGTAAAACAGATGAAAAATAAAGCGGAATAACGTACTCGGATATGAGAATACAGGTAAGCAATGACAAATCAGGTAAGAGAATATTAAAAAACGGTTGAATTTTTAGTACTCAAAATTACGTCTTACTTTCTGAAAACAAGAAAGGGGATGTAGGCTGCTTTGGAATTGGTTGAAAAGGGTAGTAGTTAGAAAGACCACATTCCATACATTATTTTTTGAAATATAAAATTTAAATGTTTAAGGCTACCTGAAAATTTTCAGGTAGCCTTCATTTATTTCAACCTCTCCCACTCCTTCACCAACCTCTTCACCGACACCGGATACGGTGTCTTCAATTCCTGCGCGAACAGCGACACTCTCAATTCTTCAATCATCCATTTAAACGCGGCGAGGTCGTCTGAAACGGGCAATCCTTGTTTCACCAAACTATCGGTTTTTTCCTGCCACATTTGTTCCAGCTCTTGAATATCGGCTTCGCGGGCTGCGTCACGGGCGGGGTTGCTGCTGTATTTTTCGAGGCGCAGGGTCATGGCTTTGAGGTAGATGGGGAGGCGCGGCCATTGTGCCCACGGGGTGCGGGTGGCGAAGCCGGCGGCGAGTAGGATTTGCAGGCGTAGTCTTAGGAGGTGGGTGAGCGGGTGTTTGCCGAGTTTGCCGTTCAGTTCGGCGTAGGCGGCGGCGGTTTCCTGCAAGTAGCGGCTGAGGGCTTCTTTGACGGCGGGCAGGCGGCTGCGGGCGCGTTTGATTTGTTCTTTGAAGGCTTTTTCGTTGCGCGGCAGCTCGTCTTCGCCGATAAAGGCGCGGTCGCAGACGGCTTGGGTGAGGTCGTCGCGCAGGGTGTCGGCGTTGATGTGTTTGAGCAGCATGGCGGCTTGGGTGAAGCCTTGGATGCCTTTGTTCAGGTCTTTAACTTGTTCTTTTAGTTGTAGTTTCATGAGCTCGATCACACCTAATCTGTGGGCTTGTTCGGCGGCGGCGGACGTGTCGAACAGGCGCAGGGCGATGCGGCCGTCTTTTTCTTTTTGCAGGCCGAGGTAGCCGGTGAGCTGTTGTTTGCCGCGGGCGAATTTGATGGATTCGGGCAGGGTGCCGATGTCCCATGTGGTAACGTTGTCGCGCTCGAATTCTTGGGTGTTATCGCGGAAGGTGGTGGCGGCGGCTTTGCCAAGTTGTTGTTGGATTTGAATTAAATCGCGCCCCATGGCTAATTCTTGCCCGCCGTCGTCGATGATGCGGAGGTTGAAATAGCAGTGTTCGGGCAGCCTGAACGCGGCCCATTCGTCTTGGTTGATTTGCTCCAGTATGCGGATGTCGCCGGCGGTTTTGGCGATGGCTTGGGCGAGTTGGGGCAGGATGGGGGCGTTGCGGTCGGGGTTTTGGCTTAAAAATTGGGTGATGAATTCGGGCACAGGTACGCAGATGCGGCGGATTTGTTTGGGCAGTGCTTTGATTTGTAGCTGGATTTTTTCGCGTATCATGCCGGGCACGAGCCATTCGAGGGCGGCGGGGCTGATGCGGTTGAGCACGGTGAGCGGCAGGGTGAGGGTAACGCCGTCGAGCGGATGGTGCGGCTCGAAGTGGTAGCTGAGTTTGAATTTGCCGTCTGCGGTTTGCCAGTGTTTGGGGAATTGTTCTTCGGTGATGTGCGCGGCGGCGTGCTGCATGAGGTCGTCGCGGCTGAGGAACAGCAGGCGCGGGTTGTCGCGCTCGGCGGTTTTGAGCCAGGCTTGGAAGGTGCGGATGTCGGCGAGGGGGAGGGGTTTCAGACGGCCTTTTGGGGGTGCAGGCTGCTTTTTGGGTTTGGGGTCGTCTGAAATGTTTTGTAGGGTGTGTGAACTCGGTTCACGCACGCGGTTGCCCGTATCTTTGGAATCCGTGTGCGTGGCTTGCGCCACACACCCTACGTTGTGGAGGCCGCCTGAAACCGTTGAAACTCCGGCACTCTGTTCCCTCTCCTGTGGGAGAGAGTTAGGGAGAGGGCTTGCTGCGGCTGCGGAAAAGTTGGTTTGTGCGGCAACTGTTTTGCCCTCTCCCCGGCCCTCCCCCGCGGGGGAGGGGGTAGTTTGCTGAGGGTTTGCAGGACGCAGGTCGTCTGAAAATGGTGGGGTGTGGTTTTCAGGTAGCTTTTCGGAGAGCAGGCTGCTTTCGGTTTTAGTTTTAGCTTCGCAGAAATTCAGCCTTGCTTCGCAAGACGTCGTTTTCAGACTGCCTGAAACCGTTGAGGCAGCGGCACTCTGTTCCCTCTCCTGCGGGAGAGGGTTAGGGAGAGGGCTTGCTGCGGCTGCGGAAAAGTTGGTTTGTGCGGCAACTGTTTTGCCCTCT
>NZ_JH164971.1:95240-106174 GCF_000227275.1 Neisseria sp. GT4A_CT1
GCTTGCTGCGGCTGCGGAAAAAGTTGGTTTGTGCGGCAACTGTTTTGCCCTCTCCCCAGCCCTCCCCCACGGGGGAGGGGGCGGTTTGCTGCGGATTTGTAGGATGTAGGTCGTCTGAAACCGCGTCCGCCGTATAAAAAATCGGACAGCCGTTCGTTATAAAACGCAAACAGCGCTTCATCATCGACCAGCACGTCTTGCTTGCGCGATTTGTGTTCGAGTTCGGTAATTTCCTTAATCAGCTTTTTGTTGTGGACAAAAAAATCCGCTTTCAAATCGCATTCCTGCGCCACTAACGCGCTGCGGATAAAGATTTCGCGTGCTTCTTCGGGGGCGATTCTGCCGTAGGACACAGGGCGGCGCGGCAAGACGGTCAGGCCGTAGAGCGTTACCCGTTCGCTGGCGATAACTTCGCCGCGTTTTTGTTCCCAGTGCGGCTCGAAATAGTGGTAGCGGACGAGGTGCGGGGCTTCCTGCTCAATCCATTCGGGCTGGATGGCGGCTACGTCGCGCGCATAAAGTTTCGTTGTTTCAACAAGTTCTGCCGCCATCACCCATTTGGGTTTGGCTTTGAACAGGGCGGAGGCGGGGAAAAGGTGGAAGCGGCTGCCGCGCGCGCCGGTGTAGTCGTTGCCGTCGGGTGATTTCATGCCGACGTTGGCGATGAGGCCGGTGAGCAGGGCGCGGTGGATTTGTTCGTAGCCCGCTTCTTTGGCGGCGCGGATTTGGGCGCGGTGTTGCTTTTTATCTAGTTGTTTTTGTTTGAGTTTGGCGGATAAGTCTTGGTCGCCCGCATTTTCAGACGACGTCAGTTGCTTGACTTCGGGAGACCGTCTGAAAGCGGCTTCCTTGGTGGTCAAACCCATTTCAATCGCGGTTTGGGCAAGCTGGTGGTGCAGCTCGCGCCACTCGCGCATCCGCAGGTGCGACAGGAAATATTGGCGGCACCACTGCACCAACTGCTTGTTGGACAAGCCTTTATCGCGCTCGCGCTGGAAACTGTCCCAAATGTTCAGATAGGCAAGGAAATCGGACTGCTTGTCAGTAAAACGCTCGTGCGCCTTGACGGCGGCATCGCGCGCTTCCAGCGGCCGCTCGCGCGGATCTTGAATCGACAGCGCGGACGTAATCACCAATATTTCCGCCATGCAGTCGTGCTTCTTCGCCGCCAGCAAAATACGCGCGATTTTCGGGTCGATGGGCAGGCGCGCCATTTGTTCGCCGAGTTTGGTCAGTCCGTTGTGTTCATTAACCGCCCCCAATTCCAACAACACCTGAAACCCGTCATTGATATACCGCGAGTCGGGCATTTCTAAAAATGGGAATGCCGCCACGTCGCCCAGTTTCAATGCTGCCATGCGCAGGATAACGGCGGCGAGGTTGCTGCGGATGATTTCGGGGTCGGTGAATTCGGTGCGGCTGTTGAAATCTTCTTCTGAAAACAGTCGGATACATACGCCTGCGGAGACGCGTCCGCAGCGGCCGGAGCGTTGGCGGGCGGCGGCTTGGGAGATTTTTTCGACATGAAGCTGCTCCACTTTTGCCCGCGCGGAATAGCGTTTGACGCGCGCGAGGCCGGTGTCGATGACGTATTTGATGCCCGGCACGGTGAGCGAGGTTTCGGCGACGTTGGTTGCCAACACGATGCGGCGTTTTGCGCCTGAGGGGTGGAAGATTTTGTGCTGTTCGGAGTGCGACAGGCGTGCGAACAGGGGCAGGATTTCGTCGTTGCGGCGCAGTGTGGATTTGCGCAGGGCTTCGGCGGCTTCGCGGATTTCGCGTTCGCCCGGCAGGAACACCAAAATATCGCCTTCGCCGTGTCGCGCCAATTCGTCCGCCGCATCGACAATCGCGTCGGTCAGCTCCACTTCTGCGTCGTCTTCGTCTTTGCTGGCCAGCGGGCGGTAGAGGATTTCGACGGGGTAGGTGCGCCCGCTCACTTCCAGCACGGGCGCGCCGTTGAAGTGTTGGGAGAAGCGTTCTGCGTCTATGGTTGCCGAGGTGATGATGACTTTCAAGTCGGGGCGGCGCGGCAGCAGCTGTTTCAGGTAGCCCAGCAGGAAGTCGATGTTCAGGCTGCGTTCGTGCGCTTCGTCGATGATAATCGTGTCGTAGGCGGCGAGATAACGGTCGGTCTGGGTTTCCGCCAGCAGGATGCCGTCGGTCATCAGTTTGACGCAGGCATCGCGCGAGGTGTGGTCGGTAAAGCGCACCTTATAGCCCACCGCACTGCCGATTTCTGATTTTAACTCTTCGGCAATCCGCTCCGCCACTGAGCGCGCGGCCAAACGGCGCGGCTGGGTATGCCCGATTAGCCCCGCCGCCCCGCGCCCGAGTTCCAGACAAATCTTGGGCAACTGCGTGGTTTTGCCCGAACCGGTTTCGCCGCAAATAATCGTTACCTGATTCTCGGCAATGGCTTTTTTGATTTCTTCGAGCTTTTCGTGAACGGGCAGGGTGTTGTCGAACTCGGGTTTGGGCAGTTTGGACAGGCGTTGCAGATAGAGGTCGTGCGATTTTTGGTATTTTTCTTCGACTTTGGACAAGCCGCCGTATTTGTTGGGATTTTTGAAGGCGGATTGCAGGAAATGGCGGTCTTTGGAGAGGGTTTGGGAGAAATCGAGATGGGGCATGGTACGGGCGGATGTCGGTGAGAATAAAAATGGTAGTATTATAGCAAACTGGCTTTGCCTAATCGGTATGGGTACTATGGAGACCTCTATTGCAGGCAGGCTGTATTGTTTAATGAAAAGGAATATTTATGAAAAAAGTTTTATGTTTGGTTTTGGCGATGAGCATGGGCAGCGTGGCATTTGCCGCGGAGTACAGAACGAAACAACCCATTGCCCACGACTGGCTGAAAATCAACGGCAATCAGTTCAATATTGAATCTGCCAACGAACGCGGGCATATATGTGGCGCGCAAGGGAAAATGGATAAGAATAAGGTTTGGAAAGATGGGGAAGGCTGCCAAATATCGTTCCAATTCAAGGGGGATGAGGTAAAAGTGGATGCCGAGGGCTGCGAAAATTATTGCGGCGCGGGTGTATCTTTCCCGTCGGAGTATTACAAACTGCCGCAGGTTTGTTCGCAACAAGGTGTCAAAAAGATGGAAAACCGTTTTCAGACGACCTTACGTTCAGGAAAATTCGAACAGGCTGCGGATATCAAACAAAATTATCTGAAACAGTGCGGCGACTTCCTTAATCCGATTGAAACAGTGACTGCCGCCAACGATGCTGCCGATGCTTACCGTCAGGCAAACAACAAAGCCGCCTGTATCCAAACTTTGGATGCGGTGCAGGATCATTATGAGAGCCAATTGTTGGATAAGGACTTGGTGAATAAGATTAATGTGCAGATGGAGCGTGACAAAGCTTTGCGCCAACAATGTAGCTGAACGCTGATAAAAAGGTTGTTAGAAGGTCGTCTGAAAAGTAAATGTGTACTTTATGACGGCCTTTATTATTGCCGTTGGTCGCAAAAAATGCTCGTTTGGCATATTTATTACAAAGTCATATTGTTTGTGCTTAGAATGCGTTCCTGTCTTCGTCAGATAACAATTTTAAGAACAAAATTATGAAAAAATATCTTGCTTTGATGTGTGTTGCAGCCCTATCTGCCTGCGGTGGCGGCAGCTCTTCCCCCAGTACGCAATCCACGCCGACACAGGCTCCAAAATCTGCCCAAGCCCTGCCCTCGGCAGACGCAGCTTCCGCATTGCCGGTAGCTGCAAAATCGGAAAAACCGGAATCCGGAAAACAATTTTTCAGCGGAAACAATGCTTCTGATTCCGCAGTGGCATTCAATCATGCCGATTGGAACAAGATTACCATCGAAGGCGTAGAGGTCGATCTTGCAGCCGTACAAGGCGAGAGTTTTAAAAACGGCTGGCGGGACAGCGTCGGCGGTTCGGAGAATAAACGCCTTGCCAATTTTGGCGGCAATTACGTCCTGCACCACAGTACACCCGATGCGGTTGCCGGCATCGTGAAGACCGAGTCGCAAAACAATTACGCTTTCTTCAACGGTAATTTTACCCGTGAAGCAGAAATGCCGAAAATCGGACAGGCAGTTTACGACGTATCGACCGTCAGCGTGCGCGGTACTCTGGCGCAGGCATACGGTACAGGCCGTCTGACTGCTGATTTCGAAAGCAAAAAAGTCAGTGGCAGCCTCGGCTATTTCAACAAAACGCTCACCGTTGATGCGGATATCAACGGCAACAGATTTTCTTCCGTCACCCCGACGGCAGAAATACACGGCGGTTTCTTCGGTTCCGCAGCCGCAGAGACAGCCGGTGTTTATCAGGTCGGTAAAATCGTAGGGACGTTTGCCGGCCAAAAACAATAAAAAGTGAAAGTTGCATTTACTTTTTTACAAGGGGTGCAGACACTCAAAATTTCACGACTTTCGGCATAAATATCAAATGTGTAGCAATGGCACGGTAAAGTTGGTCATCTTACGGGCCTTGTTACTCAAGCAGAAAGTATTTAAAAACGAAAAAAGCACAAAATTTTGAATCGTCGAACCACCTCAAGGGGAAAGGTCGTCTGAAAACGGTTTGGTTATCCGTTTTCAGACGACCTATTTTTATGGTTGGTCCGCAAAGGTAATGTTGAAGCGTTCACAAACAGTTGCAGCAAAAAGGAAGAGCGGTTTTGTAGCGATTCCTCTATATCGGTTACAATCCGTTTTTCTTCTCAAACCAATATTCCAAAGCACAAAATTATGCTGAAAATCATCTCCGCCAACGTCAACGGCATCCGCTCCGCCTACAAAAAAGGATTTTACGAATACATCGCCGCATCGGGCGCGGACATTGTCTGCGTGCAGGAACTCAAAGCGCAGGAAGCCGATTTGTCCGACGAAATGAAGAATCCGCACGGGATGCACGGCCATTGGCATTGCGCTGAGAAACGCGGTTACAGCGGCGTAGCGGTGTACAGCAAACGCGCACCTGACAATGTGCAAATCGGTATGGGCATTGAAGAATTCGACAGGGAAGGGCGGTTTGTGCGCTGCGATTTCGGCAAGCTATCGGTGATTTCGCTTTATCTGCCCAGCGGCACCAGCGCGCCGGAGCGGCAGGAATTGAAATACCGCTTTTTAGACGCGTTCTATCCCATGCTTGAAGCCATGAAGGCGGAGGGGCGCGATATTGTCGTTTGCGGCGACTGGAACATCGCCCACCAAAACATCGACCTGAAAAACTGGAAAGGCAATCAGAAAAACTCAGGCTTCCTGCCCGAGGAGCGCGAATGGATAGGCAAAGTCATCCATACGCTCGGCTGGACGGATATGTGGCGCACGCTCTATCCCGACAACCCCGGCTACACTTGGTGGAGCAACCGCGGACAGGCGTATGCGAAAGATGTCGGGTGGCGCATCGACTATCAGATGGTTACGCCCGAACTCGCCGCCAAAGCGGTGTCCGCGCATGTTTATAAAGATGAGAAATTTTCCGACCATGCGCCTTTGGTCGTGGAGTACGACTATGCTGCCCAATAAAGTTTTCGGCAAATACGATTGGAATGTGAACGGTAAAACCGGCATAGGCGCGGCATGGGTGGTTGCCGCGTTTGTACTGCCTATGCTGGTGTGGACGATATTCATGCTGGCGCGGATGTCCGGCTGGGTTGAAATGACCCGCGCCAATCCGCTTTGGGCAGTTGTGTGGCTGCTGTTTTCACTGCCCTGCCTCATGATTGCCGCCAAGTGTTTCGGTTGGAAAGGCTGGCGGTTGATTGCCAACATCCTGATCTGCCTCGCCACCTGTGCCGTTTTAAGCGTCCCCGCCGTGCTCTTGATTACCTTTACGCTCAACGATTTGCTCAAATAGGTCGTCTGAAATGCGAACTTTCGAACTCGAAGACCTAACGCTGTTTTTAATACGCGACGCGGACGAAGCAGAAATGTGGATAGACCGCTGGGCGGTCAGCTATCCCGTCGTCCAAACCGCTGCCGCTTCCGCCAATCAAAGCATCGCCCAATGGCAGGCAAATATTCAAACAGCGTTTGAAGGCATCAGCGGCGAACACATCGCCGTCGTCGTACACGGCGCAGGCGTATCCGCTTTTCTGGCGTGGCTCTACCAAACCGACATCCTGACACAGAAAAAAATCGTCAACATCATCCTTGTGTCGCCGCGTCCAGAAGCCTTCCCCGACGATGAAATACACACCTTCCAGCGCGTCCGTTGCCCCTGCCGCACCGCGCTTGTCATCGCCGAACAAAACGGCATGCTGCGCAACTGGGCGGAAGAACGGGCAAACCTGTGGAACGCCCGCCTCCTCCTGTCGCCACACTCTGGCACGCTCAACGGCGCACTCGGCGGCTGGCAATGGGGCATGAAGCTGATGCAGGAAATGCTCTTGAGTTGAACAAAACACTTGCAAGGATAAAACAGAAAAGGTCGTCTGAAACCGGAAATCAGGTTTCAGACGACCTTTTCGCAGGCAAGTAACAGTTTCGGGTAAAATACGGCGGTTTGCCAATCATCCGAAAGAAACCCATGTATTCCCTAGCCCGTAGCCTGCTGTTCAAACTCGATGCCGAAAAAGCCCACCATTTCACCCTCGACGCGCTCAACAAAGTATACAAACTCGGTTTGCTTCCGATTTCCGACAACCGCATCAAGCCCGTCAAACTCATGGGCATCAACCTGCCCAATCCGGTCGGACTGGCTGCCGGACTCGATAAAAACGGCGAATACATAGACGCATTGGGCGCACTCGGCTTCGGTTTCCTCGAAATCGGCACGGTCACGCCCAAACCGCAGCCCGGCAACCCGCAGCCGCGCCTCTTCCGCGTTCCCGAACACCAAGGCATCATCAACCGCATGGGCTTCAACAACCACGGCATCGACGCCATGATTCAAAACATCGAAAAAAGCCGTTATCAAGGCGTGTTGGGCATCAACATCGGCAAAAACGCCGGCACCCCCATCGAAAACGCCGCCGCCGACTATCTAATCTGCCTCGAAAAAGCCTACGCACACGCAAGTTACATTACCGTCAATATTTCCTCACCCAACACCAAAAACCTCCGCGCACTGCAAGGCGGCGACGAACTGAGCGCGCTACTCGAAGCCCTGAAAAACAAACAGGCGCAGCTTGCCGCCGCGCACGGAAAATACGTCCCGCTCGCCGTCAAAATCGCTCCCGATTTAGATGAAGCACAAATTGAAGACATCGCCCACGTCGTCAAATCCGTCGAAATGGACGGCATCATCGCCACCAATACCACCATCGACAAATCAAGCCTCGGCAGCCATCCGCTCGCAGGCGAGCAGGGCGGTCTAAGCGGCCTGCCCGTGCGCGAAAAAAGCAACCAAGTGCTGAAAATATTGGCGGAACACATAGACGGCAAGCTGCCGATTATCGGCGTCGGCGGTATTATGAACGGCAAGGACGCCGCAGAAAAAATCCGCCTCGGCGCAGCCGCCGTCCAAGTGTACAGCGGCATGATTTATAAAGGCCCGGCATTAGTGAAGGATTGTCTGGCAGCGTTGAAGTAAACACGATTTCCAACACAAAAGGTCGTCTGAAAACCGGTTTAACTGGATTTAAACGGTTTTCAGACGACCTTTTTAACGGAGATTCAGATCTCAATAACCTATTGAAGGATAAATTCCCAAACAATATTATTTGCTATTAAGAAACATAATATTTTTCTTTTAAAGAGGAATTGCTTGAAATAACCTGAAGTTGAGTCATACAAGATTTCTCCGCATTAAACTTTATCCGTAATGTCTGTCCCAGCTTTTTACCATCAGGACGGGGGCTTTACATAAAGCGTTACGATGTTTATTCAAATATATTCTCATAAAAAACAAGCAGTTTGGAGTGAGGTCATCAAATTACCTAAAAATGTCGGATTTCCAGCAAAACTTCCACTTGCCTGTTAATCAGGTAAAGAAATTATATTCAGTTTTAAATTAATCAACCAGATTATGAGAACAAATAGAGTTCCATAATACATTCCATACATAAAACTTCTCAATTGACTTGTTTTTCTTTCGGTATGAATAAACCCTCCAGAGAATAATAAACAAAATAAAAACATAAAATAAAAAAATGGTTCATGAATAAGTAGCATCAATAGAGTTATTGTCCATATTGCAGTATATATATAAAAATAATTAGGGAAAATATAATTTCTTTCAAAGAAATTCATATCTTTCATTCTTTTTCTCAGTTCCACGTCGTTTTTCCACTCAATAACAAGAAAAATAAAAAGAATGAATAAAGCAATACTTGGCAAGTAGATATTAATAATAGAATTGATGCCCATGTTTCAGTATATGAAGAAAATATAATGGTTTTTTGAATCCTAAACCCGAGATGGTATTTGAATCAGGATTGAGCTAATGCGTTTTTACGGTATTTGAAGGACAAAGCTCTAAAGCTTCCTCGGATCGGAGTGATGTAAACATATAATGTACTAGATCAGGATTGTTTGAATAGTATTTACTGACCAAATAAGGAGAGTTGTTTGAATAAAAATAACAATATAATTTACCGTTATCCAAAAAAGATTGTTTTTGGGAAGCAGGAATATTGAAGTTTTTTAAATATTCTATCCCTTTAGAAGTTATAGGATAAAGTTGGGAAAAGGGTATTTCATCTGCTTTATTTGCTTCAAAAATAACGATCATTTCATTTGTTTCAACAAAAGTCATCAAGAATATATTGCTGCTGCTTTTGGGAAAAATATCAATGTACCATGAAAATGACTTGGAATTTAAAAACTCAGCAGGAGTTTTGTAATAATTATCATCATGTTGATCATAGCTGAACATTAATATCAGAAATGGTATAAATATGATTGCAGATAGCGTGCCTAAAGAGATTAAAGCTAATTTAATAAATTTCTTCATGGATACACCTTTTTAAGGCGAATTGCAGTTTTAATCAAAGGACTATCACGGATAACTAAGAAAATTCAGTTCAAAGCAGACTTATTACTATGAGGAAAAGCCATTAAGCGCGTACAAATCAAATAGTTTATCGAAACGATTTGTTGCAGACGTTATTACTAGAGCAGTAGCCTACTTTTTGATCTGTATTTGATAGGTCATCTGAAAAAATTTCAGACGACCTTTGTGGGAGCTAGCTTTTAAATCCATCCTAGGTTTGCTTATGTATATAATGTTTTTGTTTAATGGATGATATTCAAAAATATATTCAAGAAATAAAAAATGTAATATTCATAAAAAAATTGCAGGTTCTTACTTGGTAGGTTTATTTAACATCATGTTGTAAAGAGAAATTTTCCTAGTTATTTATTAGAGGACTTATAAATATGTTTATTGTTTCATTTTATGAACGTTTGTAGTTTAAAGTTCTTTTTTGCAGTGGTTAATGATGTAGGACTACCAGCACCAGGGCGCTCAATTTGATAAGAAAATTCAACCTCTAAATGGAAATTATTCCGGCATGTTGGTTTTGGTAATCGTATCTTAACGTGTCCAATAATTTTGCGTGGTGAAAAAGGGTTTGCTCTAGGTTTTGTGAACCAATTATGTTCTTCTGCTTCATACATATAATTCCCAACTTTGAAAAATTCTTCTTTGAGAATATTGTGCTCATCATACAAAGTAGCTTTCCCTAGAAAATGTAAAGTACCATCACCAGTAGTAGGATGAGCTGCTGGAGTTGTACCTTCAGCATAAACAAAGACTTCTCCGTCTTTTACGCTAATCGTGCCATGTACCATTAAATGCCCATTTAGGCAGCCAATATTTTCAACAGGTAGACAATTAAGTGCAAATATCCGGAAAGGTTCGTTTAAATATTCAACATAAACACATTCTTTTTTTGAAATTGCTACTGTAACAACTTTATTTTTTTCATGAACCTCCTCTGATTCAAAGTAATCTAACGTGGTTTCCAGCAATTTAGGATTAATTGTATTTCCTTTAAAATTTTCTAATGGGTAAGGAATAATATAAGGCTGCTTACGCACTGGTATAGCATTCCCACCAATTAGTTTATACAACATAACTTCTTTAATATAACTATTTGCGGAATTTATTGGAATTTTACGAGTTTCATGTGGACCAATCATTCCATTGAGTCCTAAAGGTTGTTTTTTTAAGAACAAAATAGTACTTCCATTTCTATTATGTATTTTTAGGTCGTAGCATAATTTATGTTTTAAAACATTAGTTCTTACTTTAGCATATACACTAAAACTATACATTTTTTGTTTTTCCGACATTATTTGTTCCTTCTTTTTAGATGGTATTGAAATATTCATATTAGATATTATCTTCTGTGCCTTGTATTAAATGCACTTTAACTTTTTTGGGGTCATTCGAGTAAAAAATTTGAGTAAGACCATTCTTGTCTGTTTTTCCTCTAATTACCTGATAATCCTCTAGAAAAGCAATATAATCGGCGTTGATATAAGGATTTCCATGCTTATCTAAAAACTCATATCGTATATCGTATAATTCTTTTGTTAAAAATATGGGAAGTTGTAAATCATTAAAACTACTTGCCCCAGTCACCTCCATCGGCGCCTTCACCCTAACCAGCTTCGGACTCCCAATCTCCACCTCCCCGTTCGCCAGCTTGATATACGCCCCTTTGCAGGTAATCAGAATCTCTTCCTTCGCCGCAATGGTGATTTTTCCTGCGCTGCTGGTTAACGTTGCGTCTTTCAGCGCGTTCAGCTGCAACTCGTCATTCTGTGCCTGTACTTCCACTTTGCCCTGATTGGCCTGCACCTTGATGCCGCTGCTTTGCGCAAACAGGTTGAGGCTCTCTGCCGCATGGGCGGTCAGGCTTTGTCCGGCGGTGATGTCGGTATGGTTGCCGCTGATGAGGTGGATGTTTTCATTGGCGGTGTGCAGTTGGCTTTGTTGTGTCGCGGTGGCGATGCCGGCGGGGCGGTTTGGATCAAACCTGCCTCTTTCAGGTCTTTGA
>NZ_JH164972.1:0-9453 GCF_000227275.1 Neisseria sp. GT4A_CT1
AATTATAAAGCATTTCATCTCATTGTCAATCAAAACTTTTCTTATAAACCTCGAAAAATCAGACCAACTGTGATATACTTACCTGTTCGTTCAATCACCGCCAAAGCAGCGAAGAACCGAACTATACCCCCCTCCTCAAAAACCGTCAACCCCCAAAACCGCAAAAAATTCCACAAAACCTAACAACAACCTGAAATACAAAGACTTTTATTTCAAAATATTCTCAAACCAAACTCAATCAACAGCAAAGGTCGTCTGAAATCCCTTTCAGACGACCTTTATTAATCCAAATACACTATTACCCGAATAACTCTCATCTTAACGCTGCAGCAAGATTTCCAATACAAACTTGCTTCCTACATAAGCGAACATTAGGCTGACAAACCCGATGATTGTCCAAACGGCTGCTTTTTTACCCCGCCATGCCGTCATACTGTGCTTAAGCAGCAACGCACCGTAAATTATCCATGAGAGAATGCCGAATACGGTTTTATGGGTAAATGTAACGGGTTTACCGAATACAGCCTCTGCAAAAAATGTCCCGCTGACAACCGAATAGGTCAATAAAATAAAACCTACCCACATCCCTTGGAACATGAGCTTTTCCAAACTCAGTAAAGACGGCAGAAAACCGGACAAACTGGAAACACGTCGCCTATGCAGGTTACGGTTGAGCAGCAAAATCAAAACGGCAAACAATGTCACAATGCCGAATAAACCGTATGCCAGCAGCGATGTACCAATGTGCGACATAAACGGCAAATCATTGATTTGGTAACCGACATATTTACCCGGAAACAGCGCGCCCAATAATAAGGTAACCGCTGCACAAGGGTATAAAAGCAGCTGCAATCCGCGCAGACGATAGAAAAAACTACCAACGAAATACACCAGCAGCATCAACCATACAATCAAACTGATGGAATACCCAAAGCCCATAATCAAAATCTTGTCTTGAATGACAGGCATAAGCAATACGGCACCGTGCATGGTCAGCGCAGCACCCAAAACAGCTAATTCGGCTTTTAGAGGATAATCTTTAATCTCTTGGGTCTTGTGGTTGAACCAAACGAATATACCCAATCCAGCATACACCAGCATCAGGCAAATCAGGATAGTCGGCATAACAAACTTTCTTGGCGCGCATACATAACCGCACGCGATAGTGTAAAATAATCTCAATTTTATTTTAGCAAAGAATGCCCCGAACAGGGCAGCTATTATCATTACCAAGGACAAGCATGTTAGACAACTTAACCAACCGCTTTAGTAAAGTTTTCAAAAATATCCGCGGTCAAGCAAAACTGACAGAAGACAACATCAAAGAGGCGCTGCGGGAAGTCCGCCTTGCCCTGCTCGAAGCGGACGTAGCCCTGCCCGTCGTAAAAGAATTTGTCAACAACGTCAAAGAAAAAGCCCTCGGGCAGGAAGTTGCCGGCAGCCTGACCCCTGATCAAGCCTTTATCGGCGTCGTCAACCAAGCCCTGATCGAATTGATGGGCAAGGAAAATTCCTCTTTGGACTTGGCAGCTGTACCGCCTGCTGTGGTCTTAATGGCAGGTCTGCAAGGTGCCGGTAAAACCACCACCGTCGGCAAACTCGCCCGCCTGCTGAAAAACGAACAGAAGAAAAAAGTCTTGGTCGTTTCAGCCGACGTGTACCGCCCTGCTGCTATTGAACAGTTGCGCCTTTTGGCTGAGCAAGTCGGCATTGACTTCTTCCCTTCCGATTCCAATCAGAAACCTGTCGAAATTGCCACTGCTGCGATTGATTATGCAAAAAAACACTTTTACGACGTCTTGATGGTCGATACCGCCGGACGCTTGGCGATTGACGAAGAGATGATGAATGAAATCAAAGCGCTGCACGCAGCCGTCAATCCCGTAGAAACCTTATTCGTCGTTGATGCCATGTTGGGTCAAGACGCTGTAAACACCGCACAAGCATTTAACGAAGCCTTGCCGCTGACCGGCGTCATCCTGACCAAAATGGACGGCGATTCACGCGGCGGCGCGGCATTGTCTGTACGCCACGTTACCGGAAAACCCATCAAATTTATCGGTATCGGTGAAAAAATCACAGGACTCGAACCCTTCTACCCGGACCGCATCGCCAGCCGTATCCTCGGCATGGGCGACGTGTTAAGCCTGATTGAAGATGTACAAAAAGGCATAGACGAAGAAGCCGCCGCCAAAATGGCGAAAAAACTGCAAAAAGGCAAAGGCTTCGACCTCAATGACTTTAAAGAACAAATCCAGCAAATGCGTAATATGGGCGGACTGGAAAGCCTGATGTCAAAAATGCCGGGCGAACTGGGTCAGATTTCCAAACAAATTCCCGAAGGCACGGCAGAAAAAGCCATGGGTAAAGTCGAAGCCATCATCAACTCCATGACGCCCAAAGAACGCGCTAATCCAGCCCTGCTCAAAGCCAGCCGCAAACGCCGCATTGCCGCAGGTGCCGGCACCAGCGTGGAGGAAGTCAATAAAATGCTCAAACAGTTCGAACAATCGCAACAAGTTATGAAGATGTTTAGCGGGAAAGGACTGGGCAAACTGATGCGTATGGCTAAAGGTATGAAAGGCATGAAAGGAATGTTCCCCGGAATGTAATCAGCAGGGAATATAAGAGAGGTCGTCTGAAAACTGAAATTGGGTTTTCAGACGACCTCTCTTTATGTATAGGCATCAGGAGTTAAGCCTTTTCTTCGAGATTCATGTACGCTTGGGCAAACCCGCCAGACAAAACAAAAAACCCGCAGCATAGCTGCGGGTTTGATACCTATTTAACACTAACCCAGTATTACCATTCGTAGTTCACGCCTACGTTGTAAGATGCAGAGCCGCCTGAAGAGGTGCCCACTGCAAGACCGGCTTTAGCTGCAAAGTTTTCATTGAAGCGGTAGCCTGCACCGACTGCAACTGCGGTGTCAGATTTGAAACCACCCAAAGCAGCGGTAACGTTGAACTTACCAACGCTGTAAGGTTGGAACAGACCGCTGAGGGCTGCTTGTGCAGCCAGGCCTTGGCGGGTCTCTTTGCGCAGATTAGCTACGTTTTTATCCAAGCTGTCGATACGCGCTGAGTTTTTAGCAATGCCTGCAGCGTGTTGGTTGCTTGCTGTTTGCAGCGTAGCAATATCGGCTTTGTTAGCGGCAACTTGTGTGGCATTAGCTTTAACTGCATCTTGGGCTTGAGCAGCAGCAGTTTGCGCCGCACTTGCTACATTATTGGCAGCATCAGCGGATGTTTGTGCAGCTTTGGCATGGCTTTCAGCAGTTTCAGCAGATTTTTGGGCAACTTCAACAGAACCTTGTACAGACCTAGCTGATTTTTCAGCTTCAACAGCTGCATTTTTAGCAGTTTCAATATCAGCTTTATCAGCTTTTTTGTCAATTGCTGCTTTGTTGGCATCAATATCTTGACGGTTAACTTCTAAAGCTTCCATCGCTGCTTTACCTGCCAAGGCAAGGTCACCAATGTCTTTATCCAGGCTGGTGATGGCGTTGTTGAAGCCTTCGTTAGCTTCTTTTTGCTCTTCAAGAGCGGCAGTATTTTCAGCGATTGCTGCTTTGTTGGCGTCGATATCTTGACGGTTAGCTTCTAAAGCATCAGCAGCTGCTTTGCCAGCTAATGCGAGATCACCGATGTATTTCTTATTGGCATCAATATCTTTACGGTTGGCTTCTAAAGCCTCAGTTGCTTTCAGACCTGCTTGTGCCAAGTCAACGATGTCTTTATCGTGACGAGTGATAGCTGCGCTAGTTGCATCACTCAGGGCAGTTACTTCATCACCGATGTCGTTAACTTTTTTGCCCATATCGGCAGTATATTTTGCTAATTCTTCGAAATCAGCTTTGTCGGCTTTTTTATCAATTGCTGCTTTGTTAGCATCAATGTCTTGGCGGTTAACTTCTAACGCATCAGCTGCAGCCAAACCTACTTTTTTCAAAGTACTGATATCTTCATCCAAGCTAGCAATCGCATTGTTAAAGCCTTCGTTAGCTTTCTCTTGCTCTTTCAGAGAAGCAGTATTTTCAGCAATTGCTGCTTTATTGGCATCGATGTCTTGACGGTTAGCTTCTAAAGCATCGGCTGCAGTTAAGCCTGCTTTTTTCAAATTAACGATGTCTTCATCAATACGGGCAACAGCTGTTGTAGTCGCATCACTCAGGCTGGTAACTTCGTCACCGATGTCGTTAACTTTTTTGCCCATATCGGCAGTGTATTTTGCCAATTCTTCGAAATCAGTTTTGTCAGCTTTAGTTTCGATTGCCGCTTTATTAGCATTCACATCTGCGCTGATAGCGTTAACAACTTCCGCGGTTTTTACTAATGCCTCGCTGTTGTCGTTGACGGTTTCAGTCAAGTCACCCAACGCTTCATCGTGCGTTGCGACAACTTCTTTCAAGCCCAGACCTTTAAACTCGTCGGCTTCAACATCTTCTTTGGTTGCTGTTTTGACAGACTTAACACCATCGTCATCGGTAACGATGATTTCATCTTTTTCTTTGAAACCGTTGAGTTCTTGGGCATTTTCGATTGCTGCAAATGCGGCTTGTTCGGCAGCCTTTTTAGCTCTTTCAGCCTCAGCGGTCAAATCAGCAAGACTTTGGTCGTGTTTCGCTGCAACTTCTTTCAAGCCCAGTCCGCCAAATTCGTCCTGCTCAACATCTTCTTTGGTAGCTTTTTTGATAGATTTGATACCTTTATCATCGGTAACGACGATTTCATCACCTTCTTTAAAGCCATCAAATTTTTGAGTGTTTTCTGCAATGGATAAGGCAGTTTGTTCAGTTACCGCCTCCAGTGATTTAGCCAAAACTTCTACGCCTTTGCTTGCCTGGTCGGCTTTATCGGCAACTGCATCAATTTTAGAAGCAGCATCCACTGCTTTATCGGCGGCGTCTTTGGCTTTATCAGCAGCATCCACAGCTTTATCGGAGGCATCTTTGGCTTCTTTTATTTTGCTGTCAACGTTAGCAGAAAGCGCGGTTACTTTGTCTTCGGCGGCTTTGGCGTTGGCTTTGGCATCCGCTGCGTCTTGTGCCAGGCTGTCCACACGGGTGTTTACTGCGGTTACGTCTTCGCTTACTTTTTCAATGGATTCGGAGAGCTCAGATGAAGCTTTGGAAATTTCACTGTCCACTTCGTCAAATTTGGAGGAAATGTCCTCTCCCATTTTGGTGACTGATTTATTCAGATCGTTCACACCCGTGGCAACTTCAGCAATACGATTACCATTGGTGGTAATGGCAGTTTTCAGTTCTTCGATGGTTTCGTCTTGATCATCTAAAGCAGCCGATGTTTCTTCTGCCAATTTGTCCACGCGGGCATTGACGGCAGTAAGGCCACCTGCCAAGCCTACACCTTTCAGGCTGTCGGCTTCGATATCTTCATTAGTGGCTTTACGGACGGTTTTTTTACCATTGGCATCAGTTGTAATGAAATTTGAACCAGACGCAAAACCATTAATGGTTTGTTCTAACTCTAAGGTTTTCAAAAGCAGTGCATCGCTATCTTTTTTGAAAGTCAGCTTACCGGTATCTTTATCAAACGTCGTACCTTCGCCGAAAACAGTAAAAAATGCTGCTTTCCCCTGATTTTTTTCTGTGACGGCTTGTGCGAAGTTTACTTCTTCTGCGGCCGCTGCGCCGCTCACTACGGCTGCCGCAACAGCCATGCTTAATACTTTTACATTGAATTTTTTCATGTTTTTTACCTTTTGTGGTGGGTGTAAGGACGTTATTCAAGCTTCTCTTTTCCCCGTAAACTGAAAAAGGGACACCGCATGGTCTTAACGGTGATAGTCACTTGAAGAAAGTTGCGCCTACAATTGTAAAAAAATGAAATTTAAATGCAAGTATTTTGCATAACTTTTTTGCATATTGTGAAAATATGTTGCACAAATACATCATCTGCATAAGACGGGCAAATACTCAGCAAATAATTTAGATAAATCATTTACCCATTCTTGATGATGAAAACATATTGGCGTATAAACCGTTGTTTGTTACGCTACGCAGTATGTCATTGAGTTCCAAATTGACTGTTTTTAGGGCATGAAAACAAAAAAGACTGCGTAAAGCAGTCTTTTTTCGTCACAAATCGGCGATTAGCGTTTGAACAGGTTGCCGAATTTGTTGTTGAATTTATCCACGCGACCGGTAGTGTCGACGATTTTTTGAGTACCGGTGTAGAACGGATGGCACAAAGAACAAACCTCGATGTTGAAGCTGTCTTTTTCCAGAGCGGATTTGGTGACGAATTTGTTACCGCAGGAGCAGGTAACGTTGATTTCGTGGTAATTAGGGTGGATACCTTGTTTCATATTGTTTCCTTTCGATTAAGCGGGCATAGGGGATGTGCCTATGCTTCAAACAAGCTGGCGATTATTGATAATTTTTGTTTGTTTGTCAAGAGGATATTACCTTTACTCTGGCTAAGAACCTAAAAAATCGTTATTTTTCGGTATGGTAAGCGAATTTACTGGAATAACGTATTGTTGTCAGGCGTTTGACCGGGCGATATTTGTTGTAAATAAGGTTTTTAGTGTTATCTGCTATCAAGCCGTATATTCGGGCAGCAGATTGGTTTTGAAGCAGTAAGCCGTTGTTCATTCGAATCCACACTCATTCTAACAAATCCATCACAAACAGCATTATGTAGCTTGTGATTGTGAATCAGATTATGCATATACCGAAATTTACCATTTTTCATAAACTTCATCTTACACCGCGTGTCTCATGTGAACCTGTCCTCAAAATGGAAAATCGGATGAGTATTAAAATAAAAATGTGTTCTTGGCTGCTGCGCGGACTGGGCGGAATGTTGCCTCAGTCTTATATGAGGGTTATAGGACCGCCTTCTCAAAAAATCAGATCTTTCCTTGCATCGGGAATTTCCTCGCATATCGGCAAAAACGTCAATATTGAAAAAGGTGCGTATGTCATGCCGGATACGGTGATCGGCGATAACTCGGGGGTCGGTGTCAATTGCGAAATATGCTACGGTCTGACGATAGGAAATAATGTCATGATGGGGCCGGAATGTTTGTTTTATTCCAATAATCACAAGTTTAATCGTGAGACTTTGAAATATGAGGGCTATACGGAAATCAATCCGATTGTGATTGAGGATGATGTTTGGATCGGACGGCGCGCGATTATTATGGGCGGCGTCCGGGTAGGTAAAGGAGCAGTCATCGGCGCAGGGGCCGTAGTAACCAAAGATGTGCCGCCGTATTGCGTCGCCGCTGGGAATCCTGCGGTTATCAAGAAGAACCTGATAGAAGATTAAGTACACACATCACGATTTCCAACCAAATATATATAAAGGTCGTCTGAAAATGTTTTCAGACGACCTTTTTTCGTATCAAAGCAAATTAGCCGCGCCGCCAAGTCGTACCGCCGGCGTTGTCTTCCAGAATGATTTTGTGTTCGTTCAGAAGGTCGCGGATGCGGTCGGACTCCGCCCAGTTTTTATCTGCGCGCGCCTGTTTGCGTCGGGCGATTAAGTCTTCGATTTCTTCGTTGGAGAGGCCGTCTGAAACCGCACCGCCTTGCAGGAACTCAGTCGGGTCGCGTTGCAGCAGGCCGATGATGCCGCCCAAGGCTTTCAGGCAGCCGGCGAGGTGTACATCATTGGTTTTGTTCACTTCGCCTGCCAGTTCAAACAACACGGCAACGGCTTCAACCGTACCGAAATCGTCGTTCATGGCGGCGTAGAAGCGGCGGGTGTAGTCGTTGGCATTTTCGGACAATTCGAACGCGGCAGCAGGAGTGTTTTTCAAGGTGGTGTACAGGCGTGTCAGTGCGCCTTTGGCGTCGTCCAGATGCGCGTCGGAATAGTTCAACGGGCTGCGGTAGTGGGCGCGCAGGATGAAGAAGCGCACGACTTCGGGGTCGTATTGTTTCAACACTTCGCGGATGGTGAAGAAGTTGCCCAACGATTTGGACATTTTTTCGCCGTCCACGCGGATGAAGCCGTTGTGCAGCCAGTATTTGACGTGGCTGGCAATGCTTTGACCGTGGTGGGTTTGCGCGTGGTCATGGCCGCAGGTATGCCCCGTCGCGCCGACGCTTTGGGCAATTTCGTTTTCATGGTGCGGGAACTGCAAATCCGCGCCGCCGCCATGAATGTCGAAAGTATCGCCGAACAGGTTTTCACTCATGGCAGAGCATTCGATGTGCCAGCCCGGACGGCCGTTGCCCCACGGGCTTTCCCATGCAGGTTCGCCTGCTTTCGCCGCTTTCCACAACACAAAATCAAGCGGATCGCGTTTGAAACCATCCACTTCCACGCGCTCGCCCGCTCGCAGGTCGTCCAGCGATTTACCCGATAATTGTCCGTAAGCGGCAAATTCGCGCACGGCGTAGTAAACGTCGCCGTTTGCAGCAGGATAAGCCTTGCCGTTTTGAATCAGGGTCTCAATCATGGCAATCATTTGCGGAATGTTTTCCGTCGCCTTCGGCTCGATGTCGGGACGCAATACGCCCAAAGCATCGGCATCTTCGTGCATAGCCTGAATGAAGCGCGCGGTCAGTTCGCCGATGGTTTCGCCGTTTTCAGCCGCACGGGCGATGATTTTGTCGTCGATGTCGGTAATGTTACGCACATAAGTGAGCGGATAACCGCACTCGCGCAGCCAGCGGGCAATCATGTCGAACACAACCATCACGCGGGCATGGCCTAAGTGACAGTAGTCGTAAACAGTCATGCCGCAAACGTACATACGCACGTTTTTAGGATCGATGGGGGTGAAGGGTTCTTTTTGACGGGTCAGGGTGTTGTAGATGGTTAGCATGGGATTTTCAATTTTTGTTTAAACGGGGGTAAATTATTTGGATTTTTTGTGCAAGCAGAATTCAAATACGTTTCGTTCTGGGCCATTATTAGTTGCATGTTCTTTTTTAACTATATAAGGCTGATGTTCATCTAATATAAACTCACCAATGTATCGGACATGAGCATTTAGTGTGTCATTGGCAAAGACACGGATGGCTTTTCCTGTCTGTTTATGATCCAAGAGAGCTTTATTCCCATTTATCATACGCTGATCACCACGTTGCCCTTCACCACAATAAAATAGAGTAGTTCCCTTCTCATCCCAGCGATCATAATAGCCGTGGTTTTCGCCTTTTTCTGGGTGAGTAAAAAGGAAGATATTGGGTGTTTTTGCCGAAGCAGCAATACCACTTTGTCTATTGCCGCCATATTGGTCATGCAATTCTGAACGTTTAATAATATCGTTTTCTTGTAAAGAGAAAGAATTGGAAGACATCTAGCTCTCCATTGATTAAAAAGGCTGCCTGAAATTTTTTATTCCGGCTTAAACACACCTGTATCCGTTTTAGGCTGCTGCTCGGCAATCTCGGTATTTGCCGCTGCCTGCTCCGCTTCGGTTTTTTCAGCTTCGATGCGTTTTTTCTCGGTCAGGTATTGGTTGATTTGG
>NZ_JH164972.1:9679-25693 GCF_000227275.1 Neisseria sp. GT4A_CT1
ATTTGGTGTACCAATTCCTGCGTGCCTTGGTGGGTCAGCGCGCTGATTTGGAAGAGGCGCGGGGTTTCCATGTCAAATTGGAAACGGTCGTCGGGTTTGGGGTAGTCCCAGCCGATGGCTTCTAGGAAAGCCGCAGTACGTTCTTGGGCTTCTTCTTCATCGAGCATGTCGAGTTTGTTCAGCACCAGCCAGCGCGGTTTGCCGTAGAGTTCTTCGTCGTATTTGCGCAATTCGTTGATGATGGCAAGGGCTTCCTCGGCGGGGTTGACGGTTTCGTCGAAGGGCGCTAAATCGACGACGTGCAGCAGCAGGCCGGTACGTGATAAGTGTTTGAGGAAGCGGTGTCCCAAGCCTGCGCCTTCTGCCGCGCCTTCAATCAGGCCGGGGATGTCTGCCATGACGAAGCTGTGGTTTTCGTCGATGCGCACGACGCCCAAGTTTGGATGCAGGGTGGTGAAGGGGTAGTTGGCGATTTTGGGGCGTGCGGCGGAGACGGCGGTAATCAGGGTGGATTTGCCGGCGTTGGGCATGCCTAATAAGCCGACATCGGCGAGGACTTTGAGTTCGAGTTGCAGGGAACGGGTTTCGCCTTCTTCGCCGGGCGTGGATTGTTTGGGCGCGCGGTTGACGGACGATTTGAAGTGGATGTTACCCAAGCCGCCTTTGCCGCCTTTGGCGAGACAGACGCGCTGGCCGTGGTGGGTGAGATCGGCGACGATTTCGTCGGTGTCGAGGTCGCGGATGAGGGTGCCAACAGGCATTTTGAGGACGATGTCGTCCGCCCCTGCGCCGTAGCGGTCGGAGCCGTGACCTTTTTCGCCGTTTTTGGCTTGGTAGCGTTTGACGAAGCGGTATTCGACGAGGGTGTTGGTGTTTTCGTCAGCTTCTGCCCACACGCTGCCGCCTTTGCCGCCGTCGCCACCGTCGGGACCGCCACGCGGTACGAATTTTTCGCGGCGGAAACTGGTTGCGCCATTACCGCCTTTGCCTGCGGCGACTTCGATTTTTGCTTCGTCGATGAATTTCATGGTGTTCTCTTGTATTTTGGGTTTCAGACGACCTTTTGTGTCGGAGGTCGTCTGAAAAAATGGGAATGGGGGATATTATAAGGGATATGGGGGATGTGCGCCCGTTTCTCTGTCCCGCTTGGTTTTTTGCCTGATGTTTTGTGAAAACAGCCGTCCTGAAATCGCGGTTTCGGACGGCTGTTTGCTTTTTTGGGATTATTTGGCAGTTTTTTGTTCTTCGCGTACTCTGTCTGCAAGCAGGTCTATGGTTTTCATACCGGATTCCCAGTCGGCAAATTCGACTTTGTATTTGCCGCCAACAATGACGGTGGGCGTGCCGTCAATTTTGTAGGTGTTAGTCAGCTCTGCCATTTTGTCTGCGCGGGTTTGGCTTTCGGGGGATTCGTAGGCGGCGAGGACTTTTTTGCCGTCAAAAGCGGTTTGCTCGTTCAACCATTTTTTGAGAGTTTCAGGGTCTTGCAGTTTGACTTTCTGATTAACCATAGCATCAAAGATATGGCTGTTTGCAATGTCTTTGGTGTCTGCGACCGCCATATCGACGGCGGCAGCAAGGCGCGCCAACGGTTTCATCTCATCGCCCCAAACAACGTGTTCAGTACGAAGGTAGGTGTCGTCTTTGAAGGTTTTGACGTGTTTGCTCAAAACGGGTTCGAGGTGGGCGCAGTGTGGACAGAAGTAGCCGAAAAATTCGAGGACTTCGACTTTACCTGCCTGCTGTTGGGGAATAGGCGTGCTGAGTGTGGTGTAGTTAAGCCCCTCAACTAAAGCGACAGGCGCAGCGGAGGCTGCTGAAGCCGCAGGCGCACTGTCGGCGGGGACGCTGGTTTGGACTTTGTTGTCGCAGGCGGTCAGGGCCAGCAGAGCAGCAGCAAGGGTAAGGGTTTTCAGTTTCATGTTTACTCCGTGATTTTCAGTCTAATATGGGATTTTATTGTATTTTTACAGTTTGATATATGGTTTGATGCGAAAAAGACGGTTTCATATGAAGAAAGGATGGTTTCAGACGACCTTTGAAAAATAGGGATTTAGTGCAAATTTACCGTCTGCAGGTACTGGCTTTCAGTATTTTTAAACTGAGAATCTTGAGCAAAAGTATCAAACTGCGAATAGTTTGAAGAAATCGGCGGATTCGGATTTGAAGTGCAACACTTGCCGCATACTGGCCTTTTTCTGTTATGGAAAGTTGCACTTCAAATTCGAATCCAAGGTCGTCTGAAAATCCGTCCATGCATTGCTACTATTTGTAAGATGCAATAGGTTTGCGCTTTTATGACAACAATTCAATTCCACGAAACAACTGAATAAAGAAAATATCAATACAACCTACTTTATAAAAAAGCCTGAACATATTTTCGATGTTCAGGCTTTTGATATTTGGCTCCCCGACCTGGGCTCGAACCAGGGACCTGCGGATTAACAGTCCGTCGCTCTACCGACTGAGCTATCGGGGAATTAGAAGGGGGAATTCTATCTTAAAAAAAACAAGAAGTCAAGAATTAATCCCCTATTATCATTAATGATATGATTTATATGCGGTTTTATAAAATTTCTGCAATATGTTTAGCAGCACGTTTAGCATCCAGCAAGATCAAACCCAGCTTACCGCTTTCCTTCGCCATCAGTGCCAATACTGCATTATCACCTGCTTGACTCAACAGAATATAACCTGTTTTACCTTTGACCATCACTTGATCCAACTCACCACATGCCAGCTCATGCACTGAACGGTTGCCCAATGCCAACAATGTTGCAGACATAGCACCAACTCTGTCCGCATTCAAATGTGATGGAAGCATTGTAGCAATTGGCAAACCATCAGTCGATATTACAGCTGAAGCTGTAATATCGGGAGAAGTATTATTTAAATCACTCAACACAGAGATTAATAATTGTTGCATATTTATTCCATTCTCAAATTATAACTTTAGTTATATAGTTTGCTGGCGGCTACCATATCTGTGGTACAACACTTTAACCAGTGTCACAAACGCCTCTTTATTTAAGTCAGGCATACCACCTATAACTAGAATCAGCTTAGTTTCACCAATATACAATGGGAAAAATGTTAACTCGCTCTGACCAGAAGGATCACAAATCCCCCATGCACTATTATTGATATGCAAATTGTTACGAATCAGCAGACGATGACCATCTTCCATCTTAGCCACTTCGCTTGCCAACAGGCCCAACTCTTCAGCAGCTTCATGATGAAAATTAGCATTGGCAAAATACAGGCCATTCTCATCAGCCAGCAAAGCTTTACCTGAATTAGACAACTGCTCTAACAATTCCGGTAACTGCTCATCTGTTAAATGAATATCTTCGTTACTAATATTTTCATCACCATATAAAAACTCTAAACGTTGCAAACGGTACAACAAGTTTAAAGCCGTATTGATATCACTAGTATCAGCCCAAGCTAGAATTTTTTCGCTACTAATGACCTCTGACGGGTTTGCACGCAATAAGCTATATAGCAATGTTCTACTTGCGCTTGGTGTATCGCTGGTTACTGCATAATAAGCACCAGCAGGTGTAATTCTGGGATATAAATTTGATTGCAAAGAAAGTGTTGATTCCATTTTATACCTCTAAACCCGGATCAATTGAGAACAACATTGCGCTAACCAATTGTTTGACATCATCTTCTCTACGAGCATCAATCTCAAAAACCGGTACATTAAAATTATTTTGTGCTAAATATTTCTGATATACATCAACGCTTGGCAATGAACGAATATCCATTTTGGTAACGCCTACTACTAATGGCGCTGTTTTCAATAATTCTCGGAATGCTTCCAAGAAGAATTGCAAATCCTTCAATGGGTTTGTTCGTGTATTATCCAAAAGCAATACCAATCCCATACTACCCTGGCTTAGAATTTCCCACATAAAGTTAAAACGTTCTTGCCCCGGTGTACCATATAAATGAACTTTGACTTCTTCATCCAAATGGATCACACCATAATCCATTGCTACGGTGGTATACCCCTTACGAACCAGCGTCATATCTGATGCAGATGCATCTGTTTGTACAGGCGGCTCATCTGATAACGCAGAAATTGCTGTTGTTTTACCTACTCCAACCGGACCGGTAAAGATAATTTTATTTTCTTTCATTACATGTCCTTTTTAGCGTTTTCCCAATAATTTACGCATTAAGCGCTGTAACAAACCGCGTGGCTGCTCTTGCGAAGGACCTGCCACTTTTTCTGCATCCTTAACCATCTGACTATCAGGCACATCGCTATTAACACTAATATGTTCAGAAATATTGGCATGCTGATTAGCTTGATTCGGAGCATATTCGCTATCCGTTGCCAAAAAGCCTGTTACAGAGGTTGCCGCCAAATAATTCAAGATATCCGGCATTTCCAAAGGCATAACTTTATAGAGGATATTTAAGTTGACTGATGTTTTAGTTAAAAACGCAGATAACCTCATAGACTCTGGAACCGGAGCAAGCCTGGTCAAATTAGGCCAACGCTTTAAAGTGAAAATCGTTTGAGGAGTCATCGGATAAATCAATCTTCCCTGAGCAGTCCAAATTGCCATCTGCCACAAACAAGACATAATCGTTACTTTGGCTTTTTCTTTCCACTGGGGATTATCCGGCACGACTTTGCATACAACAGATAAATTGTCATTCTTACAAAGCCCTTCTAACTCATGGGCGTTGACTGTCAGCAATACCCTTTGAATACTTGGGAAAACGATTAATACCGGTTTACCCTCATGTAAAACGGCAATATCCTGATGGCCTTGACTGGCAAACTTCAAGGCACCAAGCAATCCTTTATTCGGATTAAAGCGACGAATAGTAGCCTTTCTACTTTCGTTACCGTTTTGCGCTCCTTCTTGTACTTCTGCCTTTTGAGCCGAAGCATCAAAAATATTCCCGCCCTGCGCCAAACTTCTCAAAATCGGGAATAAGGTATCGAATTTAACCGGCTTAGCCAAATACGGCGTTGTAACAGATGGCTCTTGCGAACAAAACATCGCAATAGGAATATCAGGGTATTTGATTTTAAGCGTTTTCCAAGTTTCAATGCCCTCAGCAGTATCAGTATCTACCAATACTAAATCTGGTATTTCATCTGAATCTGAGTCAAGAATCTGATAGTTCGTCGTATTGTGCATTTTAAAGGCCATACGGAAAACGGCTTCTTGCTGCTCGCTCATATCGCGCAGCATAATCCGTATGGTTTTGATTTTAGGTAACAGATTATCCATCATGGTACTCTCTAATTATTTTATTTTTTTGAATGTTGATTTACATGTTGCAGCAAACGGCTCATTGCCAATACCACTTCTTCCGGAAGGCTGACAACGCGTTCACGCAATAAGCGCAAGAATTGTTCCAGACGCGCCCAATCCTCTACTCTTTCGTAAAGATCGAACAGCATCACATACAATTGAGATTCTTGCGGGTACTGTAAAACAGCTTGTTCCAAAGTACCTATGGCCAAATCCAACTGACCGTACATCAGTAAAGATTCAACTTCTTTCAGTGCTTCATCTGCAGGAGAGGTGTTGACGCTAATGATAGAAGAATCTTTTTGTACCAGTTCGCGATATTTAGCTTTCATTTGAAGAGAAGTAGGTCGGATATAACCCCTTTCCAAACCAATTTCTCTGATTTTATTTTCGTTAGGTCCTTTCTCCAAATCATCAAATACTTCATGATAACCAAGGCTATATCCCCAACCCAGCATGCGTTCTTTCACTTGGCGGCCATACTGACCCAATGAGTGGTACAACTTCCACAAGTGTTTAGCAAACTGACTGATTTCTTCATGCTGATAGTCAAGTTTTAATGCATCGATGATAAGGCTTGCCGGCTTAGAAGAGCTTTGAATGGCACGGTTATATTGTTGAACGGCAGTTTCATAGCCTACTTTATCTTTTAAGATTTTGGCACTTTGTTCAGGTTTAACAAATCCGATAACGGCTCCCATTTCTTCCGGAGTAATATCGGTAAACTCTTTCTTGCCCAATACGATAGCAGCGCGTTTGGAAACGCCAGGGGCGTGATTAGCGCCTGCATTGTCATTAGTCATCGCAGGAGCGGATGTCGAAGCCTCTTCCAAATCAGGTTGCTCTCCGATTTGGCGCTCGATTTCCTGCATGCTCCATCCCAAACGGTTTTCTGCCAATACGCGTAACGGCAAATGCGTCTGATCGGACATCAAGCCGGCTTTAACGTACTCAGCCAGACTTTCTTCAGACAAGACAGAGCCATGACGCTCCAAGGCGTCTGTCAGCATATCGATATTGCCAACACGCAGACTCAGCCCGACAAGCTCATGTACTAATTTTTCAGGAGCCCCATCGTTTAGGCCATTCAAATAACCCGCCAAAGATTCGGCAGCCTTACTCTCATAACCAAATTGCTTATATACTTGATATTCCGTCAGTGGGTCGACTTCTTGTGCAGATACAGACGTAGTTGAACCGGCAGAACCACTGCCTCCCCATTCCCAATCTTGTTGATCCGGATCGGAAACGGATTGATTGACCTGATCAACCCAATCTGGACTTCCCCCTTCAATACTTTCTTGATTTGGGTGATGGTTTTTTTTGGATGATGCTTTAGCTGCTTTTGTCGTCTTTTTAGTTTTAGCTGTGCCCTTCTGTTTATAAAAAATAAACAGCAGCACCATAAACAAAAGCACTAGCAATATGATTAAAAGTGGATTTTTCAAGAACACCTCCCGATACTGTGGTGCGGCAAATAAAACTACATATATTTTGATGTCCGGCATTTATGGAAACAGCCGAATCATCTATTCCCCAATTGAATTATGATAACATGATTCAACCAATAATTACATTAAAAACCATTTGTCAGACACTCCCACTATCGGATTTACAACTCAAACACGCCGATGGATTCGACATGAGAAGTTTGTGCAAACATATTCATAATGCCTGCAGATTTGAAGTTGTAACCCTTATTTACCAATACTTCCGCGTCACGTGCAAAGGTTGAAGGATTACATGAAACATATACGATTTTTTTCGGCAGGTATGGTGTATGTAGCGATTTGACAACAGCATAAGCACCACTCCTGGGCGGATCGAGCAACATTTTGTCGAATACCCCCCATGAGACTACCGTCTGCTCATCTGTCTCAAACAAATCTGCCACCTCAAACGACGCATATTTTACACAACTGTTTCGAAGAGCGTTTTGCCTGGCACGCAAAACAAGGGAATCCAATCCCTCAATACCCGTTACTGACGCACCGCTCTTTGCCATAGGAAGGCTGAAATTACCCAACCCGCAAAACAAATCTGCCACCCTGTCATTAGGCTGTATATCCAACAGGCGCAAAGCCCTGCTGATCATTACAGCATTCAAGTCCGCATTAATCTGCGTAAAATCACCCGGCTGATAAGGCATCTCTATCGAAAATTCAGGCAAACCGTATTTCAATTCGGGCAAATCTTTAGGGTACAGTGCAGTTGACGGCTCGCGCCCATATTGAAACCAAACCTGCCAAACTTGCTTTACCCCACCTGATATCTTATCAAACCATGTCTCAATTTGCTTCAAAGAGTAGCCAGACGGTTTTTTTATGAAACAAATGTTCAAAACAACCAATGCACGGCTATTAAAAAACTCTACAAATCGGACTGCCGCCCCGCCATCAGTCAGTGTTTGCAACAACAATTTCACCATAGGTAAAACATCTGAAATATGCTTAGGCAACACCTGACATGTTTCAATATCGACCACTTCATTCGTTTTTTTCGCCTGAAAACCCATTTTCAGACGACCCTTCTTATCGACTGAGACACTCAACCGTGCCCTATCCCGATAATGCCAAGCCGAACCATAAATAGGCGGAAGAATCTGTTCCGGTCTGACTCTGCCGATACGCTCGAGCTGTTCTTCCAAAATACGTTGCTTCAATGCAACTTGAGCGGTTGGAGACACATGTTGCAACGAGCAACCGCCACATGTCTCATAATAACCACACGCAGGTCGGACTCGTTCAACCGACTCTTTTAATACTTCTACTGTCTCTGCTTCGCTGAACTGTTTCTTCTCCCTCAGCACCCGAAACGACACTTTCTCAGTAGGCAGCGCACCTTTAATAAAGACAGTTTTGCCATGTACTCTGGCAACGCCGCGCCCCTCATAATCCAAAGAAAAAACATCAGCCACGCCGTCAAAACATTTCGTATCAGCCATCACTTATCCACTCGACACCCGGTTTATCTTTTCAGACGACCCCAATCCATGCCTGCCACTCAAACCGGCAAGCAACCGAAAGGGCATATTTTCGCACAAAAAAATACAGATTCAGGTATGATTTCCCAAAATCTTCTTTTCATTTATTACAAGTATTACGACACATGAAAAAAACCATTTTCGGCCTGACCGCTGCCTTCTTCGTTACCGCCGCCTCAGCCAACACACCCATCCCGGACGTCTCTCCCGTTTCCGAAGGTCAGCACGTCGTCATCAATATTCCGCAACAACGCTTATTCTTATATACAGACGGCAAACTGACCAAAATCTATCCTGTCGCCGTCGGCAAGGCCATGACCCAAACCACATTGGGCGAACACAAAATCGGTGCAAAAGCCTTCAATCCGACTTGGCACATCCCTAAATCCATCCAAAAAGAACGTGGCGACGGCGTCAAAAGCGTACCAGCAGGCCCTAACAATCCGCTCGGTCCTGTTTTTGTCCGTCTCGGTGATCCCAAACTCGGTTTAGGCATTCATGGCACTAATGCCCCTGCCAGCGTACCGGGCGTCCGCAGTCACGGCTGCGTTCGCATGAAGTCTCCGGATGCACTGGAATTTGCTAAAACAATCGCCTCCGGCGCTCCCGCCTCCGTCATCTACCAAATGGCCAGCCTCAACGAAGATGCCAACCAAAACCTTTGGCTGGCTGCATACCAAGACCCATACGGCAAAAAAAATCTGGATACTGCCGTCTTGAAGAAAAGTATTGCCGCTTGGGCAAAAGCACACGGTAAAACCATTAATCCGGCTAAAGTAGACGCTATTTTAAAAAACCGCACCGGTGCCGCTAACTGTCTGACCTGTGCCAAAGGCGTCAAACTCAAAACCCCGTTGAAATCACTCGCCTGGACGAGCGGCTCCAGCGCTTTCAGCAAACCTAAAATTGCGCCTAAGCCTGCTCCGGTCAAAGATGTGGTTCTGCCTAAAGGTACTGAAATCGAAGTCGAAGCTGACGATACACCCGCTTCCGCACCAAACCAAAGCGTTCGTCCTGAAGCAAATCCGGCAAAACTGTACAACGCCCCCGCCAGCACGCCGAGCTATCCGAAATATGACATCCCCGAAGGCAGCGAGCCGACAGGAGTGTTGTTCTAAAAACAAAGGAATTTTCCGAATGCAAAGGTCGTCTGAAATTCAGCTCCCTAACAATATAGGAGCCGACAAATTTCAGACGACCTTTTTCATCCAATATCGTTCACATCCTTACAATCAAACCACCCGCGCTCCCTTTTTTCCCAACAACCGCTTTACCAAACTAAATGCCAACTGCTTTTCAGTATCAGGAAAACAATCCAGCCCGATACACCGCTATTGTATAGTGGATTAACTTTAAATCAGGACAAAGCGACGAAGCCGCAGACAGTACAGATAGTACGGAACCGATTCACTTGGTGCTTCAGCACCTTAGAGAATCGTTCTCTTTGAGCTAAGGCGAGGCAACGGCGTAATGGTTTAAAGTTAATCCACTATAAATTAGCGGCTTTCCGCCCATCGTCAGGGCTTTAGGAAATCACCGCGTTATTAACGCCACGCGGCGACAAACTCATTCCAATGCTGCTTGTCCTGAGCCTGTCCGGTCAGGTAATGCTTCAGCCGTTTGACTTCCACTTCATACTCGTCCGCATCCAAAGCGCCGCTCATCAGGCGGAAGCGTAGGAACATTAAATAAGTGTTTGCCGCATCGGTTTCGCAATAATCGCGGATGTCTTTCAGACGACCTGCGTGGAACGCCTCCCAAACTTTGCTGCCATCCATGCCCAGTTTGCCGGGGAAGCCGCAAAGTTTCGCCATATCGTCCAGCGGCACATTGGCACGCGGCTGGTACAGGGCGAGCAGATCCATCAGGTCGCAATGGCGGTTGTGGTAGCGGCTGATGTAGTTGTTCCACTTGAAATCACGGCTGTCGCCGAAATCGCCCTCGCCCATGTCCCAATAACGCGCCGCTGCAATGCCGTGTATCAGCGCGCGGTAATGCAGGACGGGAAGGTCGAAGCCGCCGCCGTTCCAACTGACCAATTGCGGCGTATGGCTTTCGATAAGGTCGAAAAACTTGGCGATCATTTCCTCTTCGCTGTCGTGCATTTCGCCTATGGTGCCGACGTGGATTTTGTCCTGCCCCCAGCGCATACAGCAGGAAATGGCGACTACTTGGTGTAAGTGGTGCTGCATAAAGTCAGAGCCGTTTTGGGCGCGGCGTTTCTGCTGGGCAAACAAGACCACCTCGTCGTCCGGCAAAGAGGCAGGCAGGTCGTACAACAGGCGGATGCCGTTCACATCAGGCACGGTTTCAATATCGAAAGCCAAAATCGGGGTCATGGGTGACTCCTCAAATTGAATCAAAACAGATTAAAACAGACAACAGGATAACGGCATTGTGGCATGTTTCCGCATTTATTGACAGTCAAATCACACCGCCGCCCCACCATTCCATCTGCCTGTACACCTACCCAAAACACCGTCAAAACAGTAAAATCCCCCTTTTATCCCAATCCGAAACATAAGCCATGCTCACCTTCCAACAAATCATCTTCAAACTGCAAACATTCTGGGCAGACAAAGGCTGCACCGTCATCCAACCTTTCGACATGGAAGTCGGCGCCGGTACTTCCCACCCCGCCACCTGCCTGCGCGCGCTCGGTCCCGAGCCTTGGTTTGCCGCCTACGTCCAACCCAGCCGCCGCCCCAAAGACGGCCGCTACGGCGACAATCCCAACCGCCTACAACACTATTACCAATTCCAAGTCGCCCTCAAACCCGCGCCCGCCAATATCCAAGACCTCTATCTCGATTCCCTGCGCGAATTGGGCATCGACCCCAAAGTCCACGACATCCGTTTCGTTGAAGACGACTGGGAAAACCCCACCCTCGGTGCATGGGGCTTGGGCTGGGAAGTCTGGCTCAACGGCATGGAAGTGACCCAGTTCACCTACTTCCAACAAGTCGGCGGTATCGACTGCACGCCTGTACTCGGCGAAATCACCTACGGCATCGAACGCTTGGCGATGTACCTGCAAGGCGTAGAAAACGTCTATGACCTCGTTTGGGCAAAAACGCTCGACGGCAACACCGTCACCTACGGCGACGTGTACCACCAAAACGAAGTCGAACAATCCACCTACAACTTCGAATACAGCGATGCCGACTGGCTGCTGCGCCAATTCAACGACTACGAAGCGCAAGCCAAACGCCTGCTCGCCGAAGAAAACGCCAGCCTCTCCCTGCCCGCCTACGAGCTGGTCCTCAAAGCCGGACACACCTTCAACCTCTTAGACGCACGCGGCGCCATTTCTGTGACCGAACGCGCCACCTACATCGGCCGCATCCGCGCCCTCAGCCGCACCGTGGCGCAGAAATACGTCGAAAGCCGCGAAGCATTGGGCTTCCCTTTAATTAAATCAAAATCCTAATAGGTGTTGATATGTTCCGCAAAACGCTTGCTGCCGCAACACTGGCCCTCGTTTTTTCTGCAACTGCTCAGGCTGCGCCTTTATCGTTTAAAGACAAAATATTGGAAGCCAAATCCTGTTCCGGCAAAAACAGTGAAGGCAAACCCCTTTGCCATCAACTTACTGTCGGCTATCCGATTACCGGCGATAAACATTTGGATGACTGGGTCAGAAAACAAATGGGGGGCAAACTGCCTACGCAGAAATCGGTTCAGACGACCTTAATACGCGACAAAGACGTAAAGGAGACCAATCGGGAAAATAGGAAACTCGGCAAAGATGATGGCTCTCCTTGTGCGTTGGACTATGTGGATACGTTAGAACTAGAAGGCTATACGCCCAACTATGCCGTTTTCGGACAAGAAGACTGGGAATATACCTGTGGCGCACACGGAAACGGCGTGCACACGCTGATGGTGTTGAAACGCGGCATTGCCAATCCGAAGCCGCTTAAATTGGATGATATCCTGTTGCCCGGACAAAAAGCAAAGCTGACGCATCTGATTAAAGAAGCCTATGTCAAATACCTGAAGGAAAATAGTGATGACACCGAAGAAGAAGCACGTGATTACATTAGTGGATACAATAGTGACAAATTTTCCGCTACGGAAAACTGGCGTTTCGATAAAAACGGCTTGACTTTCCTGTATCAAAGTTACGAAATCGGGGCATATGTTTTAGGCAGACCTGAGTTTACTATCCCCACTAAGGATTTACAGGGAATTGTGAAACCTGAAATCTTGAAGGAAACGGAGCATTTCATACAACCTAAAAAATAATTTAGGAACCGGTGCAGATTATCTCCCCTTAGCTTCTGACCGATTCAAGTATAGTGGATTAACTTTAAACCAGTACGGCGTTGCCTTGCCGTACTATCTGTACTGTCTGCGGCTTCGTCGCCTTGTCCTGATTTAAATTTAATCCACTATATTTGCAGTTAATCGTCAAAAAAGGTCGTCTGAAAACCTAATTTGGTTTTCAGACGACCTTTCAATTTTGGCAAATCAAGCCTGACGGCTTATCGTTTGCCACACGCCGTAAGCGTTTATTTGAACCACCGCGACAGCGCCGGAATCCGCGACAGCAAAGCCGTATCCAAAATCCAAATCACGGCGATGGCGGCGATGGCGGTCGGGAACAACACTGCTACGATCAAAAGCGGCACAGCCATTGCCCACCATACCGGCAGCTCGATTTTCTGCGCCGGAGGAACCAGTCCGCCCGCTTTGGACGGGCGGCGTTTCCACCACATCACGCAGCCGCTGACGCAGATGAAAATCACCGCCAGGCAGAACAAGACGTTCGCCAGCACGCTCCACCAGCCCAGCGTCCCCATGTGCAGCGCGATGCTGGCCGCCATGAATTTGCCGAAGAAGTTGTAATCATCGAAACGGATGTCGGCCAGGATTTTGCCGCTGTATTGGTCGATGTGCACCGTGCGGTCGGCGGTCGGGCTGACCATGTCGTAGCTCATCGAATCCTGCGACAGCGTCCACACGCCCGTTTCGCCTTTGGACAGGTTGAGCTGGTAGCGGCCTTTGAAACCGATTTCGCGGGCGAAGCGGTCAACCGTTTCCAAGGTCATCGGTTCGCTCGGATTGATGCCGTTTTCGCCCTTCGTCGTACCGGAAACAGGCATGGGCGTGAGTTCCAGAATCCACGGTACTTCTTTGGTTTTGCCGTCGTTCAACACATCGCCGTGGGTCGGCACGACGGATACGGGGTTCGGTTCGACCCCCCATTTGCCGGCGGGGAACTGGCTCCAAGACTGAACGAACTTACCGCCCCAAATGCCCGCCCAAGCAACACCAGACAGGCAGAACAGCAATAAAATCAAAGAAACCCAAGTGCCGAATGCGCCGTGCATGCTGCGCCACCACGAGCGTCCTTTGCCCGTTTGCGGCACAAGCATGGATTTCAGGCTGCGCTGTTTCGCCCACCACAAATAAATCCCCGTAATCATCATCAGGATGGTCAGCGACGCGGCGGTTTCTATCAGATAATCGCCCGCCGTGCCGAACATCATATCGCCGTGGATTCCATCCATCGTGTGATACCAGCCCTCATTGCGCGGCATGGAACTGACGACTTTTGCCGTGTAAGGATCGACGGCGACCATGGTCGCTTTGTCGTCGTTGTTCACGCGGAACACGGCAACCATATCGTCGGCGCGCGGCGCGATATATTGCACCACCGAAGCGGTTTCAGGGTTCACAGACTGCCGCGCCGCTTCCGCCTGCGCCGACAAAGGCTGCACCTGGGCCTGCGGGGTAACGTGTATGCGCTCGCCCTCTTTACCGGTGATGTTGGCGAATAGAAGCATGCCCAGACCTGTTACGGCAAGCAGGGTCAGAAAGGGCGCGACCAATAGCCCGAAATAAAAATGCCACCGCCACACGGTCAGGTAGCGGCGGTTGGCCTGTTGGTCGGGATGGAGAGTAGGTTTGGTTGTGTCCATAAATTCTCTCTTTTGTTTTGAGTGGATGGAGATAAAGCGCCAAGTTCCTGCCTTGCATTTTTATATTGGATTAACTTTAAACCAGTACGGCGTTGCCTCGCCTTGCCCTGATTTAAAGTTAATCCACTATATTCCAATCCACCGAGAAAAATAGCAATCGAAAAGACGCATCGCCGCCATTCTTCGCATAACGGTCTTAAATTGGATATTGGCAGATTCAGAATCAGATTGAACCTGACAACAATAATAGACCAGATGAACTAATACTTTATAAGTATAATCAATTTTTCGGATATTAACAATTTTTGAAAATAAAGCCGTAGTGAAAGACAATACCTCAGAAAGAGACCATCGAGAAGAAGAATAGTTTGAAATAAAGACAGGCTTATAACGGACTTTCACACAGCAAAAATCATCTCCAAGCCTCAAGTCCGCTCAAAAACACGCCAAATTTCCATCCATATCCAATAAATACCGCCAAACCCGTTTTATGACAAAGGTCGTCTGAATAAACTATACTTTCAGACGACCCCTATTCATCACGGAGCTTATCCATGTCCATCCGTCTGACCACGCTGTCTTTAATAGTTGCCGCCACAGCCTGCACGCCCACCGCTTCGCCATCGGCAGAAACTTCACCAACCGTCACCAAATCCGCCATCGATACCGCCTACTGGACCGCACAGCCCTATTGCAGCGGCCGCTATCAATTGCGCCTGCCGTCCCAACGCCATCACGGCAGTACATCCATTGATTACAATGGCTGGAGCGTGATGGTTATGTTTAACGATTGGGATAGGAATTTTAAGAATATTGATAGGTTTAAACGTAGTGGACAATTTGGAACCGATATTGTCGTCGATACCCGTACCCTGATTCCGGGACAGGCGATGATGCAGGTAATACGTAGCAACTTTCATTGGGAGCACAGTATTACAATAAAAGAAAAAGGCATGCCCTACGAAGCCTATTTGTATTTTAAACTGGCTGATAATGATGCCTATATCGTGCGTAGCTATTTCTACATCCCCGCCGAGAACGGTAAAGCCCCTGCCAACTGGAAAGCCCAAGAAAAAGAAGCGATAAACAGCATAGAGAAAAAATTCCGTCAAGATTTCATCAACGGTTTGAAGACAAGACAGGAGTTTGAAGTACCGAACCGACACGGAATTTGCCTGATAGGCGGTTTTATCGCGGACGACGGCAAAAAACCGTTTGAAGTTCATAGCACCGTCGAATTTGCCAAGCAACACGATATGAGTCTGGAAATCATGCACGGCGACGTGTTGAAAGCGGGCGAGCCGACGCTGCTGCAACGTAAGGTAAATCTGGGGAAAGGTGCAATGGTTAAAGCCTTAACCCGCACCATCCGCCAAGGCAAACGCACCATCAACGGCATGTCGGGTGAGGAAAAATTGGTGAAATGGGGCGGCAACAAATATATGTTCTTTTGGGAACGCGACGGCGGTAATCCGCGCATCATGATGCAGTTTGGCGCAGAAAGGAAAGACGGGACGAAGCGCAGCGAAGCCGAAGTCCTTGCGATTTGGGATACGGTTTTGCCGACTTTGAAACCTGTGAAGCAATAGCGATGGAAAGGTCGTCTGAAAATGCAGCTTCCATGGTATAGTCAATTAAAAACAAAATAGTACAATACTCAACTTTTAAGGTCTAACCATGGCATACTCTGCGGACTTAAGAAACAAAGCTTTAAACTTTTACGAACAATGCAAAAATATCAGCCAAACCGCAGCAACGTTTAACTTGTCAAGAAACACGCTTTACTTGTGGATTCGCCTTAAAAAACAACAGGCAGCCT
>NZ_JH164972.1:25977-62235 GCF_000227275.1 Neisseria sp. GT4A_CT1
CAGCCGAAAGGGCAAATAGTGAAAGCGCAGATAAGTGGAAAAAGATACCAACGCTTATCTCTGGTGTCCGCACAAGTCGGCAACCGGCTGATTGCTCCGATGGTTTATCAAAATACGATGACCGGAGTCTTTTTTTGAAGCGTGGTTTCAGCAATGCCTACTGCCCGCATTGACTCAAAAATCGGTGATTATTTTAGATAATGCGCGATTTCACCGTATGGGTGTCTTACGGGAAATGGCGGAAAAATTAGGACATAAGGTATTGCCTCTTGCACCTTATTCACCTGAGCTCAACCCGATTGAGAAGGTGTGGGCGAATATTAAGCGGTATCTGCGAACCGTATTGTCTGATTACGCCCGATTTGACGATGCGTTAATGTCCTATTTTGATTTTAATTGACTATATTAAACCTTGAACCTAGCTTTCAGACGACCATTCCTCACACTTTTCTCTCGATAGCCTTTCATCCTTCCAAACAACACAAGACCGTAAGACAAAATTTTCAGATGACCTCCAAACATAATCATTGTCATTCGGACTGGAAAATATCCAACCCTCCCTTCCCTTGCAAACGGTATCAAAACTATCCTACAAACCGCATGATGCCAAGCAGCCGGCAAACGAAAGGTCCTCTGAAAACCTGAAACAAGATTTTTCAGACGACCTTTTGATTTGGACTTGTTATAGTGGATTAAATTTAAATCAGGACAAGGCGACGAAGCCGCAGACAGTACAGATAGTACGGAACCCATTCACTTGGTGCTTCAGCACCTTAGAGAATCGTTCTCTTTGAGCTAAGGCGAGGCAACGCCATACTGGTTCAAAGTTAATCCACTATAATCCACTATATAGTGGATTAAAATAAAAATGAGACAAGGCGGCAACGCCCGCCGTGTACGGGTAGTACATAAGGGCGTTGGCAACGCCGTATCATTGCAATTTTAATCCACTATATTTTCCAGTCAATCCAAAAAATAAAAAGCACGGTAATCAACCGTGCTTTTTGTAAAGCAAATCTGCTTATTTGTTTTTGTGCGAACGAAGATAATCCAAGGTTTTGAGCTGGGCAATCGCTGCGGCCAAGGCTTTGTGTGCTTCAGCCAGCGATTTATCGTCTTTGGCTTGAGAAATGCCGGTTTCCGCCGCTTTCTTGGCAGCTTCCGCGCGCTCCCGATCCATCTCGGAACTGCGTACGGCAACATCCGCCAACACAGTAAGTTGGTTGGGCTGCACTTCCAGCACTCCGCCGGAAACGGCAACAAGCACTTCTTCGGTTTCGCCCGGCACGGTCAAACGCAATGCACCGGGACGTACCAAACTCATAATCGGCTCGTGTCGCGGATAAATACCGAGCTCACCTTGAACAGTCGGAACCACTACAAAACTGGCTTCGCCTGAATAGATGTTCTGCTCGCTACTTACCACTTCAACTCGCATAATGCTCATGCCGACCTCCTTAGTTTAAGGTTTTCGCTTTCTCGACCGCTTCTTCGATACCGCCTACCATGTAGAAAGCTTGTTCAGGCAGATGGTCGTATTCACCGTTCAAGATAGCTTTAAAGCCGGCAATGGTGTCACGCAGCGATACATATTTGCCGGGAGAGCCAGTAAATACTTCGGCAACGTGGAACGGTTGCGACAGGAAGCGTTGAATCTTACGCGCACGCATCACGGTCAGTTTATCTTCGTCTGACAATTCGTCCATACCCAGAATAGCAATAATATCGCGCAATTCTTTGTATTTTTGCAGGGTAGATTGTACGCCGCGGGCTACGTCATAGTGTTCTTGACCCAATACCATCGGATCCAGTTGGCGCGAAGTGGAATCGAGCGGGTCAACTGCGGGGTAAATACCCAAGGAGGCAATATCACGGCTCAATACGACAGTAGCGTCCAAGTGGGCAAATGTCGTTGCAGGAGACGGGTCAGTCAAGTCATCGGCAGGTACATATACGGCTTGAATAGAAGTAATGGAGCCTGTTTGGGTAGAGGTAATACGCTCTTGCAAACGACCCATTTCTTCAGCCAATGTCGGTTGGTAACCTACTGCTGAAGGCATACGGCCCAACAATGCGGATACTTCGGTACCGGCCAGGGTGTAACGGTAGATATTGTCCACGAAGAACAATACGTCACGGCCTTTGCCGCTTTCGTCTTTTTCATCACGGAAGTATTCGGCCATCGTCAAACCGGTCAAGGCTACACGCAGACGGTTGCCCGGAGGTTCGTTCATCTGACCGTAAACCATCGCTACTTTGTCCAATACGTTGGAATCTTTCATCTCGTGGTAGAAGTCATTACCTTCACGGGTACGCTCACCCACACCTGCGAACACGGACAAACCGCTATGCGCTTTGGCGATGTTGTTAATCAATTCCATCATGTTGACGGTTTTGCCTACACCGGCACCACCGAACAGACCTACTTTACCGCCTTTGGCAAACGGACACAGCAAGTCAATCACTTTAATACCAGTTTCCAACAGCTCAGTAGTCGCAGACAGTTCGTCAAATTTCGGAGCTGTCTGATGGATGGCACGGTGTTTGTCGGTATCAATCGGACCTGCTTCATCAACAGGCGTCCCCAATACATCGACAATACGTCCCAAAGTGCCTTTACCTACCGGCACTGTAATCGGCGCACCTGTATTGCTTACAGTCATGCCGCGTTTCAAACCATCCGAACTACCCATTGCAATAGTACGGACTACGCCGTCACCCAGAAGCTGTTGTACTTCCAAAGTCAGGCCGTTTGCATCCAATTTCAGGGCGTCGTAAACACGCGGAATGGCATCACGCGGAAACTCCACGTCAACTACCGCACCAATAATTTGTACGATTTTGCCTTGGCTCATTATCGTATCCTAATTTCCTGTTCAGGTTTCAGACGACATTAAACTGCCGCCGCACCTGCTACAATTTCTGACAATTCCGTGGTAATCGCAGCTTGACGCGATTTGTTATATACCAAACGCAACTCTTTAATGGCATTGCCTGCATTGTCGGTGGCTGCTTTCATTGCCACCATACGCGCAGCTTGCTCAGATGCCATATTGTCACTCAATGCTTGGTAAACCACAGACTCTAAATAGCGGCGAACCAGATATTCCAACACAGCGACAGGACTTGGCTCATAACGGTATTCCCAACTGAATGAAGAATAACTCTCCTCGTCTTCTATCACATTTTCGCCGATAGGCAGCAGAACCTCCAATCGTGGTTCTTGACGCATGGTATTCACAAAACACGAATATACTAAATGTATTTTATCCAACTCATGCTTCTCGTAACGTTGGAAGATTTCAGTCAATGGACCAAGCAGCAATTCCATTTTTGGGGTATCACCCAAATTAATCGCACTGGCAATAACGTTCAAACCGATGTTTTGACAAGCTGCCAAACCTTTACTACCTAAACAGACGACATCAACTTCAATGCCTTGTTCTTGGTATTCTTGGACTTGCGCTAAGAATTTCTTCAAAACATTCGCGTTCAAACCACCGCAAAGACCTTTATCAGAGGTGATTAAAATGAAACCTACCCGACGTGTTTCACGATGAGGTGCCAATAATTTAATACCGTGATCTTCATGGGTTCGCGCCAAATGACTCATAACTGTCCGTACTTTTTCGGCATACGGACGCGCCAAGCGCATCCGTTCCTGAGTCTTCCGCATTTTAGAGGTTGACACCATCTGCATCGCTTTAGTGATCTTTTGAGTATTTTGAACACTACGGATTTTGGTGAGAATCTCTTTTCCGACTGCCATTTCAGACTCCTTTCATTTCAGCTCTCAAGCTTGGTAAGCATAAGAAGATTTGAAAGAATTCATGGCTTCAGTCAATGCTTTTTCGCTTTCATCGGACATCGCACCTGATGCATTGATTGCTTCTAAAACACCAGGATGCTGAGTGCGTACAAAGCTCAAAAATTCTGCTTCGAAAGCCAGTGCCTTGGATACCGGTACATCTTCGTAAGAACCATTATTAATGGCCCACAAGGTCAAAGCCATTTCGGCTGTATCCAACGTGCTGAATTGTTTTTGCTTCATCAATTCAGTAACCACTTCACCGTGTTGCAGCTGTTTGCGTGTAGCTTCATCCAAATCGGAAGCAAATTGCGAGAAGGCTGCCAACTCACGATATTGGGCAAGTGCCAAACGGATACCGCCACCCAGTTTTTTAATTACTTTGGTTTGCGCAGCACCACCTACGCGCGATACCGAAATACCGGCATTAATCGCAGGACGGATACCGGCGTTAAACAAGTCGGTTTCCAAGAAAATCTGACCGTCGGTAATCGAAATCACGTTTGTCGGTACGAATGCAGAGACGTCGCCGGCTTGCGTTTCAATAATCGGCAATGCAGTCAGAGAGCCTGTTTTGCCCTTCACTTCGCCATTGGTCAGTTTTTCAACTTCGTGTTCATTTACACGGGCAGCACGCTCCAACAAACGGGAGTGCAGATAGAAAACGTCGCCAGGATATGCTTCACGACCGGGAGGACGGCGCAGCAACAGGGAAATTTGACGGTAAGCAACAGCTTGTTTGGACAAGTCATCATATACAATCAATGCGTCTTCACCGCGATCGCGGAAAAACTCGCCCATCGTACAACCTGCATAAGGTGCGATATATTGCAGAGCAGCAGCTTCAGAAGCGGTCGCCGCAACCACAATAGTGTGTTCCATTGCGCCATGCTCTTCCAATTTGCGTACTACGTTGGCAATAGAAGATGCTTTTTGACCGATTGCAACATAAATACAGATAACGCCCGTACCTTTTTGGTTGACAATAGCATCCAATGCTACGGCTGTTTTACCTGTTTGACGGTCACCAATGATCAGCTCACGTTGACCGCGACCAATCGGAACCATTGAGTCAATGGCCTTCAGACCGGTTTGCATAGGCTGGTCAACTGATTTACGGGCAATTACACCCGGTGCAATTTTTTCGATTGGCGCTGTGGAAGATGTGTTGATCGGGCCTTTGCCATCAATCGGGCGACCCAATGCATCTACAACGCGACCAACCAATTCACGGCCGACAGGTACTTCCAAAATACGGCCGGTACAAGTAACTGTGTCGCCTTCTTTAATATGTTCGTATTCACCCAACACTACGGCGCCGACGGAGTCACGCTCCAAGTTCATCGCCAAACCGAAAGTGTTACCCGGGAATTCGAGCATCTCACCTTGCATTGCGTCTGACAAGCCATGAATACGAACAATACCGTCTGTTACAGAAATAACCGTACCACGGGTACGTACTTCTGTATTTCCAGACAGATTTTCAATTTTAGCTTTAATCAAATCGCTAATTTCAGCAGGATTAAGCTGCATGAAAACTCTCCTAATTTGTCATAGTCGCATACAGGGCATTCAATTTACCCCGCACCGACAAATCCAAGACCTGGTCACCCACTTCAACTTTGACACCGCCAATTAATTCAGGCGCGACTTCAGTTGTAATCTGCAACTTACTGTCAAAGCGTTTTTTCAATATTTCAGCCAACTCAGCCAATTGATCTTCAGTCAATGGATAAGCACTGTAAATTACAGCGGACTTAGTATGATTGAATGACAAGGTTAAAGCTTGATATTGAGCATAGACTTCAGGCAATACAGGCAAACGTTTTTGCTCTGCCAGAACAGTAATGAAATTCTTCAATTCATCACTTTTTAATTCAACGAGTTCGGCAAGTACATTTACCTTTTCAGAAGTATTGATTTCAGGTTGCTCAAGAAAAGAAATTACTTTCTGATTTTGAACAACCGCGGCTAATTCTTCCAGTCCGCCCAACCAAGACTCAATTTGGTTTTTTTCCTGCGCCAGATTAAACAATGCTTTCGCATAAGGCCTGGCAATCGTTGCGAACTCAGCCATAAGATTACAGCTCCTGTTTTAAAGCGCTGAGCAGCTGCGCATGTTTTGAAGTATCTACTTCACTGCGCAAAATAGACTCTGCACCTTTAACCGCCAACGCAGCAACTTGTTCACGCAAAACTTCGCGTGCACGATTCATTTCTTGCTGGGCATCAGCTTTAGCTTGTGCTGTAATCCGCACTGCCTCGACAGTAGCTTGCTCTTTCGCTTCTTCTACGATTTTGGCGGCACGTTTTTCGGCGTTTGCTACCATTTCGGAAACTTGGTTACGCCCTTCAGCCAAGAGTTCTGCAACTTTCTTCTCTGCCTGTTCAAAATCGCTCTTACCGCGCTCGGCAGCAGCCAAGCCTTCGGCAATTTTTGCGGCACGCTCATCCAATGCTTTTGCGATTGGCGGCCACACGAATTTCATGGTAAACCAAACCAAACCGAAAAAGACGATGATTTGAGCGAATAAGGTTGCATTAATATTCACGTTAGTTAACCTTCGTACTAGTGTTAATCAAACAGACCGAAGTCTGTACCTAGACGGATCACGCCGTTTGATTATGCACCAAATGGTTTAACGAAGGCGAACAACAGTGCAATAGCTACACCAATCAGGAATGCAGCATCAATCAGACCAGCAATCAGGAACAATTTAGTTTGCAGCGGACCAATCAATTCAGGTTGACGAGCAGAAGACTCCAGATATTTGGAACCGACCATTGCGATACCGATAGAGGCACCCAATGCACCCAATGCTACGATCAAACCACATGCAATTGCTACCAAACCCATTTTTTACTCCTTGAGAAAACAAAGAAAGTTAATGAAAAACTACCTAATAAATTAATGTGCATCATGAGCTTGTCCGATATAGACAAACGCCAAGGCCATAAAGATAAATGCCTGCAGGGTAATCACCAAGATATGGAAAATCGCCCATGCCAATCCGGCAAGGATGTGGAAACCAAACAGAATCGGATCCAACACTTCAACGCTTCCAGATGTCGCCCAAGCGCCACCCAGCAAAGCAATCAGAAGGAACACCAGCTCGCCGGCATACATGTTACCGAACAACCGCATACCGTGAGAAACTGTTTTAGAGAGGAATTCGACCAGATTCAAAAGGAAGTTGGCGGGAGCAAGTTTGGCACCGAATGGAGCGCTGAACAACTCATGAATCCAACCACGGATACCTTTGATTTTTATATTGTAATAAATACAAATCACCAAGACACCGATAGCCAACGCTAATGTGGTATTCAAATCTGCGGTCGGTACAATACGCAACAATGCATGATGGTTACCGGTAATGTTTTGCCACAGCCACGGGAACAAATCGACCGGCAGCATATCCATGGCATTCATCAGGAAAATCCATACAAACAGCGTCAAGCCTAACGGAGCAATGGCTTTTCGAGATTGCTCATTGTGAATAATGCTTTTACACATATCATCCACAAACTCAAACAAAATCTCGACGGCAGCCTGAAAACGTCCGGGCACACCCGCCGTCGCCTTCCTGGCCCCACGCAAAAGTAGGAAACTTCCGATTACACCCAACAATACAGAGAAAAATATTGCATCAATATTAATAAAAGAAAAATCAGCAATATTATCCAAGCCTTGTCCTTTAGCGACATCGGAAAGGCTGGTCAAACTTTGCAAGTGGTGCGTGATGTAATCAGTAGCAGTAATTTTGTCACCTGCCATAATGCTTCACTCTCAACAATACTAAAAAAACCAAATGGCTGACACCGAGCAATCCGAACAAGAACGGAAAGAATATCAAAGACTGATGCCAAACTGCGAATACGGCAAGCATCATTACCAGCGACAGCACTACTTTTAAAACTTCCCCAATAATGAACGCTTTACCATGATACAAAGGGTTACACTTGGAAAGTTTTAAAAGTAAAACCGCGAAAGCGGAGGGAATAATATAGGAAAACCCGCCTGCGACAGCAGACCAAAATCCTGCCAAACCTGAAAATGCGGCGCTAATCAGCGCAACCGCTGTCAAAACCAGAATTTGTAAGATGAGAATCTGCTTCATAAAAACGGGAAATCCCGACAGTAATGCGAGGCTAAATATAATCAAGAAGCCTATGAACGTCAAGCAATATGTTAATCTTTGTGAGTTCATATCCAACTTTGCCTTAACGTAAGGCAAAGAGTTCGCATTATATCACGCATTACATACAATTACAGACATTAGATTGCAGAATTTTCAATATTTTCATCTTGATTCTAAAAGCAGGTCATCTGAACGTTTCAGACGACCTTCGACATCAGGCTTTATAAGGGTTTCTGTTTTATTTCGTTTAAAATAAAACGATAAAAATCAGGCAAGTCTTTGGCGGATTTTCTTTTCGCAGAATATTCTGTGATTCAGGACATAACCCACATTAATACCATCATCATTCAACAACTGCCCATCCCTCTTTTTTCAGACGACCCCACCTTCAAACGTCGTCTGAAACCCGTTTCCACTCCAACGCCAAATCATACAAGGCTTTTTTGCCTTCGCCGGTAATTTTGGCGGCAAGTTCGGCTGCCTGTTTGGTGGGCAGTTCGGCAGCGAGGATTTTCATAACATTTTGGGCGGTATCGGGCAAGGTATCGTGTTTTTCACGGGGCGCAGGATGGAGGATGAGCACCATTTCGCCGCGCGCCTGATTGCCGTCGTTTTTCAGGGTCGTCTGAATTTCAGTAACCGTGCCGCTAAGGAAGGTTTCGAAGGTTTTGGTGATTTCTCGGGCCAGGGTCAGGCTGCGTTCAGGGAAGAGAGCCGCCATGTCGGCAAGGGTGGCTCCGATGCGGTGCGGGGTTTCAAACATCACGACGGGGAAATCAGCCTGCTCCCATTTGGCAAGCAGCTTCTGCCGTTCGCCGGATTTCGGCGGCAAAAAACCGTTGAAGTAGAAATTGGGTTCGGTAACGCCTGCGACGCTCAATGCACCCATGACCGCGCTCGCGCCAACAACGGGGACGACTTTGAACCCAGCCTCGCGCACGCGGCGGGCGAGTTTTGCACCGGGATCGCAGACGGCAGGCGTCCCTGCGTCGGAAACTTGTGCGACAGTGAGGTCGTCTGAAAGATGGTTGATGATTTTGTCCGCCATTTGCTGTTCGTTATGCTCGCGCACGCTGACGAGTTTGCCCTGTATGCCGTATGCGCTCAGAAGCTGTGCGGTAACGCGCGTATCTTCGGCACAGATGATGTCGGCTTTTTGCAGGACGGCGAGTGCGCGCAGGGTGATGTCCGCCAAATTGCCGATGGGCGTGGCGACAACGTATAATGTCCGTTTTTCAATACTGTCGGCGGCTTTTTGAAGGTGTTTTTGAAACATGGCTTTATCAGGTCGTCTGAAAACAATATAACGATATTATACGGGGTAAACCTCCATGCGTCTGAACCACAAACAAGGGGTGGCGGGCGAAGATGCCGCGCTGGCGTTTCTTCTTTCGCAAGGCTGCAAACTCATCGCGCGCAACTGGCACTGCGCTTACGGCGAAATCGATTTGATTGTCAAAAACGGTAACATGATTCTGTTTGTTGAAGTAAAATACCGCAAAAATCAGGGTTTCGGCGGTGCCGCATACAGTATTTCGCCGTCTAAGTTATTGAAACTGCAACGGTCTGCGGAGTATTATCTGCAACAAAACGGCATGACGGATAGCGCGTGCCGCATCGATGCGGTGCTGATAGAAGGAAACCGCCCGCCCGAATGGATAAAGAATATTACAGGTTGACGATATGACGACATTACAAGAGCGCGTTGCCGCCCATTTCGCCGAAAGCATCCATGCCAAGCAGAAAGCCGAAAAAGTATTGGTCGAACCGACTGCTCAAGCAGCGGAATTGATGCTGCAATGCCTGATGAACGACGGCAAAATTTTAGCCTGCGGCAACGGCGGTTCGGCTGCCGACGCGCAGCACTTCGCCGCCGAAATGACCGGACGCTTTGAAAAAGAGCGCATGGAACTTGCCGCCGTCGCGCTGACGACGGACACTTCCGCGCTGACCGCCATCGGCAACGACTACGGCTTCGACCATGTGTTCAGCAAACAAGTGCGCGCGCTCGGACGTGCCGGCGACGTTTTGGTCGGCATCTCCACCTCCGGCAACTCCGCCAACGTTATCGAGGCCATCAAAGCGGCACACGAACGCGATATGCACGTCATCGCCATGACCGGCCGCGACGGCGGCAAAATCGCCGCTATGCTCAAAGACACCGACGTACTGCTCAACGTCCCCTACCCGCGCACCGCCCGCATTCAGGAAAACCATATCCTGCTGATACACGCCATGTGCGACTGCATCGACTCCATGTTGCTTGAAGGAATGTAAGCCTTTTTTCAGACGACCTCTTTTAAAGGTCGTCTGAAACATATCCGCCGAACCCATCATCAAGGAAAAAATATGAACATCAAACGTCATACCGCACCCGTTCTGACCGCCCTCCTCCTCAGCCTGACACTCAGCGGCTGTGTCGGCGTACTCCTCGGCGGAGCGGCAGTCGGCACCAAATCCGCCGTCGACCGCCGCACCACAGGCGCGCAAACCGACGACAACGTAATGGCGGTACGCGTCGAAACCACCGCCCGCTCCTACCTGCGCCAAAACAACCAAGCGCAGGGTTACACCCCCAAACTCAACGTCGTTGGCTACAACCGCCACCTGCTGCTGCTCGGACAAGTCGCCACTGAAGGCGAAAAACAATTCGTCGAACAAATCGCCCGTGCCGAACAAGCCGCCGAAGGCGTGTACAACTACATCACCGTTGCCCCCCAAGGACGCACCTTCGGCGACGTAACCAACGACACATGGGGCACATCCAAAGTCCGCACCGCCCTTTTGGGCCTCAAGCCCACCACGCAGGCGCGCGTCAAAATCGTGACCTACGGCAACGTGACCTATGTGATGGGTATCCTGACGCCTGAAGAACAAGAAAAAGTTACCCAACGCGTCAGCACCACCGTGGGCGTACAAAAAGTCGTTACCCTGTATCAAAACTACACCCAACAGCCATAGGATTGCCCCTTGACTGACAGGTCGTCTGAAACCTGATTTTGTTTCAGACGACCTATTACGATACAATCCGCCCGATTGATTTCATTTTTACCGATTTATCATGTCCAAAACCCCTAAATCCTCATTCCAACTCAAACCCAAACATTTAATCGGAGCCTTTTTCGGCGTCTGCATCATTGCCGTTGCCGCCTTGGTAATCGGCGTCATCAGCACCATCAAAAGCCACGATTCCCAAGAACGCGAAGCCATTAAAAACAAACCCGTTCCCAAAGACACCCCTGTCGAAGTCTGGCGCCCCATCGGCGCTCCCGAAGAGGACAGAACCAAGCCTGCCGCCAAAGCCGAACTTGACGACGACGAAAAAACCGATTCCAGAAATCCCGTCATCCCGCCCAAAAACAAATCAAACGGCAAAAACAGCAACACCGCCCCGACTGAGGACGAAGCCTCAGAAGACAAACCCGCCAATAACAAAGCAAACGCCAAACCTGCTGTAACCGAAACGCCCGATACCGAAGAAAAAACGCCGCGCAGCACACCCGCCGCAGCAGGCAACAGACGTACGCCGTCGGAACAGCCGGCCGAATCCAAACCCGCGGCAAAACCTGAACAGCGTCAACCCGAAGCAGCCAAGCCGGCACCTAAGCCGACGCCGAAACCTAAGGCTCCTTCCAAATCCAAAGAAGTCATCGACAATCTATTCTAGTGCGGACTGGCATTCGGCTTTAATTTGAACTTCAGGCATCAGCCCCAAATCAAAAAGTAAAGCCGAAACGTCCGCACACCTCGTTGCAGTGTTCCAAAAGCAAGCTGCCGACTCATCCCCTTCCCTTTCAGACGACCTTTGTGCCGCAACAAGGTCGTCTGAAACCATCAAGGAAACAACATGAACGAAATCATCATTAAAACCCCCGAAGAAATCGAGAAAATGCGCGAACTGGGCAAACTCGTTGCCGAAGCCCTCGACTACATCGGACAATTCGTCAAACCCGGCGTAACCACCAACGAAATCGACAAACTCGTTTACGACTACCACGTCAACGTCCAAGGCGGCTATCCCGCCCCCCTGCACTACGGCAACCCGCCCTACCCCAAATCCTGCTGCACCTCCGTCAACCACGTCATCTGCCACGGCATTCCCGACGACAAACCGCTCAAAGAAGGCGACATCATCAACATCGACCTGACCATCAAAAAAGACGGCTTCCACGGCGACTCCAGCCGTATGTTTACCGTCGGAAAAGTCTCCCCCATCGCCCAACGCCTGATCGACATCACCCACGAATCCATGATGGCGGGCATCGCCGCCGTCAAACCCGGCGCAACCTTGGGCGACATCGGCTACGCCTGCCAACAAGTTGCCGAAAACGCAGGCTACTCCGTCGTACAGGAATTTTGCGGCCACGGCATCGGACGCGGTTTCCACGAAGCCCCGCAAGTCCTGCACTACGGCAGGAAAGGACAAGGCGTCGTCCTGAAGCCCGGCATGATTTTCACCATCGAGCCGATGATCAACCAAGGCAAACGCCACCTGCGCATCCTAAACGACGGCTGGACGGTCGTGACCAAAGACCGCTCCCTCTCCGCCCAATGGGAACATGAAGTTTTAGTGACAGAAACCGGCTACGAAATCCTGACCATCAGCCCTGCCACCGGCAAACCCTAATCTGTCAAACCATCCCGCTTTCAAAGCAAAAAGGTCGTCTGAAATATAAACAAGGTTGTTGGCGAAACCCACAAACCTCGTTTTCAGACGACCTTTTAAATTGCCTCTATCAAAACCATTCCTGACCACCCAATCCAGATCTAAACATCGGGCTGAGATATAGACAAATTTGCCCATCTCCACTGTACTTTCTCCATAATTTCATGCAAAACAATTATGTATAATAAATAATGTCAAACGCAACATTCCCGAAACGACTGTTTATTTGTGTAAAATATTACCGATACCCAATTACTATCCTATTGTTTTAAATGTTTTTTCTTCTATAAAATATTTAACTTGGAAATATTTAGCCAATTTATGAAGAATTCTACAAAACTTCTTTCGAATATACTGTCTAACAATTCAGTATAGATAGTTTTCTATGTCGCAATTAATGATTTCCCCTGTAAGGAACTTTGCTGCCGAAAACTAATTTGCACTTTCCCAATGTGAAGAAGCAGAATTGCTTATCAACAAACAATACAGAAGAAAAAGGAATTTTCATGAAGTCGTTTGAGAAAATTGACAACATCCGCGATATCCGCAAAAAACTCGGTTTGAACCAAATGGACTTTTGGAGCCGTATCGGCGTAACTCAGTCCGGTGGTTCACGTTACGAATCCGGTCGTAATATGCCCAAACCTGTACGCGAGCTGCTGCGCTTGGTACACATCGAACGCGTTGACTTGGCAAAAGTAAACCGCGACGACTTGGCAATTGCCTCCCTGCTGAAAAACCGCGACCCTGAGTTGTACGCTTCCTTGAAAAAAGAAGCCAAATCCGACAAAGGCAAATAAGCCCGTTTCAATTTGTTTCAAAAAGGTCGTCTGAAACGATATTCCGTTTCAGACGACCTTTTTGCGCTATAATCCGCAATTATTTTTTAAACAGACGTTTGCCCGCAAACCCTTTTACAGACAGCATTTTTTACCATGTTAGACAAATACAATCCCGCCGAAATCGAATCCAAACACTATCAAAACTGGGAAACCCAAGGTTATTTCCAGCCCGATATGGATTTGACCAAACCGTCTTTTTCCATCCAACTGCCGCCGCCCAACGTAACCGGCACGCTGCACATGGGCCATGCCTTCAACCAAACCATCATGGACGGCCTGACCCGCTACTACCGCATGAAAGGCTGCAACACTGCCTGGATTCCGGGCACCGACCACGCGGGCATCGCCACGCAAATCGTGGTCGAGCGTCAGCTTGCCGCTCAAAACGTGTCGCGTCATGACTTGGGGCGCGAAAAATTCTTGGAAAAAGTGTGGGAATGGAAAGAAGTGTCCGGCGGCACGATTACGCAGCAGATGCGCCGCGTGGGTTGTTCTGCCGACTGGACGCGCGAGTATTTCACGATGGACGACGTGCGCGCCGAAACCGTTACCGAAGTGTTCGTGCGCCTGTATGAGCAAGGCTTGATTTACCGCGGCAAACGCTTGGTGAACTGGGATCCCGTGCTCGGCACGGCGGTATCGGATTTGGAAGTGGAAAGCGTGGAAGAACAAGGCTCTATGTGGCACATCCGCTATCCGTTGGCGGACAATCCCGCCGAAGCCGTTATCGTGGCGACCACCCGCCCCGAAACGTTGCTGGGCGACGTGGCCGTTGCCGTCAATCCTGAAGACGAACGTTACACCCATTTGATTGGCAAAGAATTAATCCTGCCGCTAACCGGCCGCACCATTCCCGTGATTGCCGACGAATACGTTGAAAAAGACTTCGGTACCGGCTGCGTGAAAATCACGCCTGCACACGACTTCAACGACTACGAAGTCGGCAAACGCCACGACACGCGCCTGATTAATGTGTTCGATTTAGAAGCCAAAGTGCTGGCTAACGCCGAAGTGTTCAACTTCAAAGGCGAAGCGCAACAAGGCTTTGCCCTGCCTGAAAAATACGCAGGCTTAGACCGTTTTGCCGCGCGCAAACAAATGGTTGCCGATTTGCAGGAACAAGGCTTGTTGGTCGAAATCAAAGCGCACACGCTGATGACGCCGAAAGGCGACCGTACCGGCTCAGTGATTGAGCCGATGCTGACCAGCCAATGGTTTGTCGCCATGTCCGCCACGCCAAACGGCGGCGAGCCTGACAGCGAATTCAAAGGCTTGAGCCTAGCCGACAAAGCCAAAAAAGCCGTCGACAGCGGCGCGGTACGCTTCATCCCCGAAAACTGGGTCAACACCTACAACCAATGGATGAACAACATCCAAGACTGGTGCATCTCACGCCAACTGTGGTGGGGGCATCAGATTCCCGCGTGGTACGACGAAGCAGGCAATGTTTACGTCGCCCGCAATCAGGCGGAAGCCGAAAAACAAGCCGGCAAAACCGGTTTGACCCGCGAAGAAGACGTATTGGACACATGGTTCTCCTCCGCGCTCGTACCGTTCTCCACGCTAGGCTGGCCGTCTGAAACCGACGAACTCAAAGCCTTCCTGCCGTCCAACGTCTTGGTCACCGGCTACGAAATCATCTTCTTCTGGGTGGCGCGCATGATTATGATGACCACCCACTTCACCGGCAAAGTACCGTTTAAAGACGTGTACATCCACGGCATCGTGCGCGACCACGAAGGCAAAAAAATGTCCAAATCCGAAGGCAACGTCATCGACCCCGTCGATTTGATTGACGGCATCGACTTGGACAAATTACTGGTGAAACGCACAACCGGCCTGCGCAAACCCGAAACCGCGCCGAAAGTGGAAGAAGCCACGAAAAAACTCTTCCCAGAAGGCATCCCCAGCATGGGCGCGGACGCATTGCGCTTCACCATGGCGAGTTACGCCAGCTTGGGCCGCAGCGTGAACTTCGACTTCAAACGCGCCGAAGGTTACCGCAACTTCTGCAACAAAATCTGGAACGCCACCAACTTCGTCTTGATGAACACCGAAAATCAAGACTGCGGCTACGGCGCAACCGCCACCGAACCGCGCGGCTACTCCTTCCCCGATATGTGGATCATAGGTCGTCTGAATCAGACCATCGAGCAAGTAACGCAAGCCTACGAAACCTACCGCTTTGATTTGGTAGCGGAAACCCTGTACAGCTTCGTGTGGAACGACTATTGCGACTGGTATCTGGAACTCGCCAAAGTGCAGCTCCAAACCGGCTGCGCCAGCCGCCAGCGCGCCACACGCCATACCTTATTGCGCGTACTCGAAGCCGCCCTGCGCCTGCTGCACCCGATTATCCCGTTCATCACCGAAGAACTATGGCAAACCGTCGCCCCCATGTGCGACGCCAAAACCGCCGACAGTATCATGCTCGCCCGCTTCCCCGAAGCCGACCGCGAACAAATCGTTCAGACGACCTTCGAGCAAATGACCGTGTTGCAGGATTTGATTGGCGCCGTCCGCAACCTGCGCGGCGAAATGGGCATCCAGCCCAACGTAAAAGCCCCGCTGTTTGTCGAAAGCGCGGACGACTTGGCGGACTACCTCAAATACCTGCCGATGATGACCCGCCTGACCGAAGCACAGCAAGTCGCCGCCCTGCCCGAAAGCGAAGACGCGCCCGTCGCCGTCTGCAACGGCGCGCGCCTGATGCTGAAAGTCGAAATCGACAAAGCCGCCGAAACCGCCCGTTTGAGCAAAGAGGCCGAGAAGCTGCAAAAAGCCTTGGACAAACTCAATGCCAAACTCTCCAAACCCGGCTACACCGAAAAAGCCCCCGCGCATCTGGTTGAAAAAGACAAAGCCGATTTGGCGGAGTTGGAAGATAAGATGGCGAAAGTTCAAAATCAGTTGGCGAAGTTGAAAGACTAAATCAGCCCTGTATTTGAAGAACAAAAGCTACCTGAAAACCGAAAATAGGTTTTCAGGTAGCCTTTATTTCGTCCGGATTTGTCGCCTCTGCCGCAGCCTTCAACTCCATCGCTCGGGTATAAAACGCGTGGGCATCCATTCCCGCCTCTGCAAAAGCGGCAATCGGAATAAAATAGGCGATGTTACGGTCGATATAAAACAGCAGGAATGCTTGGTCTTCGATGATACGTTCCACGCCTGCCCAATGATGAAAATGCCTGTTGCGCCCTGCTTCCTCCTGTGTCAAGCCTTCGGCTGAAAGGCTAAGGGAGAAACGCCGCCCTTTCAGAGGATGGGCAGCTCTGCGGGCAAAGCTGCGATATGTCCAACGCTGATCAAAATACATCACCATGGAGGTGGCGTAGATGAGACCCGCCATTATCCATAGGGAGCTGCTGTCGTCTCTGGCTTTATACAGACAGTACTCCAAACTGTCAGTTTGCGAATCGGCAAACAGATAGCAGTTTTGAACATAGGTGTTGTTGATGCCGTTAAACAACCAACAAGCAAAGACGAATAGAATGCCCCACATCAGCAGGAACGCAGCCGAACCAAACCAATATTTGCGCCGCCAATCAGGCTCTATATAACGCAAAAGCCGCTTTCCCGCATAGCGTCTGTCTTGATCAGTAGGAGAGAAGGATATTTGCAGGTGGTCAGTTTGCCGGGGTTCTGTGTACATAGCGCATCCCAAGATTGCTCGTGATTCAGGCAATCACATTTTATGTGAAATAAGCCGTGTGGTGCAGTTTTATCGATGCAAAACCGACCTTTCCTACGACTTAAATCTTCTTGAAAAGGTCGTCTGAAACACCGTTTCCGCATCTTTTATTACTTTTAGTGAACCTTCCTACTACGCCTTGTACGGTTTGCCGCATACGCCGCAATCCGGATTTTTGTGGACGCGGAATGTCTGCCATTTGGCGGTGAGGGTGTTGTAGGTCGTCAGTTTGCCGTGTGTCGGTTCGCCTGCGCCGGTGAGAATTTTGAGGGCTTCGGCGGCTTGGGTGGCGCCGATGATGCCGACCAACGGAGAAAATACGCCGAACAGGGCGCAGGCGCCGTCGTCGGCGGTGTCGCCGTCAAACAGGCAGGCGTAGCAAGGACTGTCGGGCAAATCAGGGCGGTACACGGCGATTTGCCCTTCAAAACGCACGGCGGCGCCGGAAACCAGCGGGGTACGGGTGGCAACGGCGGCGCGGTTGATGGCTTGGCGGGTGGGATAGTTGTCGGTGCAGTCGAGGACGATGTCGGCGGCGCGCATGAGTTCGGTCAGGCGGACTTCGTCCAGCTTTTCGGTCAGGGCGGTAATGTCGCACGCGCTGTTGACGGCTTTCAGACGACCTGCCATCACTTGCGCTTTGGCTTGTCCGATGTCGGCTTCGGTGAAGGCGGTTTGGCGTTGGAGGTTGGTATCGTCTATGGTGTCGTGGTCGGCGATGATGAGTTTGCCGACGCCCGAAGCGGCAAGATACGGGAGGGCTGCCGCACCCAGCCCGCCGCAGCCGACGACGAGGACGCGGGCGGCAAGGATTTTTTCCTGCCCTTCGATACCGATTTCGTCGAGAAGGATGTGGCGGCTGTAACGGAGCAGTTGGTGGTCGTTCATGATGGGTCGTCTGAATGTTATATCGCGGATGGAATCGGCAAAACGGGCAACGCCGTCCCGATGTTTGCCCCCTGTTGTATAGTGGATTAACTTTAAACCAGTACGGCGTTGCCTCGCCTTAGCTCAAAGAGAACGATTCTCTAAGGTGCTGAAGCACCAAGTGAATCGGTTCCGTACTATCTGTACTGTCTGCGGCTTCGTCGCCTTGTCCTGATTTAAATTTAATCCACTATATTCATCCGTATGCCTCATACCAAAGGTCGTCTGAAACCTCAAACCGGTTTTCAGACGACCTTTTTTTGTTCAATCAGAATTCGATGTTTTCGTAGGCATCGTCGAATACGAACGGGCCGCGTTCGCCGCCGCTTTCGGATTCGAGGTGGATGCGGGTCATCATCATGGACTGGTCGACTTCTTTCATCATGTCGTAAATGGATATGAGGGCGATGTTGACGCCGGTGACGGCTTCGGTCGTGATGCTTTTGCCGACTTCAGAGGAAACGGTTACGGTGGCTTTGACGTAGGCGAGTTCGACATCGACATCGAAATCGACGCGGACGTGTTGCAGGGGGAGGGGCTGGTAAAGCGGGACAAGCAGTCCGACCTGCTTGATGCCTTGGACGGCGGCGATACGGGCGACGTTGAGGATGCCTGCGTTTTGGGTGGCGTTTTCCGCCAAAACTTTGATGGCGGAGGTACTCATGTTGATAGAGCCGCTTGCCACGGCGGTGCGGACGGTGGGTTGGCGTTTGTCGTTTTCGCGTACGGAATTGAAGTTGAACATACTGTGCCTGCGTGAAAATAGGATTTTATGTCGTAGTATTTTACGGGATTTCTACGCTTCGGACTATGCTGCGGATACGAACGGCAGAATAATCGGACTGAAATGCACGGACGGCTTTGTTAAGGAATTAACGGCTTGACTTGTGCGGACGCGGGTTACATCAAGTTTCGGTGTTTTGCAACACCTTTTCCGATGGCGGTTTCAGACGACCTGCTATACAATGTTTTACGTTTGTTTTTAAGATAAATAAAGAGAGAAAATCATGCAACTGCATATCCTGAACAATCCCAAAGACGCGGCTCTAGCGGCAGACGCGGAATTTTTGAAACAATCTTTGTACAAACTCCTGCATGAAGAAGCCTCGCCTTTGGTGGTGGAAACGGTCAAACTGTTGTCCACTTCGGACGACAGCGCGGCTTTGATTGAGAAGGTTTTGCCGCAACTGGACGAACAGCAAACCCACGACCTGACGCTTGCCTGCGGCTTGTTCGCGCAGATTCTGAACATCGCCGAAGACGTACACCACGAACGCCGCCGCCAAATCCACGAAGAGGCGGGGCACGGCGGCGCGGAAGGCAGCTTGGCGGAAACGGTACGCAAACTCAAAGCGGCGAAAATCGGCGGCAAGGCGGTTCAAAAACAATTAAATACGACCAATGTTACCGCCGTTCTGACCGCGCACCCGACCGAAGTGCAACGCCAAACCGTGTTGAACTTCAACCGCCGCATCCGCGCCCTCCTGCCCCGCCGCGAACGCTGCACCCATGCCGACGCGCTGGCGGAATTGCGCCGCGAAATCGACACTATCTTATTGGGCTTATGGCAAACCAGCGAAACGCGCCACCACAAACTCAGCGTCAACGATGAAATCAACAACGGCGTATCCATCTTCCCGATGAGTTTCTTCGAGGCGCTGCCCAAACTCTACCGCAGCATGGAACGCGAGTTTCAGACGACCTATCCTGATGTGGACGTGCCCGACATCTTAAAAATCGGCGGCTGGATAGGCGGCGACCGCGACGGCAATCCGTTTGTCTCCGCCGAGACCCTGCGTTTTGCTTTCCGCCGCCATGCCGACGCGGTGTTCCGTTTTTACCGCGGCGAACTCGACAAACTCTACCGCGAGCTGCCGCTTTCCGTCCGCCGCGTCAAAGTCAACGACGACGTAATGGCGTTGTCGGACGAATCGCCAGACGAAGAAATCGCCCGCACCGAAGAGCCGTACCGCCGCGCCATCGCCTACATCATGGCGCGCGTGATGGGCAAAGCCCGCTCGCTCGGTTTGGGCATGGGCTGCAAATTCGGTTTCATGATGCCTTATGCCTCTGCACAAGAGTTTTCAGACGACCTCCACAAGCTGCAACGCTCCCTGCGCGACAACGGCAGCGCGCTTTTGGGCGAAGGCAGGCTCGCCGACCTGATCCGCTCCGTGTCCGTGTTTGGCTTCCACATGATGCCGCTCGACTTGCGCCAACACGCGGAAAAACACGCCGATGTCGTCGCCGAACTCTTCAAACACGCCGGTTTGGAAGACTACGGCAGCCTTTCCGAAACGGAAAAACAAACCGTCCTGCTGCGCGAGCTGAAACACCAGCGGCCGCTGTCCAGCCCGTTCATCACTTACAGCGAACACACCCGCCGCGAAATGGCGATTTTCAACGAAGCGCGCAACATCAAAGACGAATTCGGCGAGAACGCCGTTACCCAAAGCATCATCTCCAACTGCGAACAGCCCAGCGACCTGCTCGCCCTCGCGCTGCTGCTCAAAGAAAGCGGCTTGTTGACGGTTGAAAACGGCAAACCGCAAAGCCGCATCAACATCGTCCCCCTCTTCGAAACCATCGAAGCCCTCGAAAACGCCTGCCCCGTCATGGAAACCATGTTCAGCAACGAATGGTACCGCGACCTGCTGCAAAGCCGCGACAACATTCAGGAAATCATGCTCGGCTATTCCGATTCCAACAAAGACGGCGGCTACGTTACCAGCTCTTGGTGCCTCTATCAGGCGGAATTGGGCTTGGTCGAACTCTTCAAAAAATACGATGTCCGTATGCGCCTCTTCCACGGCCGCGGCGGCAGCGTCGGACGCGGCGGCGGCCCGTCTTACCAAGCCATCCTCGCCCAACCGGCGGGCAGCGTGGCCGGACAAATCCGCATCACCGAGCAAGGCGAAGTCATCACCGCCAAATACGCCGATCCCGGCAACGCCGTGCGCAACCTCGAAACCCTCGTCGCCGCGACGCTCGAAGCCAGCCTGCTGCCCGATCAAAAAGACCCCGAACCCGCGCTCATGCAGGCATTGTCGGACGTATCGTTCAAATACTACCGCGAGCTGATTACCCACCCCGACTTCATCGACTATTTCCTGCAAACCAGCCCCATACAGGAAATCGCCACCCTCAACCTCGGCAGCCGCCCCGCCAGCCGCAAAACCTTGGCGCGGATACAGGATTTGCGCGCGATACCGTGGGTGTTCTCATGGATGCAAAACCGCCTCATGCTGCCCGCGTGGTACGGCTTCGGCAGCGCAGTGGAAAGCCTGTGCGAAGGCAAACCCGAAACCCTCGCCGCCCTGCGGGAACACGCGCAGCACAACCCCTTCTTCCAAGCCATGCTCTCCAATATGGAACAAGTCATGGCGAAAACCGACATCACCCTCGCCGAAAACTACGCCGGCTTGAGCGAATCGCCCGAAAAAGCCGCCGTCATCTTCGGCATGATTAAGGAAGAATACCAACGCAGCCGCAAAGCCCTGCTCGACCTTTTGCAAACCGACGAACTCTTGCGCGACAACCGCAGCCTCGCCCGCTCGCTTGCCCTGCGGATTCCGTACCTGAACGCGCTCAACGGCCTGCAAGTCGCCATGCTCAAACGCCTGCGCAAAGACCCGCACGACCCGCACACCCTCCTGATGGTGCACCTGACCATCAACGGCGTGGCACAAGGTTTGCGCAATACAGGTTAAGGCAGTACGAAAAAAGGTCGTCTGAAAACCGTTTCAGACGACCTTTAGACCAAGTGCAAACCGTAACGCGGGCTTTATCCGCGAAAACCCATACTGTTCTGCTGCATCACTGTGTTTGCCGGGGTACGGCAGCCGCTTCGGCGTTGCGGATGATCGACGTACTGACACACCTTAGCGCGGTATAGTGGATTAAATTTAAATCAGGACAAGGCGACGAAGCCGCAGACAGTACAGATAGTACGGAACCGATTCACTTGGTGCTTCAGCACCTTAGAGAATCGTTCTCTTTGAGCTAAGGCGAGGCAACGCCGTACTGGTTTAAAGTTAATTCACTATACTGCCCCATATCGCCGCACCATAACATTTCAGACGACCCCGAGGTCGTCTGAAACACAAAAACAGCTTACGTCAAGGGAGCCATCATTATGTCTGACATTGTCTTTATATTGTTATTCGGCAGGCTTCAACCCCACAGGACAACCAACTCATCCGACTCGCCCGTCCCCTTTTGGCATTCGGCGGCAGGCTCGGCTTTGATTTATTTATGCATACGCATAGTGACAATCATCGTTCATGATTCGATTTCCAAAGCCATTGACAGCCTCCCCCTCATCCTGTTTCAAACCATCTGCATATTCGGCTGCTTGCTTTTGTATTTCAAAATGTTGCATACCACGTCCAACCCGAAACGCCGCCGGTTTATCTATTGGGGACTGGGCATTCTTTCAGGTATATCCTTAACCCTACTGTCCGAAAAATTGTTTTATTGGGCAAACTTATTTATTATGCATTGACTGGAGGGGCAACAGGCTGCCTCCCCTCTTTTTTCAGACGACCCCGAGGTCGTCTTAAAAACAAAAACATCTTACTCACAAGGAAATTATTTTATGATGTTACTCTTTGCATCCATCTTTTTTGACATTGCTTTGATATTGGCATTCGGCAGATTTCAAGCTGTGGGGACGCTGGATTTCCCCGACAAGCTCTATCCCATCTGGAAATGGGCGGTAGGCGCGGGCGTACTTTACACACTGAAACCTGCAATAATCGCCTACGCCTCTTATTCATCTGTCTCCCTCTTCGGCTGTTTACTGATTTTTCGCCATCTCATCCGCCACGTTCGCACTCTATTTCAAACTGCTGCGTGCCACCACTGACAAACCTACGCAGCACCGATCTATTTACTGGGGTGTCGGCATCGCTTCTGCATTTTTACTGTCTTTCGGTTTAGGCTATCTTGGCGCATTGATAAACCGCCTTCCGCAATAACCCTTTTCAGACGACCTTTTCCACACTTCCGCATACCATGCCGACCAAACCGCCCGCCTACCACATCACGCACAAAATCCGCCAAACCCGCCGCATTTCGCGTAAAAGCATTGCTTTTCTGTTCCTGCTGGCAGGTTCGGCACTGGTTGCGCTGACCGCCCTCCTGTTTGCTTGGATGGCGGATTTCGCGTTGGAAACGAATGCGGAGTTGGTGCAAAAATATCCTTGGTTTGCCTGGGTCGCCCTGCCCTTCGGGCTGCCACTCATCGTCTGGATCACCCGCCGTTTCGCCCCCTACACCTCCGGCAGCGGCATCCCGCAAGTGCTCGCCAGCCTCGCCCTGCCCTACGGCGCCAACAAAACCCGCCTGATCCGCCTCCGCGAAACCCTCCTCAAAATCCCGCTGACCTTCCTCGCCATGTGCGCAGGCGCATCCGTCGGGCGTGAAGGGCCGTCCGTCCAAGTCGGCGCGGCAGTCATGAGCGCGTGGGGCGCATGGTGTAAAAAACACGGCTTCGCCTTTCGCGGCATGCAGGAAAACGATCTTATCGCCGCAGGCGCGGCAGGCGGGCTGGCCGCCGCGTTCAACGCCCCGCTGGCAGGCGTGATTTTCGCCATCGAAGAACTCGGGCGCGAAGTCATGCTGCGTTGGGAGCGGCAAATCCTACTCGGCGTCCTCGCCGCCGGTTTCATCCAAGTCGCCATCCAAGGCAACAATCCCTATTTTTCAGGCTTCAGCGGCGGCGCGCTCGACAATATGCTCGGCTGGGTATTGGGCTGCGGACTCGCGTGCGGCATCGCCGGCGGACTGTTCGGACGCACCCTGTATCTCGGTGCCACCGCCTTCGCCCCCGCCAAATGGCGCGAACACATCCGCCGCCATCCCCTGATTACCGCCGCCCTCATCGGCATCCTGATCGCCGCTATCGGCACGCTTTACCAAGGCAAAACCTACGGCACAGGCTACCACGAAGCCGCCCAAGCCCTGCGCGGCATCCACGAAGCCCCCGCCGGACTCGCCGCCGCCAAATGGTTCTCCACCGTCCTGACCTACTGGACAGGTACGCCCGGCGGCATCTTCACCCCATCCCTCACCATAGGCGCAGTCTTGGGCGAACGCATCGCCACCCTCACCGGACTCGCCCAAGGCACCCACGTCCTCGTCCTCATCTGCATGGCAGCCTTCCTCGCCGGCGCCACCCAATCGCCGCTCACCTCCGCCGTCGTCGTGATGGAAATGACCGGCGGACAAAACCTCCTCTTCTGGCTGCTCATCGCCTGCATCTTCGCCTCACAAGTCTCCCGCCAATTCTCCCCCCGCCCTTTCTACCACGCCGCAGGCACACGCTTCAAACGGCAGGTGGAACAAAGCGGACAGAAGTGAAGCCTGATATTGCCGATGCGGGAAGGTGTAGGAAAGGTCGTCTGAAATATTTAGCGATTCGTGGGCAAAGCCCACGCTACAAAGTTTGTTGACAACACAATTGCCGTAGCGTGGACTCTGTCCACGAAAATGATTGACGCAAAAAGGTCGTCTGAAAACCCGATGTAGGTTTCAGACGACCTTTCATATTTGAACTTTCTATCGGTTTTGGCTGACTCGGTATCCGTAACGTAGGTTCTACCCACGAAGATATAGTGGATTAAATTTAAATCAGGACAAGGCGACGAAGCCGCAGACAGTACAGATAGTACGACAAGGCGAGGCAACGCCGTACTGGTTTAAAGTTAAGCCACTATAAAACGGACAGGTCACCTGAAATCTTGAGTGGTTCGCGGGCAAAGCCCACGCTACAAAGTTTGTTGACAACACAAGTGCCGTAGCGTGGACTCTGTCCACGAAAATGATTGACGCAAAAAGGTCGTCTGAAAACCCGAACATCAAGTTTTCAGACGACCTTCTTAAGGTATAGGGATTCACTTACCCCGGCAATCAAGCCAAGAAAAAACCCTCGGTAGAACCGAGGGCTTGAAAATTTGGTTGCGGGAGCAGGATTCGAACCTACGACCTTCGGGTTATGAGCCCGACGAGCTACCATGCTGCTCCATCCCGCGTCAGAAAGTAGAACTATACAGACACTTGAAAACGCTGTCAAGCTATTTGTCGCCCAATTTGAGCAATTCATTAACCATTCAAATTCAAAACGGTAAAATCAATTCCAACAACCTTATGATTTCAAATAGTTTAAACCAAAATTCGACCCATCAGCGTTAATCAAAACCCCATCATAAACCGTCCAACCTCAAAAAGCCTTTAAACATGATTGCAACCGGTTTTTGGGCTTTTCACTATTGATAAAAAGATCCTCTCATCACACCTAACGGATTGTAAAACACACTGAAATAGAGACCTTCAAAGATATTCTCGTTTAAGCTTTGTTGGTACCATCCAATCCCGATTAAGCCGACAGCCCATATCAGACAAACCATGATTGCCAACCTGACAATCAGGCGCTGTTTGTGCGGCATAAGGCTACATAACCAATCCGCACATAGAAGCATACCTGACATCACCCAAACCACGTACCCCCAACCAAATACACCAGGCAACACAAATATCGACCCCGGTATCATCAGGATTAACATTAAACAGGGTAACCAAGGTAAGGTATCTTTCTCATCATTCAATCTGAAATATAAAACAATAAAAATTACATTAGCAAATGTAGGCCAGCTTGCTGGATGCCAAAAAACTATCAAACCTGTCATCCATATTTCTAAACCTAGCGCTCCTTTTACGGCAGGCAAGCACAAGGATAAGAAGAACAGCATCATCGCCATCCTTCTTAAGGATTTTCTTAAACCTATGTGATAGTCGAGTGGCAGTAGCTTGCCCTGCATATTATTTCCTTACACGATAAATAGCAGCCAATCAAAGGTCGTCTGAAACCTTGTTTTAGAGTTTCAGACGACCTTTTTGCCTTTGCTTCAATCCAATGATTTTATTTCTTGGCCCTAAAGCCCAGCAGATGCTGCGTAGTAGCAAGCCATGCGCCGAAGACGCCTAGGGCGATGACGAAGCCGAACACCAGCGAAACTTCGCTGAAATGGAAGAAGCGCCAGCCGATATTAAGCCCGTAGGGTTTGAAGATGGCATCTACCAACGGACGTACGGCGGAGAGCAGCCAGCCGCACAGTCCCAAGCTGACGGCGGCGGAGAAGATACTCTGCCACATGGCTTGGTAAAGGAAGGGACGTCGGATGAACGATGCGGGTGCGCCGAGCAGCTTGGTGATTTCGATTTCTTCTTTGCGGCTGAGGATTTGCAGACGGATGGTGTTGTGCGCGACAAGGACGAACGCCATGCCCAGCGTCAGTGAAAGAAACCATAAAATTTTGCGGATGAACTCGTTGATTTGATACAGCGTTTGCACCCATTCGGTGTCCATGGTGGCAGATTCGACCATGGGCAGCTTGACCATATCCTGATAAATCGCCTGCATTTGTGGGGGCGGCGTAGCGGGATCGGGCGTTACGATAAATGCGTCGGGCAAGGGGTTGCCGTCGAGCATGGAAACGAGGTTTTGATCGAGGTTGGATTGCAGCTCTTCCAAGCCTTCCTGCTTGCTGATGAAACGGATTTTGTTGAGGCGCGCATCGCGTTCCAACAGGTTGCGGACGGTATCGCTGTCGGCTTTGGAAGCGTCGGTTTCCATATAGAGGGTGATTTGCGGCGACTCGTTGAGTTTGCCTAAAACGCTTTGCCCGCTTTGGATGCCCAAATACATGAAAAGCGGCAGGGTCATGGCGACGGCGAGCATCAGGAGGGTGAGCAGCGTGCCGACGGGTTGGCGCAGGAGCTGTTTGAGCGCAGTGCGCGCGGATTCGACGTGCAGCGAGACGTAGTGAATGATGCTCATGCGAGTCGTCCTTTCGAGAGGCGCAGGATGCGGTGGCCGTAGTCTGCCATGAGGGTTTCGTCATGAGCGGCGACGATGACGGTGGTTCCTGCTTCGTGGAAGGTTTTGAACAGTTCCATGATGTCGAGCGCGTAGGCGCGGTCGAGGTTGGCGGAGGGTTCGTCGGCAATCAGGAGGCTGGGCTGGTGGACGACGGCGCGGGCGATACACAGGCGTTGCTGTTCGCCACCTGAGAGGGTTACGGGATCATCCAATTCGCGGCCTTTCAAGCCGACTTTTTCAATGGCGATGCGGGCGCGTTCTTCGGCTTTGCGCGGCTGATAACCGATAATCCGCAGCGGCAGGATGACGTTTTGCAGGACGTTGCGGTCATAGAGGATTTTGTGGTCTTGGAACACGATGCCGATATGCTGGCGCATGAAGCCGATTTGGTTGTCGCTCAATTCGCCCAAGTCTTGGTTGTTGAACCACACTTTGCCTTTGCTGGGCTTGGTAATACCGGAAATCAGCTTGAGGATGGTGGACTTGCCGGAGCCGGAATGGCCGGCGATAAATATCATTTCGCCTTTTTTGATTTGGAAGCTGACGTTTTTCAGGGCTTCAAAACCGCCTGGATAGGTTTTGGAAACTTGTTCGAAACGGATCATAAGGTATTCCTGGAAAGGGGTCAGGACAAACTTATCCACAGTTAATCCACAAAAGGATGCGCTATCGGAGATAGGTCGTCTGAAAAATAGGATATGTGCCGAATTATAAAGATTTCGGCGTTTTTTTGATAGTTTGCTCAGATATGGACGGCGGTAGGCAAAGCGTCGGACTGACGGCTTTACAACACAATATTACAAGTGTGATTGTCGCCACCATTTTATAGTGAATTAACTTTAAACCAGTACGGCGTTGCCTCGCCTTAGCTCAAAGAGAACGATTCTCTAAGGTGCTGAAGCACCAAGTGAATCGGTTCCGTACTATCTGTACTGTCTGCGGCTTCGCCGCCTTGTCCTGATTTAAAGTTAATCCACTATATTCAACCGTATTTATCCACAAATCTCCTAAAACAGAGAGGTCGTCTGAAAATTTTCAGACGACCTCTCGAACGCCAAAAACCGCGTATCCGACTGAATGGCAGATACGCGGTTTGAGATTTGAAGCACATATTCGGGTCTTGCTTCCTAAACGTTCAGACAATGCAAAGTGCAAGCTTAATTGATGTCCAAACGTTCCATACGGTAGCGCATGGAGCGGAAGCTGATGCCTAAAAGCTTGGCTGCCTGAGTGCGGTTGTAACGGGTTTGTTGCAACGCCTGTTCGATAATGCCACGCTCGATTTGGTCAAGGTAATCTTGAATCTGCATGGTGCGCGGGTCAAACGGCGGAAGCGGCTGGTGATCCAAAGTTTCGCCTTTTCGTGTTTCGGAATCGGCGATGTCGTCAAGGCTGAGGTTTGGATGGTCGTTTTTGGGCGTCGTCGTGTTTTGGATTTGCAAATCATCCAACTGGATAACTTGTCCGACAGTCAGGGCGACGGCGCGTTCGAGGATGTTTTCGAGTTCGCGGAAGTTGCCGGGATAGCTGTAATGCAGCAGGGCTTCTTGCGCTTTGGGGCTGAGTTTGTAGGTTTGCGTACCGTGGCGGTGTTTGTAGAGCAGGTACAGAATCAGCGCGCCCAAGTCTTCGCGCATTTCGCGCAGGGGCGGCATATACAGGGTAACGACGTTGAGGCGGTAATATAAGTCTTGACGGAATGCACCGCTGTCAACAAGGGCTTCGAGGTTTTTGTGGGTGGCGCAGATGATGCGGACATCGACGAAAGTTTCGCGGGCATCACCGATGCGGCGCACAGCTTTTTCTTGGATGGCGCGCAGGAGTTTGACTTGCATGGCTAGCGGCAAGTCGGCAACTTCGTCGAGGAACAGCGTACCGCCGTCGGCGTGTTGGAAAAAGCCGAGACGGTCTTGGTCGGCGCCGGTAAAGCTGCCTTTTTTGTAGCCGAAGAATTCGCTTTCCATCAGATTTTCAGGAATTGCGCCGCAGTTGACGGCGATAAAGGGCTTGTCGGCGCGATCGGACAATTCGTGGATGGTACGCGCCGCCTGTTCTTTACCGGTACCCGATTCGCCGGAAATATAAACGGGCACGCCGCTGCGGGCGAGGCGGCGGATCAGGTGGCGGACTTCGACCATTTGGGGCGAACTGCCGAGCAGCCTCGGCATATCTTCTTCGCCGCCCAATTCGGGCACGTCTTCGTTCGCGCGCATGGCGATTTCGCCGGTGGCAAAGCGTTCTTTCATGGAACGCAGGCTTTCGGGTACGGAGACAGAACCGCTCAAGTCGCGTTTGGGCGGTTTGGGCGGGGTTTTAGGCTTGTTGAATGCGGCAGCGACGGGTGCGGACGGTTTTTCGGTCGGCGGCTGGGCAATTTCGTCTGTACTATTGGAAACAGAAACGGCGGATTTAACCAGCGAACGCAGTTGGGAAAGGGTAATCGGCTTTTGCAGGTAGTCGAACGCACCCGCATTAAGGGCTTCGACCGCCTGGTCGGCATTACCGAAGGCGGTAATGACGGCGACAGGGGTGTCGAGCATGAGTTCGTCTATGTATTGGACGACTTCGAGACCTGAGCCGTCGGGCATCCGCATATCAGTCAAGACAAGGGAGTAGTCGTTGTTGTCGAGCTTGTCTTTGGCATCTTCTACGCCGACGGCGGTCTGCACGTGCAGTCCCATCTTCATCAGCGTCATTTCCATCAAGTCACGGATGTCGGCCTCGTCGTCGACGACCAATACTGGGTCTTGCAGCTTACTCATTGTGTTCTCTCGGTAAAATCAGTTCGAATCCGTTCATTTCGGGGTGGTAATGGAGTTGGCCCATATTGGCGTGTGCCAGTTCGCGGGCAACGTACAATCCCAATCCCGTACCTTGTTTTTCAGTGGTGTAGAACGGCTCGAAGAGATGGTTGCGAACTTCGGGCGAAATGCCTTTGCCGTTATCGGCAACGACGATGGAAATGTGCATCCTGCCGCTGGGGCGGATCAGGACGGTAATCGCGTTTTCGTCCTGACGGCTGTGCCGCCATGCGTTATTGCAGAGGTTCCACATAATTTGTTGGATGTGCATCACATCAGCGAGGACGGTAAGGTTGTTGCCGTCCATATTCATGCGCAGGCAGCCGATGGCTTCGGAATTGTTGAGCGTGAACTCTTGTTTGAAGTCGAGCCAGAATTTCATCAGGTTGATCGGCTCGCGGCTGATATTGTCGCGTTTGTTGAGCAGGGAGATGTCTTCCAACATTTTGTCGATGCGCTGGATGTTGCTGTCGATGATGCCGCAAAGCTTGGCTTTAACGGGATCGGGTTCGGCATCGTCATCACTTTCTTGCAGCAAATCGCTGGCATGACGGATGGCGGACATCGGATTGCGGATTTCGTGGGCGAGGTTCGCGGTAAGCTGTCCGAGCGAGGTGAGCTTGGTGGACATGGCCTCTGCCGCGACTTCGCGCAGCGAACGGACATACAGCATGAGCAGTTCCGTCTGTTCCTGAATCAGCGGGACGGCGCGGACGTGCATGGCGTGTTGGAAGATGTGGATATCGGTTTCAAACGGTTTGTCGGGATGATATTGCCAGCGTGTAACCAATTCGCTGAACACGACTTCCTGCTGGTCAACCACTAAACCGGGGAAATAGGTTTTTGCCTGTTTGTTGAAAAGCCAGACGCGCTGGGTACTGTCGATGACGATAACGGCTTCCTGCACGCGGTTGAGGACGAGGCGGTTCAACCCGCTGATGCGGCGGTAGGCAAGCTGATGGCGGCTGGCAGATTCGGTCGCTTGCTCCAAATAGCGGGCGGCGAACGAAGTCAGCATGGCGACGAGGTAACACGCGCCGCTGAGCAGGACCGTAGTAATCAGGGGCTGCGTATCCCAATCAAACGGATGCAGGCGGACGCTGCCGTCGAGCAGCAGATTGAAGAAGAACAGCATGGACGCGTAGCCTGCGTACAGCATGGGATAATGCCCGTAGCTGAGGAGGCAGGACGTCGCGACGAAAGGAAGGACAAGGATGCCGAAGCCCGAATCGACTCCGCCGGCGATATACACCAGTATCATCATCATCGAAATATCGACGACTGCGCTGGCATTGGGCAAATCCAAAGTCTGCCATTGCCAGTCCGGACGGGCGACGGATAACAAGATGAGGAAAGAATACAGCGCTGCCCAGCTGTAAAATTCGACGGGGGGGAATGACATGCCGATATGGGTGCCATTGCTGTAAACGCCGAAAGCATGCATGACCAACAGCGGCAGCACGATGGCAATGCGGGCAATATTGATTAAACCGGGTATCCGCTCGCTCAGGTTTCCCAGTTCCTGAAAGCCGGACTTACTCATATCCGCAACCCTTTTTGTTTATTTTTATCATTATTAGTACCTGTTTTTGAAATCGTTCTGCAATATTTCCGCAGACGGTCGTAAATATTTTTTAATTTTGTCAGCATAACATAAAACGACCGTGTTTTCTAGGTTTTCAATGTGTTATCGTTTCCTCTGTTGCTTATTCGGAAGCTGCGGACAAGGTTTTCAGACGACCTGAGATGTCCAAAACCTTCCCTTTTTTGCCGCGTTTGCCCTCGATATCGCAAATGCGCAATTTTTCCTGATGCGCCGCACCGCGCTTGCCGACGGTTTCAACGATGAATTCCGCAGCCGTGGTTACGAGAACGTGTTCCAGCGATGCGCCTTCGGTCAGCGACATCAACTGCAAACCACGGCCTTTAGGCATGACTTTGAGTTCGCCGATCGAGAACGCCAAGAGGCGGTGGTCGCTGCTGGCCAGTACGACTTTGCAGTCGGGGTTGATGAGCGAGGAGGCATAAACCGCAATCGGCGGCAGGACGATTTCGCCTCTGTCCACAGTCATCACCACTTTGCCCGCTTTCACGCGTCCGACCATATCGCCCAGTTTGGCGATGAAGCCGTAGCCGCCGCTGCCTGAAAGTAGGTAATGCTGTTCGGGCTGTCCGGTGAGCATGGCGACGGGTTTCGCGCCGTTTTGCAGCTCGATTAACGATGAAACGGGCACACCGTCGCCGCGCCCGCCGGGGATTTCGGCGGCATCGAGGGTGTAGGTTCTGCCCAATGAATCGAGGATGACGACGGGTAAAACAGTGCGGCCTTCAAGGGTTTGTTTGAGGCGGTCGCCTTCTTTGAATGCGGTTTGGCTCAAATCAAGGTTGTGTCCGGCCCGGCTGCGTATCCACCCTTTTTCCGACAGAATCAGCGTGATGGGTTCATCGGCGGTGGTTTGCGTCAGCACGGCGCGCCCGGCTTCTTCCACCAGCGTGCGGCGCGGGTCGCCGAACTGCTTCATGTCCGCCTGCATCTCTTTGATAATCAGCTTGCGTTTTTCGTTTTCGTCGCCCAAAAGGATATTCAGACGACCTTGTTCTTCACGCAACTCGTTCAATTCTTTTTCGAGTTTGAAACCTTCCAAACGCGCCAGCTGACGCAGGCGGATTTCCAAAATGTCTTCGGCTTGGATTTCGGTCAGCCCGAACGCCGCCATCAGATCGGTTTTCGGGTCGTCTGATTCGCGGATGACTTTAATCACTTCATCAATGTGCAGAAAGACTTTCAGACGACCTTCAAGGATGTGCAACCGTTTTTCCACTTGGTTCAAACGGAATTTCAGACGGCGTGTTACGGTAACGACGCGGAAATCCAGCCATTCCTGCAAAATCGTTTTCAGGTTTTTCTGCGCAGGGCGGTTGTCCAGCCCCATCATCACCAAGTTCATGGACACATTGCCTTCCAGCGAAGTCTGCGCCATCAGCGTGTTGATGAAGGTATCGGTATCGATGCGGCTGGATTTCGGCTCGAACACAAGGCGCACGGGATGTTCGCCGTCGGACTCGTCGCGTACGCGGTCGATTAAATCCAGCATCAGCTTTTTGGTGTTGAGCTGGTCTTGGTTGAGCTGCTTTTTGCCTGCTTTCGGTTTCGGGTTAGTTTGTTCTTCGATTTCAGCAAGGATTTTGGCGGAATTAGCGTTCGGCGGCAGCTCAGTCACAATCACGCGCCATTGTCCGCGCGCCAGCTTCTCGATTTCGTAACGTGCACGCACGCGCACGCTGCCCTTGCCGGTTTCGTAAATCCGACGCAATTCGTCCGCCGGCGTGATGATTTGACCGCCGCCGGCAAAATCAGGCGCGGGGATGTACTGCATCAGGTCGGCGGTTTCCAACGTCGGCTTTTTCAACAGCGCAATCGCCGCCTGCGTAACTTCGTTCAGATTATGCGACGGGATTTCGGTCGCCATGCCCACCGCGATGCCCGACGCGCCGTTGAGCAACACCATGGGCAAGCGGGCGGGCAGGTGCAGCGGTTCGTCAAACGCGCCGTCGTAGTTCGGCACAAAATCCACCGTCCCCTGATTGATTTCGGACAACAGCAATTCCGCAATCGGCGTTAGCCGCGCTTCGGTGTAACGCATCGCCGCCGCCCCGTCGCCGTCGCGCGAACCGAAGTTGCCGATGCCGTCGATTAAGGGATAGCGCAAGGTAAAATCCTGCGCCATCCGTACCATCGCTTCATAGGCGGAACTGTCGCCGTGCGGGTGGTATTTACCTAAAATCTCGCCGACCACGCGCGCCGATTTCACCGGCTTCGCTCCCGCCGTCAAACCCATATCGCGCATGGCAAACAAAATGCGCCGCTGCACGGGCTTCTGGCCGTCTGAAACTTCAGGCAGCGCGCGGCCTTTGACCACGCTCATAGCGTATTCGAGATAGGCGCGTTCGGCGTATTGACCTAAGAGCAGGTAGTCTTCGCCGACAGGGGATGGGACGGAAACGTGTTCGTTCATAAGGAAGCTGGAATGAAAGATAAAGGAAGGTATTGTAAAGGATAGCGAATGAAAATAAAAATGTCGGGGCATGGTTTCGCCGCGTATCTTTTTATAGTGGATTAAATTCAAATCAGGACAAGGCGACGAAGCCGCAGACAGTACAGATAGTACGGAACCGATTCACTTGGTGCTTCAGCACCTTAGAGAATCGTTCTCTTTGAGCTAAGGCGAGGCAACGCCGTACTGGTTTAAAGTTAATCCACTATATTTTTGAATGGAATTGCTGACAATCTAAATGGATTTGAGGTCGTCTGAAATGTTTTCAGACGACCTCTATAAACATCATGCTACATTTCAAAAGCGGACATCAAGTCTTTTCACGTTCGTCCAGCAGCAAAAACACCATCAGCGACAGCAGCATCAAAACCGTCGTCAACACCATTGCCCGTGCATAATTGTCCTCCCCTGCCCTGCCCAGATACGAATAAATCAAAGTGGTCAGCGTCTGCCATTCGGGGCGCGACAAAAACAGCGTGGCGGCAAATTCGCCGATACAGGTTGCCGCCGCCAAAGTCAGACCGCGTCGCAAAGCAGGTTTCAATAAAGGGGCTGTCACATACAAGGTCGTCTGAAAAGCATTTGCCCCCATACCGCGCGCAGCCGACACATAATCTTCAGGCAAATCGTCCCAAGCCGCCAGCACATCTTTTGCCACAAACGGATACGCCAGCAGCGCATAAGTGACAACCAACAAAGGCAGCGATGCCGTCCATTGCGGATAAAGCAGCAATATACCGGCGGCAATGCAGACAGGCGAAACCATAAACGGCAAGAACACCAAACTGCGCACCCACGCCACCCGTCGCGCAACCGCCGCATACATCACCCCCAGCACAACCGCCGTCAAAACCGCCATCCCCGAAAACCGCAGCGTATTCCATCCCGCAGCCAAAGTTTCCCGTTCCAGCAATACGCCCCAAGACCCGCCTGCCGATGCCGCCAAAAAAACCACCGCCACCAAAGGCAGCAGGCAACACAGCAGCAACACCATTAAAGAAAAACCCAGCAAAACACGTTCGCCCAAAGATTGCGGACGATGCGGCAGCAAAGCACGAACCGCCTTATCAGAAGCCGTTTGCCGGCTCAAATACGCATACAGCAGCCCCGCCAATGCCGTCACCCCCAACACCATCCACACCAAAACCGACGCCTGAGCCATATCCAGCTCATACATCACCAACTGATAAATCTCCACCTCAACCGTCGTATAACGGCTGCCACCCAGCAACAAAGCCAGTCCGAAACCCGAAAAACAATACAAAAATACCAAACAAGCCCCGCCCGCCAACCAAGGGCGCAACACCGGCCATTCCACAAAACAAAACCGCTGCCAAGCCCCCGCACCCAGCGTCTGCGCCGACTGCAGTCTCGCCTGCGGCACCTGCAAAAATCCCTGATACGCCGCGCGTACCAACACAGGCAAGTTGAAAAACACATTGCCGTAAAGCAACAAATACGGCGTATCCTGCCAGCCCGCCCACAACACACCGTTTGCCCCGAACAAAGCCAACACACCCACCCCGACCACCAAAGTCGGCATCACAAACGGCAGCATCAAAAGTCGCAAAATCATCTCACGCCCGCGAAACGACAACCTTGCCAACGACCACCCCACCGGAATACCAAGCAGCAAAACCAGCACACAAGTGACCGCCGCCTGAACCACCGTCCAAACCAAGCGATGCTGCATATAATCGTCAGCCAACACCAACGACCAAGCCGACCCGTCATAAGCCGCCATCGCCACCAATGGCGCAACCACCATCACCACCAAGAAACCCAAAGGCAACAGCGCAAGCAAAACAGTAGCAGGAAACGAGCGAAACAGAGTTTTCATAGAACGGATAGACAGGGTTTAAAACAGATATTGTAACGGATACGAAGCAAAGGTCGTCTGAAAAGGGATTTGAACTTTTCAGACGACCTTGATAAATGTTGGGTTTTCGGCTCAATCTATACTTGTTAATAGATTATTTATGGCTTGTTACCTTACCACATTGCCTTTCTACGCAAAGGCTCGTTATGGTCTCCTTTGACAAGCTCCCAAATGGTCAGGCCCATTTGGGGTCCGAGAAGTGCTTTTTGTGTCCGTACTCCTTCTCCTTCAGGGAAAATTTCGCCTTTATTGAAATGGCGGGTCTCACCGTCAAAGCTGGTGATTTTCCACATACCTGAAATTGGAACTGGCTCTTCCTCGACGCCGATGATTTCCTGCGGCGCTTGGGTGTAGATCCGCTTGCCGTCCTTTTCTTCCACTTCCCAGCCGTCCCATCTTCTCGACCAATAATACATCTGTTCGCGGGTAATGCCGCCCATATTTTCGCGCGGATATTTTTCGCGTATCGGTTCTAAAGCTCGGTTTAGCGCAATGTAGTCCAAGGGTAAATCTTCGCGGATATCCCCTGTTTCGGGCAAGCTGCCGATTTTAAAAACCTTGATACCGGC
>NZ_JH164972.1:62413-66426 GCF_000227275.1 Neisseria sp. GT4A_CT1
AATACATCTGTTCGCGGGTAATGCCGCCCATATTTTCGCGCGGATATTTTTCGCGTATCGGTTCTAAAGCTCGGTTTAGCGCAATGTAGTCCAAGGGTAAATCTTCGCGGATATCCCCTGTTTCGGGCAAGCTGCCGATTTTAAAAACCTTGATACCGGCAAAGTCGCGCAGAGTAATATCGGGATGATTTGCCAAAACAGGCTCTATCCTGCCTGCCGGTAGCTGTCCGTAAAGTTCCCTGCCAACCAATGTATACCAACTGATACTGCGTATGTTGTATCTATAAAACGTTGACAAATAATCGGTAGTAACCGGAATTAGACCGAAATTCTCGCGGCAAACCCCGTATTCGTATGGCGCACCATCGTAATAGTTATGCGGTGGAATTGCTGCCAGTCCGATATAACCGTGGAAAACATCCAGCTTCTCTGCAATCTTGTCGACAAATTCATCTAATTTTGCCAAATCTTTGGGGGAAGACAAAATTTCCAGTGGCAGATTAAAAAGCAGAGTGCCTAACGGCATATGCGGCTCATTTGCCAAACCTGCGGCAATAGAGGTAATGTCGAAATAATAGGATGCGCTGGTATCTGCATGCTCGCTTTGCATTCCCCACATCACCTCTGGCGGATTTTCCTTCCGATTGTCCAACCACCGGTAGATTGTATCCCGTTCTTTCAGATATGATTTTTCGGTCAGTTTGACTTTTTTAATATCCCTATGGCCTCTTTCGTGCCTAGCTATTGTCAGCTTGTCTTTCGACCATTCGTAATAGAAATCCATCAAACCGGTTAAGGCATCGGCGACATCATCGCGGGTATTGAAATAGACTACGCCGCGTATGCCCAGTTGCAACAGGGTAAAGCCATGTTCGTTGTAGCGTTTGGTACGGTCGGCGGTGTAGCGGATGGCGGCGAGTTGCTTTTTGGTATCATCCATAGATTATCCTTTCTTAATTAAAATGAAGATTTGTGTCCGGCAGCGCAGCTGTTGCGGGCTTCTTCTTTGCTGGTAATGATTTCTCCATTGCAACCTAATACGGTTACGTGAGGGCTGGCATCAGCCTCCTCTTTGCTTGCCTCGCTGATATATTCAACAGTACAATCAATTACAGAATTTAAAAACAAAGGTCGTCTGAAATTTTTAGACGACCTTTGTTTTCACACGCCCTCAACATCAATCCGATAACGTGCAACCTTAAGTATTATTCCTACTTTAAAATTTGGGTTCTTTCTGTAAATAAGGTAGTAAATCGGGATCCTGATAGCCCTCATCAATTTTATACCCCTTGCTAACCAACATGGCCTCCTCTTTTTTGCGTTTTGCCAGTTCAATATTTCGGTAGCGTTGCCAGTATTCCGGCAGGCGGGAGCTGATTTTATCCATTTCTTCTTGAAGTTTATCGATGCCATAACCGTCAGGGATAAATGTGTTATATATGTCATTTCGGGTGCTGTAGCGCGCGGTTTTAAACTCAATCCGCATCATATACTGCCCCCATTCGTTAAAACTTAATGTTTTATTGATGCTATCTAAATCTTCTTGGTCGTTGATAGTTGGGTCAAATAAAATCGTCATTTCAACACCGTCCAAATAAAAGTGCACGATAAAGCCTCCTTGGCTTATCACGCTATACCATGTATTGAAATCGGGAACTACACCGGGATCGGTAATATCGCCCAAGCCAAAATTTTCTTCACCTTGGAAATATCTGATGGCATCTTTACCTGTCAGCCGAGGACTGGATAAATAAATATAGCGTTGCCAACCACTGTCCTGGATCCGCTTCATCAGCTTAACCCATAAATCATAGGCTTCACGATGGCGGATAAGTTCGCTGGCACTGATGCCGCTGTTTAAAACAATATCATTTACTCCCTCTCCCTCAGGTTCGGAACGTACCGATCCCATGGCGGTAAAGGTATGCGGGATAGTCAGGTCATGGCCGCTGTGGCGGATGGTGACGGCTCCCAATTGTTTTGACGGCCAATTCAAATCTAAAAAGCCGACCAGTTCTCCTGCGGTATGGTGATCCGCAACCGCACCTGCCTGTTTGAAGCTTTCCGGCCCTTTTTTGCCCAATTGTAAAGTTACTTCCTGCGGCATGATTTTCTCCTTGTTGTCTAAAGCATGAACTGTTAATGAGATCAGAGCGAGCACGAGGGTAGCGAGCAAAGCTGCTACAACCCGCTCACTGATTGCCTTGTGGATCGTTCCAAGATTCATGGGGTTCTCCTTTTTTGGTGCTGCCTATCCAGCCTGCTATGGTTTGCAGGTGTCCTTCAATATATTCCCTACTTTTCGGATCACTCATTAAATTATGATACTTATCCGCCACAGCCAAAATCCATTTCATCCGACTATCATATTCCTCTGCTTTCATATTGTATGGTGCATAGGAGAATGGGTCTTCCTTCAGCCTGTATTCGACCTTTTCCGCCTGCGGCGGCGGCATACCGTGCCGGTTGAAAGATTCGCCCGCAGAACCCCATGCTTCCACATTTTGAAGATAAACGGCATACCGTTCTTCATCATAGCTGCTGTGGAAGCGGATAAAAGTCTTGGGATTCTTTGCCCACCGTTGCATTTCTGCACCTAAACGCATCCATGGATGATCCCAGCATATGCTTTGGAGGATATTCTCCTGTTCTTGTACTGCAATCAGCTTAAGGTGTTTGATTTGAAATTCTAAAGCATTTTTACTGTATGGTTTTAAGTTTTCTATGAGTGGTAATTTTTTAAAAGCCTCCTGTATTTCATAGGTCAATTTAAAACCCTTTACACCAGGCAGGGCTGTAGAAGCCCATGGCAAAGCATTGAGGGCTTTTTTTACTGGAGCAACATAATTACTTGCATTACGACTGGCTTTACATTGTTCAAAAGAACCTGGACTCAGTGCCCAAGCCCAATGCCATGGCGCAACATCCATAAATAGCCATAAATTCCCTTTGGCGAAAATATGAGCGGATTTCGCTGCATCACGATATTTTTCAGCCCATTTCGGTACATACCGAACTTTGGCAGCCCAAAGACCTGTTGTTGTAACCCAAGAGTTAAATGTGGCTGCTACCGTTTTTGAGGCAAATGCACCTAACCCCATCCAATAAAAACGCCCTTTTAAATTAGGGTTGCCTCCTAACTCTTTCTCCATTTCTAGATAAATCCGTGCATAAATTGCCGCAATTCTTCGTGCACGTTGCTCATACCATACTTCAAGACGGTATTGATTATTTCCAGTTTTATTGGAAAGTTTAATGTAACTCGTCTGTTGTAATAAAGACCAAAAAGTATTACAGGTACACTTTTCGGAATGACAACTTTTTGGGGTTTGATTGGTTTGTGAGGTACTAAATGTTAAATTAGTCGCCATTTTTATGCATCTCCAAATGGTGGGGCAGAATCAAAATCAGCCCATTGTAATTCAGTTTTTAATTCCTGCTGTTTTTCTGCATGTATTCTATGACTAAGACCTTTAGTAGTCGTAATGCCGGTAATTACCTCATCTTTATTATGGATAATATACGCAATAGAATGCATAGGTTTGCCATCAGGAAATAAAAATTGAAACTGCTCATCATATTTTTCAACCGCAGGCATACCTTTCATATTTACTCCTGCACTATTTGGTCCCGTCACCTCCATCGGCGCCTTCACCCTAACCAGCTTCGGACTCCCAATCTCCACCTCCCCGTTCGCCAGCTTGATATACGCCCCTTTGCAGGTAATCAGAATCTCTTCCTTCGCCGCAATGGTGATTTTTCCTGCGCTGCTGGTTAACGTTGCGTCTTTCAGCGCGTTCAGCTGCAACTCGTCATTCTGTGCCTGTACTTCCACTTTGCCCTGATTGGCCTGCACCTTGATGCCGCTGCTTTGCGCAAACAGGTTGAGGCTCTCTGCCGCATGGGCGGTCAGGCTTTGTCCGGCGGTGATGTCGGTATGGTTGCCGCTCGATGAGGTGGATGTTTTCATTGGCGGTGTGCAGTTGGCTTTGTTGTGTCGCGGTGGCGATGCC
>NZ_JH164973.1:0-10572 GCF_000227275.1 Neisseria sp. GT4A_CT1
CAAACTGTACCTCTCGCCAATCTTGGACTTGTTCAACCGCGAGATCGTCGCCTACGCCATGAGCCGCAGAGCCGACAGCGAAATGGTAAAGGAAATGCTCGAAAAAGCCGCACCCCGGCTGACTGGCGAAGGAACGATGCTTCATTCGGACCAAGGTGTGCTGTACCGTACGGCGGGATATAGGGAATTGCTTGCGGAGCATTCCATGGTTCAAAGCATGTCGCGAAAGGCGAACTGTTGGGACAATGCGCCGATGGAAAGCTTCTTTGCGGTGTTGAAGACGGAGTGTTTCTATAACGCAGGTGAATTGACGGTAGATGAATTGATGAAGCAGATAGATGACTATATGGATTACTACAACCGGGAGCGTTGCAGTTTGAAATTGAAAAAGCTGAGTCCTGTCGCATACAGAACCCAGCTTGCACAGAGCGCCTGAATAGGCTTTTATGAGTGTCCAAGATTTGGGGGCCAGTTCAACGGGATGTTCCGTTTCAGACGACCTTTTTTCCTTTGCAAGCTATATCCGCAGGCAGATTTAAGTTTCTGCGGGCGGAAGGGGCGGGTGTTCGTCGGTTTCGTCCGATTTGGGTTTGATAAAGCGGCTGCACCAAATACCTGCTTCGTAAAGCAAGATAAGCGGGACGGCAAGCAGGGTTTGGGAAATCACGTCCGGCGGGGTAATGATGGCGGCAACGACGAATGCGCCGACAATGACGTAGGGTCGTGCGTTTTTGAGTTGTTCGGTGGTTACGACGCCGATTTTGGCGAGCAGGACGACGACGACGGGGACTTCGAAAGTCGTGCCGAATGCGACGAACATGCCCAAAATAAAGGACAGGTATTTGTCGATGTCGGTCGCCATGTTGACGCCGACGGGGGTGATGCCTGCGAGGAATTTAAAGATGACGGGGAAAACGAGGTAGTAGGCAAACGCCATGCCGACAAAAAATAGGCTGACGCTGGAGAGGACGAGCGGGGTAATCAGGCGTTTTTCGTTTTGGTAGAGGGCGGGCGCGACGAATGCCCAGATTTGGTAGAGCGTGTGCGGCAGGGAAACGAGGAATGCCGCCATCAGCGTCACTTTCACCGGCACGAAAAACGGTGCGATGACGTCGGTGGCAATCATGCTGGTGTCTTTGGGAAGATTCACCATCAATGGTTCGGCAACAAAGGTGTAAAGCTGCTGGGCAAACGGCATCATGCCGAGAAAGCAGACGACGATGCCGATGACGATCCACATCAGGCGGCGGCGCAGCTCGATAAGGTGTTCGATAAGAGGTTGGACGGGTTGTTCGTTTTGAGGTTCGGACACCGGTTTACTCACTTTTTACGGACGCGAAGTTTGGGTTTGGCATGAAATTTCGGGCGCAGGTCGCGCTTGCGGTTCATCGCTTGTTTTTTGAGGGAAGTGATATGCAGCACGGGCGCGTCTGCGGAAGTGTCGATATAGCTGACTTCTACGACATTGGACGCTGGGGCGGCGCTGCCGGTCAGGTATTCGCGCCATGCGCGGTCTTGCTCGGATTCTGCAGGCGTGTCGGTTTCGACAGCATCCGTCGTAGTGTCTGCTTGCAGCAGAGCGTTTTCAGACGACGTGGAAACAGCCGGGTCGTCTGAAACTTCCGTGCTTAACGAAGGAAGCGGGTTACCGTGTTCATCCAAACCGAAATCGGCAGGTGTGCGTTGCGCCGGCAGGCGTTCCCAAGGTTTGAGTCCGTCGGAAATGTCGTGCAGGTTGTCCTGCATATCCGTACCGGTTTCTTTGAGGCTGTCGCGCACTTGTGCGGCGGCGGCTTCAAATTCCTGTTTGGCTTTGCGCAGCTCTTCCAATTCGACTTGGGTGTTGAATTCCTGCTTGACGCTGCTGACGAGGCGTTGCAGCTTGCCGATAAGCCGTCCGGCGGCGCGGGCGGCTTCGGGCAGACGCTCGGGACCAAGTACAATCAGGGCGACAATGCCGACTAACAGCAGCTCGCCCAAACCGAAATCAAACATAAATTATGCTTTGTCTTCGTCTTTTTTGTGTTCGATGACTTCGTCTTTTTTACCGTCAGTACCTTCGTTCAGACCTTGTTTGAAGTCATGCACGGCACCGCCGAGGTCTTTGCCGACGTTGCGCAGTTTTTTGGTACCGAAAACCAAAACGACGATGATTAATACGATAATCCAGTGCCACAGAGAGAAGCTGCCCATAATAAATCCTTGATATAGTTGAAAATGGATGGTGGGAATGTTGGTTTATGCAGGCGTACCCATGATGTGGATATGCAGGTGGAACACTTCCTGTCCGCCGCCTTTGCCTGTATTGATCAGGGTTTTGAAGCCGTCGGTCAAACCTGCCGCTTCGGCGATTTGAGGAACTTTCAACATCATTTTGCCCAAAAGGGTTTGATGTTCGGGCGCGGCGTGTGCCAGCGAGTCGAAATGGACTTTCGGAATCAGCAGCAGATGAACCGGCGCGGCGGGACGGATGTCTTTGAAGCACAACATCTCGTCGTCTTCGTACACGGTTTGCGCCGGAATGTCTTTGGCGGCGATTTTACAGAAAATACAGTTGTCCATAATGGCTCCGAGGTCGTCTGAAAACGAGCGCAACGAGTTTCGCTAAAACGAGTGCAGCGAGTTTCGTCAAACAGACGGCAGAAAAACGAATAAGGTCGGATTGTAATATAAATTCAAGACTCTTTGCGAGAGGCTTTTTCCGCCAAGCCCGATAAACCTTGACGGCGCGCAAGCTCGTTGACGACATCTTCGGCGCGCAAACCGTGGTGCGTCAAGAGAACCATGGTGTGAAACCATAAGTCGGCCACTTCGTAAACAAGGTGTTCGCCACCGCCGTCTTTCGATGCCATCAGGACTTCGCCCGCTTCTTCGATGACTTTTTTGAGGATTTTGTCTTCGCCTTTGTGCAGAAGCTGTGCAACGTAGGAAGCTTCGGGATCACCGCCTTTGCGGGAGTCGACGGTGTTTTGGATTTGGGAGAGGATAGTGTCGGTCATGGGATTTTCGGCTTTGAAGGATAAGGACTATTCGGATAAGGCATAGGTTTGCTTGGCTTCGCGTAACGCTGTTTCTGACAACAGACAATCATCCGCCCGATTTTTAGTGAAACTCGATTCTCTCGTTTTGGCGAAACTCGTTGCACTCGTTTTCAGACGACCTCTAAGGATGCGTATGCCCATAAATGGCTTCTTCGTCTTTCAACACGGCATCAACCGTCTGCCATGCGCCGTCTTTCCAGACTTTGTAGAAACAGCTTTCGCGTCCCGTATGGCAGGCGATGCCGCCGTTTTGGTCTATCAGCATTACGATGGCGTCGCCGTCGCAGTCGAGGCGTAATTCGTACACCTTTTGCGTGTGCCCCGATTCTTCGCCTTTCATCCATTGTTTTTGGCGCGAACGGCTGTAATAGTGGGCGAAACCGGTTTCTACGGTTTTTTGCAGCGCCTCGGCGTTCATCCATGCGACCATCAATACGCGGCGGGTCTGCCTATCTTGGGCAATGGCGCAGACCAAGCCTTTCTCATCGAATTTGACGGCTTCAAGCAGGCTGTTATCCATATTCGGCATCCTTATTTATTTTGACGAAACTCGTTTCACTCAATTTTAGCGAAACTCGCTGCGCTCGTTTTGGTGAAACTCGCTGCGCTCGTTTTCAGACGACCTTGAGTCAATCAAGTTCAACTCACAGCCGCACTTCGATTCCGGCTTCACGCATGGCGAGCTTCGCATCGCGGATACTGACTTCGCCGAAGTGGAAAATACTGGCGGCAAGCACGGCATCGGCTTTGCCTTCTTTGATGCCGTCAATCAGATGCTGCACATTGCCGACGCCTCCTGAGGCGATGACGGGAATGTCGACTGCTTCGCTGACAGCGCGGGTCAGCGGCAGGTTGAAGCCTTGTTTCGTGCCGTCCCTGTCCATGCTGGTGAGCAGAATTTCGCCCGCGCCGCGCCGCTGCATTTCAACCGCCCATTCGACTGCGTCCAAGCCCGTCGGCGTGCGCCCGCCGTGGGTAAAAATTTCCCAGCGGGTGTTTTCGGGATTGACGGCTTTGGCATCGACGGCGACGACGATGGCTTGCGAACCGAAAAATCCGGCGGCTTCGTTGACTAAATCGGGATTGGTGACGGCGGCGGTGTTGATGCTGGCTTTGTCCGCACCGGCATTGAGCAGGCGGCGGATGTCGGCTACGGTGCGTACACCGCCGCCGACGGTCAGCGGAATGAAAACCTGTGAGGCAACGTCTTCGATGACGTGCAAAATGGTGTCGCGGTTGTCGGAGGAGGCAGTGATGTCGAGGAAGGTCAGCTCGTCCGCACCTTCGTCGTTGTAGCGTTTGGCGACATCGACGGGATTGCCAGCATCGCGCAAACCGAGAAAGTTTACGCCTTTGACGACGCGGCCGTCTTTGACGTCGAGACAGGGGATGATGCGTTTTGCCAGTGCCATTTTGAATGCCTTTCCAAAACTAGGAATGAGGTCGTCTGAAAGTGGGTGCAGCGGGTTTCGCTAAAACCCATACAACGGATTCCACCCAAACGGACAATCCGTTTCAGACGACCTTACAAATCATTGATACCGGCAAGGCAGGTGTTACGCCAGCCAGTTGTGCACCCATTTGGGCAGGTGTTGGAGCAGTTGGAAATAGCCGACGCCTGCAATGGCGGCGAATACGCAGGAAGTCATAAAGCTGCCGCTGAAGCGTCCGACGATATAAAACACTGTGCTGGCAAATGCCCATAACGCGCCGTTAAACACCATCCAATAGGTGTCGATCATCGGCATATCGAACGCGGAAAGCTGGCGGACGAGGATGGCGATAATGGTAAATCCCAAACCTTCGCTGACGGCGCGTACGTTGCGGCCGGACGACCAGATAATCCAAAAGCCCAAAATAAATGCTTCAAACATGAAATACCCCTTGAAAAGTAAATAAAACTAGTGAGTGTGGGATGGTAAGTCCCAAACAATATTCGGCGGTCAGCCGCCTTTTATTGTGAAGAAAAATGGACGAACCCGTCTTTTGTCCTGCCTGTGCAGACAGGACAACAATGAAAGCAAACAGGTTCAACCGAGTATTGTGTATCTTCGCCCCGCTATATTGTTTGAAAACGGCGGGACAAGTGAGTAAGAAAACGTTTGGTCATTTCAGAGGACCTGGATGGTTGTTTTTAAATAAGGTCGTCTGAAAACGAGCGCAGCGAGTTTCGCTAAAACGAACGCAGTGAGTTTCGCTAATAATGAGTGCAACGAATTTCGCCAAAACGAGTGCGGCGGGTTCCGCCAATACAAATTATGCCAGCGAATCCGCCAACTGCTGCGCTTGGGCAAAATCAATACTGCCCTCGTAAATCGCACGACCGGTAATCGCACCCGCCACGCCGTGTTTCTCAACGGCACACAAAGCACGGATGTCGTCCAAATTGGTCAAACCGCCCGATGCGATAACCGGAATGGCGACGGCTTGCGCCAATTTGACGGTCGCGTCGATGTTCACGCCGCTCATCATGCCGTCGCGGCCGATGTCGGTGTAAATAATGCTGTTGACGCCGTCATCTTCAAAACGTTTCGCCAAATCAATCACATGATGCTCGGTTACGGTCGCCCAGCCGTCTATCGCCACCATACCGTCTTTGGCATCCAACCCGACAATAATCTGCCCCGGAAACGTTTTGCACGCCTCGCGCACGAAGTCGGGATTTTTTACCGCCGCCGTACCGATAATGACGTCGTTCAATCCCAAATCCAAATATTTTTCAATGGTTTCCAGGTCGCGTATCCCGCCACCCAGCTGTACGGGAATGTCTTTGGCAACAGCAGCGAGGATGTCCTTGATGGCGGGGAAATTTTGCGGAACGCCGGCAAATGCGCCGTTCAAGTCCACCAAATGTAAACGGCGCGCGCCTTGTTTGAACCAATGCAGCGCAGTTTCGGCGGGCGAATCGGAAAACACCGTCGCCTGCTCCATCAAACCTTGTTTCAGGCGCACGCAGCGGCCTTCTTTTAAATCGATTGCGGGAATCAGCAGCATGGGAGTCCTATCCTTATGCGGAGTGTATTTTACACAAATTATCGAGTTTTAGCATATTTAAATGAAAAAAAACGTCATTGATAACACTAAAACGGGGCTATTTTGTGTGTATTTTGCATGTTTCAGACGACCCCTTCCGAGCGAAATTCAGAAGGTGAAAAGGGCGGGATGCTATTTCGTCTGTTTCAGTCCTTCATTTTTATTGCCTGAAATTGCTTGCTAACAGCCATTCTTGTGCCTTGGTGGCATCGTCAAAATATTTCGGATGTTGGTTGGTCAACAGGCTGGAGAGGCGGGCGCCGAGTTTGATCCAAATGTCGTCTGTAATGACGGCGACGCGGCCGAAGTCGTTTTCGTGCTGGTTGAGGAATTTGATTTGCTCCATCGCCATATCGATTGTGAAATCTTTCAGCATGGACAAATCCAAAAGGACGTCGGGTAAGTGGATTTTTTGTTTGCTTTCCAATAAGGCAGCTTCAAGCTGGCGGAAATCGTCGAGGGTAAATTCGTTGTACAGCGCCACATTCAAACCGTAAGACTGCTCGCGGATGGAAATCATCGTACTCTCCTTTTTATATGATGTTAATGATGAGGTTGATGGTCAGCTTGTTTTGGTAAGCCACTTTTTAATCGAAACTGGCCGGATGCTGCTTAATATGCCGCTTGTGACAATAATAATCATACCAAAGGTTTCCTGCCAAGTGACGGTATCGTCCAAAAATATCGTGCCTGATAGGGCGGAAAAGACGACGGTAAGATAAGAAAGGGAGGCGACGGTGAATTTGTTGCCGACTTTATAGGCGCGGGTCATGGAAAGTTGGGCAAGCATGGCGGCAAGCCCGATGCAGAAAAGATAGGGCAGGGCGGAGAGGGGAATGCTGTGCCAGCCGGTCAAAGTTGCCCAAACCGATGCCATAACGACGCCGGTTATCGAAAAATAAAACACTACCCGCCAACCCGGCTCGCCGAGCAATGACAGTTCGCGTACCTGCAAATACGCCCAACCTGACATGGCTCCGCCCGTCAAGCCTGCCAATGCGGCGATTTCCTGTCCGCCTTTGAACGAAGGGTTCAGCAGCAGGACGACACCGAAAAAGCCAAATAACAAAACTGCCTGCGTATAAAACGCGATCCGCTCTTTCAGGATAAAAAATGAAAATACCGCCAGAAAAATCGAGGAGGTGTAGCTTAAGGTTACCCCCGTTGCCAGCGGCAGGTGCATGACGGCATAAAACAGACAAAACATGGCGGCTGTACCGACAACGCTGCGGTTGAGATGGGTTTTCCAATGTGGTGTGGCAAAGGTGTCGCCGCGTGCTTTTGCCATTATGCCTAATACGACGGCAGCAAAACTCATGCGCCAAAATACCAGTTCGCCACTGTTGAAACCGAATTTTGCCGCCGCGGCTTTGATGCACACGTTCATGACGGTAAAACCGAGTGCGGCAACAATCATCCATGCAGAACCGAGAGGGTCTTTGGGTGTGGTCATTTATCTATTCTCTTAGGCTGGTTGCTGGATTTTTGAAGAAAAGTGGTTCGTTCCAGTTATTTTGCTGTTAAACATATTCGTATTGCCGCTTTTTACTTTTTTAATTGTCAGTGTTTCTTTGTATTTATACACTCACGAGGGGAAATCTTTTTACTCTTGGATATGTGTCCCTGACTTATATCTGTCATTATGCAGGTCGTTATTTGGTTTTTTTAGACTAAAAAAGCATTAGTCTTCAGAAGAAAGCATGCTCAAAAATTCTTTTAAATTATTTGAGATGAACTCAATATTTTCAAAATATTGGCTTCCGCTTTCCTCTGCCTCAAAATCATGAGACCAGTAAAAAATTTTAGACTGATATTCATCTTTTATGCCAATCAGAATCAAATCTCCACCTCCTGCAGATGCAATAGGTAACATTGATGATGGATATCTATCATCAAAAATATTTAAATGCCACTCAATAGATTCTTCTAATCTTGGATTATTAAACAATCCAAAAAAGAAATTTAAAACCCTATCATCCAGAAAACAACTATCATTTGGCATTCCTCCATTATTTTTCTTTAAAAATTCCTTATATTCATCTGGTAATGATACGTTGTAATGATTTTCAAATTTTAAAATATCATCAGATGAAGCAATTTTATGGGCATCTAAAAATAAATACCGTTTAATGGTTTTTTTGTTTAATTTACCTTCCCTATTTTCTAAATCTTTAATTTCTTCTTCTGACTTTCCAAGCTTTAAAAGCTTAACCATTGTATATACTCCATAATCCTAATAATTTTCTAGTTTCATAAATTTTTTATCGCTTATAGGCTTACTTGCATCAAGAAGATTATTTGGCATTTATTCTATGATGCTCTGGCTGACTGTTTTGATCATGGTAGAGAATGTCAGACCAGTTTCTACCATTAAAGCTAACTTGAATACTTGTTGTCATTGTATCCCTACATTACTGGTATATGGCTTAGTATCGTTATAGTATTTGTTTGTTCTGCCTTCACAGTTCTCTATTCTATGATGACAATCGGTCTATACGCCATATATCGCAGTATTTTTCCTAAGGGTTATCTGAATAAACAATAAATAGTTAGAGGGATTGCTATTTCTTTTCAAGGGGTCGTCTGAAACGTATTTTTCAGTCAACCTGTTTATTTAGTGTTACCAGTCATGCAACAAAACCTATACCATACAAACCTTGTCCCACCTAAATTTGACACCCGCCCTCCGACTGCCTACAATTCAGGTTTCTCAAAAATCACCGTACATTCCGTACACTATTCTTTTCAGACGACCTCTGTCTTCCGAATCCCATTCTTTTCCAATACAACTGTCAAAAATCATGCACGTTTCAGAACTACAAACCCTACACATTTCCAAACTCTTGGAAATGGCAGAAGAACACGGCATTGAAAACGCCAACCGTTTCCGCAAACAAGACCTCGTATTCGCCATTGTTCGTCAAATGATGAAGCAGGGCGAAAGCTTTACCTGCTCAGGTACGCTCGAAATCCTGCCCGACGGCTTCGGCTTTTTACGCAGCGCGGACACTTCCTACCTCGCGGGTCCTGACGACATCTACGTCTCGCCCACGCAAATCCGCCGCTTCAACCTGCATACGGGCGACACCATTGAAGGCAGCGTGCGCGTACCCAAAGACAACGAACGCTATTTCGCCCTCGTCCGCCTCGACAGCATCAACGGCGATCATCCCGAAGTCTGCAAACACAAAATCCTCTTCGAAAACCTCACCCCGCTTTTCCCCACCAAGCAGTTCAAACTTGAGCGCGACATTAAAGCCGAAGAAAACCTTACCGGCCGTGCTATTGATTTAGTGTCCCCTATCGGCCGCGGACAACGCGCCCTGTTGGTTGCACCGCCGAAAACCGGTAAGACCGTGATGTTGCAAAACATCGCCCACGCGATTACCGCCAACTATCCCGATGTCGAACTCATCGTTCTCTTAATTGACGAACGCCCTGAAGAAGTTACGGAAATGAGCCGTTCCGTGCGCGGCGAAGTCGTTTCCTCCACCTTCGACGAACCAGCGCAACGTCATGTCCAAGTGGCGGAAATGGTGATTGAAAAAGCCAAGCGCATGGTCGAACACAAAAAAGACGTGGTCATCCTGCTTGACTCGATTACCCGTCTTGCCCGCGCCTACAATACCGTTGTACCCACTTCCGGCAAAATCCTGACCGGCGGCGTAGATGCCAATGCCCTCCACCGCCCCAAACGCTTCTTCGGTGCAGCGCGCAATGTAGAAGAAGGCGGCTCGCTCACCATTATTGCGACCGCTTTGGTAGAAACCGGCAGCCGCATGGATGATGTGATTTATGAAGAATTTAAAGGCACAGGCAATATGGAGCTGCACCTCGACCGCCGCATGGCGGAAAAACGCCTGTTCCCCGCCATCAACATCAACAAATCCGGCACGCGTCGTGAAGAATTGCTGGTTCCGAACGACCAGTTGCAGCGCATGTGGCTCTTGCGCAAATTCCTGCATCCAATGGACGAAATTGAGGCGACCGAATTTTTGGTGGGCAAACTCAAAGATTCCAAAAACAATGATGAGTTTTTTGAATTGATGCGTGGTAAATAGTGAAAAAGGTCGTCTGAAAGGGATTTCAGACGACCTTTGCTGTTGATTGAGTTTGGTTTGAGAATATTTTGAAATAAAAGTCTTTGTATTTCAGGTTGTTGTTAGGTTTTGTGGAATTTTTTGCGGTTTTGGGGGTTGACGGTTTTTGAGGAGGGGGGTATAGTTCGGTTCTTCGCTGCTTTGGCGGTGATTGAACGAACAGGTAAGTATATCACAGTTGGTCTGATTTTTCGAGGTTTATAAGAAAAGTTTTGATTGACAATGAGATGAAATGCTTTATAATTCGTTTTCGCTCTTTAACAAAACAGATTACCGATAAGTGTGAGTGCGACAGCCTCACACTGTTTGAAAGACAGACAAGATGATGTTTTAGACATTGTCCTGTTGGTTTCTTTGAAGCAGACCAGAAGTTAAAAAGTTAGAGATTGAACATAAGA
>NZ_JH164974.1:0-6789 GCF_000227275.1 Neisseria sp. GT4A_CT1
TCTGAAAGGGATTTCAGACGACCTTTGCTGTTGATTGAGTTTGGTTTGAGAATATTTTGAAATAAAAGTCTTTGTATTTCAGGTTGTTGTTAGGTTTTGTGGAATTTTTTGCGGTTTTGGGGGTTGACGGTTTTTGAGGAGGGGGGTATAGTTCGGTTCTTCGCTGCTTCGGCGGTGATTGAACGAACAGGTAAGTATATCACAGTTAGTCTGATTTTTCGAGGTTTTGAGAAAAGTTTTGATTGACAATGAGATGAAATGCTTTATAATTCGTTTTCGCTCTTTAACAAAACAGATTACCGATAAGTGTGAGTGCGACAGCCTCACACTGTTTGAAAGACAGACAAGATGATGTTTTAGACATTGTCCTGTTGGTTTCTTTGAAGCAGACCAGAAGTTAAAAAGTTAGAGATTGAACATAAGAGTTTGATCCTGGCTCAGATTGAACGCTGGCGGCATGCTTTACACATGCAAGTCGGACGGCAGCACAGAGAAGCTTGCTTCTTGGGTGGCGAGTGGCGAACGGGTGAGTAACATATCGGAACGTACCGAGCAGTGGGGGATAACTAATCGAAAGATTAGCTAATACCGCATATATTCTGAGGAAGAAAGCAGGGGACCATTTGGCCTTGCGCTGTTTGAGCGGCCGATATCTGATTAGCTAGTTGGTGGGGTAAAGGCCTACCAAGGCGACGATCAGTAGCGGGTCTGAGAGGATGATCCGCCACACTGGGACTGAGACACGGCCCAGACTCCTACGGGAGGCAGCAGTGGGGAATTTTGGACAATGGGCGCAAGCCTGATCCAGCCATGCCGCGTGTCTGAAGAAGGCCTTCGGGTTGTAAAGGACTTTTGTCAGGGAAGAAAAGGGCGGGGTTAATACCCCTGTCTGATGACGGTACCTGAAGAATAAGCACCGGCTAACTACGTGCCAGCAGCCGCGGTAATACGTAGGGTGCGAGCGTTAATCGGAATTACTGGGCGTAAAGCGGGCGCAGACGGTTACTTAAGCAGGATGTGAAATCCCCGGGCTCAACCTGGGAACTGCGTTCTGAACTGGGTGACTAGAGTGTGTCAGAGGGAGGTAGAATTCCACGTGTAGCAGTGAAATGCGTAGAGATGTGGAGGAATACCGATGGCGAAGGCAGCCTCCTGGGATAACACTGACGTTCATGCCCGAAAGCGTGGGTAGCAAACAGGATTAGATACCCTGGTAGTCCACGCCCTAAACGATGTCGATTAGCTGTTGGGCAGCATGACTGCTTAGTAGCGAAGCTAACGCGTGAAATCGACCGCCTGGGGAGTACGGTCGCAAGATTAAAACTCAAAGGAATTGACGGGGACCCGCACAAGCGGTGGATGATGTGGATTAATTCGATGCAACGCGAAGAACCTTACCTGGTCTTGACATGTACGGAACCCTCCAGAGACGGAGGGGTGCCTTCGGGAGCCGTAACACAGGTGCTGCATGGCTGTCGTCAGCTCGTGTCGTGAGATGTTGGGTTAAGTCCCGCAACGAGCGCAACCCTTGTCATTAGTTGCCATCATTAAGTTGGGCACTCTAATGAGACTGCCGGTGACAAGCCGGAGGAAGGTGGGGATGACGTCAAGTCCTCATGGCCCTTATGACCAGGGCTTCACACGTCATACAATGGTCGGTACAGAGGGTAGCCAAGCCGCGAGGTGGAGCCAATCTCACAAAACCGATCGTAGTCCGGATTGCACTCTGCAACTCGAGTGCATGAAGTCGGAATCGCTAGTAATCGCAGGTCAGCATACTGCGGTGAATACGTTCCCGGGTCTTGTACACACCGCCCGTCACACCATGGGAGTGGGGGATACCAGAAGTAGGTAGGGTAACCGCAAGGAGCCCGCTTACCACGGTATGCTTCATGACTGGGGTGAAGTCGTAACAAGGTAGCCGTAGGGGAACCTGCGGCTGGATCACCTCCTTTCTAGAGAAAGAAGAGGTTGTCGCATTCACACTTATCGGTAAACTGTAGAAGATGCGGAAAAATGCTTGAGTGAAGACAAGATTCGCTTAAGAAGAGAATCCGGGTTTGTAGCTCAGCTGGTTAGAGCACACGCTTGATAAGCGTGGGGTCGGAGGTTCAAGTCCTCCCAGACCCACCAAGAACGGGGGCATAGCTCAGTTGGTAGAGCACCTGCTTTGCAAGCAGGGGGTCATCGGTTCGATCCCGTTTGCCTCCACCAATACTTTCCAAATCAAAGCGAGTTAAAAGGCAGTATAACTGCTTTCTTTTTTTCTAATAGAGAAGTCTGCTGACGAATCAGTTTGACGGAAAAAGAAAGGCTGCTATAATAATCAGCTCATTTTGATTTGCGAAGTAAATAGCAATATTGAACGCATTGATCTTTAACAAATTGGAAAGCCGAAATCAACAAACAAAGACAATGTGTCTGTTTTTGATGATTGACCGATTGCAAACGGTCAGTTGTCTCCTGAACAGGAAAAGAAAAACAGGTACAGTATTTGGGTGATGATTGTATCGACTTAATCCCGAAAGACAAAAGGCGGGATTAAGACACAACAAGCAGTAAGCTTTATCAGAGTAGGAAATTCAAGTTTGATGTTCTAGTCAACGGAATGTCAGGCAAAGTCAGAGAAGTTCTTGAAATGATAGAGTCAAGTGAATAAGTGCATCAGGTGGATGCCTTGGCGATGATAGGCGATGAAGGACGTGTAAGCCTGCGAAAAGCGTGGGGGAGCTGGCAATAAAGCTATGATCCCGCGATGTCCGAATGGGGAAACCCACTGCATTCTGTGCAGTATCCTAAGTTGAATACATAGACTTAGAGAAGCGAACCCGGAGAACTGAACCATCTAAGTACCCGGAGGAAAAGAAATCAACCGAGATTCCGCAAGTAGTGGCGAGCGAACGCGGAGGAGCCTGTACGTGATAACTGTCGAGATAGAAGAACAAGCTGGGAAGCTTGACCATAGTGGGTGATAGTCCCGTATTCGAAATCTCAACGGTGGTACTAAGCGTACGAAAAGTAGGGCGGGACACGTGAAATCCTGTCTGAATATGGGGGGACCATCCTCCAAGGCTAAATACTCATCATCGACCGATAGTGAACCAGTACCGTGAGGGAAAGGCGAAAAGAACCCCGGGAGGGGAGTGAAATAGAACCTGAAACCTGATGCATACAAACAGTGGGAGCACCCTTGTGGTGTGACTGCGTACCTTTTGTATAATGGGTCAACGACTTACATTCAGTAGCGAGCTTAACCGAATAGGGGAGGCGTAGGGAAACCGAGTCTTAATAGGGCGAAGAGTTGCTGGGTGTGGACCCGAAACCGAGTGATCTATCCATGGCCAGGTTGAAGGTGCCGTAACAGGTACTGGAGGACCGAACCCACGCATGTTGCAAAATGCGGGGATGAGCTGTGGATAGGGGTGAAAGGCTAAACAAACTCGGAGATAGCTGGTTCTCCCCGAAAACTATTTAGGTAGTGCCTCGAGCAAGACACTGATGGGGGTAAAGCACTGTTATGGCTAGGGGGTTATTGCAACTTACCAACCCATGGCAAACTAAGAATACCATCAAGTGGTTCCTCGGGAGACAGACAGCGGGTGCTAACGTCCGTTGTCAAGAGGGAAACAACCCAGACCGCCAGCTAAGGTCCCAAATGATAGATTAAGTGGTAAACGAAGTGGGAAGGCCCAGACAGCCAGGATGTTGGCTTAGAAGCAGCCATCATTTAAAGAAAGCGTAATAGCTCACTGGTCGAGTCGTCCTGCGCGGAAGATGTAACGGGGCTCAAATCTATAACCGAAGCTGCGGATGCCAGTTTACTGGCATGGTAGGGGAGCGTTCTGTAGGCCGATGAAGGTGCATTGTAAAGTGTGCTGGAGGTATCAGAAGTGCGAATGTTGACATGAGTAGCGATAAAGCGGGTGAAAAGCCCGCTCGCCGAAAGCCCAAGGTTTCCTACGCAACGTTCATCGGCGTAGGGTGAGTCGGCCCCTAAGGCGAGGCAGAAATGCGTAGTCGATGGGAAACAGGTTAATATTCCTGTACTTGATTCAAATGCGATGTGGGGACGGAGAAGGTTAGGTTAGCAAGCTGTTGGAATAGCTTGTTTAAGCCGGTAGGTGGAAGACTTAGGCAAATCCGGGTCTTCTTAACACCGAGAAGTGACGACGAGTGTCTACGGACATGAAGTAACCGATACCACGCTTCCAGGAAAAGCCACTAAGCTTCAGTTTGAATCGAACCGTACCGCAAACCGACACAGGTGGGCAGGATGAGAATTCTAAGGCGCTTGAGAGAACTCGGGAGAAGGAACTCGGCAAATTGATACCGTAACTTCGGGAGAAGGTATGCCCTCTAAGGTTAAGGACTTGCTCCGTAAGCCTCGGAGGGTCGCAGAGAATAGGTGGCTGCGACTGTTTATTAAAAACACAGCACTCTGCTAACACGAAAGTGGACGTATAGGGTGTGACGCCTGCCCGGTGCTGGAAGGTTAATTGAAGATGTGAGAGCATCGGATCGAAGCCCCAGTAAACGGCGGCCGTAACTATAACGGTCCTAAGGTAGCGAAATTCCTTGTCGGGTAAGTTCCGACCCGCACGAATGGCGTAACGATGGCCACACTGTCTCCTCCCGAGACTCAGCGAAGTTGAAGTGGTTGTGAAGATGCAATCTACCCGCTGCTAGACGGAAAGACCCCGTGAACCTTTACTGTAGCTTTGCATTGGACTTTGAAGTCACTTGTGTAGGATAGGTGGGAGGCTTAGAAGCAGAGACGCCAGTCTCTGTGGAGCCGTCCTTGAAATACCACCCTGGTGTCTTTGAGGTTCTAACCCAGACCCGTAATCCGGGTCGGGGACCGTGCATGGTAGGCAGTTTGACTGGGGCGGTCTCCTCCCAAAGAGTAACGGAGGAGTTCGAAGGTTACCTAGGTCCGGTCGGAAATCGGACTGATAGTGCAATGGCAAAAGGTAGCTTAACTGCGAGACCGACAAGTCGAGCAGGTGCGAAAGCAGGACATAGTGATCCGGTGGTTCTGTATGGAAGGGCCATCGCTCAACGGATAAAAGGTACTCCGGGGATAACAGGCTGATTCCGCCCAAGAGTTCATATCGACGGCGGAGTTTGGCACCTCGATGTCGGCTCATCACATCCTGGGGCTGTAGTCGGTCCCAAGGGTATGGCTGTTCGCCATTTAAAGTGGTACGTGAGCTGGGTTTAAAACGTCGTGAGACAGTTTGGTCCCTATCTGCAGTGGGCGTTGGAAGTTTGACGGGGGCTGCTCCTAGTACGAGAGGACCGGAGTGGACGAACCTCTGGTGTACCGGTTGTAACGCCAGTTGCATAGCCGGGTAGCTAAGTTCGGAAGAGATAAGCGCTGAAAGCATCTAAGCGCGAAACTCGCCTGAAGATGAGACTTCCCTTGCGGTTTAACCGCACTAAAGAGTCGTTCGAGACCAGGACGTTGATAGGTGGGGTGTGGAAGCGCGGTAACGCGTGAAGCTAACCCATACTAATTGCTCGTGAGGCTTGACTCTATCATTTGAAGAACTTCAAATAAAAAGCTTACTGACTGATTCAGTCATCACCAAATATATTGATTAAGGCTTTGCCGATTTGTACAGTTTAAGTTTGGCGGCCATAGCGAGTTGGTCCCACGCCTTCCCATCCCGAACAGGACCGTGAAACGACTCAGCGCCGATGATAGTGTGGTTCTTCCATGCGAAAGTAGGTCACTGCCAAACACCTATCCTAAGCCCCTGACAGATGTCGGGGGCTTTTACTTTTACCTTATATTTTATTCATACCTTTACTTGAAACTCGTCATTGCCGTTCCTTGCCTTCTTGCTATGGCTGACTTATAGTGGATTAACTTTAAACCAGTACGGCGTTGCCTCGTCTTGTCGTACTATCTGTACTGTCTGCGGCTTCGTTGCCTTGTCCTGATTTAAATTTAATCAACTATACTCACGAATGGAGATGGGTGGATGCGACGATAGCGCAGCAGGTAAATGTGACGGATAGGGAGGGTGCGGGTAGAATAGGGATGTTGCAGAATCAATACATAAAGAGATAGTAAACTAAGAAATCTTCAGGTATCGTTTGAACGGAAACGGTAAGACGGATATGATAGCCAACTATTTTACGGTGCCGCACACACAGGCATCATCCGCATTCACAAACTATGGAGTATCTTCTTATGAAAAAATTCCTCTTTGCCGCCCTCTCCCTGCTGACCGCTTCGCTGTCGCTGGCCGCCGTCAACATCAATACCGCTTCCCCGTCCGAGTTGGAAGCCCTGCCCGGTATCGGCCCTGCCAAAGCCAAAGCCATCGTGGACTACCGTCAACAACATGGTGCCTTCAAATCGGTCGAGGAGTTGAAAAACGTCAAAGGTATCGGTGAGGGTATCTTCTCCAAACTGAAGGCGGAGGCAACCGTCGCCCCGGCCGCTCAAAACAAAGCCGCCACCCCCGCCGCTAAAAAATAAACCCGAGTGCGCCCGCCCGAATAGGGAATGTGCGCAGATGCAAACCCGGTGATGAAAAGGCCGTCCGAATCCAGTCCGGAGTCGGACGGCCTTCGTGTCGGGCGGGTAAGGCTGACATGCCTGTCCCGCTTCATTCGGCCGTCAGATCAGGATGCATGGGGAAACCTATGTGGAAAGGTCGGCTGAAAAGGTAGCGGGCTGCAATACTGCCTTAGTGTGCGCTGTGAGAAGGCTCGTTATTGGAAACGACTGCCTTGCCGGCGCACTATGCCGACTACGTCTCCACCAAATAGCGCGTT
>NZ_JH164975.1:0-2389 GCF_000227275.1 Neisseria sp. GT4A_CT1
CCTGCCTCTTTCAGGTCTTTGAGGGCGTCTTTCAGACGACCCCTTTGGGTTTCTTCATCGGTGTGGTGGTTGTTGGCGGTTTGGGCGGCTTTGTTCAGGCTTTTGGCGAGAGAGAGTGCCTGTTCGAGTTGGGAAATGGCATCGTCCATATCCAGCACTTTGCCGTTGGCGTCTTGGTTTTGTGCGCTGACGAGTATGCCTTTCCCCGCCCGTACTGCGCCCCAGCCGTCGGTTCTGAGTTCGAAGCCTTCGCCGTTCTCTCCGCGTTTTTCCCGACTTGAGTCGACGATGTGGCCGAGGTTGAGTTGGGATTTTTGGTAGTCGGTGGCGAGTTTGATGTGTTCCTGACCTTTTTGGTCTTCCATCCTGAGTTTGTTGTTCGCCCAGGTACGGATGACGTTCCTTGTGTTCCAATCGGCAGGGATGTGGTCGGGATGGGCGCTGTCGTGCATGACGCCGGAGATATACGGGCGGTCGGGGTTGCCTTGGACGAAGGACAGCATGACTTCGGTGCCTTCGTGCAGGGGGAAGTGGATGCCGTATTCGGGACCGGCATAGGGTTTGGCGAGTCGGACGGGACGGCTTTCTCCGCCGGGACTCCATTCGTCCAAATCAAACGGGAGTTTGACGCGGTAGCGCCCCATGTCGTCGATGTAGGCGTAGGTGCAGTTCTCTGCCGCGGTCACCCGTGCGGGCAGTGTGCCGGCGATATGCGGACGCTGGGTGGTGCGTTCGGGACGGAAGGCGAGTTGGGCGGGTATGGCGGCAAAGGTGTGGCTGTAGGCGGTATCGCGGCTGCCGCTGTGTTCCATGCTGAGTACCAGCCAGCCGTCGGGTGCTTCGGGGAAGGCGGTATCGGTTTGGAACACTTTCATCGGTGCCATAGAGACGACGTTGCCGCTGCCGTTGGCGACGGTTTGGCGGCAGAGGACGGCTTCGTTCAACAGGGTCGTCTGAACTTTGGCTTCGTCGGGGGTTTTGGGATGGAGCCCCCAGTTTTGCTGTTTGCCCAATAAGACGGTGTTGTCGGCAGATTCTTCGGATTGTTTGTTGTCGGTTTCGGCAAAGAGGTCGGTATCGGCACTGCGGTAGTTGTAGTCGGCACTGCGTATGCCTTCGACGATGGGGTTGTGGCGGATGCTGAGGTTGAACAGTGCTTCGGTACCGACGCTTTCCAGTCCGGCATGGGGGCGGTAGGAAACGGGCAGGCTTGGGTCGCGGAAGTAGTGTTCGGGACTGTCGCCGAAGACGACCACATCGCCATGTTGTTCATGCTGTTCGAAGGCATACCAAATGCCTTCTTCCTCACACAGACGGTTGATAAAGGCAAAGTCGCTTTCGAGATACTGGGTCACATACTCGCGTACGGTATAGCTGCGGCTTTTTTGGAAACGGTAGTCCACACCGGAGAAGCCGTGATGCTTAAAGACGGCGGCAACGATGTCGGGGACGGTTTGGTTTTGAAACAGTCGGGAGGATTGGAAATGTTTTAAAGCCGCGAAACGCGGCTCTAAAACAAAGCGGTAAACGGTTTCATCCTTGGATACGGACAGCTTCTCGCATGAGGTGATAATGCCCTGCCATTGTTTCGCCGGAGATTCGTCCGAACCGGCTGAAAAAGCGGCGGCGACTTCGGACAATACGGCCTCCTGCGGACGGATTTCAAATGCTGCGCGCTGGTTGAGGTAGGAAGACAGTGGCAGGGAGGAATCGGTGGAAGTGGCGGTGATTTCGACGCGGTAGGCGGTGTTGGCGGCTTCGGAGGCGGTGAAGGATTTGACGGAGAGGGAGGGGGAGAAACGGGCGAAGGTGAGGTGGTAGGATTGGCGGGCAGTCATGGCGATCTGGATGATTTATGATGAAAGTTTAAACATAAATCAAAAAGGCAGGCAAGACAAATGATTAATGACAAGTGGCAAAAATGTCGTATGGATGGTTTCTGAAAGTGATGGTTGAATAGATTTGGGACGAAAGAAGGTCGTCTGAAAACTTGAACTGGCCCCCAAATCTTGGACACTCATAAAAGCCTATTCAGGCGCTCTGTGCAAGCTGGGTTCTGTATGCGACAGGACTCAGCTTTTTCAATTTCAAACTGCAACGCTCCCGGTTGTAGTAATCCATATAGTCATCTATCTGCTTCATCAATTCATCTACCGTCAATTCACCTGCGTTATAGAAACACTCCGTCTTCAACACCGCAAAGAAGCTTTCCATCGGCGCATTGTCCCAACAGTTCGCCTTTCGCGACATGCTTTGAACCATGGAATGCTCCGCAAGCAATTCCCTATATCCCGCCGTACGGTACAGCACACCTTGGTCCGAATGAAGCATCGTTCCTTCGCCAGTCAGCCGGGGTGCGGCTTTTTCGAGCATTTCCTTTACCATTTCG
>NZ_JH164976.1:0-2130 GCF_000227275.1 Neisseria sp. GT4A_CT1
CGTAACGGCTGGCGAGTTTACCCTGTGTGCGGTAGATTTCGCGGTGCAGCTTGTCGCGTTCGATGTCGGTGATGACTTCGTCGTCGAGGCTGATTTGGTGCAGGTGGCCGCTGCCGTAATACAGGTAGTTGATTTGTCTGCCGTCGGGCAGGACGGTGGCGGTGCGGTTGCCGTTGAAATCGTAGTGGTAGCGGACGGTTTCGGTAACGGGCAGGTACAGCATGTCGTACTGCGCATCGCGCCAGTCGGTTTCGGGCAAACCGTTTCGGGCGTTCTCTTCTTTGTTCGGCACCTTCCATTGGTGCTGGGCGATGAGTTGGCCGTTTTCGTTGTAGTCGAAGCAGAGTAAGGGTGGGACATAGGCAAGGTCGTCTGAAAATTGATTTCAGACGACCTTGATGTTTGGAAGGACTCAACCTAACCTACGTTTGTCATAGAGAAAAGTCCATCTAACAATTTCTATGATTTATTTTAATCCCAATAACTATCTAAATTGTTTAATTTCTTCCACTCCCCCAAAGAATAAAGAAAAGGCAAAGAAAAATTTTCCAATATTTTGTCCTTTAAGTTTTCTGATACCATAAATGCTCCTGAATAATTATGTTTGGAAGATAATAAAATATCCTTATCTGAATTAGTATATGCTTCCAGCGAAAAATCTTCTTCATCTAATTCTAAATCTGGATAAACAATCTCATCCTCAATTTCCCAATCAATTATTCTTATCAAATAATAGGTTTCATTCGTCAAGAGCTCTCCTTTGGTATTGACAATAATCACTTTGCTCATGCCAAAATTATGACTAAACCCGTATTTTTTAATAAATTCTAAAAAACGTGCCGACATAATAAAGAAGTCATTATATGGTAGAAAATCAAAAGTAACGTCTCGGGCTTTTTTCAAGCATATATACACTTGTTCAGGCATTGGGGGAATTTTTTGACCTTTTAGGAACCAACTCCATGGAAAATCAAAATCAGGATGCGTTTTTTTAGGGTTAAACTTCTCTGATATACCTAGAACTCCACTGCTTACTCGTGGCAACCCCATTTTTTCTGCTTTATCCATGCTTTGCAGAGCATATCCCCACACTAATAATTTTTTCATAATATCCTCTTAAGCTAATCGTTTTGGTGAGTTGGCAGATCCACATCCTCCAACGGATATGGACTTACTCAAACGTTTTTTCAACCTTTCTTGTAAATCCTGTACACGTTGTCGCGCTTGTTCTGCTGTAATTTTTCCTTGTTTGAATTCTTTTCTTATTTTTTTCAATTCGCGACTTACGCTGTCATTGTAATTATTGTGTGAACCGCGATGGAAAAATTCTCTAAGTGAGCTTCGAGCATCTGCTTCAGTTGAATGCATATACAAACCATTAGTCCAACTATCTCTGCCTAATCCTTTGCCCTTCATACCAATAGCGTTAAAAAATGCTTTGTTTTCTTTCCAAACTGCCTGTGGAATCAAATGATGTGTTTGCCAAGAAGAATTTGGACGAAACATGTTTTGAGACTCCATACTTAGACGTAACTTGTAACCACTTTCTCCCAATGGATCCACCCAATCTTGTGCATTAGGTGCAAACCAATACAGATTTTCCCCACCCATCAATCCAATCGGATCCTGATTCACAAACCTACCCGCATCAGGCTCATAATACCTGAAGAAGTTGTAATGCAGCCCCGTTTCTCGGTCGGCATACTGGTTTTGCAGGCGGAAGGGTTGGTATGCGCTATCCGTTACCTTAGTTTCCTCTTTCAGACGACCCCAGCCGGTGTAATTGCCGAACCACAGCAAATTGCCGTCTTTATCGGTCATCTCCCTAGGGATGCCGATTTGGTCGCAGTGGAAATAGCGGGTTTGTTGTCGGCTTTCGCCGTCTTCAGTTGTCCAATCGCGGACTTGGGCTAAAGGCTCGTAGGAATCTTGATCGGTATAGATATAGGTATATCTGCCGTCCGAGTGGATTTCTTGCAAGAGGTGGCTGCCGTCCCAAACGAAGCGGGTTTGGTTTTCAAGGTCGTTCCCGCTTAAATCATGCGGGAATGACGTTTCCGAAACTTCTTCGTTTTTCAGACGACCTTTGCCTATCCTTCTGCCCAAGGCATCGTAGGTGTAGGACCTAAG
>NZ_JH164977.1:0-1909 GCF_000227275.1 Neisseria sp. GT4A_CT1
TTTTTTCGGTCAGTTGGCAGTTAATCAGTTTGAGCAATTCGGACAGGGTGTCGTCTTGCGCCAGCCAGTTGCGGTAGCGGCATAAGGTGCTGTAATCGGGGATGCTCAGTTCGTCAAAAACGGCAAAACAGGTTGAAATCGATGCGGGTGATGAGGCTGTGTTCGAGTTCGGGATCGGAGAGGCTGTGCCATTGTCCGAGCAGGATGGCTTTGAACATGGACAACAGGGGATAGGCGGGACGGCCGCGGTGGTCTCGGAGGTAACGGGTTCTTTGACGATTCAGGTATTGTTCGATCGGCTGCCAATCAATCACCTGATCCAACTTCAATAGCGGGAAGCGGTCGATGTGTTTGGCGATCATGGCTTGTGCGGTTTGCTGGAAGAAGGTGCTCATGGAAAATCCCCTAAATGTCTTGGTGGGAATTTAGGGGATTTTGGGGAATTTTGCAAAGGTCTCAGATTGAGGGTGCATCAAGTTTAAACTGGTAGGGTGTTGCCCTCACTTCAGCTCGCGGAGAGGCATTTTCTAAAGTGTTGAAGCACCTTAAAAAATCGGTTTCGTACGATTTGTACTGTCTGCGGTTTCGCCGCCTTGTCCTAATTTAAACTTAATCGACTTAATCGCGTTATTTCCGTTTTACAGGAACTTGGCGGCAAGGTATCCGGCAGCCACCAAGCCGAACATGGCAAGAATACCCAATACGCTGATCAGGATATAAGTGTTCTTTTTGGATTGCAAAGCAGCCAATTGGGGATCTTCACCCAATTCTTGGCGGAGTTTGCTTTCCAGTTCTGAGCGGATTTGTTTGCGCAGGAGTTTTTCTTCACGCTCTTTTTCAATTTGCAGCTTATGGGCGATTTCCGCTTGTTTTTTATGCTCAAACGCCACCCGTTCCTGCCATTCGATGCGCTTGCGCTGGATGATTTGCTCGGTTGCGCTGGCAAGGTGGAAATGGCAGACGGGACATTCCGTCGCCTCGTGATCCTCAATCAGGGTCAAACATACGGGACACTGGCGGATTTCAGGAGCCGCTTCTTCCTGTTCTTCACCGCTGAGATTCAGCTCCAATTCCATCGATTGGCGGACGATGACATCCAATCCCAAATAATTGAAATATTGTTGGGCGTTTTCACGTTCGTCTTGGGTGCAGTTCTCGGCAATAATGGCTTGCGGACGTTCGGCAAGCGCTTGAACCAAATCTTCGGCTTCTTTTTCCGGCAGATTATCGTACAAGCAGGCGTTGATGCGCTCGCGATCGACATCCGGCGGATAAGAAACATAAACGTCGTAAAGTTTATCTTGTTTCTTCATTGTGATCCCATGAGATATAAAATCCTGCTTTGTTATTTGAAGGCAGGTATTTAGTGTCGGTTTTGTTATAAAGTATAGATTATTATTCGTCTATTTGTCTTAACCGAAGGATAAAGGGTATTTTATTCGGCTGAAATAGTATAAATGCCCGATTCTGACCGATTATAGTATATTAATGAATATTACCAAATGGAACTATGAATTATATAGTCAATTAAAATCAAAATAGGACAGTAATGCATCGTCAAATCGGGCGTAATCAGACAATACGGTTCGCAGATACCGCTTAATATTCGCCCACACCTTCTCAATCGGGTTGAGCTCAGGTGAATAAGGTGCAAGAGGTAATACCTTATGTCCCCATTTTTCCGCCATTTCCCGTAAGACACCCATACGGTGAAATCGTGCATTATCTAAAATAATCACCGATTTTTGAGTCAATGCGGGCAGTAGGCATTGCTGAAACCACGCTTCAAAAAAGACTCCGGTCATCGTATTTTGATAAACCATCGGAGCAATCAGCCGGTTGCCGACTTGTGCGGACACCAGAGATAAGCGTCGGTATCTTTTTCCACTTATCTGCGCTTTCACTATTT
>NZ_JH164978.1:0-1678 GCF_000227275.1 Neisseria sp. GT4A_CT1
GGTCAGATTCTCGAATCTGACGGCTTTTGAGATGGCAGGCTTTTGTCGGATACAAGTATCCGACCTTGTATATCGAAACACCCGTATCATAGCAACAAACCGCCCGCCGCCACCCGCATCCGACCAAGGCAAACAACCGTTGCGTAGCTCAGGGAGCGGCCGGGCAACCCATCGACACAACCGGACAGTTGCCAGACAACACAACCGAATGCAAGGCAGGTTTATGATGAGTACCCAATACAACTGTGCAGGCATCGACATCGCCAAACGAAACTTCGTCATCGCCGTTTCGTCTTTGTCTAAAACCAAAACCAAAACCGAAACCAACAACCCCAAAGGTATCGCCCATACTATCGAATACCTTAAAAAACACAACGTCGCCCTCGTCGTCATGGAAAGCACCGGCGGTCTCGAAATTCCCGCCGCCAAAGCCATCCACCGCGCAGGCATAGCCGTGATCATCGCCAACCCGCGTCAGACGCATCAGTTTGCCCAATCGCAGTCGCTGACCAAAACCGATGCCAAAGATGCCCAAATGCTCGCCTTCTTCGCACAGATGATGACGCAGAAAGAAGATTGGCAAACCATGCTCTACCAACCGCCCACCGAAGCGGAGGAAGTGTTGGAAGCATTGGTCAACCGCCGCAACCAGCTGGTGGATATGCGGACTGCCGAGAAAAACCGTCTGCATCAGGTTCATAAGACACAAGTCGAAAGCGTCAAACAACTGATTGCCCATTTTGACCGGCTGATTGACGAATTGGACAAACAAATCGACGACCACACCCACACGCATTTTGACGGCAAAGCCCAAGTGGCAGAGCAAATCAAAGGCATCGGTTCGACAACGACGGCTACGCTGATGGCGATGCTGCCCGAATTGGGACGGCTGTCGCACAAACGGCTGGCGAGTTTGGTCGGCATTGCCCCGCACCCGAGGGAGAGCGGGGAAACCAAATTCAAAAGCCGCTGCTTTGGCGGAAGGTCTGCGGTGCGTAAGGCACTGTATATGGCTACCGTGGTAGCGACACGTTTTGAACCGCTTATTCGGGATTTCTACCAACGCCTGCTGTCCAAGGGTAAGCCGTATAAGGTTGCCGTTACGGCATGTATGCGCAAACTGCTGACGATATTGAATGCCCGGATGCGTGATTACTTTGCCGAAAACGGTACCACCGAAAACGGTATCCGAACGGCTTGATTTGAGTTTTGGTATTTTTGCCCGACGGGGTGAAAAATACAGTTGCTACGCATTTCGAGGCAGTTAAACGCCTGCCTATCCCCATGAACAAAGAACTGATTGTCCCCAAATTGCAAGAGTTAGGCTTTATCGAAAACAGCAATAACGAAATCTTTAAAAGAAATTTCGGGAAGAAAAACATGTATAGCGCCGCTGACTACCTTGCCAATCTTTTTTCTGTAACAATAGTTTTAAAAGACTTTGCCAATCCGGAATGTCCGTACGGTGTCGATATATATCATGTCAATAACAAGGTAGACGGTGTGGATGCTTTGATTGGGTATAACGGCCTGATCTTTCAAGATACTACCATCCCCGATTTAATCATTTCCACCATCAACCATAAAAACAAACCGGACAACTTGTTTAAAAACCTGTTGGACAAACATATCCAAAACATCAAAGCCTTTAAACAGAAACAGCCGCTGAATGAAGAGC
>NZ_JH164979.1:0-1630 GCF_000227275.1 Neisseria sp. GT4A_CT1
CGGTACGAAAGAAACTTGGTCCTACACCTACGATGCCTTGGGCAGAAGGATAGGCAAAGGTCGTCTGAAAAACGAAGAAGTTTCGGAAACGTCATTCCCGCATGATTTAAGCGGGAACGACCTTGAAAACCAAACCCGCTTCGTTTGGGACGGCAGCCACCTCTTGCAAGAAATCCACTCGGACGGCAGATATACCTATATCTATACCGATCAAGATTCCTACGAGCCTTTAGCCCAAGTCCGCGATTGGACAACTGAAGACGGCGAAAGCCGACAACAAACCCGCTATTTCCACTGCGACCAAATCGGCATCCCTAGGGAGATGACCGATAAGGACGGCAACCTCTTGTGGTTCGGCAACTATACCAGCTGGGGTCGTCTGAAAGAGGAAACCAAGGTAACGGGAACGGCGCACCAGCCGTTCAGGTTGCAGAACCAATACTTTGATGCCGAAACGGGGCTGCATTATAATCTTCTTAGATTCTATGATTCGATTTCTGGAAGATTTATTAATCAAGATCCCATAAGATTATTTGGAGGGGAAAATTTCTATCATTTTGCATTTAATGCACAATCTTGGATAGATCCTCTAGGGTTAGAGCACGTTGAAAGTTATAAAAGACATTTGAAGAAAAAAGGTACAAGGAAGGGAAAAGATTTTACTGCTGCAGGGAAAAAAGCGGTTAGAGAGCAAAATAAAGCAGATAATGGCGGAAAAATGATATGTGGTAGATGCGGTGTAGAGACTATTGAGCCTAAGCGACATGAAAAAGGTGTAAGACCGCCGGATAATGAGGCTCACGTAGATCATATATTTGCCAAATCAAACGGTGGATCTGGTACAGTAGAGAACGGGCAAGTTTTATGTAGATTATGTAATCTTGAAAAGAGTAATAAATGAAAATTATGAAGAGTGTAGAATTTTCTATGAACTAATTTTAAGGTAATTAAAATGAAAAAGGTTTTTTTTAATCTAGAAGTAATTGATGGTTATCCCCCAGTATCTATGGAAAGTATTTGGGCAGAAGTAACTGAAGAAGGCTATTTTAAAATAAACAATATTCCTTTTTATAGCAAAGAAGTATCTTTGGGTGATATTGTTAGTGTAATACAAAAGGAAGAAAATTACTTATTATATGATAAAACTATAATTAATAGTAAAAATAGTACGTTGCGGATTGTTTTCTTTAATGAAAATCAGAAATTTAAAGATAATATATTAACCAAACTAATAGATCTTGGATGTGAGTCAGAAGCGTTTAATGTAAATTTCTATGCAATAAACATACCAATCCAAGTAGATATAGAAGAAATATATATTTTCTTGGATAGCTTTGTGGAAACTAACGATTTAGATTATGACACAGGGTATTTGGCACAATAATTTGTGCAAGCTATAACTTGCGTAATATCGTAATATGTAGAAAATTCTAGCGTTGTTTACGTAATAGAAATTTTAAGACTATGTGACGGCAGCCATCTCCCGTAGGAAAACCTAGACGGCAGATATACCTATTTATATCGCCTCGCTGGACGGCTCGCTGTCGCTGCGTTTCGCCCCGCTGACAGTAGCGGAAGACGGTTCGGAGGACGGCTGTGTCAAACACAGCTTCGGCTATAAAAACAATCT
>NZ_JH164980.1:0-1589 GCF_000227275.1 Neisseria sp. GT4A_CT1
GATAGACGTGTCCCGCTGGCTTTCAGACGACCTCTTGCAAAGCAAACTGATTATGCAGGTGCATGATGAATTGGTACTGGAAGTGGTTCAATCAGAACTCGAAACCGTGAAAGTAATGCTGCCCGAAGTGATGGCCGAAGTGGCACAAGGCCGTCTGAACGTGCCGCTGCTGGCGGAAGTAGGCATCGGCAGTAATTGGGATGATGCACATTGATTTTAATTAAATTCAATCTTGATAGTTGGCATAAGGAGTAAAAAATGTATTCTCAAGACAAAGTTCATTTACAAGCTGAATTAGATGCTTTATTAAAGGGCGTTTGGCATGACAGATTACAACCTAAGGCTTTAATATTGAATTATTTGGTAATGAAAAAATTTAATATTATTCGACTGCCAACGTACTTTGATAGAACCTTTACTTTTGATGATGATCGACAAAATATTTCAGAAATTCTAGATGTTATTGATGGGTATAATGATGATTTATTGAAAAAATTAGAAAGTCAATTGGATGTTGCTTATAACAAAACACAATCTATTTTAAAAGAAAAATATCCAGATGAAATTGTGAAATTATATCGAGCAATTTGCCCATTAGGCACTATTGATACGGGAAGTAATACATACCCGAATAGAAAGGTTGATGATGTAACTCTTCTACCTGCGTATCTTTCTCTTTTAGATGATAAAGAGTTAGTACCATTAGAAATTGACACGCTAAGCGGTTGGTCTGAATATAGTGCAAATCAACGATATGGTTCAATTGTGCTGTGCAGGAAGTGGAATATTAAGGATATTCTTTTAGTAGCCGATTACTTGGACAAAGAGGGTCGCGAAATTGGGCCATTGGAATCTAATGAATGGTTATGTATAAATAGAGATAAAAGGGGAATTATTAATTTTAGCAAGAGAGATATTGAATTGGCTAATTTGTCTCAATTTTTAAATAGTGACCCTTCAGCCATGGGGAAAGAAGCGGAAGAGTATAAAAGGGCATTGGAGAGTAAATTACAAATAAATCATTTACGACGCGACGAAAATAAACTTAAGGATGACCTTAGAACTGAATATTTTTCTTTAATAAGAAAAAGAAAGTTATATTTTGATCCTATCATATCAAGTAATTTTTTTAGATATAGGTCTGGAAAAAAAGGACTTCTCTCATTTCACTTAAAAGAAATATTCAAAATTCTATTTAAGAAATAGCCAGCCGTAGCAACTGTATTTTTCACCCCGTCGGGCAAAAATACCAAAACTCAAATCAAGCCGTTCGGATACCGTTTTCGGTGGTACCGTTTTCGGCAAAGTAATCACGCATCCGGGCATTCAATATCGTCAGCAGTTTGCGCATACATGCCGTAACGGCAACCTTATACGGCTTACCCTTGGACAGCAGGCGTTGGTAGAAATCCCGAATAAGCGGTTCAAAACGTGTCGCTACCACGGTAGCCATATACAGTGCCTTACGCACCGCAGACCTTCCGCCGAACGCAGCGGCTTTTGAATTTGGTTTCCCCGCTCTCCCTCGGGTGTGGCGCAATACCGACCAAACTCGCCAGCCGTTTGTGCGACAGCCGTCCCAATTCGGG
>NZ_JH164981.1:0-1554 GCF_000227275.1 Neisseria sp. GT4A_CT1
CTCCCGGTTGTAGTAATCCATATAGTCATCTATCTGCTTCATCAATTCATCTACCGTCAATTCACCTGCATTATAGAAACACTCCGTCTTCAACACCGCAAAGAAGCTTTCCATCGGCGCATTGTCCCAACAGTTCGCCTTTCGCGACATGCTTTGAACCATGGAATGCTCCGCAAGCAATTCCCTATATCCCGCCGTACGGTACAGCACACCTTGGTCCGAATGAAGCATCGTTCCTTCGCCAGTCAGCCGGGGTGCGGCTTTTTCGAGCATTTCCTTTACCATTTCGCTGTCGGCTCTGCGGCTCATGGCGTAGGCGACGATTTCGCGGTTGAACAAGTCCAAGATTGGCGAGAGGTACAGTTTGCCGTCCTTCCCTTTGAGTTCGGTAACGTCGGTCAGCCATTTTTCGTTGGGCTTTCGGGCTTTGAACCGGCGTTTGAGGAGGTGTTCCGATATCTCGCCCATGGCGGGATGGCGGTAGGCTTTTTTCGCCCGTATGAGGGCTTTCAGCCCCATCTGTTTCATCAGCCGCGCCACTTTTTTGCGGTTCCAATCTAATGCGGCGGCAATGCGCCTTTGTCCGTAGCGTCCTTTATGCCGCCGGTAGGTTTCGACAAGGAGGGCTTTGTCGGCTGCGTCGGGATCGGGTCGGTCTTGGTGGTGGTAGTAGAAGCTGCTTTTGGGCAGGTTTGCGATGTGCAGCAGGTATTTGAGCGGGTGTTGCGCCCTCAGTGTTTGGACGGTTTGGCTTTGTCCTTTTCGGTCTGTTTTTGGCTGAGGGCTTTTAACTCCTTTAGGTAGGCGACCTTTGCGCGCATATAGCACAACTCTTCGATAAGCTCTGCCTGTGTTTTTTCGTGGTCGGGTTTATCTGCGATGAAGGGGTTTTTGCGGTGTTGGGGCATGGTTTTGGATTGGGGATGTTCGAGTGCGCCGATACCGCCTTCTTGATAGGCGCGTATCCATCGTCTCAGGTGGGTTCGGGAAATGCCGTAGTGGTCTGCGGTACGTTGTTGGCTGCGTATATGCAGGTAGTGGAGTACGGCTTGGTATTTGAAGTGTAATGTATATTTGCTCATAAAAAAACTGCACCTTGTGAGTTGGAGGGGATGTCCAACTTTTGGGGTGCAGTTCAGTTTTCAGACGACCTTTGCTTTGCCTTCAAACAAGCTTTAGAGCGGGATTACCATTGGTAGCCGACACCTGCGGTCGCGCCGTAGTGGCCGCGTGAGTTGCCGGTAGCGGTACCTTTGATGACCCAGTTGCCACCGTCGGAGATGCTGGAGAAGCCGACTGCGTAACCGCTTTCACCGCGGTAAACGCCGCCTGCAACCGCCATCATGCTCTTACCCGGCAGGTAGGCTTGCGGCAGACCAGCCACCGCCATGGCTGCTGCGGTACCGGCTTTAGAGTCGCTTTCAACATTGTCGATACGTTGGTTGATTTGGTCGCCCATGTTCACCACGTAATTGCCGATGTTGGTCACGCTTTGGTTAATCGCCTGGTTGGTGTAATACAACTGGCTGCCGTTGATCGCATCGGTAGAATCCG
>NZ_JH164982.1:0-1542 GCF_000227275.1 Neisseria sp. GT4A_CT1
CCGATTTGGGCGAAGACGGCGCCGAAGGCGAATAGGAAGGCGGCGACGGCGAATTGTTTGCTTTGGATGGAAAGCAGGTAGGCGCCCAACGTTACCAATGCGATGAAGAGCAGGGTGAAGAGGATGGTCAGAATGAGGAAGGTTCGGCGTTTGGTCATTGGTTTTGTTTGTTTCTTTTAGATTTCAGGTAGCCTTAACGGCAGATGGGGGAAGCTTGCTTCCGCTCACAGCCGCACATTGTGGCAGGCTTCGTACACTGGCAGCAGGCGGTGCAGGGTTTCGACTAGCCAGGTCGCGCTGCCAGCCGTTGCACCAGCGTTCGATATGCGGCGGGGCAAAGCCCGCGCCCAGTTGTGAGGCTACCTGTAAAACCAACGTGCGCCACACTTGCCACGCGGCTTTGTAGTCGGCCTTGCTTGGTTTGCGCTTCGGTTTCGGGCTGGTATTGGCGGATTTGGGCGAACTGGAAAAATGGGCGTTGGAATAGGTCGCAGCTTTGCGGGGTGAGCATGATGGTTTGGCGGGGCATGAAAAAGGGAGAGGCTACCTGAAAAATAGATTTTCAGGTAGCCTCAAACCGGTTTGGCATGCATCCGAAACGGAAAATTTGAGCGGTTACATACCTTGGGTTGGTGGCAGTGTTATTTCAACTTGGCTGCCAATTTGTCGAATTTTTGTTTGATGTCGGCCTTGAAGGCTTCCACTTTCTCTTTGCGCTCGGCTTTGCGCTGTTTTTTCCACGCTTCGTGTGCCTGACGTGCCACTTCTTCCTGCGCTTCTATTGCTGCCAATACGTCCTGTTGGGCAACGGCTGCATCTTGCCGGAGAATAACGGTTTTGAAACGGTGGAAGAAGGCATCCAATACAGCTTCGTCGGATTCTTGCGCCAAAATAATGATTGCAGTACTGCCGTTATCCAGTTTTTTGGCTGTATTTTCCAGCAACAACCCCTCTCCCAATGTTTGGGCAGTGCCTGCATCACTGCCGATGAGTGCGCCAGTAGCTCCACCCAACAGAACACCGATAGGACCGCCGAGAATGCCGACCAGTGAACCAATGAGGCCGCCCGTCCATGTGCCTTCGACCGTATTGGCGGTAAAGTCGGTGCTTTCTGCTGGGATAATCAGACCATTTTCCTTTTTAATCAAAACGGCTTGTGCCACCAAAGCATCTGTTGTCTGCGAGTAAGCTTTCAATTCAGAAAAGGCTTGATAAGCTTCGCTGGAGATGTTGAATAAAACAACGATGATGTTTTGTTTCATAAGTCTACTCCCGTGGGTTGAAAGATTTAAGAACATACAAGTTGTATGCGGTGTCAGTGTAAATTGCAAGGGGGGGGGGAGCAATGCGGCAAACAAAACTTTACCTATGTAAAGCCTGTAGAACCGGCAAACGGATAACGAACAATACCCAGCCTTAATGGGATTCGGTTTGTTGCTCACGCATGATTTGTGCGCGGGCTTTGTGGCGGATGTAGAGGGCGAGGCTGCCGATTTGGGCGAAGACGGCGCCGAAGGCGAACAGGAAGGCGGCGACGGCGAA
>NZ_JH164983.1:0-1538 GCF_000227275.1 Neisseria sp. GT4A_CT1
GGCGAGTTTGATGTGTTCCTGACCTTTTTGGTCTTCCATCCTGAGTTTGTTGTTCGCCCAGGTACGGATGACGTTCCTTGTGTTCCAATCGGCAGGGATGTGGTCGGGATGGGCGCTGTCGTGCATGACGCCGGAGATATACGGGCGGTCGGGATTGCCTTGTACGAAGGACAGCATGACTTCGGTGCCTTCGTGTAAGGGGAAGTGGATGCCGTATTCGGGACCGGCATAGGGTTTGGCCAGTCGGACAGGACGGCTTTCGCCGCCGGGACTCCATTCGTCCAGATCAAACGGCAGTTTGACTCGGTAGCGGCCCATGTCGTCGATGTAGGCGTAGGTGCAGTTCTCTGCTGCGGTTACCCGTGCGGGCAGTGTGCCGGCGATATGGGGGCGCGGGGTGGTGCGTTCGGGACGGAAGGCGAGTTGGGCGGGTATGGCGGTAAAGGTATGGGTGTAGGCGGTATCGCGGCTGCTGCTGTGTTCCATACTGAGTACCAGCCAGCCGTCGGGTGCTTCGGGGAAGGCGGTATCGGTTTGGAACACTTTCATCGGCGCCATGGAGACGACGTTGCCACTGCCGTTGGCGACGGTTTGGCGGCAGAGGACGGCTTCGTTCAACAGGGTCGTCTGAACTTTGGCTTCGTCGGGGGTTTTGGGATGAAGGCCCCAGTTTTGCTGTTTGCCCAATAAGACGGTGTTGTCGGCTGACTCTTCGGACTGTTTGTTGTCGGTTTCGGCAAAGAGGTCGGTATCGGCGCTGCGGTAGTTGTAGTCGGCACTGCGTATGCCTTCGACGATGGGGTTGTGGCGGATGCTTAAGTTGAACAGTGCTTCGGTACCGACGCTTTCCAGTCCGGCATGGGGGCGGTAGGAAACAGGTAGGCTTTGGTCGCGGAAATAGTGTTCGGGACTGTCGCCGAAGACGACCACATCGCCATGTTGCTCATTCTGTTCGAAGGCATACCAAATGCCTTCTTCCTCACACAGACGGTTGATAAAAGCGAAGTCGCTTTCGAGATACTGGGTCACATACTCGCGGACGGTGTAGCTGCGGCTTTTTTGGAAACGGTAGTCGACACCGGAGAAACCGTGGTGCTTGAAGACGGCGGCAACGATGTCGGGGACGGTTTGGTTTTGAAACAGTCGGGAGGATTGGAAATGTTTTAAAGCCGCGAAACGCGGCTCTAAAACAAAGCGGTAAACGGTTTCATCCTTGGATACGGACAGCTTCTCGCATGAAGTGATAATGCCCTGCCATTGTTTCGCCGGAGATTCGTCCGAACCGGCTGAAAAAGCGGCAGCCACCTCAGACAATACGGCCTCCTGCGGACGGATTTCAAACGCTGCGCGCTGGTTGAGGTAGGAAGACAGCGGCAATGAGGAATCGGCGGAAGTGGCGTTGATTTCGACGCGGTAGGCGGTGTTGGCGGCTTCGGAGGCGGTGAAGGATTTGACGGAGAGGGAGGGGGAGAAACGGGCGAAGGTGAGGTGGTAGGATTGGCGGGCAGTCATGGCGTTAAATTTAAAGATGACAATAG
>NZ_JH164984.1:0-1440 GCF_000227275.1 Neisseria sp. GT4A_CT1
AAATTCGTGCAGCCCATAGAGCCACCCTCTCCCCAACCCTCTCCCGCCAGACGGGAGAGGCGGCAGGCTGCATGTCGTGGCATAGATTCTTGTCCGGCTGTCGTCATTCCCGCCCCCGCCTACGCGAGGACAGGCTACGACGTGAATCCACTTTTGAATCTCAGCAACTGTTTTTCAAACATCTGTTTCTTAGAATTTCCGATGGATTCCCGCCTGCGCGGGAATGACGGCGGTGGGGTGTTTAACGTGGTCTTATTATGAGGAAAGGTCGTCTGAAACTAAGTTTTCGGTTTCAGACGACCTCGTTTATTCAATCAATGCAGATTTGGGATAACTCAAGTAGCGTGGGCTTTGCCCACGAATGAATATAGTCAATTAAAATCAAAATAGGACAGTAATGCATCGTCAAATCGGGCGTAATCAGACAATACGGTTCGCAGATACCGCTTAATATTCGCCCACACCTTCTCAATCGGGTTGAGCTCAGGTGAATAAGGTGCAAGAGGTAATACCTTATGTCCCCATTTTTCCGCCATTTCCCGTAAGACACCCATACGGTGAAATCGTGCATTATCTAAAATAATCACCGATTTTTGAGTCAATGCGGGCAGTAGGCATTGCTGAAACCACGCTTCAAAAAAGACTCCGGTCATCGTATTTTGATAAACCATCGGAGCAATCAGCCGGTTGCCGACTTGTGCGGACACCAGAGATAAGCGTCGGTATCTTTTTCCACTTATCTGCGCTTTCACTATTTGCCCTTTCAGGCTGCGGGCATAGGGACGGAACAGGTAGCGATCAAATCCTGTTTCATCCAAATAAACACGTTGGTAGTCGGAAAATTCGGCCAGCTGTGTCAAATAATGCGTTACTTTGGCTGGGTCTTGTTCTTTGTAAGTGGTGGTCTTTTTTTGCGCGTCATCCCCATCTGTTTGAGTGCATAGCAAACGGCGGCTGCCGTACAATCAAAATGTTTGGCGATTTCATGCAGATAGGCATCCGGGTGTTGCCCAACATATTGAGCCAGTTTTTGCCTATCCAATTTGACGGCATTTAGACCGGTGACTTGATGTTTTAGGCTGCCTGTTTGCTTTTTAAGGCGAATCCACAGGTAAAGCGTGTTTCTTGACAGGTTAAACGTTGCTGCGGTTTGGCTGATGTTTTTGCATTGTTCGTAATAGTTTAAAGCTTTGTTCCTTAAGTCCGCAGAGTATGCCATGGTTAAACCTTCAAAGTTGAGTATTGTACTATTTTGTTTTTAATTGACTATAAAAATACAGCAATCCTTCAAATTAGCATACTGCAAGTCTCGTGGGCAAAGCCCACGCTACTCGTTGCTGTAACGGCAACCTGTCCCTTCCCCCGTCCGGCGGGGGAAGGTTAGGATGGGGGTGGCTTTGTGGCTTGAGGCGAAATCAAATTCGTGCAGCCCATAGAGCC
>NZ_JH164985.1:0-1387 GCF_000227275.1 Neisseria sp. GT4A_CT1
AGGTCGTCTGAAAACCCTGCAATACGGTTTTCAGACGACCTTTGTTATTGGATATTAATGATGCGTATGACCGATTTGGAAGGTCAGGGTGGTGTAGTTCGCCTGTTTTTGGCACACGCTTTGATCGGGGAAATCGGCTTTGTGTTCTACGCTGGCTTTCCAGAAGCCTTGACGCAGGGGGATGATGCTGACTTCGCCTTTGTCGTCCGTAGTATCGGAGAAGGCTTGGGCTTCGGTTTTGTGGGTTTTGCTGCGGTCGCTGGTGTCGAAGCCGTCAAATGTGGCGGTAACGGTGGCGTTGGGCAGCGGCTCGCCGTTGAAAAGGACGCGGACTTTAAAGCGTTCGCCGACGTGGACGTTGGCGGGGTTGTCCAACGGAACGATTTCCAGATGTTGTCCGACTTGCTTGGTGATGACGGCGGTGTCTGCGCTTTCGTGTCCGACGTTGACGATGTTTTTACCGAACATTCGGGTTTGTTCGCAATAGCTGGCGTCAGGCATTTCTTTGATGCTCGCTTGTTTCCAGCCTGCGCTGTTTTTAGACCAGAAAGTCGGCTGGTATTCGGCGGTAACGAGGTAGCTGCCATCTTTGACAGGGAGTTTGCTGCGGTATTGATAGTTGTACGTCCCTTTTTGAATCAGATTTTCTTTGCCTTTTTCGGTAATCAGCTGCATGGGCTTGCTGAAAATGTGCAGGCGGTCTTTGGCGATGGGTTCAAGTTCGGGGAACTCGCCATAGCCCAATTCGGCTTGTAGGTATTCGCCGCCGTGTGTATGGGCGGTTTCGACCCAGACGCGGTGTGCTTGGGCGGTTGTGCTGAACAGGAGCGCGGATGCGATGAACAATGCGGTTTTTTTCATGGGTTCTCCAAATGTATCGGGTAGAAATTTGATTGGTTATAATATAACAATTTTATTTATAACAAAACGGTTTCATGAAAAAAAGGTCGTCTGAAAACAGGATTTCTGTTTTCAGACGACCTTTCGCTTAGCTGATGTTTAAGCGTTAACCGGCTTTAGAAGCAATCTGAGGTTTTCGTTTTTCACTTGCAACAGCAGATCGATATTGGGATGTTTGCCCGGATTGGCTTGCGCGTCGGCAACATGTTCGGCAAACCAATCCAAACCCTGCGCAGCAGCAGCGGCATCGAGCTTGCCACCGAAATTCAATGCCAAAGCGTTGTAGAGTTTCAGCGAGCCTTGCTTGCCGGGCGCATTGGGGATGTGATGGACGGCTTTGCCTTGTGCGTCAAGGATGTCGAGTCCGCTCAAATGACCGATGTCGGGCATGGCGGCGAGGTTGTCTTGGAAGCTCATGGTTGTCCTTTCTAACATGGGATTTTCAACGAAAAATACCTTGTATAGTGGATTAACTTTAAACCAGTAC
>NZ_JH164986.1:0-1253 GCF_000227275.1 Neisseria sp. GT4A_CT1
GCATTGTGCATTAACCGCAAAGATTCTTTCAGATCACCATCAATGGCTTTAAACGAAGATAATTGCTTCATTGCTGCAGAGAACCCTTGTTTGGAAGCACAACCAAGAAGCAATTCCTGAGTTTTTAAATCCTTTGTCTGATTTCGATAAATGAGAGACAGTTCATACTGCGCCAGTGGTACGCCCAAATCTACCGCCTTTTGCAAATAGGCAAGACCAAGTTGCGGATCACGGCGGTAACCTGCATTGCCTTCGTACAGCGCGTCAAACAGCCAATAGTTTGCCATCGCCCAATTTTTGTCCAGACCGTAGTGCAGCCACTTTCGGGCGCGGTTGTGCAAGGGGTTGTACATGATGCCGGTCGAACCTTGCACATGGGTGTAGAGCAGGTAAAGGTTGTTGATTGCCTGATAATGCCCTTTTGATGCCGCGGCTTCGTACAAGACAATCATGTCCTGAAATTCCTGTTTGTTCATACGCCAGTCTTTGGCATCCAGTAGTGTGGCGGCACGATACCAGAGATGGGATTCGGCATCGGGCGGGGACGGCGGCGTCCAAGTCGCGCAGGTGTATTCGGTGCGCTTCGAGTCAAAGGCTTTGGGGGCGGGATGGGTCTGGGTGTAATCGCGGTCGGATTGGGAAAGTGAAACCGAACCGCAGGAAGCCAGCAGGGGGATAAGCAGGGCGATGAAAGTGAGTTTGTTCATGGTATGTGTTGATGATGTTTGTGTTGAGATCGTCTGAAACTGGAAATCAGGTTTCAGACGACCTTTTTTAAATGTTGTGTCTTGATTCCAATTACAGCCCGTCATCTTCGGGAGGCTCGGGAGGGCGCGGCGACCAGTAAACTTCTTCTTTTTTGACGATACCGCGTTTGAGGATATCGGCGGCAAGGGCGGCGGTGTCGGGCGGATTTTGGTAGAACGCTGCATCTTCTTTACTCATTGCGGAGTAGATGCCTTTCCAATGGGTTTTGGCGGGAGGCAGGGGGAGGACTTCGTCTAGACGCGGGAAGGTGTAGAAGGGGTTGCCGCTTTTGGTGCCTGTGCCTTTAAGTGCCTTATACAGCTCGGCGTAGGCCGCTTTACGGATTGAATCAGCAGGAGTAGCCGAAAATTCTGCCATAGCCCCCTTCTTTTGATCAAAAACCATCATCAAGCGTACAGCAGCGCCCCCACCTCCGTCACCACCATGGCGCACGGCATTATGCATTAACTGCAAAGATTCTTTCAGATCACCATCAATGCTTTAAA
>NZ_JH164987.1:0-1190 GCF_000227275.1 Neisseria sp. GT4A_CT1
AAATTCCTTTTCCCCCAACAGCCAAAACCCAAACACAGGTTTTCGGCTGTTTTTCGCCCCCAATCACTCCTAATTTTACCCAAATACCCCCTTAATCCTCCCCGGATACCTCATACATAAGGCATCCGGGCCGCCTTTTAGGCGGCAACAGGCACACTTAGCCTGTTAGCCGCTTTCAACAGGTTCAAACACATCGCCTTCAGATGACTTTGCGCACTCACTTTACACAGACCAAAATAGGCTGCCCGGGCGTAGCGGAATTTACGGTGCAGCGTACCGAAGCTTTGTTCGACCACATAACGGGTCTTCGATAAATATCGGTTGCGTTTGGTTTGCGCTTCCGTCAGCGGACGGTTGCAGTGGGCTTTGCGCATAATGCCGTCTAACAACTGATGCTCTTTCAGATGTTGCCGGTTTTCCTTACTGTCGTAGCCTTTGTCGGCATAGACGGTCGTACCTTCGGCAATGCCTTCCAACAAAGGGGACAGATGGTTGCACTCATGGGTATTGGCAGGAGTGATGTGCAGTTTCTCGATATAGCCTTCCTCATCGGTACGGGTATGTTGTTTGTAACCGAGTTTGTAGAGGCCGTTTTTCTTTGTCCAGCGGGCATCTTTGTCCTTACTCGGTGTGGTTTGGCCGCTGACTTGTCCTTCCTCGTCGACTTCTATGGCCTGACGCTGTTTGCTGCCGGCAGTCTGAATAATGGTGGCGTCAACGACGGCGGCGGATGCTTTCTCTACTTTTAGGTTTTTTTCGGCCAGTTGTCGGTTAATCAGTTTGAGCAATTCGGACAAGGTGTCGTCTTGCGCCAGCCAGTTGCGGTAACGGCATAAGGTGCTGTAATCGGGGATGCTCAGTTCGTCAAAACGGCAAAACAGGTTGAAATCGATGCGGGTGATGAGACTGTGTTCGAGTTCGGGATCGGAGAGGCTGTGCCATTGTCCGAGCAGGACGGCTTTGAACATGGACAACAGGGGATAGGCGGGACGGCCGCGGTGGTCTCTAAGGTAACGGGTTCTTTGACGGTTCAGGTATTGTTCGATCGGTTGCCAATCAATCACCTGATCCAACTTCAATAGTGGGAAGCGGTCGATGTGTTTGGCGATCATGGCTTGTGCGGTTTGCTGGAAGAAGGTGCTCATGAGAAATCCCCTAAATGTCTTGATGGAAATTTAGGGGATTTTGGG
>NZ_JH164988.1:0-1181 GCF_000227275.1 Neisseria sp. GT4A_CT1
ATCAACGCAGGCGGTAAGAAAGTGACCGGCGTCGCCGCAGGCACCGTCGCCGCAGGCAGCACCGATGCCGTCAACGGCGGACAACTGCACCAAGTTTACGAACTGATCGGCAGCAACGGCGGCAACGTCAACACCGCACCGCCGGCAGTCGAAGCAGACGGCAAAGCAGGCTTGGGTAATATCAAAAACATTACCCTGGTGGACAACAGCACCAACCCGAACGTGACCAACGTCACGAACGAGACCAAGATTGCCCAGTCCAACGGTTACAGCCTCGTGACCTACAACGTCGAAGACCAAGGCATGTACGTGACCAACAACGTCATCGAAGCCGTAGGCCGTATGAACGAACAAGGTATCAAGTTCTTCCATACCAACGACGGCGAAGTGAACCCCGACGTACAGGCACGCAACGGCGAAGACTCCAGCGCGAGCGGCGCATACGCCACGGCAGTCGGCTACCAGGCCGCTTCCAAAGGCACCAACGCCATCGCCATCGGTAAAGGCGCCAAAGCCAATGCCGAGAACACCATCGCCATCGGTACCGGCAACATCGTCAGCGGCAAAAACTCCGGCGCCATCGGTGACCCGACCGTAGTAAGCGGCAACAGCGCTTACTCCATCGGTAACAACAACAACGTATCCGCCGACAACGCCTACGCACTGGGCAGCGACATCAAAGCCACGGTTAAAGACTCCGTCTACCTCGGCGACCGTGCCCAAACCCAAGGCATCCGCACGGCTGATGCAGCCAAAGGCGAAGCCTACACCTACGGCGGCCTGAACGACAAAGCCGTGGCAGGCAAAGCAGGTTCGGCTGCGGCTGCGAACAAAGTCGCAGGCGTCGTAACCGTCGGCAACGGTACGGACGAGACCCGTCAGGTACAAGGTGTGGCCGCAGGTGTGGTATCGGCGGATTCTACCGATGCGATCAACGGCAGCCAGTTGTATTACACCAACCAGGCGATTAACCAAAGCGTGACCAACATCGGCAATTACGTGGTGAACATGGGCGACCAAATCAACCAACGTATCGACAATGTTGAAAGCGACTCTAAAGCCGGTACCGCAGCAGCCATGGCGGTGGCTGGTCTGCCGCAAGCCTACCTGCCGGGTAAGAGCATGATGGCGGTTGCAGGCGGCGTTTACCGCGGTGAAGCGGTTACGCAGTCGGCTTCTCC
>NZ_JH164989.1:0-1161 GCF_000227275.1 Neisseria sp. GT4A_CT1
ATGATAGAAGAAACCACACCTGCACCTACGGTACGGCCACCTTCGCGAATCGCAAAGCGCAAACCTTCTTCCATAGCGATAGGCGCAATCAGTTCTACAGTAATGGCTACGTTCTCACCAGGCATAACCATTTCTACACCTTCTTCCAAAGTAACCGCGCCGGTTACGTCGGTAGTACGGAAGTAGAATTGAGGACGATAGTTAGCGAAGAACGGAGTATGACGACCACCCTCTTCTTTGCTCAATACGTACACTTCTGCTTTGAATTTAGTGTGCGGAGTGATGGTACCCGGTTTAGCCAATACTTGACCGCGTTCCACTTCTTCACGTTTGGTACCGCGCAGCAATACGCCTACGTTGTCACCGGCTTGACCTTCGTCCAGCAGTTTGCGGAACATTTCAACACCGGTACAAGTGGTTTTTTGAGTTTCTTTCAGACCTACGATTTCGATCTCGTCACCAACGTGGATAACACCGCGCTCTACACGGCCGGTTACTACGGTACCGCGACCGGAGATGGAGAATACGTCTTCGATAGGCAACAGGAACGGTTTGTCCACGGCACGCTCTGGAGTCGGGATGTAGCTGTCCAATGCAGCAGCCAGTTCGAAGATTTTTTCTTCGTAAGCGGCGTCGCCTTCCAAGGCTTTCAGTGCAGAACCTTGTACGATCGGGCAGTCGTCACCTGGGAAGTCGTAGCTTGACAGCAAGTCACGGATTTCCATTTCAACCAGTTCCAGCAGTTCGGCATCGTCAACCATGTCGCATTTATTCATGAACACGATGATGTAAGGTACGCCTACTTGGCGGGCCAACAGGATGTGTTCGCGGGTTTGCGGCATAGGACCGTCGGCAGCGGAACATACCAAGATTGCGCCGTCCATTTGTGCGGCACCGGTAATCATGTTTTTAACGTAGTCGGCGTGTCCCGGGCAGTCTACGTGTGCGTAGTGGCGGGTTTCGGTTTCGTATTCTACGTGTGAGGTATTAATGGTAATACCGCGGGCTTTTTCTTCGGGAGCGTTATCGATTTGGTCGTAAGCTTTTGCAGCACCGCCGAATTTTTTAGCCAAAATAGTAGTCAAAGCAGCAGTCAGGGTGGTTTTACCATGGTCAACGTGACCGATGGTGCCAACGTTTACGTGCGGTTTGCTACGTTCT
>NZ_JH164990.1:0-1122 GCF_000227275.1 Neisseria sp. GT4A_CT1
CTTGTCCTGATTTAAAGTTAATCCACTATATTGTTCGGTCAAGGGGTCCTTGGATTCGGATTTCAAGTGCAACACTAGGGTACCAGTGGTTGGAACAGATTTAAGAATAAAACACTTGGCGTTTCGTAGCCAAGTGTTTTTCTCGGCCGGTGGTTCAACTCATCTTGAACCCTGCGTATCTCCCGATCGCTGATGTTTCGGAAATCGGTTTGTTTGGGGAAATATTGCCGGATGAGTCCATTGGTGTTCTCATTCAGCCCTTTTCCCCAAGAATGGTAAGGGCGGCAAAAATAGGTTTTCGCCTTCAATGCTTTGGCTATTTTGGTGTGTTGGTAGAACTCTTTGCCGTTATCCATGGTGATGGTGTGGACTCTGGCTTTATATGCCTTTAATACCCTAATGGCCGCCCGGGCAGTGTCTTCGGCTTTTAAGTTCTTTAATTTGCAGATGATGGTGTAGCGGGTAACGCGTTCGACCAAGGTCAATAACGCGCTTTTCTGATTTTTGCCGACGATGGTGTCGGCCTCCCAATCGCCGATGCGGGTTTTCTGGTCGACGATAGCAGGTCGGTTTTCTATGCCGACGCGGTCGGGCACTTTGCCTCTGGTCCATGTGCTGCCGTAGCGTTTGCGGTAGGGTTTGCTGCATATTCTGAGATGTTGCCACAAAGTGCCGCCGTTGCTTTTGTCTTGGCGAAGGTAGCGGTAAACGGTGCTGTGATGGAGCTTGATCCCGTGGTGTTTATGCAGGTAGGCACATACTTGTTCGGGACTGAGTTTGCGGCGGATAAGGGTGTCGATGTGTTGAACCAGCTGCGAATCGAGCTTATAGGGTTTTCGCCGGTGCTGTTTGGTCAGCCGGCTTTGCCGTTGGGCTTTATCGGCGCTGTATTGCTGTCCTTGGATGCAGTGCCGCTTGATTTCTCGGCTGATGGTGCTTTTGTGGCGGTTGAGCTGTTTGGCGATTTCGGTGACGGTGCAGTGGCGGGACAGGTATTGGATATGGTATCGTTCGTCTTGGGTCAGTTGTGTGTAGCTCATGGCAATCTTTCTTGCAGGAAAGGCCGTATGCTACCGCATACTGGCCTTTTTCTGTTATGGAAAGTTGCATTTCAAATGCGAA
>NZ_JH164991.1:0-1008 GCF_000227275.1 Neisseria sp. GT4A_CT1
TTGGTCAAAGGCGACGTACAAATTATCACGGCAAACCCGAAAACTTCAGGCGGCGCACGCTGGAATTTCCTGTCGGCTTGGGCATACGCACAAGAAAAAGGCGGGGATGCGGCGGCAGAACAATTTGTTTCCGAACTCTACCGCCGCGTGCCGGTCATGGACGCAGGCGCGCGCGGTTCGACCATTACCTTTACACGGCGCGGATTCGGCGATGTTTTGCTGGTATGGGAAAACGAAGCGCACCTCGCCTTGCAGGAGAATCCGAACCAATTTGAAATCATCACGCCGTCAATATCCATGCTGTGCGAACCGCCCGTCGCCGTGGTCAGCGAAGTAGCAAAAGAAAAAGGCACGGAACAAATCGCCAAAGCCTATTTGGAAATGCTGTATAGCAAAGAAGCGCAACGAATGGCGGCACGCCATTTCTACCGCCCCACCGACGAGGCCGTACGCACCGAATTTAAAGCACGCTTCCCCGATTTGAAACTGGTCGGCATCGACGAAACCTTCGGCGGCTGGCATAAAGCACAAGCACGATTTTTCAACGACGGCGGCGTATTCGATAAGATTTACCGACCGCAAAACTGATTGCATCTTAAATAAAACAAAGGTCGTCTGAAAACCTGAACTGGCCCCCAAATCTTGGACACTCATAAAAGCCTATTCAGGCGCTCTGTGCAAGCTGGGTTCTGTATGCGACAGGACTCAGCTTTTTCAATTTCAAACTGCAACGCTCCCGGTTGTAGTAATCCATATAGTCATCTATCTGCTTCATCAATTCATCTACCGTCAATTCACCTGCGTTATAGAAACACTCCGTCTTCAACACCGCAAAGAAGCTTTCCATCGGCGCATTGTCCCAACAGTTCGCCTTTCGCGACATGCTTTGAACCATGGAATGCTCCGCAAGCAATTCCCTATATCCCGCCGTACGGTACAGCACACCTTGGTCCGAATGAAGCATCGTTCCTTCGCCAGTCAGCCGGGGTGCGGGCTTTTTCGAGCATT
>NZ_JH164992.1:0-915 GCF_000227275.1 Neisseria sp. GT4A_CT1
GTCCGGCGAGGATGGGGTGGCTTCCCAGCTTTAGGCAAAATCAAACTGGTGCAGCCGCCCATAGAGCCACCCTCTCCCCAGCCCTCTCCCGCCGGATGGGAGAGGTGGCAGGCTGCAAGTCGCAGCATAAATTTCTGCCCAACTACCGTCATTCCCGCGCAGGCGGGAATCCACTTTTAAATCTCAGCAACTGTTTTTCAAACATCAGTTTCTTAGGATTGCCAATAGATTCCCGCCGTAGCCTGTCCTCGCGTAGGCGGGGGCGGGAATGACGGCGGTGGGGTGTTTGGCGTGATTTGTTCATAAGAAAAGGTCGTCTGAAAACCTTAAAATCAGGTTTGAACTGGCCCCCAAATCTTGGACACTCATAAAAGCCTATTCAGGCGCTCTGTGCAAGCTGGGTTCTGTATGCGACAGGACTCAGCTTTTTCAATTTCAAACTGCAACGCTCCCGGTTGTAGTAATCCATATAGTCATCTATCTGCTTCATCAATTCATCTACCGTCAATTCACCTGCATTATAGAAACACTCCGTCTTCAACACCGCAAAGAAGCTTTCCATCGGCGCATTGTCCCAACAGTTCGCCTTTCGCGACATGCTTTGAACCATGGAATGCTCCGCAAGCAATTCCCTATACCCGCCGTACGGTACAGCACACCTTGGTCCGAATGCAGCATCGTTCCTTTATCAGTCAGACGGGGTGCGGCTTTTTCGAGCATTTCCTTTACCATTTCGCTGTCGGCTCTGCGGCTCATGGCGTAGGCGACGATCTCGCGGTTGAACAAGTCCAAGATTGGCGAGAGGTACAGTTTGCCGTCTTTTCCTTTGAGTTCGGTAACGTCGGTCAGCCATTTTTCGTTGGGCTTTCGGGCTTTGAACCGGCGTTTGAGGAGGTGTTCCGATATCTCGCCCAT
>NZ_JH164993.1:0-862 GCF_000227275.1 Neisseria sp. GT4A_CT1
CGCCTTCACCCTAACCAGCTTCGGACTCCCAATCTCCACCTCCCCGTTCGCCAGCTTGATATACGCCCCTTTGCAGGTAATCAGAATCTCTTCCTTCGCCGCAATGGTGATTTTTCCTGCGCTGCTGGTTAACGTTGCGTCTTTCAGCGCGTTCAGCTGCAACTCGTCATTCTGTGCCTGTACTTCCACTTTGCCCTGATTGGCCTGCACCTTGATGCCGCTGCTTTGCGCAAACAGGTTGAGGCTCTCTGCCGCATGGGCGGTCAGGCTTTGTCCGGCGGTGATGTCGGTATGGTTGCCGCTGATGAGGTGGATGTTTTCATTGGCGGTGTGCAGTTGGCTTTGTTGTGTCGCGGTGGCGATGCCGGCGGGGGCGGTTTGGATCAAACCTGCCTCTTTCAGGTCTTTGAGGGCGTCTTTCAGACGACCCCTTTGGGTTTCTTCATCGGTGTGGTGGTTGTTGGCGGTTTGGGCGGCTTTGTTCAGGCTTTTGGCGAGAGAGAGTGCCTGTTCGAGTTGGGAAATGGCATCGTCCATATCCAGCACTTTGCCGTTGGCGTCTTGGTTTTGTGCGCTGACGAGTATGCCTTTCCCCGCCCGTACTGCGCCCCAGCCGTCGGTTCTGAGTTCGAAGCCTTCGCCGTTCTCTCCGCGTTTTTCCCGACTTGAGTCGACGATGTGGCCGAGGTTGAGTTGGGATTTTTGGTAGTCGGTGGCGAGTTTGATGTGTTCCTGACCTTTTTGGTCTTCCATCCTGAGTTTGTTGTTCGCCCAGGTACGGATGACGTTCCTTGTGTTCCAATCGGCAGGGATGTGGTCGGGATGGGCGCTGTCGTGCATGACGCCGGAGATATACGGCGGT
>NZ_JH164994.1:0-794 GCF_000227275.1 Neisseria sp. GT4A_CT1
CTAACGCGCTCATGATCCCGATTTTGTGCAACATGGTTACTATTCCTGTTTAATAAAATAGGATATTAACATATCAACTTATCTATATGACAAGGATATCGTTTCAGACGACCCGTATTACGTAACGGAATCGATAGCTAAGAATGGCAAGGTAGCAGTTGCTTAAATCCCATAACTGCCATCAAAACCTCCTCTTTCAAATACAGAAATTCCTTCGATAAGTCCCGTTTTACGGTAACGCCGAGTTTGATTCGGTGCTCCACCTTTACCCGGATAAATTCCTGTTCCCATTTCCATTCTAAATTCGAAATGTTGCGGGTGGCGGGTAAATATTGCGTATTCACGAGATTCGATTGCCGACATTATGATTTTTTTGACTTTACCCAGCTTGGCTTCTGCATCTTTGATCTTCATGCCCGGATGTACCCCCGAAGCCGTGTGACAGGCGGGAGAGTAGGTCTCCAAAGAATCAATTTTTTTATGGAGTTTTATAGGCGCATCAGGATCGTCGTCTCCATCTTGATGGGTGATAACCATGACGTCTTTAGACAGTGTAATGGCAACATACGCCACACCTTCGGGATCGCTTTCTCTCTCCATTTTCGCCTTCGGGAATTTATGTTTTACCTGCTTTAAGTTCTGCCCTAATTTAATTCCTGCGATGCTATCTTTTTGAATCAAACATTCGGCAGCGGCCGGCATGGCAAGACCCAAAATCAACGCGCTCATGATCCCGATTTTTGTGCAACATGGTTACTTTCCTATTTAATAAAAATAGGATATTAACATATCAA
>NZ_JH164995.1:0-741 GCF_000227275.1 Neisseria sp. GT4A_CT1
TTGTAGCACGTCATCTCCGTTATCTCCGTAAAGATAGTCACGATCATCGCCGCCCATCAGCAGGTCGTTACCGTCCATGCCGTGTAGCGTGTCGTTTCCACGACCACCGCTTAAGTGGTTGTTGCCACTGTTGCCTATCAGGGTATTGTCAGAGTTGTTACCGAAACCGTAATTGTTGCCGTAGCCTGTCAGTGTCAGGTTTTCGACGTTGGTTGGAGCGGTATAGGAAACGCTGCTGTAAATAGTATCGGTACCCTCGAACCACTGCTCGGTGACAGTATCATTTATATTGTCCACATGATAGATATCATTTCCATATCCGCCGCTCATGCTGTCTGCACCGCTGCCACCGTCTAAAGTATCGTTGCCGTATCCACCATCAAGCAGGTCGTTTCCTTCGCCTCCTTGTAGCACGTCATCTCCGTTATCTCCGTAAAGATAGTCACGATCATCGCCGCCCATCAGCAGGTCGTTGCCGTCCATGCCGTGTAGCGTGTCGTTTCCACGACCACCGCTTAAGTGGTTGTTGCCACTGTTGCCTATCAGGGTATTGTCAGAGTTGTTACCGAAACCGTAATTGTTGCCGTAGCCTGTCAGTGTCAGGTTTTCGACGTTGGTTGGGAGCGGTATAGGAAACGCTGCTGTAAATAGTATCGGTACCCTCGAACCACTGCTCGGTGACAGTATCATTTATATTGTCCACATGATAGATATCATTTCCATATCCGCCGCTCATGCTGT
>NZ_JH164996.1:0-667 GCF_000227275.1 Neisseria sp. GT4A_CT1
TCGAGGCAGTTAAACGCCTGCCTATCCCCATGAACAAAGAACTGATTGTCCCCAAATTGCAAGAGTTAGGCTTTATCGAAAACAGCAATAACGAAATCTTTAAAAGAAATTTCGGGAAGAAAAACATGTATAGCGCCGCTGACTACCTTGCCAATCTTTTTTCTGTAACAATAGTTTTAAAAGACTTTGCCAATCCGGAATGTCCGTACGGTGTCGATATATATCATGTCAATAACAAGGTAGACGGTGTGGATGCTTTGATTGGGTATAACGGCCTGATCTTTCAAGATACTACCATCCCCGATTTAATCATTTCCACCATCAACCATAAAAACAAACCGGACAACTTGTTTAAAAACCTGTTGGACAAACATATCCAAAACATCAAAGCCTTTAAACAGAAACAGCCGCTGAATGAAGAGCTGATCAGCACGCGCGCTGTGTATGATGGCATTACCTATGAAATCAATTCTTTCAAGGGCGGCAGGTCAACCAATCTGCAAATCTATCGATATAAAGACAAGTCAAACAAAAAATACTCATTAAAACACGGGAGCCAGCCGTTCATCACACAGGTCGTCTGAAAACCTAAAACCGACCATGTTGCAGACACTGCATTCGGTTTCGCAATGCCAAACCTGTGTTTTCAGACGACCTGCCTGATCCA
>NZ_JH164997.1:0-633 GCF_000227275.1 Neisseria sp. GT4A_CT1
TAGGTTGCGGTAGATGTGGAAAAGTATGGAAAGGGATAGCGGCGGATGTGAGATGGTTGCTGTTATTTGAACTCATTAAACGAGGTCATCTGAAATCTAAAATCCTTATTTTCAGACGACCTCTTTGATTTATCAGCAATCCTGTTCCTTCCCCCGTCTGGCGGGGGAAGGCTAGGATGGGGGTGGCTTTGTGGCTTGAGGGAAAAATCAAATTCGTGCAGCCCATAGAGCCACCCTCTCCCCAACCCTCTCCCGCCAGACGGGAGAGGGGGCAGGCTGCACGTCGTGGCATAGATTCCTGTCCACCCGCCCATTTCAGACGACCCCTTGCCGTATCAGCAACCTTGTTCCTTCCCCCGTCCGGCGAGGATGGGGGTGGCTTCCCAGCTTTAGGCAAAATCAAACTGGTGCAGCCGCCCATAGAGCCACCCTCTCCCCAGCCCTCTCCCGCCGGATGGGAGAGGTGGCAGGCTGCAAGTCGCAGCATAAATTTCTGCCCAACTACCGTCATTCCCGCGCAGGCGGGAATCCACTTTTAAATCTCAGCAACTGTTTTTCAAACATCAGTTTCTTAGGATTGCCAATAGATTCCCGCCGTAGCCTGTCCTCGCGTAGGCGGGGGCGGGAATGACG
>NZ_JH164998.1:0-587 GCF_000227275.1 Neisseria sp. GT4A_CT1
CGATTTGACGATGCATTACTGTCCTATTTTGATTTTAATTGACTATATGTAGAAAGTTATTAGTATGTCTTTATCCATTTCTGCAACGTGTACAGAATATATGTGTAAACGGGCTGCCCCAAAATAAGTCGTCTGAAAAGCTTAAATTCCTTTTCAGACGATCTTTCTACCGTTTATCCCATTTGCTTTACCGTTGATGCCGTTTAAGTTATTATGTAAACCCTATTGTCATCTTTAAATTTAACGCCATGACTGCCCGCCAATCCTACCACCTCACCTTCGCCCGTTTCTCCCCCTCCCTCTCCGTCAAATCCTTCACCGCCTCCGAAGCCGCCAACACCGCCTACCGCGTCGAAATCAACGCCACTTCCGCCGATTCCTCATTGCCGCTGTCTTCCTACCTCAACCAGCGCGCAGCGTTTGAAATCCGTCCGCAGGAGGCCGTATTGTCTGAGGTGGCTGCCGCTTTTTCAGCCGGTTCGGACGAATCTCCGGCGAAACAATGGCAGGGCATTATCACTTCATGCGAGAAGCTGTCCGTATCCAAGGATGAAACCGTTTTACCGCTTTGTTTTAGAGCCGCGTTT
>NZ_JH164999.1:0-526 GCF_000227275.1 Neisseria sp. GT4A_CT1
GGGGCAGGCTGCACGTCGTGGCATAGATTCCTGTCCACCCGCCCATTTCAGACGACCCCTTGCCGTATCAGCAACCTTGTTCCTTCCCCCGTCCGGCGAGGATGGGGGTGGCTTCCCAGCTTTAGGCAAAATCAAACTGGTGCAGCCGCCCATTAGAGCCACCCTCTCCCCAGCCCTCTCCCGCCGGATGGGAGAGGTGGCAGGCTACACGTCGCGGTATAAATTTCTGCCCAACTACCGTCATTCCCGCGCAGGCGGGAATCCACTTTTGAATCTCGGCAACTGTTTTTCAAACATCAGTTTCTTAGAATTTACGATGGATTCCCGCCTGCGCGGGAATGACGACAGCAGGGTGTTTGGCGTGGTTTGTTCATAAGAAGAGGTCGTCTGAAATTGAGTTTGCGGTTTCAGACGACCTTTTACCATATCAGCAATCTTGTTCCTTCCCCGTCCGGCGGGGGAAGGTTAGGATGGGGGTGGCTTCGCGGCTTGAGGCAAAAATCAAATTCGTGCAGCCCATAGAGCC
>NZ_JH165000.1:0-523 GCF_000227275.1 Neisseria sp. GT4A_CT1
CAGATACAGACAATATTTCCGTTGCCGACCCAATGCCCTCTCCCTAACCCTCTCCCACAGGAGAGGGAATGGATTGCCGTTCAAATAAATCGCTCCACATAAAAATCAATGCGTTATCTCAAACTCACGTTAGGTCTAATCAAATTGTCAGACATCCATATCCGACAAGCAATCTGCTTTTCAGACGGCCTTACAAATTTAAGTTTGACGTGCGTTCGAAATAAGGCAGTTGATGCAAAGCCAAATTCCGTCGGCGTGCCTGCAACTTGGCTCCCTCCCCTGCGGGGGAGGGTCGGGGAGAGGGTAAAACGGGGCAGATACAGACAATATTTCCGTTGCCGCCCTAATGCCCTCTCCCTAACCCTCTCCCACAGGAGAGGGAATGGATTGCCGTTCAAATAAATCGCTCCACATAAAAATCAATGCGTTATCTCAAACTCACGTTAGGTCTAATCAAATTGTCAGACATCCATATCCGGCAAGCAATCTGCTTTTCAGACGGCCTTACAAATTTAAGTTTGAC